>CAJBBX010000054.1 GCA_903951425.1 uncultured Chthonomonas sp.
GGACGGCTCAGTGGTCAGGGCCAGCATCGTCAGTTCCGTGTCGTCCCTGGCGGCGTAGGGTAGCGTGCGTGTGAGGCACTCCTGCAGGACCGCGCCGAGCGCCCAGACGTCGCAGAGGGGGTCTACCAGGCCCTCCAGCATCTGCGGGGACATATAGACGGGTGTGCCCCGGCGGCTGGTGGCGTAGATGGGCGCTCCCGGTACCGCGCCTGCACCACCTGGGTCGGCGCCGGAGGCCCGAACCAGCCCGAAGTCGCCCAGCTTCCAGACATCCCCCATGCGGAGGATGTTGGCGGGCTTTACGTCGCGGTGTACCGCTCCCTGCTCGGCCAGGTAGGCCAGGGCGGCTGCGATGTGGCGCACCACGTGGAGGGCCTGCTCCGGCGTCATGGCGGTGGTGCAGCGCATGACCTGGGCCAGCGACTCGGCTGCCAGCTCCGTGGCGATGTAGATGCAGCCCTCGGCCCTGCCGCCCCGCACGACCCCGGCGCTCCGGTAGGCGATGAGGTTCGGGTGGCTCAGTTGGGCCATGGCCCGCACTTCGGCGCCCAGGGCGGCGCGCGCCGCGGCGTCCGGTGGCGCGATGAGCTTCACGGCCACCTGACCGACCTCCTCGCCCATGACGAGTTCGTCGGCATCGTAGACCGAGCCGTAGGAGCCCTCGCCCAGCAGGGAGGCCAGGCGGTAGCGGCCGCCGATGAGCTGGCCTACGAGTTCGGAGGGAGCCATGTTGGGCATCCGGGCCTCCTGACTACCGCACGCAGAGCGCGGCGACCGTGATGTTGTCCGCCGCGCCGTGCCCGTGCGCCGCGGCGACGCAGGCCTCGGCCAGCAGGCGGGGCTTACCCCAGCGCTCCCGCACCAGCGCCTCGATCTCGGAGGCCGGCGCCTCGCCCCAGAGCCCGTCGCTGCAGAGCAGCAACGTGTCACCGGGCAGCAGGTCGACGAAGGCCGGCTGCGGGCCCTCGGCGGCCCACCTCGGGTCCACGGTGAGCCGTGCGTCGGGGCCGCCGCCCAGGCAGGAGGTGATGGTGGAGCGCATGGGATGGGTCAGCGCCTGCTCCTCGGTTATGCGGCCGGTATGGACCAGGATGCGGACCAGCGAGTGGTCGGCGGAGTGGAGCGTCTCGGCGCCGGGGCGGAACCGGTAGAAACGGCAGTCGCCGGCGTGCAGGGCGAGGCAGCGCCGGGGCGTCACCAGCGCGGCCACGGAGGTGGCGCCCATGTCGCGGAGGCCCATGCGCCGGCTGCCGGCCTTGCGAACCGCGCCGTCGGCGGCATAGAAGGCGCCGAGGAGCCACTCGTAGCGGTCCGCATCGGCCTCGGGCAGCGGGTTGCGGCGCGGCCAACGCCGGAACGCGTCGACGGCGGCCCTGGAGGCGATCTCTCCGCCGCCATGGCCGCCCATGCCGTCGCAGACCACGGCCAGCAGGGCGCCGTGGGCGGGCAGGCGGATGAGCCCGGCGGCGTCTTCGTTCTGCGGCCTGACCAACCCCCGATCGGTCTTCCACGCGGCGGCGGCCAGGCAGGCGGGGGCGTCAGGGCTCATCGGCGACCACCTCCAGCTCCACGTTGGCCAGCAGGAGCCGATCGCCCACGGCCAGCTCCACCGGCGCCGAGGGCTGGTCGGTCACGGCGTGGAGCAGGCGGCTGCCGTTGACGTAGGTCCCGTTGCGGTCCAGCAGCGCCACCACGGTGAGGCGCCCGGCGGCCCGCCGCAGCTCGCAGTGGCGACGGGAGACGACGGGGGTCTGGCCCAGCTCGCACTCGGTGAGGTCGATATCGACGGTGCCGGCGGGCGGGTCCGAGCGGCCCACGATCAGCGGATCGCCGGCCAGGCTGAAGACGCGGCCCGACGCGGGGCCGTTCAGCACGCGGAGACCCGAGGGAACCAGGGAGGGCTGCATCCCGGGGATGATGTCCTGGCCGAAACCCGTCATGCGTTGCCTCCCTGCTTGCGGCCCGCCGCCAGCGTGCGCGTGGAGCGGTCCAGGTCGAGGTTGCCGGTCTTGCGGAGGTCCTCCAATTGGCCGGTGGCGGAGGCCGCGATCTCGGGGCGCCCGGCGGCGGCGGCGGCTGTGGCCTGCGCCTGCAGCAGCTCGGCGGTATGGTGCGGGTCGGTGGCCCGCTGCACGAGGTCGGCATAGAGCCGCATATCCCACTCGTTGCGCTCGCGCTCCACGTCGTCGTTGACCGTCTGGCCGCGGGTCAGGGAGGCGGCCCACTCCAGCGAGGCAGTGGCGGCGGCCGAGGCTCCACCGCCCTCTACAGCGACCTGCAGGACCTCTTGCGGGCCCGTAGGGGCGCCGAAGCCGCCAGGAGGCGCCGTGACCCGGAGCAGCAGGTCGGTGGGCTGCGCGGCGGCCAGGTCGCCCACGCCGGCGCTCTGCGAGCCCTGCCCCTCGGACCACTCCAGCGGCCGGAACTCGGGCTGGGCGACGCAGGCCTCGGCCACGCGCAGGCCCGCCTTCCGAACCGCGACCGTGAGCCGAGCGTCGGAGACGCCCACGCTCTGCGCCACGCCGAGCTGCTGCTGCAGTTCGCCGCTGAGCGTGGTAGCGCCATCGGCGAAGAGGAAAGCCCCGCGCCCGTGGTCGGCCAGGTCGGTGAGGAAGGTCGTATCGAACTGCTTGGCGGAGCCCAGCCCCACGGCGCAGAGCGTGACGCCCGCCTGTCCGATGCCGCTCGCGGAGGCCACGAGGGGCGCCGTGTCCGTCAGCTTCTTGCCGGCCGCGTCGGTGGCGTGCCCATCGCTGATGAGGATCCCCACACGCGCCACGCCGGCCTCGCGCGGCAGGGCCTTGAGGATCCATTCCAGCGCCAACTCGGTCCGCGTGATGCCGGCGGCCGTGAGCGACCCGATGGCGCGCCGGACCTCGGCCTGGGCGCCGGGGCCGCCGGCCTGACCCGCAAGCAGCGGCTGCACAGTGGTGGAGAAGGCCGCCAGCGACAGCCGGTCCTGCGGCCTGAGTTGCTCGGCCACGGTGAGGCAGGCCGTGCGCGCTCCCTCCAGCTTGGCGCCGTCCATGGACCCGCTCGTGTCCAGCGCGACGGCGAGCCGCAACGGCAGGCTCCGGCCGCCTTGCCGCGGCTGGACCCGGATGCGTAGCACATGCTTGGTGTCGTTGTTGCCCGCCCTGGCCGGACGGTCCCACTTGAGCTCCAGATCAAACACCCTCGACCTCCAACGCGCCGTCATCCGTCAGGCGCAGCGTTACGATGCGGCCGGCCGCCTGCTGCAGCGCGGCGCCTGCCTCGAAGAGGCGCCGGTTCAGCGGCCGCTCCACCAGCGTCTCTAACAGCGACTTGATGCGGCGCCCGCCGAAGAGCAGGTTGCCCTCCTCCTCCATCCTCGCGCGGAGGTGCCGGAAGAGGGAAGCGTCGAACCGCAGATCGAGCCGATACTTCTCGCGCCCGGCTTCGGCCAGCTGCTTGAGGAACTTGTCGGCGATGCCGTCCACGTACTGGGGGCGCAGGATGTCAAAGACGACGATGTTGTCGCCGAACCGGTTCAGCAGCTCCGCGCGGCCGATGCGGCTGGTGAAGTACCAGTTCACCTCGTCGCGGAAGTGGCGCTCGACCTCCGCATAGCTCAGGTCGGCGGCGCCGCGACGGCGGGCCAGCTCGATGATCCCCGGGCGAACCTCGGAGCTGTAGGGCAGGGGTTGGTCCGACGCGCCGATGTTGCTGGTGAAGATGATGGCGGTTTGGTGAAAGTAGGCGGTCTGCCCCTTGCCGTCGGTGAGCCGCCCGTCCTCGAGGATCTGCAGGAACTTGTCCAGCACCCGCGGGTGGGCCTTCTCGATCTCATCGAAGAGGAGGATGCTGTGGGGCCGCTCCAGCACGCGGTTGGTGAGCTGGCCGCCCTCCTCGTAGCCTACGAAGCCGGGCGGCGCGCCGGCCAGCTTCTCGGCTGCGTGCTCCTCCTTGTACTCCGACATGTCGAACCGTGCGAACGAGCGCTCGTCGCCGAAGACGAGGTGGGTGACGGCCTTGGCCAGCTCCGTCTTGCCAACACCCGTAGGGCCGACGAAGAAGAAGACGCCCTTGGGCTTGCCGCTGCCCGAGCCGGCCGCCATGGAGACGCCGACCCGCGCAGCCGTCAGCATGTCGGTCACCGCCCGCACGGCCTTGGGCTGCCCGATGACGCGCCCTCCGAGGATCTCGGTCGCGCCCGTTACCTTGTCAACCCCCAGGCTCTCCCAGGGGTCTTCGCGGAGCCCGAACTTGAAGAAGTCGATGAGCCGAGCCATCTGCTTGCGGCCCACCGGGAGCTTGGCCTGCCAGCTTGTGTGACGGAGGGCCTCCAGATCGATGGCCTGGAACCCGTCGGTCAGGTCGGCGAACTCCTCGGCAACCTGGTCCAGCGGCGATGGGCCGCCGGCTACGGGCTTGTCGTCCGAGATGCCGTCACCACCGCAGAACCCACTCAGCCCGGCGCCCGCCACAGGCCGGAGGAAGGAGAGCGCGAACTGCTTGCGTTCGTCGCGATCGGGCCGCGCGGCCTGCACCAGGGCGACGTAGGGGTTTTCATGGTAGACCCAGGCGGGCACCCGTCCCAGGTCGCCGGCTAGCAACACGACGGTGTTGCGGTAGCCTCGCGCAGGTCCGGTGGAGGTGGGCAGCGCCTCCAGCATGCACCGGTGGAGGCGCATGAGCGCGCCGCGCTCGTCGGCGGAGTAGCGCGCCGGGTCCGTGGTGAGCATGTCACCGAGGTCAATGACTGCAGCCACGCTGCTGACAGACTGCGCCAAACAGGAGCGAATGGCGCCGAATGCCTCGTCTGCGGGCATACGGCGTAGGTCCGGTGGCCTGCCTGCGCCGGGAACGACGCGGGCCGGCGGCGCCGTGGGGTCGGCCGGCGGCGTCGGGCGGGGGGCCGCTATGGGCTCCTGACCCAGCTGCTCATGCGTGAGGCCGGGCATGCCGCGCCGGACCAGTTCGTCGAACCGCTCGCGCGGGGCATCCGGCAGGCCGGCGCCGTCGGCGCTCGAACGTCGAGCCGAGGGTGGATCGAACTGCAGCCCGTCCACCGGATCGTAACGGATGTATAGCTCGAAGCCCGTCTCGGCGAAGAGGGCCGCCAGCACGTCGTGCACCGGCAGGTAGCTCCCGCGCCAGAGGAACTGGTCGTGGATGTTGCCATAGAGGACCACGTGCTTGCGGCGGGTGATCTGGCGCTGGAACTCCGTGACCCAGCGTGACGTGGCGGCGCTCATAGCCGTCGCTCCCGTGCGTTACCGGACGAGGGTAGCTCATCGGCCCTGCGCAGGCGCCGATCCGGATCGCCCTTGCCCTCCCAGAGGATCTCGTCGGAGTCCACTCCGCGCTCATCGGCCAGCCTGCCCCGCATCTCGTTGAGGATGCCCTCAGCCTGGTCGCAGGCGGGAGCGGCGCCGCCGTCGGCCATGGGTTCGGAGGTGTGTGGGAAGCCGTCCACCGTGTAGTAGACGGCGCCCTCGACAGGGACGCTGACGTCGATGGCCCGCCCCGCAGCGTTGGCTGCTCGGAAGACCACGTCGGACGATGGATGCTCGCGGCTCTGCGGCACGGGCGCGGAGACCATGAAGCCCATCTCGGCAAGGGTGTCCGCGATGGCTGCCGCCACGACGTCACGGCGACCGGCCCGGAGTTGGGCGGCGTCGGCGGCGGCCAGCATCTGGTCGGCCAACGCCTTCAGGGCCTGCAGCTCGACTTCCGGCCTTGACCAGTCGCCCTGGTTGGCGGCGGCCTCGGCGGCGGAGGCAAGGGCCTGGGCGTCGGCGAAGCGGTGGTACTGCCAGCGCCCGAGGGCCGGATCGCCCTGTAGCCCGGCGACGACCGAAGCGGCCTCAGCGGCGGCGCGGTGGGCGCCTTCGCGGCGGCGAGCCTCCTCCTCGCGACGGCGGGCCTCTTCCGCCTCGCAACGGTCGGCCTGGGCCAGCACGGCGGCAAGAACCACTTCCGCAGCCCCGATGTCCGCCAGGTCCCGCGCCTGGGCCAGACGTGCTTCAAGGTCGCGGCATCGGGTCTCCAGGGCACGTAGCTCGGCTGCGGGTACGGTGGCTGAGCGTCCTGCCAGGCCGGCGAGAGCCTTGCGCCTGCGCTCGTCGGCGCGGCCTCGCGCCTCGTCGAGCAGGCGGGCTCGTTCCCGCGCCTCCGCCTCGAGACGGTCGAGCCGCTCGGCCTCGGCGGCCACGCGCCGCGCCTCCCTCAGCGCAGCCTCTTGGGCGGCGCGTAGGCGCACGCAACCGTACTTCGGTGTTCCACTCATCGGCAGCACCTCCAGCAGATCAGAGCAGCGGTCGGTCAGGCGGCCGAGCCGCTCTAAGCAGTCTACCCACCGCGCACTGGCTTCAGGTCCACTCCCCTATCGGCAAGCAAAGCCTCGAACCGGCGGCGAAAGCCCGCCTCGGATGGGACCCCCGCCAGATGGGGCCCGCCCTCCGCATCGACGCTGCAGACCAGCCCAGCGCCACTGTCATCGCGCGAGCCGACGGCCGGCAGCAGGTCGCGGTAGCGATCGGTCAGGGCGATGAGCCGCTGGTTGCCGGAACCGCGCCAGAGAAGGTCGGCATGGAGCGACTCAACGTAGGGCCCGTCGATCAGCAGGTCCACCCGGGCCAGCAGGTCGGCGGCTGGGCCGTCGAGGTCCAGCGGGACGCCGTGCGGGCTGTCCGGAGGCGGCATCACGAAACCTGTGTAGCAGATGACACCCAGATCGCGGCGGCGGCGCACATGCCGAATCAGGGCAGCCAGGCCGGCGGCCTGCAGCATGGGCTCGCCGCCCGAGAGGGTGACGCCCTCGATGTCGGGCCGTGCAAGGAGCCAGCCTGCCACCTGGTCCACCGGCTCGAGGGCGCCGGCGGCGGGGTCCCACGCCTCCGGCGCGATGCAACCGGCGCAACGCGACGCGCAGCCTTGCACCCAGATCACCGCGCGGCGCCCGGGCCCCAGGGCCGCCTCGATCGGCGCGGCCCTATGTGCGACGCGGAGCATGGCCGGGGCGCCGCACACGTCAGTCACACAGCGCCTTCAGCAGCGCGTCGCGGGCGTCGGTGGTGGGGACGACGTCGATCTTTGCCGCGACTTTGTCGCTCAGCTCGTTCAGTTGCCGGCGGGCGGCGTAAGTGATGCGCATGGTGGATTCCGGGCCTTCGGAGGCCCTGTGACAACCAACCCTCCGGATCGATTTGATAGCGTACCCGAGCGTTTCCGGGCGCAGGCCCCACGCTACCCGCCGCGCAGCAGGCGGCCCAGGCGGCTGATGAGGCCGCGGAGGCCGCCCTCCTCCCCGACCTCGGTCTCATCGGGTGCGTCGGCGGCTCGGAGCAGGCGGTCGGGCTGTGTTGTCGGTGATTGCATCGCCGGGCGGACCAGCAGGTCGCCGATCGGCGCGGCGACTGCGCGGCCCAGCGTGGCGTAGCGGCGGAACGCCTCGGCGGTCTGGGCCGCCCGCGAGGAACTCGCCCGCCGGAACGAGCACTAAGATCGTGCCGTCCTGCGCGCCGGCGAACCATTCCGGCCCGTCAGCCGATGCCGGAGGAGGAGTTAGCTCCGGCTCCATGACCACGGCCAGCGGCTCGTGGGGAGCGAGGGCGGCGCAGAGCTCCTGCGGTGTAAGGCGCGCATCGGCGTCCCTGCGCAGGCATCCCTGCACGATGGCGAGTGCCGCCGGCGGCAGGTCGGTGGCGATGGTCGGCTCAGTTGTCAGGGCCAGCATCGTCAACTCGTTCTCATCCCGGGCCGTGTACGGGAGCTTCCGCGTGAGGCACTCCTGCAGCACGGCGCCCAGGGCCCAGACGTCGCAGAGGGCGTCGACCTCGCCGGCCAGCATCTGCGGAGACATGTAGGCGGGAGTACCCCGCCGGCTGGTGGCCATGACTGTGGCATTCGTGGGCGAGGCCGACTGCCCGGTACCCGCCCCGGTCGGCCCTACCAGGCCGAAGTCGCCGAGCTTCCAGATATCCCCCACCGGGAGGATATCGGCGGGCTTGACGTCGCGGTGCACGGCTCCCTGCTCGGCCAGGTAGGCCAGGGTAACCGCGATGTCGCGGACCACACGCAGAGCATCCTCCTCGGTCAGCCCAGTGACCCGGCGCATGGCTGGGTCGCTGGTTCGCGGCGTCCACAGAGGGACCTGCGGCGTGCATCTCGGCATTGCCGTACGGATAGCGAAGCAACCGGCCTGTCCGTTCGCGGCGGGCCATGCTGCACCCTCCCTTGCGCCCCAGTGCGATGGGTTACTGACTGTCCAGCGCTTCCCTGACCTTCTGAGCGAGGTTCTGCTTGGTGAAGGGCTTCTGCAGGAAGTGCACGCCCTGGTTCAGCACCCCGCGCTGGGCGATGACATCAGCGGTGTAGCCGGACATGAACACGCACCTGATTCCAGGGCGAAGGGCTCGGATGCTCTCTGCCAGGTTGCGCCCGTTCATCTCGGGCATGACGACATCGGTCACGAGCAGGTCGATTGCGCCGTGGTACTCCCCGGCCAGTCGGATGGCATCTCGCGGCGTGACGGCGGCAAGTACGGCGTAGCCCATGCTCTCCAGCATCATCGTCATCGACCTCAGGATCGCGGACTCGTCCTCCACGAGCAGAATGGTCTCGGTGCCCTTGACCGGTTCCACCGCCGTCTGTTTGGCCTGGGGTTTGGCTCGATCCATGTGGCGCGGCAGGTAGATCCTGACGGTCGTTCCGTTGCCTGGCTCACTGCTGACGTCGACGAACCCGTTGCTCTGTTTGACCGCACCGAAGACCGTGGCCAGGCCCAGGCCTGTGCCCTTGCCCAGTTCCTTGGTCGTGAAGAAGGGCTCAAACAGGTGGCCGAGCGTTGCTGCATCCATGCCGGAACCGTTGTCGGTCACAGATAGCAGGACATACTCTCCGGGCACGCAGTGCGCGTATCGGGCGCAGTAATCCTGGTCGAAGGTGGCGCTACCTGTCTCAATGGTGATCTCGCCCGTATCGGCGATGGCGTCACGTGCGTTGACACACAGGTTCGCAAGAATCTGGTCCACCTGCGAAGGGTCGATAAAGACGTGTCCTGGATCGGCGCCCGGGCGCCAGATTAGCCCGACGTGCTCGCCGATGAGCCGCCGTAGCATCTTCAGGGTCCCTTCCACGGTCTCATTCAGGTCGAGTACCTTGGGCGCCACGGTCTGCTTGCGGGCAAAGGTCAGCAGCTGTCGCGTGAGGTCGGCGGAGCGCTTGGCCGCGTCCTGGATCTCGACAAGGTGGGTGTACAGGGAATGGTCCGGCCCGATCTGTTCCTGGGCCAACTCTACATTGACAAGAATAGCCATAAGCATATTGTTGAAATCGTGCGCAACGCCACCGGCCAGCCGGCCCACGGAGTCCATCTTTTGGGCGTGGGCAAGCTGAGCTTGCAGCCGCTCCTTCTCCTCCTCCGCCAGCCTGCGCTCGGTGATGTCGCTGCTGACCGTGGCCCAACCGATGGCTTGGCCGGTGCTATCGCGAACAGCAAAGAGGTAGTAGTGCATCCAGATAGGCTCACCCGTATGGAAGTGGCGAAGGCGAATGTCAATCTCACCGTCTCCATCCCTGAGGACACGAGGGTAGAACTCATCTCGTATGAAGGCCCTGTCTTCAGAGAAGTGATAGTCTAGGACGTTGGCACGGCAGGCAGACGCCATGTCAGACAGGCCTACCATGCGACGGCCGGCAGGATTAACGTAGAACGGTGTCATGGCGAGATCGCACATGCCGATGAACTCAGTACTGCTTTCTGCTAACAAGAATAACTGATGACGTTCATGTTCCAGATGTTTACGGTCTGTGATATCTTGCGCCATGGACAGCAGGCAGTCGTGGCCATCCAGGTTCACGATGACTGCTAGCATCGACAGGTCCCGTAGCTCGCCGGTCTTGCGGCGAATCTGCGCTTCACGGGCATCGGAATCATGCCTGTGCAGGGCCTCAACCATTGTTCGACGTACGGCAGGTTCCACCCACAGGTCGATCTCCATGGCCGTACGCCCAACGGCATCCTGCCGTGAATAACCTGTAATGTACTCCCATTCAGAATTAACATCGACAAGAATGTTATCGTGTACGCGTGTAAGGGCTATAGCCATTGGACTTGTGCGAAATATGGTAGAGAACCGTTCTTCGCTCGTGCGTAGCGCAGCCTCAGCCTGCTTGCGCTCTGTGATGTCACTGACAATGTGAACGGCGCCGGTCAGCTTGCCATTGGCGTCCAGGATTGGATCCACGGTCACCTGGTAGAACCTCTCACCCTCCTGCATTTCCGTCTGCTCGCGTCTCAGGCTTCGGCGGGCCCGCACCATCGGGCAGTCGGCGATAGGCTCTCGCGTGTTGTGCAAGGTCTCCCAGCAGTGCTTACCGGTCATCGCGTCTGCCGTGCAGCCGGAGATGGTCTCGGTCGCCCGGTTGGCGCGCAGTATGCGCTGATCGGCATCGAGCAGCCAGATGGCATCCGTGACGCCGTCAAAAGTGGTCTGCCACTCCTGCGCCAGCCGCGCCTGCGCCTCCTCCGCCCGCTTGCGCTCAGTGATGTCCCAGAATATGCCTTGGACTCCGACTACAGCTCCTGACGCATCGCGCAACGGTGTCTTGACCACCTGGACGAACGAGGCCCTGCCGTCGACGCCCACGTGCTCCTCTACGTGGTCCAGAGGCTGTCCCGACTCCACCACGCGAACGTCGTCTTGCCGGTACGTCTGGGCAAGTGTGGGCGGAAAGAGATCAGCGTCGGTTCTGCCGATGATCTCGTCGTAGGCACGCCCGGTGGTCTCGCAGAAGCGCTGATTACAGAAAAGGAAGCGGCCTTCGCGGTCCTTGCGGAACACACTCTGCGGCAGGTTCTCAACCAGCGATGAGTACAGTTCACGGGAACTCCAGACGGCCTCCTCGGCCTGCTTACGTTCGGTGATGTCCGTAAACACCGTCGAGAAATACCCCGGTTCCGGGCATCCCACGGTGATGTGCAGGTGCTTCTTGATCGGTGCAAACCAAGCTTGGAACTCTGCCGGCGTACCCGTCTCGGCGACCCTGCTGTACACGTCCAGGAATGGCGCATGTCCAGTGCCGTAGAGCTCCGATGCCAGAGCGCCACGCGCGTTCTGGCGTAGGATTCCAGTGAGTCGCTCAAAGGCCGGGTTGATGTCCAGAATCCGATAGTCGACCGCGCGTCCGTCCTCGTAGATGATCTCGTCAATACAGCTGGCTGACGCCATGTTCTCGAACATGGCGCTGTGTCTCGCCTCGCTTCGCTGCACCTCTGCCGTGCGCTCGGCGACGAGGGCTTCCAGTCGCTCCTTCTCGACCCGAAGGCTACGGTTAGCCGCCTTCACCTTGACCATGGCTCGGATCTGCGCGACAAGCTCAATGCGGTCCAGCGGCTTGCTCAGGAACCCATCGGCGCCGACCTCCAACGCCTTAACCCTACCGGCGGTGTCGGCTCGGAGCGCTGTGACGAAGAGGACCGGGATGTCGCGGAGTCGTTCGTCGGCCTTGAGGCGGCGGCACACCTCGAAACCGTCCATGCCGGGCATGACGATGTCGAGCAGGATCACGTCCGGATTTTCGGCGGCGGCCAGGCTGATCCCGGTCAGGCCGTCGGTGGCCGTCAGTACGACCGCCTCCGGAAGAGCATCGCGCACCACCGCTCGCAACGTGGTCAGGTTGTCGGCCTTGTCGTCAATGGCCAGCAGCTTCATGGCGTCACTCATGTCCGATGAGCACCTCGTCGATCAGCCTCTTGAGTGTCTCGGCCTCAATGGGTTTGGAGAGGTATCCGTCAAAGCCTCGGGACAGGATGTACTCCCGTGCGCCCTTCATGGCATCGGCGGTTACGGCCACCACCGGGATGTCGCGCAGGGAGGCGTCCGCACGAAAGGCGTCCAGAGTCGCATACCCGTCCATCGTCGGCATGGCCAGATCCGTGAGGATCAGGTCTGGGCGTTGGGCCCTGGCCTGTTCCAGGCCTCGTTGGCCGTTGTAGGCTTCGCACACGGTGCAGGTCTCCTGTAGCAGGGCCCGGAGCGTGCGCAGGTTATCGGGGTTGTCCTCGATCACGAGGACTCTCGGCATACCGGACCCGATCCGGCGGCGGCCGGGCGGGGCAGGGCTTGCCTGCGCCGGCGCGGATGGTGCGAACAGCGCCGCAACGGCGGTAAGAAGGTCTTCGCGACTGATGTCGCCCTTGCGGATCAGCTGGTGGATGTGGTTGTGCCGCAGGAACGCAAGCTCATCTTTGGTCACTTGGCGGGCCGTTAGGATAAGCACCGGCAGTCTCTCGGTCCGGTCCGTGTCGCGAATCGCCCGGAGCGTCCCGAACCCGTCAAGCTCCGGCATCATCAGGTCGAGGATCACCGCATCAGGAAGCTCCTCGGCGATCCGAGCCAGGGCCTCAACACCGGTCCTTGCAGTTCGGATCGTATAGCCCTCTTCGGTCAGCATCTCGGTCATCTGGACAACGATGGCCTCGGAATCTTCGACGAGCAGGATCCGGCGGCCGGCGCGGTCAGCCGCCGGGGCTACCGGTTCCACGGCAGCCGCCCCGGGCTCATGGCTCACATTGGGCCCGGCATCCTGCTCAAGGCGGCTGCACAGGGGTAACTGAACCGTGAAGGTGGATCCCCGGCCCGGCACGCTAGCAACGGAAACGTCGCCGCCAAGCAACCGGGCGTACTTGCGCGCGATGGCCAAACCCAAGCCGGTGCCCTCGTAGCTGCGTGAGGCGCTGTCGTCGACCTGATGGAACTCCTCGAAGATACGGGACAGCGCGTCTGCCGCGATACCGATGCCGGTGTCGGCAACTGCGATCCTGATCTCACTCGTAGTCTGACTGGCCGTGATCTCCACCGATCCGGTCGGCGTGAACTTCACCGCGTTGCCCGCAAGGTTGTGTAGAATGTGCCGCACCATCTCACGGTCACTGACAAGGTACGGCAGGTCACTCTCAATCCTGCTTCCCAGCGATATCCCCTTCTCTTGGGCGAGGGGATCGAGCGTCTCTACCACCTCCGCGACAAGCTCCTGCAGCGAGAACTCGCTGAGGCAAGCCTCCTCGCGTCCGGCCTCAATGCGCGACAGGTCCAGGATATCGTTGATCAGGGTCAGCAGCTGTCGACCGTTCCGCTCAATGATCCTGAGGTAGCCATGCTCCTCCTCCTCGACCTTGCCTATCAGCCGCCGGTCAAGCACACCGGAGAGCGCGATCACCGAGTTCAGTGGTGTGCGCAGTTCATGGCTCATATTCGCCAAGAAGACCGACTTTGCGCGACTCGCCTGCGCCAGTTCGCGGCTCTGGGTCTCCAACTCCGCGTTCAACGCCATGAGCTCGGTGGCCTGGGTCGTCAGCTCCGCCTTCTGTGCCTCCAGTTCCTCGTTCTGCGTCTCAAGTCGCCCGGCAAAGTCCTGGGTTTGCCTGAACAGCAGCACCCCGCTTAGCCGTGCCGCCACCGTGGCCCAGACCTCCGCCACGAGTCTGATCGCATGGTGATCGTACGCGCGGACACTGGCCAGTGAGATCACCGCCGTGGTCTGATTGTCCGCGCGGACCGGCAGGGTGATGATCTCCTTGGGGCGGAAACTGCCGCTGACTGTGGCAAATGTGAAGGCGGTGTCATCAGGGATAGCAGCGAGATGCTGCATCTGTCCCGTTGCCAGCGCAACGCCGAATTCGCCTTCGCTTGCCTCGGCTGAGAACGCCGCTCTTACGCCATCACCTAGCCCGATGGACTCGAAGTGCTCGAACGCGGACCGCTGCGGGTTCAGCAGGTACACAGCCCCAATCTGGGAGCCGGTGTGTGCCATCAGGCTGGCGAGCATGTCCCTACAGAAGGCCCTGGCATCCATCTCCTTCATCAGTGCACCCGTAAGCTGCGCCGCCTTCTCGTTAACGGACATCTCAAGTTGGATGGTGTCCGCCATGGCATCGAACGCTTGCGCCATGGCTCCGAACTCGTTGGTCGAGCTATAGCCACTGCGGGCATCCAAGCTACCCATCCGGAACCTGTCTGCGGCAGCGGTGATCTGCTGGAGTGGCGCTCTGATCCATGTGACCAGAAGATAGGCGATCAGCAGCACGAGGAACAGGGAGGCGCAAGCGTACAGAACGAGCCGTCGGTGCAGGCTCGCGTTGAGTGAGGTGGCCTGCTGGAACAGCTGATCGCCCTTGCTCCTTGAGAACCTGTCCAAAGCAGACGTCTTCCCATACAGCTTCTGCGCCTGCGCGCCGCCAACCGCGTTGGGCTTGGTGCGAGCAGTAGCCTCCCTGACCCTCCCCGCGCGCAGCAGCCTGATGGTCTCGTCGCGGATGGTGTTCCATCGCACAAACTCCGCACGCAGGGCCGTGACGTCCTCAGCGGGTCCAAGGTAGCGATCCTCCAGCGCATCGAGTTGCCGGAAAGCATTGGCCTGGCTGGCCTCGATCTGGGCTAGTAGAGCCTCTATCTCCATTTGACTGCCGGCCAGCATCAGGCCGCGCATGTCTCGGTGTATGGCAGTGACCTCGGTCTCAAAGGCGCCTACGGCCCTTCTGACCTTCAGTGGGTGGTCGTACATCGTCTGGGTCTGCGTCCACAGCGCATTGGTCTGCGTCACGGACTCCCAGACAAGGCTGGCCATCAGGGCCAGGATGAGGCCCAGAGCGATATATAAACGATAACTAATCTTGACGTTGTGCATTAGTATTGACTGCATGGCCATGTGACCCACTCACGTGTCGGTTGAATAAACCCGGGGGGATTGCTATATCCGGCGGGTACTCCTGCCACCGTACGCTCGCCTCCGCCGCCACGGTTCTCAGTGCGCCAACCGGCAGTAGAGATGATCTCAACGCATCGCTCGTTCCAGGGGCTGGACTGTGGACACACGGGCATCACCTCTTGCGAACCCGGTACGTCGGGGCCTGCGCCGGCACCTCGGCGATGCGCGCTGAGGTCTGGGCAATCTGTCGTTCCGTCTCGCCGACGACTAGATATCCGCCAGGGACCAGGCAGCCCACGAGCTTGTCAAGGATCAGGCTCTGCTGCGCGCGGCGGTAGTAGAGCAAGACGTTGCAGCACAGCACGAGGTCGAAGCCACCGAAGATGCTGGCGGGTGGGCACGTCGTGGTAGCGTCGAGCAGATCGTATGGGGCGAAACCAACGTGCTCTCGTAGGCGCGTTGCCACGGCGAAGGCAGTGCCTTGCCGGGTAAAACAGGCGTTGAGGTGGCGCAGGCGGACATTGCTTACCTCTTCAGCCGAATAGACCCCGGAGTTCGCGACGGCCAGATCGGATTCGGAAAGATCGGTGCCGAAGATGCGCCATGCTCTATGCTGCTCTGGAGATGACGCCAGCTCATCCAGCAGGATGGCCATCGACCAGGCCTCTTGCCCGGTGGCACATCCGGCGGACCATACCCGCAGAGCACCGCGATTGGGCCTCGTTGTATCAGCCATAAGGTCCCGGATGACCCGACTCTCGAGCAGGGCGAACGTGAACGGGTCCCGGAAGAACGACGTGTAGCTCACGCGAAGCGAGCGGTGAAATGCCGTAGCTTCTGCGTGGTCCTGAACCAGGCGCTGCGTCAGGTAATCCAGTGCCGAGACAGACCCTGTGGCCTGCGCACGTCGCTCGAGTGTCCTGACCAGGAATGACGGTTCAAACGCGGCAACGTCCAGGGTATGCACCCGGTCCATTACCCGAACGACCTCATCAGGCGCGACCGCGTCCTCGGCCGGGAAACCGAGTCCCTGATCGCGTAGCGCCTCTGCTGATCTCCCCATGTCGAGTGCTCCTGCCGCTTTTGGTGGAACAGTCCTCGGCGGGCTGGCGGTGTATTGTGCCCAGTAGCGACCAGAGGGAAAACGGCATCGTGCTGCGACAGAGCCATCGATCCAACTATCGACTATTCGACGGCCGGCGGCGGATTCCCTTCCTCAGCGACAATGATATCGTGGGACGGCGCGCAGGCGCACAGAGCCGTACTTCGGGGTTCGATGCATCGGCAGTGCCTCCAGCAGATCAGAGCGGCAGTCGGTCCGGCGACCGAACCGGTACCAGCAGTCTACCCACCGGGCTGTGGTCTCAGACCCACTCCCCGATCCGCGAGTCACGCCTCGAACCGGCCGCGGAAGCCCGCCTCGGACGGCACTCCCGCCAGATTGGGGGCCGCCCACTGGGTCGACGTAGAGGCCGGCCCAGCGCCGGCGGCGGGGTCCCACGCCTCCGGCGCGATGCAACCGGCGCAACGCGACGCGCAGCCTTGCACCCAGATCACCGCGCGGCGCCCGGGCCCCAGGGCCGCCTCGATCGGCGCGGCCCTA
>CAJBBX010000055.1 GCA_903951425.1 uncultured Chthonomonas sp.
CACGAACCAGCATAGCGTGGCACCTGAAGCTGAGCGGACATCACCCCATGTGAGTAGTATCGCTGCGCCGCCAAAGCCCGTTAGGCAGGCGCAGTACAGGCCTAGAAGGGTCGCGGGTCGGCTGATCCGACGCCCTAGCAGGGCGCAGATCACGAAGACGGGACTGATGAGAATGCCGCTCCAGCCGACAATGGTCAGGTACGGGCTCAGTTGCGCGGTCATCGGCGGCTACCCATCGGCTTGTGTGCCGGGATCATGGACGGTACCGCGACCTTCCGCCGGCGTAGTCGGCTGGCTCCGTGGACATATAGTCAATCGACTCGCAAATCGCAAGCGCCGCAGCCGAAGTGACCAGCGCCAAGCCGAACACGATGGCGGCGACTGATGCCAATGCCCATGCCGCCCCGGCCAGAGGGCTCGCCAGGCCTGCGGCCAACGCCAACGCGCTCGCCTTCACTCCCCCCGTGATGCATACTATCCCGAGCGCCGCCATCCCCGCGATTGTGGCCATTGATCCTCCATACCGGAAGATCGCCTGCCACGCCGCGTTGCCGCCCGACAGGTCAATGCCCCACGACCGCAGGTAGTCCAGCATGCCCGCTACGTCGAGCGGTGATCGACCGTCCGGATCGACCATACCAGCCGGATTCCCCCGGCAATACCCATACCAGTTCGCCCCATCGCGCGCCGGGTCCTCGCTCAGGAACCTCCCCGTCACCGGGTCCATCCACCGCGCTCTCATATACACCAGCCCGCCGGTGTCGGGCTCGGTGGTGTGGCCCAGGTTGCCCACGAAGGCGTGTTTGCTGCTGGGCGTGCCCTGCGTGGCGCGCGGAGCGCCGTAGACGTCGAGCTTGCGGGAGGCGGTGAGGGTGCCGGTGTACCCGTCCATCTCGGCCAGCACGGAACCCAGGCCGTCCCTTCGTTCCTCAGGGCAGGCTCCGACGTACCACTTGATGCCGCCGTTCACGTCATCGCGCCGGTACTCCGGACCGCGAAGGCCCGCCAGGTAGGTGGCCTGCGAGACGCCGTTGCTGTCGGTCTCACGGACCATCATGCCGTTGTCCAGCATGTACTTCCGGATGGTGCCGTTGACGTTGGAGGCCCGGCGCAGGCCGTCTGAGCCGTAGGTGAACTGGCTGACCGTTGTGCCGTAGACGCACTGCCGCAGGCGGTTCTGCGAGTCCCAGGTGTTGACTCGACCGCCGCGACTGAGGCCGGCGGGCGACTGTCGACAGGTTTGCGTCGCAATTGGCTCATGGGCAGTGCCCCTTTCTGCGGTCTCTCGACGACGCTCGGCCCGCTAGTAGGAACTCAAGAAGGCACCGCGCAGCCATCGCCACGGTCGCAATGCCCATTGCCGCGCTTGCGGACCGGTGCGACACCACGTTCGGTTCGATCCAACTGATGATGGCCAGTACACCAGGTACTGCGAGCACCACAGCTCCTGCCGCTCGGCGCACCCAGACGCCATCGCCTCGACCATGACGTCGCGCAACTCTGATACTCACCAGCCGTGCTCCATCGCATAGTCGGTTGCCATCATGGCGCCCATCACAGCGAGACCGTATACGAACGTGGCAGCAACGGCCTTCCAAGCAAGGCTGCACTGACCGGCCTTGACTCCGGCCATAGCTTCCCCAAGCATTGAGGTGTAGAGCGTACCCGGCCCTGTCATGAGGGCCGCCATGGCATAGCAGCCGAAGTCAGCAGCAAGGTTGCCTGAGCCACCAACTGCAACTGCACCGAACAGCAGCACCGCCGCCGATGCCATATGCAGTGCAGCACGCGCACACACTGGTTCTATGGGTGCAAAGTACAAGAAACCCAACGCGGTAGTGGCCGTTAGCATAGCCAGCATCCAGAGCTCGCCCTGCCACTCCGCTCGGCGCCCATCCTGGTCGAGGCCGTTCACTGGATTCGAGAAGCAGTACTGGAACCAGTTCCTCCCCTGGAGAGCCGGGTCCTCGCTGACGAACCTCCCCGTCACCGGGTCCATCCACCGCGCGCGCATGTACACGAGCCCGCCGGTGTCGGGTTCGGTGGTATGCCCCAGGTTGCCCACGAAGGCATGCTTGCTGCTGGGTGTGCCCTGCGTGGCGCGCGGAGCGCCGTAGACGTCGAGCTTGCGGGAGGCGGTGAGGGCGCCGGTGTACCCGTCCATCTCCGCCAGCACCGAGCCCAACCCATCGAATATGTACCACTTGATGGCGCCGTTCACGTCGTCGCGCCGGTACTCGGGCCCGCGCAGGCCCGCCAGGTAGGTGGCCTGCGAGACGCCGTTGGCATCCGTCTCCCGCACCATCATGCCGTTGTCCAG
>CAJBBX010000056.1 GCA_903951425.1 uncultured Chthonomonas sp.
CGACAACTCCACGGTGAGCTACACCTACAACGGCATCGGGCGGCTGACGGGCGAGACCCGCACCGGCACCAACGCCTTCACGGCGAGCTACACCCTGGACGGCGTGGGCAACCGCACGGCGCAGACCGTGGGCGGCAACACCACCAGCTTCACGCTGAACGCCGACGACGAGCTCACGGCCACCTCCGGCGGCTTCACCAACAGCTACTCCTACAACGCCAATGGTGAACAGACCGGCCGCACGCTGGGCGGAACCGCCTACTCGCTGAGCTACGACTACGAAGGCCAACTTACCCAGATCACCCAGGGGCAGACCAGCACCGACTTCGCCTACGACGCTCTGGGTCGCCGGTTCAGCCGCACGGCGGGCGGCACCACCACCGAGTTCGTCTACGGCGCGGGCGGCATGGTCCTCGAGAAGCAGGGCGGCAGCTACACGCAAGCGTACAGCCAGGGCAATGGTCTGCTGCGCAGAGGCTCCGAGTACCCCCTGTACGACGGCCACGGCTCCGAGCGCACCGTTACCAACTCCAGCCAGACCGTGACCGGCTCGGTGAACTTCGAGGCGTTCGGGCAGGTGGCAGGCACCACCGGCAGCAGCACGAACCCCTACATGTACGCGGGCGACTGGGGCTACCGCAACGACGGCGACGCCGGCCTCATGCACGTGGGCGCCCGGTACTCCGACGCGCAGGTGGGCGGTTCATCACTCGCGACGCCGTGCTCAGCGAGCACCCGTACCTCTACTGCGAGCATGAGCCCGCCAACCTCGCCGATGACGACGGACTCTCCAAGAAGAAGGTTCCGCCGCGCCGTAGCCGCGGGTTAGTTAACGGGTAGGCCCATGTCGCGCAGGTGGCGGCGGATGAGAGGTTCAGATGTCCGACCGTAGCTTATGAGTGCACGGCACTCTCGCCGATTAGAACTGGAAATATATGAAAGGTGATGTGTTATCGGGAGCAAAGTACAGTATCCCGAGCAGCACGAACACCGCACAGACCTGACCGCGCCACGACCCTAGATCCAGCCGAGGGTAATCGGGGCGTCTCGACCCCACATAGTGCGCAACTGCAAAGACAGGAGCAATCACCAGCAACGCGGTCGCGTACCATGCCACGCCGCCCGTAGGACCAAGCAGCAACATCTTCCGCATCACGATGCCGATGCTGTCGACATGCTGGCACCTGAACACGACCCACGTGAATGCCACGAACAGCATGGTAAGAACCCAGTTCACCGAGTTCAGCAGCACCTGGGGCCCGCTTGCTGGTACACGGACACATCGTCCCCACGCGCGATGGGCAATGAGTCCAAGCCCGTGCAAGCCGCCCCAGAGCACGAATGTCCAGTTGGCGCCGTGCCACAAGCCACACAGTAGCATCACCAGCATCAGGTTAGCGTACTGACGCGCCACGCCGCGCCGGTTCCCTCCCAGTGAAAAATATAAGTACTCCCTAAACCATGTAGAAAGTGATATATGCCATCGTCTCCAGAACTCTGCAATGTTTAATGCCACATAAGGTGACCTGAAATTGTAAGGCAAGTCAAAACCAAGCATGCATGCAGATCCGATCGCCATATCTGAGTAGCCGGAGAAATCACAGTAAATCTGAAACGCATACGCGATTACAGCAAGCCATACAGTGCCTGACGTCCACATAGACGGTTCAGCAAAGACCTGATCGCAGAAGGGAGCTAGGCGATCCGCCACAAGCAGTTTTTTCAGCAAGCCGAGCACGAATATCTGAGCTCCGCGGTCGAGACCGTTACGCGTCACAGTGATCGGCCCCTGCAACTGAGGGAGGAAGTGGCGCGGTTTGAGGATGGGCCCGGCTATCAGGTGCGGGAAGAACGCGACCAGCAAGCCAAGATCGAGCAACGATGGTGCCGGCTCGCACTCCCCCTTGGAGACATCGATCAGGTAACTTATTACTTCAAATATCATGAACGATATGCCAACAGGAAGTATTAAGTGCAGCAGTGGAAGGCTAGTGCCGGTAAATGCTATTATATCAGTTAGGCCAGACATAAAAAAATCGTAATACTTAAATACCACTAGTATTGTTACGTTAAAACATATTCCCAGGCGAAGCCAGCGCGATGCGTGCCGGGTGGGCGGCCTCGATACCGCGAGGGCAACTGCGTGGTTCGCTCCGGTCAGTAGCGCAAGCAGGAGGAGGAACCGGGCGTCCCAACAGGCGTAGAAATATGCACTGCACATCAATAGCCATATCTTGCGCGAACGATTTGTTCGGAATATCGCAACGCCTGCAATCGCCACAGACAACATGACAATGTACGCCATGCTGGAAAATATCATAATGTTCTCGCGATGGCCGATGCCAGCTCATGTGCAACCAAGTCATGCCCAACTTGGTTGAGATGTCCCTCCCCGGGGGCGGTGTTGTCAAACCCATTCGGGAACGCATGTCGCCGATCCAGGCACGCCGCAAATGCCGATCGCATACTAACGAACGGTACGCCAATCTCGCCGCACGCCGATCGGAGAGCGACCTCATCTGGCGCAGATGCAACCGCGCGGCTCCGGCAGTCGGTTGGTATGTACAGCACTACCATGCGGTCGTAGCTACGCTTGAGTTCCTTAATCGCCCATCTGATCACCGCAGGGTCCACTGGGTCCGGTGCTTCAGAGGCTGTCACTGCGGGCCCTGCCTGCCGCCTCTGGGTGATGCGCTTCACCTGCAGGCGTGCAAGCCGGACGACAGACCGAGTGCGTAGCCAGTTCAGGAGAGCGTTGTCGACCGACCCCAACCGCGGAGGCGCGTCGTACCGGACCTCTGGGCCGCGGGGTGTTCGGTTGATGTAGTAGCCCTTTTTGCCTGCAGAATAGGCCTCTGGTCCGAATGAACCGGACCGAAACTGCACGATGGTGATGTCAGGGGCCACCATGGATGCATAGGCTGGGGCCTGCCCCAGGAGCGTGGCTGCCAATGCTCCGCTGTGGCCGGCATTCGCAACATACACGGGCATGCCCTTGCTGCGCACCAGTACGCCGGCCCTCTCGGCGAACGTCTCCCTGTCGGGTACCTGCAGGGCCTCAGTGAACGAATCACCGACAAACAGCAACCGATACTCGCCTGACCTGGACGGCGGAGTGTCGGCGCCACGAAGCCCATCGGCGGCTATCCTCGCCCGGCAGAAACCCTCTTGCATCGATACGTATGTGCCGGGCGCCGTCACTGTGCCGAGTACGCGATGAGGGCGATCGGGTGGTAGACGGAAGTACACGGCCTGCAGGATGGCTTCCCAGGCCAAGAGGGCTACGCACACCGCTGCGATCCAGCTAAGACAAGCTCGCATGGAACGCCGAAAGCGGGGGACTTGGCCGCAGTGAGTAGCATCGGGCGTACCCGCATCAACATGACTGGCTTGGTGGAAAACTCCGTGGCGGCTCAACTAGGTACCTTTCATATGGCCGAGTAGAACATCGCCCCCATTCTAGCATAGGCCCCAGACCTCGACGCCTCCTCCCGGCACGCGCCGCGCCGTAGCCGCGGGTTAGTTAACGGGTAGGCCCATGTCGCGCAGGTGGCGGCGGACGGCTTGCTCGCGGGCTTCGGGGTAGGCCAGGCCACGGAGGGCGCAAAGGGCGCGGGCGTCGTCGGCGAAGAGGTCGATCGAGCGGGCCAGGGCCCGCGCCGCCGCGGTGTTTCCCGCCACGCAGAAGTAGGCGCGCAGGTGGGTTCGGTCGCGCGTGGTGAAGCGGGCCACGTCGCCCGCCCACCAGTTCCCCTCGGCCCCGGTGCGGAGGAGGTTGAGCAGCCGCACGTGGAGCTGGAAGAGGGTCTGCTGCACAAAGAGCAGCTTGTACATGTCCTGCCGACGCCAGTACTTGCCGTCCAGGTAGGCATAGACCCAGTAGGTATCGATGAGGTGGGCCGCCTGGGCGTCGCCGAACACCTGGGCCGGACGTTCCATCTGCTGGACCTCGGCCAGGAGCCCGGTGCGGTCGAGGATGACGCGATCCGGGCGGCGCCGCCACTCGACGAAGAGCGACCGCGAGATCAGCTCGAAGTCCGTCAGCAGCAGCTCAGAGCCATGCTCGAAGAGGAACGCGAAGTTGCAGTAGTTCGGTCGATCGCCCTCGGGCAGCCAGATGCTGATGGGTCCGAAGAGCTCGGCGCAGAGGCCGGGCATCTCCGCCTTCACCGCCTCGTAGGCCTCGTCTTCGATCACGGCGCCCACGTCGATGTCTGAGTAGGCGTCGGTCTCGCCGCGCCCGATGGAGCCGTGCAGCGCCAGGCCCAGGCAGCGCGGGTCGGCGCTGAAGCGCGCCACGCAGCGATCGAGCGATTGGAGGAGGTATGGGTGCATCGTGCAGGCTCCTGTCGGCGTGTATCGTCCGGCAGTCTACCCGTCCACGCAGAGCAGGGTAAGGCGCGGCCCGGGCGGCGCCCGCTGCGGCCGACCTGGACGCCTGCGGGAGCAGACCGTGCCACACTCTCGTACTGCTCGAAAGCAGCATCCAGAGATGCGGCCGTCTTGGCGCGGCAGGTATCTTAGACTGGACCCGTCGGACGCCCACACGAAGAGGAGGCCGAGCGCACCCGCATGAACGCATACCTGACGGCGGCCATGTTCACCATTACTGGCTTCGCCTTCATCGCGAGTACCCTCCTCATCTCGCGCATCCTGCGCCCTTCGGCGCCGAACCCGGACAAGCTGGAGACCTATGAGTGCGGCCCGTTGCCCGTGGGCGACGCCTGGCGGCAGTTCAACCTCCACTACTACCTGTTCGCGCTGGTCTTCGTGGTGTTCGACGTCGAGGCCGCATTCCTCTACCCGTGGGCTGTGGCGTTCAAGCTTGAGGGGCCCTATGCCGTGGCGGAGATGCTCATCTTCGTGGCGTTGCTGCTGGCCGGATGGGCCTACGCGTGGAAGCGCGGCGCCCTGGAGTGGGAATAGATGGCCGAACCGTTGACCCAGCAGGAAGTCGATACCTGGCGCCTGCCCGTGCCTGGAGGCGCGCTCATCGTGGCGCCGCTGGACCGACTGACGCAGTGGGCCCGGCGCAACTCGCTCTGGTCTCTCACCTTTGGCCTCTCCTGCTGCGCCATCGAGATGATGGCCACCGCGGGATCGCGCTATGATCTCGACCGCTTCGGCATGTTCTTCCGGGCCACGCCCCGCCAGGCCGACGTGATGATCGTGGCTGGCTGGGTCTCGGTGAAGATGGCCCCCTTCATCCGCCGCCTGTACGACCAGATGCCCGAGCCGAAGTACGTGATCGCCATGGGCGGTTGCGCCTCGGCCGGCGGCCCTTACCGCGACAGCATCACGGTGGTGAAGGGCGTGGACCAGTTCGTGCCTGTCGACGTCTACGTCTATGGCTGCCCGCCCCGCCCGGAGAACCTGATCAACGGCATCCTACACCTGCAGGAGCGCATCCGCCACGAGAAGGCGCTGACGCGACGCGGAGCGCCCGTCCCCGCCCGCGAGCCGGTCATCATCGGAGGCGAAGCGTGAGCGCCCCCGCCGAGGCCGCCCTCGACGCCCTTCGCAAGGCCCTGGGCGACGGCCTGCAGTCTTGCTCGCTGGACGGCGGCACGCTGCGCCTGCAGGTAGCGTCCGCTTCGCTGCACCAGGCAGCCCTCCACCTGCGCGACGCCGACGGGTTGCGGTTCGACTACCCCGGCGACCTGTTCGCCTGGGACACGGGCGAGCGGTTCGTGGTCGTCTACCGCCTCTGGTCCACGACGCTCTCCCAGACCGCCCTGCTGCGCGTCGAACTGGAGCGCGAAGGGGCCGCCGTCGCCAGCGTCACCGACATCTGGCCCGGCATGAACTGGCACGAGCGCGAAGTCTACGACCTCTACGGCATCGAGATCGTGGGGCACCCGGATGCCGGCGACCCGACCCGCATGCGCATCTTGTTGCCCAAGGATTGGGAGGGCTTCCCGTTCCGCAAGGACTACGTGCCCGTCTTCTCGGGCGATCCGCTCCACGGGCCGCAGGAGACCAATTGACCGCCATGCAGCCAGCAGTGGGAGCCTCAACCAGTTCGGACATGACCATCAACCTGGGGCCGCAGCACCCGTCCACGCACGGTGTGCTACGGCTCATGGTGGCCCTCGACGGCGAGTACGTGAAGTCGTGCAGGCCCGTCATCGGGTACCTCCACCGCGGCCTCGAGCGCATGATGGCCGCGCGGCCCTACCGCCAGTCTGTGCCGTTCACGGACCGGCTGGACTACTGCGCCTCGCTGAACAGCAACCTGGCCATCTCGCAGGCCATCGAGCGGATCGGCGGCATGGCCGTGCCCGAACGGGCGCAATACCTGCGGGTCATGCTCTGCGAGATGAACCGAATCGCCAGCCACCTCATCTTCTTCGGCACCTACGCCGCCGACATCGGCGCCACCACGGCGTTCCTCTATGCCTTCCGCGAGAGGGAGCGGCTGCTGGACCTGCTGGAGGCCTACACCGGCGCACGGCTGACGTACAACTGGATCCGCCCCGGCGGCGTGGCCTCCGACATGCCCGAGGGATACGCCCAGGCCGTCTGCGCGTTCCTGGACGGCTTCCTGAAGGAGCTGGACGCCTACGACACGCTGCTCACCAAGAACCCCATCTTCCGCGTCCGCACCGAGGGCGTCGGCATCATCTCACCCGAGAAGGCGATCGCCCACGGCGCTTCCGGCCCGGTGCTTCGCGGTTCGGGCGTGAACATCGACCTGCGGCGCACCGAGCCGTATGACGCCTATCCCCGGATGCAGTTCGACGTGCCCGTGCGCACCGAGGGCGACTGCCTGGCGCGCTACCTCGTGCGCGTGGAGGAGATGCGGCAGAGCGCGCGCATCATCCGCCAGTGCCTGCGGGAGATGCCCGAGGGCGAGCACTGGGGCAAGCAGCCGAAGGTCTTCCGGCCCGCGGCCGGCGAGGCCTACTCGCGCACCGAGTCGCCGCGCGGCGAGCTCTCCATCTACCTGGTGAGCGACGGCACGGCCAACCCGGTCCGCGTCCGCGTAAGGGGGCCGTCGTTTGTGCATCTGAGCATGCTTCATGAGCTTGTGCGGGGCGTCAAGGTGGCCGACATGATCGCCATCCTGGGTAGCCTCGACACCGTCCTGGGGGAGGTGGACCGATGAGCCTGCCTCCGCTTCGCAGGCCCGCGCCGACCCGGACCGGGTTCGAGTGCGATCGCGCGTTCGTCGCCGGGCAGTTCGCCGCGGGCGTCGCCGTGCTGGTCGCGGCCATCGCCGTCGCCTCGGCGTTGCCGCGCCTGCCATGGCGCTTGGTCGATCCGGCGCTGATCCTGATCGGCAGCCACCCGGTGATCAACGCGCTGGTGAAGGCGCTGACCGTCACGGTCTTTGTGACCATCCACGTCATCTTCCTGATCTGGCTCGAGCGCAAGTTCGCCGGATGGATGCAGGCGCGGCTGGGGCCCATGCACGTGGGCTGGAAGGGCGCCCTCCAGACGATCGCCGATGCGGTGAAGCTGCTGATGAAGGAGGACATCATCCCCACGCGGGCTGACCGTGTCCTCTTCGTCGTGGCCCCGTTCCTGACCTTCATGCCCACGCTGCTCACGTTCATGGTCCTGCCGTTCAGCGAGACCTGGGTGGCCTACGACTTCCCGCTGGGCATCCTCTTCGTGCTGGCCGTCACCACCAACATCTCCCTGGGCACGCTGGCCGCAGGCTGGGGCGCCAACAACAAGTACTCGTTGCTGGGCGGGGCTCGAGCCTGCGCGCAAGTGCTCTCCTACGAGATACCGATGGCGGTGGCCATGCTCGCGGTGGTCACCCTCGAGGGCACCATGTCGCTCACCGAGATCGTGAAGAACCAGCAGCATGGGTGGAACATCATCGCCCACGCGCCGGTCATGATCCCGGCCTTCCTGATCTTCATGGTGTGCGGCCTGGCGGAGCTGAACCGCACCCCGTTCGACCTGCCCGAGGCCGAGTCCGAGCTAGTCAGCGGCTTCCATACCGAGTATTCGGGCATGCGCTTCGCCTTCTTCTACCTTGGCGAGTTCGCGGCCAACTTCTTCACCGCCGGCCTGGCCGTGACGCTCTTCTTCGGCGGCTGGATGGGACCGTGGCTCCCGGCGCCGATCTGGTTCGGCATCAAGACCATCGCGGTGGTGGCGCTCTTCATGTGGATCAAGTGGACCGTTCCGCGATTGCGGGTGGACCAGATGATGGGCTTCTGCTGGAAGCTCCTCGTGCCCGCCTCCGTGGTCGTCTTCTGCGCCACGGCGCTCTGGGTGATGGTGGCGCAACCATGAGCGGCATCACGAGCTTCATCCGGGGCTTCATCAGCATCCTCCAGGGCATGTGGATCACCCTGCAGAACCTGGTGGGCCGCCGCAAGATCACCCTTCTCTATCCGTACCAGCGGCCCGATATCAGTCCGCGCTGGCGCGGCATCTTCTACCTGCCGTACAACGACGAGGCCGGCCGCATCAACTGCGTGGGCTGCACCCTCTGCGCACAGGCCTGTCCCACCGGCGTCATCACGATGACCAAGATGGGGGCAGGCAAGCACGCATCGGTCAACGCCTTCACCATGGACCTGGGCCGCTGCATGTTCTGCAACCTCTGCATCGAGGCCTGCCCGTTCGACGCGATCCACATGTCGACGCGCTTCGAGTTGGCGTCGTTGGATCGGGGCGTCAGCCTGTTGACGATCGACAAGCTGGCGCGGGGCGGCGCCGACGCCGTGGAGCGCACCAAGCGCACGATCGAGGCCGCGCTGGAGCAGGAGGCCGCGGCCAAGGCTGCAGCGGCGGCGGCCAAGGCCCAGGCCGCTGCGTCCGCCCAGCCGACGGAGGGGAGCGGCGCATGAGTTCACTCGCCATTCTGGGCGCCTTCCTTTCGCTTGCAGTGCTGACCCTGTTTCCGGCCGTTATGGTGATCAGCACACGCAATATCCTCCATGCCGGGTTCTGGCTACTGCCAACGCTCATCGGTGTCGCCGGCCTCTACGCGATGCTGGATGCCCACTTCTTCGTGGTGGCGCAGGTGCTCATCTACATCGGCGCCATCCTCGTGCTGATCCTCTTCGCCTTGATGCTGACGCGCGACGTGATGAACCCCAGAGCGCCGCAGCACAACGGGCTCCTGACGGCCGCCGTGCCCATCTGCGCTTCGCTGGCGGCCCTCTCCGCGGTCCTGCTTGCGCGGCACCCGTGGCCCGCCGGGCGCCCGCCCGAGGCCGCCGGCGCCCACGATCAGACCGTGGCGCTGGGTCGTGCGCTCATCGGCACCTACGCCCTGCCGTTCGAGGCTGCGTCGGTCCTGCTCCTGGCCGCGCTGGTAGGCGCCATCGTGCTGGCCAAGGCGCCGCAGACTGAACCGCCGTCGGCCGAGCGCACCGACTGCTCCGGAGGTGAGAAGTGACCGTCGGCCTTAGCCACTACCTCATCCTCAGCGCCGCGCTGTTCGGCCTGGGCGCGCTGGCTGCGATTACCCGGCGCAACGCCGTGGCCGTGCTCATGGGCGTGGAGCTGATGCTCAACGCCGCCAACCTCAACTTCCTGGCGTTCTGGCGCTACCTGACGCCGCAAGGCATGGAGGCGCAGGTCTTCGTGATCATCGGATTCACCGTCGCCGCCGCGGAGGCCGCCCTCGGGCTGGCGGTGGTGTTGAGCTTGTATCGGGACTTCGGCACGCTGAACGTGGACGAAGCCTCGGGGCTGAAGGGGTAACGCCGAATGACCTCCGCCATCGGCCTCATACCCATCCTTCCCGTCGCGGCCGCCGCTGTCGCCGGCTTCCTGGCCATCATCAGGAAGGCCGAGAAGGCCGCGCCGCTCTTCACGCTGGCAGCCACGCTTGCCGCCGGCGTGCTGGCCCTGATGAACATGCCGGGCGCCGGCATCGCGCCCCACGTAGCCGCTCCCTGGGTTAACCTGATCCCCACGGACGCAGCGCTGGCGGCGCCGCCGGGACCCACGCACGGCATGCCGCCGGGCCTGAGCGTCGTGGTGGGCGTTACGCTGGACCCGCTCTCGTGGATCATGGTGCTGGTGGTCTGCAGCGTCAGTGCGCTGGTTCAGATCTACTCCATCGGTTACATGGCCGCCGAGAAGGGCTACGCCCGCTACTACTGCTACCTGGCGCTCTTCACCGCCTCCATGCTGGGGCTCGTGACCGCCGACAACCTCTTCCAGCTCTACGTCGGCTGGGAGCTGGTGGGCGTCTGCTCTTACCTGCTCATCGGGTTCTGGTGGTTCAAGCCCTCAGCCGCCAACGCGGCCAAGAAGGCCTTCGTGGTGACGCGGTTCGGCGACGTGGGCTTCATGCTGGGCGTGCTGCTGCTCGTCTCGGTGGCGCAGTCCTTCAAGTTCACCGATGTCTTCGCCGCGTACCAGGCTGTGGCCGACGGGTCGCTGGCGGTGCACGGGCTCTTCAGCGCGCAGACCTTCCTCTGGCTAGCTCCGCTGCTGCTTCTCTGCGGAGCCATCGGCAAGTCGGCGCAGTTCCCCCTGCACGTTTGGCTGCCGGACGCCATGGAAGGCCCCACGCCGGTCAGCGCCCTGATCCACGCGGCGACCATGGTGGCGGCCGGCGTCTACATGGTAGCGCGGCTCATCCTTCTCTTCACCCTCCAGGCCGGTGGAGGCGCCGGCGCGGCGCTGGACGTGGTGATGATCCTGGGCGCCGTGACGGCCCTCATCGCCGCGACCATCGCGCTGGTGCAAGTCGACATCAAGAAGGTCATGGCCTACTCAACCATCAGCCAGCTCGGCTACATGATGGTCGGGCTCGGCGTGGGCGGCGCCACCGGGCAGGTGGCGGGGATGTTCCACCTCGTGACCCACGCCTGTTTCAAGGCCCTGCTCTTCCTGACAGCGGGTTCAGTGATCCACGCGCTGCACCACGCCAAGGACCCCAACGACATGCGCAGCATGGGCGGCCTCATGCGCCGGATGCCGCACACGGCGATCACCTGCGGCATCGGCGTGCTGGCCCTGGCCGGTTTCCCGCTCCTCTCGGGCTTCTGGAGCAAGGATGCCATCCTGGCGGTGGCGCTGCAGCGCGCGGGCCTCTTCGGCCATGCCGCGGGAGCAGGTCCCCACGCGCATGTGGCGCTGGCTTGCGGCGTCGCCGGGCTCATCGCGGCGTTCCTCACGGCCGTCTACTCGGCCCGCATGTGGCTGATGACCTTCTGGGGCAAGCCGCGCAGCGACGAGGCCGCCCACGCCCATGAATCGCCCGCCGTGATGACGCTGCCGCTCTGGGCGCTGGCGATCCCCTCCGTGGCGGCGGGCTTCCTGCTGGCCCACGGCGAGCGCTTCGCCACCTTCGTGCTGGGCGGGGAGCCCGGCCCCTCCCACGAGAACATGGCGCTCTCCATCGTCGCGTCAGCAATCGCATTGGCGGGCTTGGGCCTGGGCGCCCTGCTCTACGCGCGCTGCCCGGCGGTGGACCCGGTGACGCGCCTGCCGCGGCCGGTCTACGCGCTCTTCTCGAACCTCTGGTACGTCGACGCATTCTGGAGCGCCGGCGTGGCGCGGGGCTCCCTGGCCTTCGGACGGGCAGTGGCGTGGTTCGACCGCAGCGTGATCGACGCTTCCATGCACGGCATCGCCTGGCTCGTGGAGCAGGCAGCCCTGGGCATGCGGCGCTCGGTCTCCGGCCAAACGCAGACCTACGCCGCCGTGCTGGTGGCGGGAACCGTTGCCGTCGTACTGCTGATGACCCTCTACGAACAGGTTGTGGGCAGCCCCGGACCGGCCGCGGCGGCCGCAGGATGGATGGTGCGCCGATGACCGCCTGGATGCTGACCTTCATCGTTCTGGCGCCGCTGACGGCGTCCATCGTGCTGCTGATGCTCCCCGCCGCCCGCGGCCTGGCGATCCGGCTCGTGGCGCTGGCGGGCGGGGCCGCCACGCTGCCGCCGTCGATCTGGCTGGCGCTGAACTACGACCGCAAGGCCGGCGGCTTCCAGTTTGAGCAGACCGTCTCCTGGGTCCCCTCGCTGGGCATCACCTACCATGTCGCCGTGGACGGCCTGAGCATCGTCATGCTGCTCCTCACGGCGCTCATCATCACCGGCGGCGTCTTCGCCTCGTGGACCCAGAAGAACCGCACCAAGGAGTTCCTCTCGCTGCTCCTGCTGCTGGTGAGCGGCGTGTTCGGCGTCTTCGTCTCCCGCGACCTCTTCTTCTTGTTCCTGTTCTACGAAATCGCCGTGCTGCCCATGTACCTGCTCATCGGCGTCTGGGGAACCACCACCAAGCTGCGCACCAAGGAAGACTCCGCCATGAAGCTGACCCTGATGCTCATGGGCGGCAGCGCGCTGATTCTTGTGGCCATCCTGGCTCTCTACTTCTCCATGGACCAGCGCACCTTCGACATGGGCCTGCTGGCGCAGCATTCGTTCAGCCCCGAGATGCAGCGTTGGGTCTTCCTGCTGGTCTACCTCGGCTTCGGTGTGCTGGCGGGCATCTTCCCGTTCCACACCTGGTCGCCGGACGGCCACGCCTCGGCTCCCACGGCGGTCTCCATGCTTCACGCCGGAGTGCTGATGAAGCTGGGAGCCTACGGCGTCCTCCGCGTGGGTGTGGCGTTGCTGCCGCAGGGCGCGCATGACTGGAGCTTCCTGATGGGGGTCATCGCCACCATCAACATCCTCTACGGCGCCTGCTCGGCCATGGGCCAGACCGACCTCAAGTATGTCATCGCCTACTCCAGCGTGTCGCACATGGGCGTCGTCATGCTGGGCCTGGCGTCGCTGAACCCCATCGGCGTCAACGGCTCCGTCATGCAGATGTTCTCCCACGGCATCATGACTGGCCTCTTCTTCGCGCTGGTCGGCCTCATCTACGAGCGCGCCCACAGCCGCGACATCACCCGCATGGGCGGCTTCGCGCGGAAGATGCCCGGCGTGGCTGTGCTGATGAGCATCGGCGGCATGGCCTCCTTCGGCCTGCCGGCCACAAGCGGCTTCATCGCCGAGTTCCTCTGCTTCTACGGTATGTGGCTGCGGTACCCGATCCTGGCGCTCCTCTCGGTCATCGGCATCGTGATCACGGCGGTCTATGTGCTTCGGGTGGTGCAGAAGATCTTCCTCGGCGCCCCGAACGAGGAGGGCTACCCCGACCTGCGCGACGCCCGGACCACCGAGTGGGTGGCCACCGTGGCGCTGGCGGCGTTGCTCATCGTGGTGGGCGTCTTCCCGCGTCCGTTGGTGCGCCTGGTTGATCTGGGCCTGCGGCAGACGCCGGGCGTAACCTACGCGCGCGGCGCCGGGGCGGTACTCCCGGGAGGACCGTAGCGTGGGTCACAAGGAGCTGAACCGCGGCGCGGCCTCGGCATTGCGAGCGGCCTGTGCGCTGGCCGCCGCAGGGGGCATGGCCGTGGCACAGACAAGGACCGGCGCCGACTGGCAGCGCGAGTTCCTTACCTTCCCATACGACGGCCCGCCCGCATCCGGCAAGGCCGCGCTACTGCTGGTACGGCAGGACTTCGAGCAGCTGCAGCGCAATCGCTCCATCCTGAAGACCCCGCTCCGCATCGGGTCGCGGGCCTTCCAGCACGGCATGGGCACCCACGCGCACAGCTGCCTCCGCCTCACGTCGCCCAAGCCCATGGCGCGCCTCGAAGCCTGGGTTGGCGTCGACCGCAACGAGCGCACCGAGGGCGGCCAGGGCTCCGTCGTATTCGCGGTGCGGACCGACGCCTCCGAGCTATGGCGCTCGCCCCTGTTGCGGGGCGGCATGGAGCCGGTGCGCGCCGAAGTCGCGCTCGACGGCGTCCGGCAAGTGGACCTGATCGCCGAGGACGGCGGCGACGGCCCCTCGTGCGACCATGCCGACTGGGCAGACGCTACCGTGACCTTCGCCGACGGCGCCTCAGCCCGCCTGGACGCGCTGGAGCAGGGCATCGCGCACATCGGCGCCCGATACCCCTTCTCCTTCACCTACGGCGGGCGGCCGTCGGACGAGCTGCTGCCGGGTTGGGCGACCTCGAGGCAGACGCGCAAGTTGCCCGGCGGCGCCGGCGAGACAGTTACCCGTTGGACCGACCCGCAGTCGGGCCTCGTGGTGCGGCTGACCACCGTGGCCCACGCTTCGGCGCCTGCGGTCGATTGGCTGCTGGACTTCGCCAACGAAGGCATCGCCGACACGGGGTTGATCGAAAACGTACGGAGCGCGGACATCGTCCTGCGCGGCTCCGCTGACGGAGCGGGCTACAGGGTCCTGCGCACCGCGGGCGGAACGCCGACGCCTGCTCAGTTCGAGGAGAAGTGGCTGCCGCTGGGCGGGCCCGATCGCGTCGACCTCGGCGCCGGAGCGGGCCGCTCCTCGACCCAGGACTTCCCCTTCTTCATCGTCGAGGGCTCCGCGGGCACGTCGGTGGTCGCTGTTGGCTGGTCAGGCAACTGGTCGGCCCGGTTGGAGGCCACCGACCGCCGCCAGGCTCGGCTGACCGCCGGGCTGGAGCGTTCGCGCTTCGTCCTGCACCCCGGCGAGGCCGTCCGCGGCCCCCGCATGCTGGTCCTGAACTGGCCCGGCGGCGCACTGGAGGCCTGCGCGCAGTTCCGTCAGCTGCTCCACCGAAGCTACTGCGCTCCGCGCGAAGGCAAGGAGCTATTGCCGATCCTCTTCAGCAACACCTGCTTCACGCGCGGCGGCGGCTGGCTGAACGAATGCACGGCGGAGAACCAGATCTCGCTCATCAAGGCCTACGCGCCGCTGGGCCTGGAGGCGGTCATCACCGACGCCGGGTGGTTTGAGGGAGGCTGGCCCGCCGGCGCCGGTAACTGGACGCCGCGCAAGGACGCCTACCCCGACGGTATGGCTCCTGTGGCAGCCGCCGCGAAGAAGCAGGGCATGGTGTACGGCCTCTGGTACGAGCCCGAGCGCGTGGTGGCCGGCACGTGGCTCCACAAGAACAAGCCCGAGTGGCTCCTGGCCAGCCAGGACGCCCCAGAGGGCACCTACCTGCTCAACTTCGGCCTGCCCGAGGTGCGCGACTACTTCGTCGGCATCGTCAAGGGCTTCATGGACCTGCCCGGCTTCTCGGTCTACCGGCAGGACTTCAACATGGACCCGCTGCCCTACTGGCGCCACAACGACGCGCCGGACCGGGTCGGCATTACCGAGATGAAGTACGTCGAAGGCATCTATGCCTATTGGGATCGCCTGGGCCAGGCGTGGCCGGGCTCCATCCGCGAGGAGTGCGCCAGCGGCGGTCACCGGATGGACCTGGAGACGTTGAGGCGCTTCCACATCCACCAGAAGACCGACTTCTGGTTCAACAACGAGGTGGACCAGGCCAGCCTGCTCGCCGTGAGCCGCTACCTGCCGACGCATACCGTCGTGGCGCCCATCGACAGGCTGGATGAGTACACCTTCTGGTCGGTGGCGCCCTCGTCGCTCTGCATCGGGTGGATCGCCGACGGCAAGGGCTTCCCGACGAAGAAGGCCGGCGCCCTGCTGAAGAAGTACCTGGCCCTGCGCAAGCTAATGGTGGGCGCCTACTACCCGCTGACGGCCTACTCGCGGAGCCATGCCGACTGGCTGGGGCACCAGTTCCATCGGCCCGACCTCAACGAAGGCCTGGTGATGGCCTATCGCCGGGCGGAGAGCCCCTACCGGTCCATCGACACTGGACTGGTGGGCCTCGACCCCAAGGCGACCTACAAGCTGACTGACGTGCGCACCGGCGCCTCCTCGAAGGCCCTGGGCGCGGAGCTGGCCGCACATCTGGTGATCACGCTGCCCGAGAAGCGCAGCGCGGCCGTGCTGACCTATCGGAAGGTGAACCGGTGATCGATCTGCGCCCGCTCATACCGCACTGCCTCATCGTTGGCCTGGGGATACTGGTCGTGCTGCTGGACGCCCTGCGCGTCCGGCGGAACGCCTGCTGCCTCGGGTTCGTCACGGCCATCGGCGCCGTGGCCGCCATCGCGCTGGACTGGATGGGTCCGGACGCGCGGCTCTGGGCCGGCCAGGTCGTGGCGGACCCCTACTCCCGTGCCTTCGACACCATCTTCCTGGCCGTGCTGGCCGTGGTGGCGCTGGCATCGGCCTCCGATGAGCCGCACATCGCGTTTGCCGGCGAGTACTACGCCCTGCTCTGCTTCGCCACCGTGGGCCTCATGTTCACGGCGTCGGCGGGCAGCCTGCTGATCCTCTACGTGGGCATTGAGCTCTCCACGATCTGCCTCATGGCCCTGGTGGGCTTCGCCAAGCGCGACAGGCGATCGTCCGAAGCGGCCGTCAAGTTCTTCGTGCTGGGAGCCGTGGGCTCGGCGCTCATGCTCTACGGCTGCAGCATCGTCTTCGGCCTGGCCGGCGGCACCGAGTACGGCAAAGTACTCAGCGTGCTCTCCGGCGTCGGAGGCTTCCCGATGGTCCTTTGGCTGGGCTTCGGATGCGTCGTGGCGGGCCTGGGATTCAAGATCGCGGCGGTGCCGTTCCACATGTGGGCTCCCGACGTCTACCAGGGCGCCCCGACGACCATCACTGCCTTCATGTCCACGGCCTCCAAGGTGGGCGGGTTCGCCGCCCTGCTGCGCTTCCTCCTCGTTGCGCTGGGCGCCGCGCCGGACCGCTGGGCGCCGGTGGTCGTGGCGCTCTCCGCGGGCTCCATCGTGCTGGGCAACCTCCTGGCGGTGGCGCAGACCAATCTCAAGCGCATGCTGGCCTACTCCGGCATCACGCAGGCGGGCTACCTTCTCGTGGCGGTGGCCGGGGCCTCGGCGGCCGATTCGGGTCTGGCCGTGGGCGCCGTGGTGATGTACGGCATGCTGTACGGCTTCATGAACGTGGGCGCCTTCCTGGTGGCCCAGGTGATCGAGGACCATACCGGCTCCGGCGAGATCACCGCCCTCAAGGGGCTGCACAGGCGGCAGCCGCTCCTGGCCCTGGCCATGCTCCTCTTCCTCTTCTCGCTGGGAGGCATCCCGCCGCTGGCCGGCTTCGTGGGCAAGCTCTACCTCTTTGCGGCAGGCTGGGAGGGTGGCCGTTTCGCGCTGGTGGGCCTAGGCGCCGTCGCCAGCGTCATCGCGCTCTACTACTATCTCATGGTCGCCCTGCAGGTCTACATCAAGGACCCGGACGACGACACGCGCATCCCCGTGTCGCGGCAGGTGAGCCTGGCTGTGGCGATCTGCGTGGTGGCGACGCTGGCCATCGGCATCTACCCGAAGCCGCTGGTGCAGTTGGGCGACCGCGCGGCGGCCGCGTTGCACGCCTACGCGGCTCCCCGGCCCCTGTCCGCGGTCCCGAGCGCCCAGAAGCCGTGATCCGCACCGGCGCGGTCGCCCGCCTGGCGGCGGTGGCGGCGACCGCGCTCATGTCGTGCCGAACCGTTGCTGCACCCGGCCGGCCGGCCGATCGCGTCTGGGTCGGGCCCATGCCCTTCGTGTCCGATCGCACGTTCCGGTCGGACTACCTGCCTATGCTGTTGGATGAGCGCCTCTGGCCCACGGTGCTGAAGCGCACGCAGGTCCTGAAGTCCTACCTCATGGTCCTGCCCTCGGACCCGGTTCCCGGCAAGCGCGCGCCGGAGGCGTCCGACGAGCAACTGCGTGCCCTGGCCCGCTTCGTGCGGCGGCATCGGCTGAAGGTGGCCGTCGAGGTGGGCGGCATCCGTATGGCGGCGGATACGCCGTGCGACCAGGCGGGCGAGACCACCGCCCAGGGCGAACTGCGCCACCTGCGGAGGTGGCTCAAGGCCGGCGGCAGAATCGACTACCTCACCACCGACCATGCCGTCATGATGACGGTCGGCGCCCCCTACGTGAACCCAAAGTCCTTCGCGCACAGGGGCATGACCGTGTCCGACGCCATCGGCGAGTTGGCCGACTACTTCTCCATTATGCACCGGGCCATCCCCGGCGCCCGGCTGGGCATCATCGAGTCGCTGGGCTTCTTCACGGTGGATGCGGGGAGCCGGACCTACCTGCGCACGGTCCCAGCGCTACCTGTCTGGCGCTTCGACGAGTTCATCGCTGAGGTGGTGGAGGCGATGCATCGGCGCGGGCTCCGGCTGGACCACTTCCATGTGGACTTCGGATGGGAGGGCGCCCGGCACGACGGGCTGGGCAAGCCGGACTGCGGACGCATCCTGGCCGTAGAGGCCGCGCTTCGGCGGCACGGCGTGCGGCCGGGTGTGATCATCAACGCCTTCCATGACGGCATGGCGGCCAACCCCGACCCGGCCGAGGCGTCGCGGCAAGCCGTGGCGAACACGCTCCGTTTCACGGATGCGTACCTGGCTACTGGCGGAGCCGCCGACCACCTGGTGGTGCAGACGTGGCAGCCGTACCCGGACCGCACAGGCCCCGAGACCGACCCCAACACCGTGCTGGGCCTGGCAGAGGCGGTCCTCGATCGCCTGCCCCTCGATCGACGGTAGCCCCTACGCCGGCCTTGCAGTACGGCGTCGCGGATGGGCGGTAGAATGCACCATGCAACGAACCGGGAGGCACCCATGACAAGCGCGGCGCTACTGGGCCGGATCACATCGCGGGCCGATGTCTTCTCCGGCAAGCCGATCATCCGCAACATGCGAATCTCGGTAGAGATGATCCTCAGCTTGCTGGAGCAGGGCGAATCCGAGCAGACGATCCTTGCCGACTTCCCGGCGTTGGAGACCGACGACATCCGGGCTTGCTTCGCGTACCCCAGGGCGGTAATCGGCCGCGACTCCTTTGACGCTGTCCGCCTAGCCGTCTGATGCGGTTTCTCGTGGACCGGTGTGCGGGCCGGCTCCTCGCGGACTGGCTCGAGCGTCAGGGCCATGACGTGGTCGATGCCGGGTTGCTTGGACCCGACCCGGGCGACCGGGCCCTGCTCGAACTCGCCGCCGCGGGTGATCGCGTCCTGGTCACAATCGACAAGGACTTCGGACATCTGCTCTAAGTCCACGGCTACAGGCATGCGGGGCTGATACGGCTACCGCACGTTCCAGCCATTGAGCGTGTTCGTCTGGTTGGGCAGGTGTTGGATAGGCGCTCTGACGACCTTGCGGGCCGGGCCATTGTTACCGTGCGCGGCGACCGGATTCGTGCGTCTCGGGCGTAGCGCATGCAGCAAGGTAGCCCCTACGCCGGCCCTGCTGCACGACCTGCGCGGAGATCGGCGAGCCGTTCGCCTGCCGCGGTGACGCGCTCTCGCTCGTGCAGCTTCGCCAACCACCGACCCGGTACGGCGCCCCGGCCCCAGATGACCCCGGCGGCTCCGCCCGCCACGGCTGCAATCGTGTCGGCCTCGCCTGCGAGGTTCACCGCCGAGACGATGGCCTCCTCAAGGCTTGCCGCGTTCAGGCAGCACCAGACGGCGGCCTCCAGGCAGTCCACCACGTAGGCAGCGTACCCCGTCGGTTGGAGTTGGTCGCACCGCTTCGCCGGGATCGATGCCAGACGGTCCCAGAACCCGCTGGGCAGGCCCGCAGGACCGGGCGTGTCATCCGACATCCTGCCCTGAGCGGCGAGGGCCTGCGCCGCGCCCAACGCCGCCTCCCATGCCGCAAGCCGCTCGACGCCACACAACAGCGCCTGCACCCAGAGGCAGTAGACCGCGCAACAGACCTCAGCCTGGGGATCCCAATGGGTCATGGCGGAGATGCGGGCGGAGGCCTTGAGCATCTCGTGCCGGTCGGCGTAGGCGAGGGCGACCGGCAGCGTACGCATGAGCGATCCGTTGGCCGCCGCGCGGCCGGCCCGCGCCGAGGGCGTACTCCGCGACGCGTCTGCCCAGTCGCCCGCGTAGGCGGAGAGCGCGGCCCCGATGGTGGTCCCGATGTCCTTCGGGTGTCCGTGGTACCACTCCAGGAACCGCGCGCCGACGCTTGCGACAGGATCATCCGGGTTGTCCAGGATGCCCTCGGCGACGGCGAGCGCCAGGGCGGTGTCGTCGGTCCATTCGCCCGGCGCCCAGCAGCCTCCGCCCGTCATCTCGGTCAGCACGCCCCAGGTGGCCTGGACCTCCTCGAGCGTCTTGAACTCGGCCGGCGCTCCCAGGGCGTCGCCACAGGCCAGACCCAACATGCCGCCGATGATCCTGTCTCTCATGGCCGATCTCCTTCGCGGCGCCGTGCAACGGACCCGTGCCCAACCGGACGCCCACGGATCACGACTCGCTCAAGGACGCCAGAACCGGAAAGGACGCGGTTAGGGTCTCGCCGTGCGCTCTTCGGCGCCCCTGCGGAGCAGTGGCATCATCTCAGCGATGCGGCGCGCGCGCGTCTCGGGCCGCTTGGCGCTGTCGATCCACCGCATGTAGTTCTTGCGGCAGAAGGTGGTCAGCCCCTCGAAGTTCGCCCGCGCCTCCGGGTCGGCAGCGAGTGCGGCCGCCACGTCCGGCTCCATGGTGTCGAGCTGCGGGCCTTCGGGCCTGAGAATCACCTCCACCTCGTCGCCGACCTCGACGCCGTTGTCGCGCCGCCATGCCGGGCCCAGGTAGAGGCATGGGCCATCGGCGGACGCCTCGACCTTTCCCCGGAACGGGTGTCCCGCCACCGAGCCGGTCACGCTGTGCCGCGTCCGCACGCCCCAGGCGGTGTCGGGCTCAAACGGAACCACGATCAGCGCCCGTGCGCCGACTGCCCGAACGGAAGCGGCAAAGGTCTCGTCAGCCATCCTGCCCTCCTGCGCCGTTGCTTACCTCAGCCTGGCGCGGTAGTTGAAGCGGGCATCCGGCGCCACGTCGCCGTCCTCATAGAAGCCGGACCAGTCGCCGCTCTGCCGCACGTTGTCCGCCCACTTGAAGTCGAGCGCCGCCGGCACCGAACGGAGCCCGAGCGCCTTGATCGGGATGGACAGCTCCAGTTCAGAGCCGCGCATGGCGGCCTTGACCTGGGCCACGGGCGTCCACTGGTAGCCGGACCCAACGTAGCGCTCCAGCGTCGTAGAGCCGCCCCTCAGGCCGCCGCGGCCGACGATGAAGTCATATCCGAGCCAGCCGGTCCTGGGGTTCCTATCGGCGTCGATATAGAGGAGCATCCAGCTTGAGCCCGTGGGAGGCGTGAGCGGCGCCTGGGTGCGGACGTAGAAGCTGAGGGCCGAAGCGCTCCGGCTCACCTTGGCCACCGTGATGTCGTTGCGCGCGCTCGTGTTGACGAGGCGGGCCGAGCCGCCCCAGGCCTCGTGGTCGCGGTTCACTGCGTCGCCGATGAAGTCGCGGAACTCGGGCTGCACTGCGCGCCAGTCCTCGAAGCGGCCATCGATCTTGACGGGGCGCGACACCACCGACGGGACCGGGCGCACCCCCTTGTAGCGGCGGATGTTGGCCACCATCTGGTAGTAGTAGGCGTCGCCGTGGCCGCCGCGCATGGGCTCCACGTCGCGGCTCCCCTCCTGGCTGAACTGGTCTACGAAGGTGGGTCGGCTGTTCGTGTCGAAGCGCTGCGCCACCCACTCGTTCCATCCGGTGATGAAGACGCAACGCGGGTCCAGCTTCAGTGCCCGCTCCCACTGCTCGGAGAAGTTTAGGCCCAGCGACACGGCGTTGGGGCGCTTGTCCCACGAGCCGCCATGGTAGCTGCGGCCAAGGGAGCGCTCCTCGCTCAGGGCGCTCAGCTTGCCGTCAACTGCGTTCTGCGCCACGCCGACCGTCGCCATCTCGCCCTCGCCCTTGCTGTTCTTGTAGAGGTGCTGCGGGAAGACCTCCAGCCAGCCCCACTGGTCGGGGCCGCTGGGGCCGGTGAAGTAGGAGGCGACGGGAGCGCGGAACGTGAGGGCGTCCATGATGCTCCGTACGCGATCGTCCGCATTGGACACTGAAAAGGAGCGCGTGCCCGGCACGGGCTTGCCGTCGGCATGGGCCTGGGCGTCCGGTAGCGTCGGCTGACGGTTGGTCCACCAGCCCACGGTTCCGCTCGGCTCCGACAGCTCCAACGTGTAGCGCCCGGCGGGCTGCGGAGGCGTCACGTCCAGTGTGGTCCAAGCGTTGTCCAGCACGTTCTCGACGCGCCGCGAGGCGACGACGGGCCCGTCCGGCCCGCCTCGGCGAAGGCTGATCCGCACGGCCGCTCCGCTGGTGCTCCACGTGGGCGTGGACGCCGCCACCGCGCCTATGGTCTTGGGAACCGCAAACGTCTGGGCCAGCGTCCCGCCGGCTTCCAAGCGGACCGCCAGGTCGTGCTCGAGGCTGGACAACCCATCGCCGCGCACGGAGACGGGGTTGGCGAGGATGAGCGGCTTGCCGTCCCACCGGAACCAGTGTTGCTCGTACTTGCGTGGCTTGTAGAGGTTGTCGTAGAGCCGCCGGACCACGGAGTTGGCATCACCGAATGGGGCGATGAAGGCGAAGGCGGGCGTGGCGTTGCCCTGGTCACGGGCCTGGGTGAAGGTGTCGCCCAGGGCGTTCCAGCACTTGTCGTACGTGAAGTTGTTGGTCGTATCAAAGACCAGCGCGTCGACGCCGGCGGCGGCCAGCAGGCCGGCGTGCTTGCGGATCACCCAGCGATCGTCCGACACGTAGTAACCAAAGAGCGGTTCGCCCCAGTGGTGGAAGTGCCCCATGGGCCCCCAGGCCGGGTTGGCGCTGTCGAGCCGGGCCTCGGGGTGCGCGGCCAGAATCCTGGTGATGTCCCACGGCCCGGTCAGGCTATGCTGGCCCATCCAGAGGAAGTAGAAGAGCGCGGCCGTGCGGTCCTTGCGCGGCGGACCCACCTGCTCGTAGGTAGGCAGCGCCCGGCCCAGTGCGTCCGTCGCCACCCAGGTGTCCGCGTAGACATCACGGACGGGGAGCGTACTGGGGCGAGCCAAGGCCGCGGAGGGCGCAAACAGCGCCGCTGCAACCACGACACAACCGCCAATCATGGCCATCGCACGGCCTCGCTGTGATGTCATCTCTGCTCCTTGAGCCACCGGTGGGCGGCCTCGATCAGTTGTCGAGTGGTCTGCTTTGTCCGCTCGCCTGCAGGTACCGCGATCTCCTTCTCAAGCCACCGCTTCTCGATCTCGGCGCATCGTGAAGCGATATCGGCCCACTCGATGCTGCGGACGCCTGCCTGGGTGTGCGCCAGAAGCTCGCCCAGGTAGACCTCCATCCGAGGCCGATAGTACCAGTGCATCTGCTCGTAGACCTCGTTGGCCGAGTAGAGGTCGTTGACGCAGTGCTTCTTCATGAGCATCGCGGCATGCGGGTTGACGCCCGGCGTCACCATAGCGGAGGCGATCTGGGTCTGCAGGGAGAACTCCGGGCGCGTCGACAGGAGGTCCTCGATCCGTCGCAGGCCTTCGGACGCCGACGCTGCCGATGCGGCGGCGCGGACCGCATCGCCCTGCCGTAACGCACGGTATGCGTCGAGGGTTTTCCAGTTGCAGGCGTATGCCAGCGCCGTCCTCGTCCAGTCCACGAGGTCGGTGACGTAGAACCCCTCCTTCCATGCCGCGGGTTTGCACGAGGTTGCCAGGTCGAGGGCCGCGATGAGGTCGTTCAGTTCGCGTGGCGCCGGCTCCAGGCCGGCCGCCACCTTCCGCGCGCCGACGATGGGCCACCACTGTGGCCCGTAGCCGCACCCCAGCTTCTTGTAGATGGGTGTGGCGCCGCCGCCCGAGTAGACCGCCTTGACCAGGGCGGCCAGCGCGGCCGTCATCACGGCGGCGTTGGCGGAGCCGTACCTGCGTTCGGCGTAGTCTGCCAGGAACTGGTCCAGCTTCAGACCGTCGGGGTCCCACGCGGCGCGGGTAGTCAGCTCAAAGTAGAGCAGGTTGTGGCCGTTGCTCTCAGGCACGTGGTAGATGCCCCGGCAACGGTCCGCCTTCGGGTCCTTCGATACGGACTGGAGCTTGGCGAGGATGCCCGGCATGTCGCCGTGCAGGTGATCGTCGCCCTGGAAGGAGTGCAGGATGCCGAAGGCCCAGTCGGCTCCCTCGAAGTAGTTGGTGCGCTCGTAGAACGGGTTCACGTCGGCTGCCGTGTCGTAGACGCGCATCATGGTCTTGGGCAGGGCGTTGAAGTAGCGGGCGATGCGCTCAGCGGTCCACACCTGCGGCACGGCGCCCATATCCCACGAGTCGCTCTGCCATACGGCCTTCGGGTCCATCTCCTTGTAGAGCGCACACATCCGCTGCGCGGCCTTGAGCTTGAGCGTGAACGACTGCTCGGGGTCCGAAGCGCCGGTGGACTCCACGAAGGGCGTGTCCTGGTAGATGTGGTCTGTCCCATACGTGCGCAGCAGCTCCCCGTAGAACCGGCGCATCCACTGCGTGCAGGCGGGATCGTCGGGATAGAGCACCGTCGCGTCGTACCCGAGGCTGCCCACATAGCGATGCTCTGGATGCGTCTGCCGGAACTGGTGGGGCAGGTTGCCGTAGGCCAGGTAGTAGATCCAGCGGATCCCTCGCTGCCTGCCGAAGGCCAGTTGCGTCTTCAGCCGCTCCGTCACGCGCTCGGCGGGCAGGTCCAGTGCGCCGGGCCAGCCGGAGTACGTGAACGGGTCCGGCAGGCTGTCATCAATGCCGAACACCTGCTTGGCCGGTACGCCGGACGTGGCCACGCTGGGGAAGAGGCCCACATGGCTCAGGTTGATCTTCCGCTTGGCCATCCAGTCCAGTATCCGCTTGCGCTCCCCGGCGGTGCGGAAGTGGTGATGGAACTTGGCCAGCCCCCACCCGTCTGCCAGGCCGAAGTGGCGCAGCGGCCATCTCGGCAGGCTCACCAGGCAGATGCCGCGCAAGGGCAGATGGGCGCGGCGCGGCACTCGATCGCCGTCCCAGAAGAAGCCCACGCCGCAGAAACGCTCAAGGTACTCATAGGCGCCGTACAGGAGGCCGGTGTCGCACGTTGCGGATATGCGCACGCACGCGGGGCCGCGCGACTCGATGACGAAGCCGTCCCGGAGCCGGTCGGCATCGCTCGAGCCGGGCAAGCGCCTGAGCGGCTCTGAGCCGGGGCCAATCGAGAGGATCAGGCGGGCCCGGCGGTCGCTCGCAGGCGGTGGCGTGACGACGATGGTCACGGGCGCCCCGGTCATCCGGCGAATGGTCCGGGCCAGTTCCGCGGCGGCATGTGCGCTGCGCCACGTACGCGTCCGCGGCTCAACGACAACCACTCCGGTAGGTCTGCCGGCCACCGCATGTGCCGCATCGACAACCGAAACCAAGCAGAGCGCGGCGGCGCCCAGTACCATGGCAACTATCGTCACGTTCATCGCGGCCTCCCGATGCAGGTAACAGGATCATGGCATATCCCGCACGCCCGCGTGTGGCGCACGTGTCCGCTGGAGGCGTATACTCGAACTAGGCCCGGTCGATCACAGAGCCCACCGGTACGCAAAGAGGAGGCGTCGACATGCCTGGTCCATCATACGACGGTGAAGTGCAGACGCGAACTAACCTGAACGCAGGCCTTGACGTGATCAAACGCTTTGCCCAAGACTACCCGGCGTGGGTCGTCAACGCACGAGACATGCGCGAGTGCGGACTCACCGGCGGCACTTGGCTCGATTGGGCGACTGAAGAACTCGCCCGCTGGCGCGCCTGGAGGCCCATGAGCAAGGCAGACGGCAAGGACAACCTACGCGAATGTGCGAGCGACCTGCAGGATCAGGTCGATGCTATCCTGCAACGGTGCGGCCAGGCTGAGCCCACGTTTGAGACGGTCGAGTGGCGACACCTGTCGGGGCTCTTCGCGATCGCGTTCTCCATCAAGTCGACTGCCTCGCACAGCCCCGTCTTCGCATCCAAGCTCTGCCACTTCATCTTCCCGGCGGCCTTCCCGGTGGTGGACGGCGAACTACTGGGCGGGGCGGCGAGCTACCCGGTCTACTGGCACGGCTGCCGCGGCCTCTGGCTGGAGTGCGAGGAGAAGGACGCCCTGAAGCGCGTAGTGGCGGAAGAGATTGGGATCAATCTGTTGGACGACTTCCCGTGGGCGACGAAGATCGTCGAGTGGTGCCTCATCGGCGAGCGCGCCCGGTTGCCTAAGGCGAAGGCAGAGCGCCATGGCTCTTGAGCCAACCAGGAGGAGCTTCATGATCGGTGTTGCGGCGGCGATGGGTGCGGGCGGCGGTGCGACGGCTGAGCCGGTGGCGCCGATGACAAACCACCCGAGCTGGGTAGACGGCAAGCTGGCGCCCTGGCCCGATATGAAGCGGCTCGAGCCGCAGGTCGCCACGCTCTACAGGCCTGCGACCGAGTGGACCTACTCGCACCACCCGCACCTGGGCTGGTGTGCCGGGCGGTACCACGCCATGTGGTCTAACGGCCGCATCGACGAGGACGCGCCGGGCCAGCGGGTGCTGTGGGCCACGTCGCAGGACGGCCGCATCTGGACCGAGCCCGCCGTTCTGGCTGAGCCCTCCGTGCGCGACGGCAAGGAGCGCATCCTCACCGCGGCGGGCTTCCTGGCGCGGGGTCGCACGCTCACGGCCTACTTCGCCGAGTATGGCGAGCCCGAGTGCAGCGACACGCGCCTCTTCGCCGTCACGAGCCGCGACGGCAAGGGCTGGTCGAAGCCCGTGGACCTGGGCGTGCCGGTCTGCCCCAACCACGGCCCCCACGCCACGCGGTCCGGCAGGCTCATCATCGCGGGCAACATCGGTTTCCCCTACACCGACGACCGCGCGGGCCTCAAGGGCTGGCACATGGCCGGCGTCTACGGCGAGCCCGGCGCGTTCACCAAGGACGACCCGCATGCCTTCTGGGGCATCTCAAAGCAGCGCGGCTGGCCCACGGCGCTCTGCGAGGGCTCCTTCCTGCAGACCGCCGACGGCACGCTCCGGATGCTCCTGCGCAGCACGGGCCCCGGGTTCCGCCACCGGCTCTGGTACGCCGAGAGCCGCGACGACGGAGCGACCTGGAGCGACCCGGTGGAGGCCGACTTCAGCGACTGCAACACCAAGTTCCACCTCGGCAAGCTGCCCGACGGCCGCTTCACCTACGTGGGGAGCCCGCTGGCCGGTAGCCGGTGCCCGCTGGTGGTCTCGACCTCCCGCGACGGCCTCTCGTTCGATCGGCACTACGACATCGGCCGCACGCCCTACGCCATGTCGCGCGCGGGCCGATGGAAGGGCGGCGAGTACGGCTATCCGCACAGCCTGGTACACGACGGACGCCTCTGGGTCATCGTCTCGCGGCAGAAGGAGGGCGTAGAGGTGCTGGGCGTGCCGCTGAAGGATTTGGCGTAGGGAGGTCTGACCCGTCAGACTGGTCCGAAATGTCTGACCAGTCGGACGACCGGGCTTGGCCGGCCCCTGGGTACCCTCACTTCCCTGCGGTGTCCACGATCGATGCCGGCGGGACCTCCACTTCGAAGGTTCGGCCGGCTGTGGTGATGCGGGCCGTGGCGGGTTGAGCCGGGTCGCCGTTGAAGAGAAGCCAGCGGCCCGGCTCGACCTCGGCGGCGTAGGTCTGGCCCCGGAGCTGCTGCTCCACTACCGGAAGGCCCACCTCGAAGAGCGCGGCGCGCAGGCGGGGCGCCAGTTCGGCCAGCGAGGCCACACGCACCACGCGGCCCTTGCCGACCACGCGGCCCTTCGGCTCGGCTCCGAAGAGCAGTTGCTCGGGCAAGGCGGTCCGCTCGACGCTCTCCAGCCGGGGCACGTTGACCACGAAGAGGCGGCCGCCCTGCCGCACCCAGCCTTCCAGCCGGCGGGCGTCCTCGGCCTCCATCACGCTCCCGTGGACCAGTACCAGCACGCGGCGCTGCACCAGCGCTCCGGCCCTCAGCAGCGTCTCGTCGATATAGTCCAGGTCGGTGAGCTTGCGGAGCAGGTAGGCGTCGGGCACCTGGGTCCACGACTTGCCCTCCAGCGTCAGCGCCGCGTTGGGGTACCAGAGCGCCACGGGCGGACGCACGCGGGGCGCGTGGAAGAGGTGGCGCAGGTTGGCCTCGATGACGGCGCGCTGGGTGGGCTTCTTCACCGTGTTGTAGTGCTTGTCGGCCAGTTGCACCGCGCCGGACGTGGTCGCGTTGAAGATGCGCGCCACGGCCCCGACCTCGTCTTCCAGCGCGGCGGGCTCGAAGCCGAAGGGCGCGCCGTAGTGCCGGCCCGCGGTCGCCACCCACCGCGTGAGCAGGAAGTTGCCGGGGTAGTCCGAGCCTTCGTTGGTGATGCGGATCGAGGCGCCGTGCTTGGCGGCCACGCGGCACTGCTCGGCGAACTGGGAGCCGTGGGCGGGCGGTGCGTCGCCGCCGGTGCAGAGGTAGATGGGCGTCCGGCCGAAGTGACGCCGCGCCGTGGCGAGCCAGAAGTCGGCCAGGTCGGTCATGGCTCCGCGGTACCACTCCACGAAGTCGAGCCAGCGGCGCCGCTCCTGCACCGAGCCGGTCGCGGCCGAACCCGCCGTGCGGTTGGCGGGGTAGGTCACGGCCTCGGGGGTGGCGAAGGTCGTGCCCCAGGCGGCGTTAAGCCCCGCCAGGGCCGGGTAGCGTCGTCGCGCCCAGCGGCGGAAGTCGGACCGAGCCCGCTCGTCGCCGCACCAGAAGCCGGGGTGCTGGTGGTAGTCGCCGGTCCATCCGCCGCTGACGGGGTAGATCGCCTCGCCATAGTCTCCCTGGATGCCGAGGTTCACCGACTCCAGCAGGTCGCTCGCGGCGTACCTCTCGGCGAAGGCGCGGAGGAACCGATCCACTCGTGCGCGGACGTGCGGGCTCCAGAGCGACTGGATGTCGGAGGTGACGCCATGCTCCAGGCAGACGGCTGGAGCGTGCTCAGGGCCCTGGCGGTACCACCTGGGCGTGGCGTAGGACGGCGAGACGATGAGGAACGGAATCCACTTGAGGCCGTGGCGCTTCAGAGTGGCGGCGGCGCCGTCCCACGCCTTCCAGTCCCACTGGCCGTCGCCGGACCGCTCGCAGGTCTCCCAGGTCACATAGGTCTGTATGCTCGTGCCGCCCATGGCCTTCCAGTCGGCGGCGATGGTGTCCAACTGGGGCAGGACGCCCTCGAGTATGTCGTCGATGGTGTAGCTCATACCCCGGCGTGCGGGGCCACCGGCCGCCTTCTGTCCCATGGCTCCCTCCGTGCAGAGGAACAGCGACAACAGGCCTATCAGACCTACCAGACCGCGCATGGCGGGACTCCTTGGGGCGCCACTGAATACGAGCCGACCATCGCCGACACTCCCGGAGGTCAGTATGGCACCGGACGATCCGTCGCCCATGATCGCGCTTATACCTTGACAAGTTTGCCCCGACGGGCCCATGCTCTCTGAACCATCGCGGTGCGAGGAGATCACATTGAAGCGTCTTGCCGTTCTGCTGGCCGTCTGCTGCGGAGTTGCCTGCCTTTCGGCCGGGGCCGCACCGGCGTTTCGGGATCGAACCGCCGAACTGGGCATCGGCCTCGGCAATGACGCCGCTTGCTGCGTCGACGTCGACAACGACGGCTGGACCGACCTGGTCTCCGGGGGGGGCGTGTGGCGCAACAAGGCGGGGAAAGGCTTCGAGAAGCTCGCCGACATGGGAGCCTGCGTGGCGGCCGATTTCGACAACGACGGCTGGACCGACCTCTTCTGCTGGAGCCAGTTGAAGCTCTACCGCAACGAGGCGGGCAAGGCCTTCCGCGAGGTGGCGATGCCGCCGATGGCCACCAACTGCCGGGGCGCCTGCTGGGGCGACTGGAACAACGACGGCTTCGTGGACCTCTACGTGGGCGGCTTCGAGGACTGGGACCGGCAGATCACGTACCCCAGCTACGTGCTCGTGAACAACGGCGGCAAGTCTTTCACCATCACCTGGTCCGATGCCACCTACCGGACCCGTGGCGTCACAGCCTGCGACTTCATGCGGTGCGGCACGCCGGCAGTCTATGTCTCCAACTACCGGCTCCAGCCCAACTGCCTCATGGTGGGCGATGGGTTCGGCTCCTTCACCAACCGGGCGACGGGGCTCAATGCGCTGGCCACGTCGGAGGGCTTCGACGGCGGGCACTCCATCGGGGCGGCATGGGGCGATTTCGACAACGACGGCTGGATGGACCTCTTCGCCGGAAACTTCGCGCACCGTGACAGCCGGGGCGACCAGCCCAAGAGCCGCTTCCTGCGCAACACAGGGCCGGCCGCGGGGTTCAAGTTCGATGACAAGGGAACCTGCGGCGTCTTCTACCAGGAATCCTACGCCAGCCCCGCAGCCGGGGACTACGACAACGACGGCCGACTGGACCTCATCTTCACCGCCGTCTACGGCGTGGCATCCTTCGGGGTGCCGAACTATCCGGTGCTCTACCGCAACGGCGGCGCCTTCGCCTTCACCGATGTCACCGCGGCAGCCGGCGTGGCCCAGTTGCCGCCGACGTACCAGGCCGCATGGGCCGACTTCGACCAGGACGGCAAGCTGGACCTTGTCTGCGGCGGCAAGCTCTTCGGGAACCAGGCCGCGGCAGGTAGCTGGCTACGCGTTCGTCTCGAGGGCGACGGCAAGCGGGTGAACCGATCGGCCATCGGCGCCCAGGTGCGGGTGCGGACCAAGAACGGCGTCTTCACGCGGCAGGTGGAGGCCGGCACGGGCGAGGGCAACCAGAACGACCTGATGCTCCACTTTGGCCTGGGCGACCATGCGGGCCCGGTCTCGCTGGAGGTGCTTTGGCCCGGTGGTAAGGTCCAGAAGGTGCGGCGCGCCGCCACTGGCCGGACGCTACTGGTGCGCTTCCGGGGCTAGCGCCTGCAGCCTTGAACTTCGACAAAAGCTCGACACGTCGGGCATTGTCTGGCTGCGATATGCGTAGATAACACCGGCAGGGCCCCGAACGCCGGCCGGAAGGAGCCGACACAAGCATGAGCCAGACGACAACAGAGCCACCACGACGCGAGTCGGACGCCCGCAGGGCGCGCCGCCGGATGGGCGCGGCACGAAGCGCCGTCTGGCTCATCGTGCTGGCGGCGGTGCTGGGCGGCGGAGCATGGTTCCGATCGAAGCCCGCCTCGGTGGTCGTGGTGCGACCGACCGAGGAGCTGGTCACGGAGAGCGTGGCCGTCTCGGGGCGGGTCCAGGGCGCCGAGGAGACTGACGTCACGGCCACCACGGCCGGCCGCGTGGCCCAGCTGTTGGTGCGCGAGGGTGGGCGCGTGGAGGCAGGTCAGCCGCTGGCCCGACTGGACGACGACCTCCCCGCTGCCGATGTGCGGCTGGCCGAGGCAACGTTGCGCACGGCACGAGCCCGGCTGGCCCTGGTGGCGGCGCCTGCGCAGGCTTGGACCATGGCCCGTGTGAAGGCCGATACCTCGCAGGCCTCGGACGTAGCCCGCCAGCGGCTCCAGGCATCAGAGCAGCGGCTTGCCGAGCTGGAGCGCGGGGCCACGCGCGAGCAGGTCCACGCGCTGGAGGCTGCGGCCCAGGGCTCGGGCTTCCGTGCCGCCGCCGCCTCGGCCGCCGTGCGGCAGGCTCGCGCACGCCTACAGCAGTCCGAGCGCGACTTGAAGCGGCAGGCTGAACTCGCCGCCGACGGCGCCGTCTCGCAAGCCGATGCCGATCGCGCCCAGAGCGGCCGCGACGAAGCCCTCGCTGCGCTGGAGGCCGCTGACGAGAGCCTCCGCGCTGCGGACCAGGCCCAGCGCGAAGCCGACGCCCGCCTGCGCGACCTGCGGGCCGGGACCCGTCCCGAAACGCTGGCGCAGGCTCGCGCCGACGTGTCGGCCGCACGAGCCACGCTGCAGGGCGCCACGCGTAGCGGCGCCGCCCAGGTGCGCACGGTTGCCGAAGCCTCCCGGCGCGAGGAGGTCGAAGTGGCCCGCGCCACCGAGGCCGAAGCACAGCGCTCCCTGGACGCCGCTCGGTCGCGGCTGGCGCAGGTCGTCGTGCGGGCTCCGGTTGCCGGCCTCGTCTCGCGCGTGCTGGCCTACCCCGGCGCTTCGGTCTCCGGTTCGGCGCCGCTCGTGCGTATCGTGCCGGCCCAGCCGCTGGAGGTGCTGATGCAAGTGGATGAGAACTACCTCGGCAAGCTCCGGCCGGGTCTGGACGCCCTGATCACCAGCGACGCCTACCCGGGCCGCACGGCGCAGGCCCGTGTGGGGCGACTGGGCGCGCAGGTGGATGCCGATAGGGGCTCAATCGACGTGCGCGTCTACCCCGACGGCCGGGTTCCGTGGCTCATGCCCGGCCAGACCGTCTCCGTGAACCTCATCGTGGCCCGCGCCAAGCCCATGCTCACCGTGCCGCTGGCCGCCGTGATCTCCGCGGGCGACCGGTCGCAGGTGATGCTCCTGGACAACGGCGTCGTGCGCGCGGCAGACGTTCGCACGGGTGCACCGGGCGTCAGCCGCATCCCGGTGCTGCAGGGCCTGACGCGATCCTCGCAGGTGCTGGCCGATGCGGCCTCGGCCAAGCCCGGCGCCCGAGCCGCGGCCGCGCCTGCCCGATGAGGTTCGAGGTCACCGTAGCCACCCGCCACCTGGTGGCGGGCAAGGGGCAGACCGTGCTGACCGTGGCCGCCGTGGCCGTGGCCGTGACGGTCATCATCTTCATCACCAGCCTCATCCAGGGACTGCAGCGGCGGCTGGTGGACGACTTCATCGGCTCGCTGCCGCACGTCACCGTCAAGCCTGCGGAGCGCCAACCCAGGCCTCTCGCCGCCACCGCCGCCACGGTGGAGGGCATGGCCGGCACGACGGTGCAGGAGACCGTGCAGCGTCGCGGGTCGTTCGACGACGTGGAGAAGCTCACGCGGCAGTTGGCCCAGTTCGCCGGCGTGACGGCCGTGGTGCCCGCGATCCGGGGGCAGGCCTTCCTCGTGCATGGCGTCAAGCGGCTCGGCGTTTCGGTCTCCGGCGCGGATCCCGCCAAGCAGGAGCGCATCAACGCCCTGCAGGACGACATGATCGCCGGACGGTGGCTCAGCCTTGGGTCCGACGAGATCGTGGTCGGCTTCCGGCTGGCCGATGAAGCCGGCGTGCGGCTTGGCGACCGCGTGCGGCTGATCTCGTCGGAGGGTGTCGACGGCGTCTTCACCGTGGCGGGCATCTTCGATACGGGCCAGAACGCCGCCGACCTGGGCTCCGTGTTCACCACGCTCCGCTCGGCCCAGCGCCTATTCCGGCTCCAGGGCGCGGTCTCGTCGGTGCTGCTGAAGCTGGCCGACCCCTTTGCTGCCAACCGTGTGGCTGACGCGGTCACCGGGTCTCTGCGCCACAAGAGCGAGAGCTGGATGCGTGAGCAGGCGCAGTTCGTGAACGGTCTTCGCGCGCAGAGCTCCTCCAGCGCCATGATCTCGGTCTTCGCGCTCCTCGCCTCGGCGTTCAGCATTGCGGCAGTACTCATCGTCTCCGTGATCCAGAAGAGCAAGGAGATTGGCATCCTGAAGAGCATGGGCGCTCGGGACAGGCAGATCATGCTCATCTTCGGTCTGGAGGGGCTGGGCATCGCCATGGTTGGCGCGGCTGCCGGGTGCGGCGCTGGATATCTCTTCCTCCGCATGCTGGCCGGCGTCCGCCAGGTGGCGCGCTTCGGCCGGACCGACCAGCTCTTCCCGGTTTCATTCGACCCGGCCATCTTCCTGGGCGCCGCCGCCGCGGCGGTGGCAGCCACGATGTTCGCCGCAGTGCTCCCCGCCAGGCGGGCCGCACGCATGGATCCTGTGGAGATCATCCATGGCAGCTGAGGCCGTCGTGGCCGTGGAGGGCTTCGGCCTCCGCAAGGTCTATGGGCTCGACACGCCCTATCCGGTCGAGGTGCTGCAGGGCGTTGATGTCTGCATCCATCAGGGCGAGTTCGTGGCCATCATCGGCCAGAGCGGCTCAGGAAAGACGACGCTCCTCAACCTACTCGGAGCGCTCGACCGGCCCACGGAGGGGCGCATCGTCCTCTCCGGCGCCGACACTGCGGACCTGGACGACAACGGACTTGCCGACCTGCGGAACCGCGTGGTGGGTTTTGTGTTCCAGTTCCACTACCTGTTGCCCGAGTTCACCTGCTTGGAGAACGCGCTGATGCCCCTGGCGATCCGCCACGGCCGGCCCGGCCGGGCCGATACCGAGCGTGTTCGGGCCCTGCTGGACCGGGTGGGGCTGGCGGACCAGATGCACAAGCGGCCCGGACAGATGTCCGGCGGCCAGCAGCAGCGTGCGGCCCTCATTCGCGCGCTGGCCAACAGCCCGCGCCTGGTGCTCGCCGACGAGCCAACTGGCAATCTGGACGCTCGGTCAGGGCAGGAGGTCTTCGACCTTATGCGCGAGATGACCCGCGAGACGGGCGTAGCCTTCGTCATGGTGACCCACGACGACCGGCTGGCGCAGGCCGCCGACCGCGTGATCCACGTGGAGCTGGGCCGCGCCCACGAGCACACCGGCACGGTGGGGTGACTGGGATTTGGGCGGGAATGGCCTGCAATCCCGCTCCTTCATGAATCATTCACGTGGCCGGTGTACTCTGGATGCATTCGGGCCGGCCGGATGCAGCCCGTTGCGCGGCGGCGATCGGGACCCGCCGGCGCGCTTGCCGGCCCGGATCCCTCTACTTTGACAAGCCCAGCGTGCGGCGGATGAACTCGGCTTCGTCGGCGTCGTAGGGCTTGCCGTCGGCATGCAGCACGTCGTGCTGCCACTGTGCGGGCATCTGCGACCCCGGCAGCGAGCCCCAGTGGCGATAGGTCTGCGTTCTCCCTGCCACCAGACCCCAGTGCCAGCATCCCACATTCCGGCGCAGGAGGATCGGCAGCAGAGACCGGAAGTCGTTGCCGCTCTGCCGGTGCAGCCACTCGGTGCAGAGCACGGGGCGGCCGGCGGCGTCGCAGAGGTCGATCTTCGCCTCGAAGCCGGCCGGGGCGTCGTAACCGTGGAACGAGACCACGTCGGAGAGCTCCATCAGCCGGCGCGACATCGTGTCGTTGAAGTCCGCCCAGAGGCCCATGGTGAGGGGTTGGGTGGGACGTGCCTGCCGCGCCCAGGCGAAGACGGCTTCGGCCAGCGGCAGGCTCCGCTCGCCCATGCCGGAGTTGCCCGGCTCGTTGTAGAGGTCCCACGCTACGATGCGCTTCTCCCCGGCGAACGTGCCCACGATGTCGGCGACGTAGCGCTGCAGGTCGGGCCAGGCGGCCTGGTCCGTGACCATGGCGAGCGGCGGGCTGGAGACCCACTGGCTGTTGTGGACGCCTGGCACGGGGCCCGGCTGCGGGCCCGCGGCGGCAACGCGGCCGGCGAAGTTGCAGTCATCGAGCAGGATCGGCATGACCGAGATGCGATGGCGCGCGGCCATGCCCAGGAACTGCCGGAGCCGGGCCTTGAGGCCCGCGGCGTCTTCCCGCCAGACGACGTAGTTGAGGAAGACGCGCACCGAATTGAAGCCGAGATCGTGCGCCCAAGCTAGCTCCCGGTCAATGGTGGCTGGGTCGAAGGTGGCCTTCTGCCACATCTCGATGTCGTTCACGGCGGTCGACGGCACGTAGTTGCAGCCCACCATGCGTCCGGCGCGGGCGTGCCAGCGCAGGGCCTGCTCCAGCGTCCAGCGCTCCGTGGACCCGAGCCCGGCGGCCGGCGGCGCCGGTGCGCCTGCGACGGTGCAGGCCACACAGCAGAGGGCGATCGGCATGGCATATCCTCCAGGGGCCGCACGCGGGGCGGCTACCGTTCGAGTTGGGCGCGGACGGCGGCGAGCAGCTGGTCCTTCGAAAAGGGTTTCATCAGGAACCCCATGCCTGCCGCCCCGCGGTAGCCGGCTACTTCATCGGTGCCATAGCCGGAGATGAGGATACACCGCATCTGGGGCATGTGGAGCAGCATCTTGCGGGCCAGCTCGGGCCCCGTCATCGTGGGCATGTTGATGTCGCTCACCAGCAGATCAACGGGGTCTGTGGCGGCGATGACCAGCGCCCGCTCGGGCTGGTCCGCCTCCTGAACGGAGTAGCCTGCCCCTTTGAGGAACAGGGAGACCGACCTGCGTATGACCCGATCATCATCAACGACCAGGATACGGACGCGATCTGCGGGCCGATCGCCCTCGGCCGGAGCCGGGCGCGCGGGCGTAGCCTCGGCACGTGCGGCCGGTCCAGCCTGCGGCGTCGCGTTGGCGATCGGCAAGTAGATGCTGAACACGGCGCCATGCCCCGGCTCGCTCTCGACCGTCACGGAGCCACCGCTCTGCTTCACGATGCCGTAGACGGTGGCGAGGCCCAGCCCGGCGCCTTCCCCGACTGACTTGGTGGTGAAGAACGGTTCGAACAGGCAGCTCTGGACCTCTTTGGTCATGCCTGCGCCCGTGTCCGATACCTTGAGTACCGCGAACCCGCCCATCGTCGGCTCCTGACCCCAAAGGCTGGCAGCGCCGGGGCTATCGGTGACGGCCGTTTCAATGGTCAGTGTGCCGCCGTCAGGCATGGCGCTGCGGGCATTAGCCACGAGGTTCAGAAGCGCCTGGTCCAGCTGGGTCGGGTCCATGTGCACGGTGGTCCCGCGCGCCGTGAGGGACCAGACCGTCCGCACGTCGTAGCCTACGATCCGGCTGAGGGTGGACATGAGCCCGGAAACGCGCTCGTTGAGGTCAAATACCTGAGGGCTTGCGTGGTGCCTCCGCGCGAAGGCCAGAAGGTAGCCGGCCATCTGGACGGACCCCTTGGCGTCGTGCGTGATCGCGTCGAGGTGCGCCATGGCCGGGTGCTCTGGCTCCAGGTTGGACCGGGCTATCTCGACGAAGTTCAAGATGCCTGTGAGCAGGTTGTTGAGATCGTGCGCTACGCCGCCGGCCAGCAGCCCAACAGTCTCCATCCTCTCAGTCCGGGCCAGCCGCGCCTGGACTTCCTGGTGCTGTTGCTCGGCCTGCTTCATCTCCGTGATATCGCGAGCGACGAGCAGGATGCCGTCCATGCGGCCGTCGCGCATCACCGGCGTCGAGCTCACGCTGAGGGAGACGCGCCGACCTGCCGCGCCGACGATCCCCATCTCGTAGTGCATGGCGCTCAGGTCGCCGGCCAGTCGCCGATCGCGCCTGACGGCCATGTCGGACGCGCGCTCCGGCAAGAGGAGGCGATCCAATCGCAGCGACCCCAGGTCCGCCTCGGTGGCTCCCACCAGGGCCAGTCCAGCGGGGTTCGCGTAGCGGATGATGCCGTCAAGGTCGTGCAGCACGATGGCGTCGCGGGTCATTTCGGCCAGGAGGCGGTAGGTCTCCTCTGAGACGCGTAGCGCGTCTTCCGAGCGCCTCAGGTCGGTCAGGTCGACGAAGCAGAACATTGTGTGCGGCCCGTCTGCAAGATCGATCGCCTCAGTGGAGACCAGCACATCGACGGTTGTCCCGTCGTCCCGACGCAAGCGGGTCTCGAAGGGCTCGACGCGGTCGCTTGCGATGACAGATGCCAGGGGGTCCGTCGCGTGCGATGGGTCCACGACCCAGTTCAGGTCCTTCACGTCAGCGCCGGCTAGGTGACCACGGTCTGTCCCCATGAGCCTCGCTGCGCTTTCGTTCAGGTCCAGCAACACGCCGTCGCCGCGCCGCACCAGGCCGATGCCGTATGGGGCGGCCAGAAACGCCTTCCGGAAGCGCTCCTCGCTCGAGCTCGCCTGCTCCATGAGGCCGGCGCTCACAGCAAGCTGGAGAAAGAACGTTAGGGCGACGAACATGACGAGGTATGCCATGATGCTCACGGCCATGGTCGGGCCGGCAGTGAAGAGGTCCCGGCCAGACAGGTTGGAGACGAGCCCGTCGAGCACCCGTAGAATCGCCACAATGGCGTAAGCTGCGTAGGCCCAGCCCAGGGGGCGTGTAAGCCGCCGAACGCGAGGGACGGCTGCATACAGCATCATGTACGCGCCCTGGCCGGCAATGACCAGGATCCCGGCCGAGAACACCGTGAACCGAGCGGTCACATTCGGGCTGATGTAGTAGAAGAACGCGAGGCCGGCGGCGACGGCTCCGATCACAAGGTAGTTCGGCCACTGCGGCGAGTCGAGGCCCGCGTACTTCTGTACGCCGCGGTAGCTCATCCACGTGGCATGGACCAGTATCGTGTTGGCTACCACGAGACTCAGCCAATCGGGCACGGCGCCCCGAAGCATCAGCAGCACCTGGCCCACAACCATGATGCCGATGGCAGCGGCGCAACGACCGATCCCGTGCAGCCGACCGGCGCTCCGGCGCCACAGCAGCACCGTAACCGCCCCGCAGAGCACGGTTAGTATGAGGCCAACCACCATGACAGTCGGGGTATGCAGCGTAAGCATATCGGTCCTCAGCCACAGGCGCTTGCCGCACCGGGGTGCGGCGCGGATAAGCTGTCCCGGCCGAAGTGTACCCAACGATGCGCGGCGGTCAGTGGCGCCGGCGTCGGCCCGTGTGCTGCTCCAAGGTACCATCCCCTTATGACCACGCCCCGCGCGGGCCTCTGGAGGATGCCGATGAACCGAAGGGAACTCATCCTGGCGGGCGCCGCTGCCCTGGGCGGTGCAGCGGCCGCAGGTACTGCGCCGGAACCTCGCCGGCCCAACATCGTCCTCTTCATGGTGGACGACATGGGCTGGCAGGACACCTCCGTGCCGCTCTGGGAGCGCGAGACCCCCTTCAACGGCCTCTACCGTACACCGGGCATGGAGCGGCTGGCTTCCGGCGGGATGGCGTTCACCAATGCCTACGCCGCGGGTCCCGTCTGCACCCCCACGCGTGTGAGCATGATGACGGGATGGAGCCCGGCACGGACCCATGTCACCAACTGGACCTTGCGGCCCGGTACCGATACCTCAGGCAAGCACCCTGATCTCCTGCCCCCCGACTGGAACATGGGCGGGCTCAGCAACAGCGCCGACACCGCCTGCGCGTGTGCCGCCCCGTCCCTGCCCGCCCTGCTGCGCGGCGCCGGCTACCGGACCATCCACGTGGGCAAGGCCCACTTTGGGGCCATCGGCACTCCCGGCGCCGAGCCGAGGAACCTGGGGTTCGACGTGAACATCGCAGGCCACGCCGCCGGAGCGCCGGGAAGCTACCTGGCCCGCGAAGGCTACGGCAGGGGCTTGGCGAACAAGGAGCGCGCCTGGGACGTGCCGGGCCTGGAGAAGTACATCGGCATGGGCGCCTTCCTCACTGAGGCGCTCACCCAGGAGGCCGTCGCCGCCGTAGATTGGGCCATCGCTGACGGCAAGCCCTTCTTCTTGAACATGGCCCACTACGCTGTCCACGTCCCCTTCGCGCCGGATGAGCGGTTCATGGGCCGCTACACCCGTGCGGGCGTTAACCGCACAGAGGCCATGTACGCCTCTCTGCTGGAGGGCATGGACAGGAGCCTCTGCGACCTGCTGGACCTCCTGGACCGGCGGGGCATTGCCGACAACACGCTGGTGGTCTTCGCGTCGGACAACGGCGGCCTTTCCGCCCACGGGCGCGGCGGCCGGCCCCACACGCACAATGCCCCGCTCAACAGCGGCAAGGGCTCGGCCTATGAGGGGGGCGTGCGGGTGCCCATGCTGTCTCGGTGGCCCGGCAAGGTCGCCGCCGGCACGCGGTGCCACGCGCCCGTCATCACGCAGGACCTCTTCGCAACGTTCCTCCGGGCATCCGGCGTGCGCGGGGCCTCCGATGCCGTGCGGGCCGGCGACGGCAGGGACATCACGCCGCTCCTGCGCCGCACCGGCTCCCTGCCCGCCTCGAGGCCGCTGCTCTGGCACTACCCGCACGTCTGGGGCGTGGCGGGACCGGGCATCCACCCCTACAGCGCGGTGCGCTCGGGCGACTGGAAGCTCGTCTACTTCCATTCCGAGCCGCGGTACGAGCTCTTCAACCTGGCCGAGGACATCGGCGAGGTCCGCGACCTCTCGGCGGCGGACCCGCGCCGGACGCGCCGCATGGCCGACCTGCTGCGCCACGAACTGGAGCGGTGCGGGGCGCAGATGTCCATCCGACGGTCCGACGGCCGGGCCGTGGCCTTGCCGGGTGGCCGCGCCTAGCCGGACCCCCCGCGTCGCTGTGGGGCCATGGAATACCGTTACAGCAAGGCGGCGCCGCCGACCCTCGGCGAGCCGCCCGCAGGAGAGCCATCGTGATATCCGCACTAGGAGTGATTGCCGCCATGCTACCTATCATGACCTTGCCCGCCGCCGGTCCGTCATCCGCCCCCGCACCGTATGGCGCCCTTCCCAGCGCAGCGCAGGTCCGGTGGCAGCAGATGGAGTTCATCGGCTTCATCCACTTCACCACCAACACCTTCACCGACAAGGAGTGGGGCTTCGGCGACGAGAGCCCGAGGGTCTTCAACCCGACGGACTTCGACGCGGAGCAGATCGTCAGCTCCTTCGCCGTGGCCGGCATGAAGCAGATCGTGCTCGTCTGCAAGCACCATGACGGGTTCTGCCTCTGGCCCAGCAAGTTCACCGACCACTCCGTTGAGCAGAGCCCATGGAAGGGCGGCAAGGGCGATGTGGTGCGCGAGATCAGCGACGCCTGCCGGCGCCACAAGCTGAAGTTCGGCATCTACCTCTCGCCCTGGGACCGCAACCGGGCCGACTACGGCTCGCCCAGCTACGTGGAGTACTACCGCAACCAGCTCCGCGAGCTCATCACCACCTACGGTCCCGTGAGCGAGGTATGGCACGACGGCGCCAACGGCGGGGACGGCTACTATGGCGGCGCCCGCGAGGCCCGAAAGATCGACCCGACCAGCTACTACGACTGGCCCACGACCTGGGCGCTCATCCGCAAGCTCGACCCCAACATCGTCATCTTCAGCGACGTGGGCCCGGACATCCGCTGGGTGGGCACCGAGTCGGGCTGGGCCGGTGATCCCTGCTGGTCCACCATCACCCCCGTGGCCGAGGAGGCGGGCCGCAAGCCTTCGCCGGGCATCGGCATCAAGGACCTCTGGCACGGGACGCGCAACGGTGAACGGTGGATGCCCGCCGAAACCGACTTCTCCATCCGTCCGGGCTGGTTCTACCACGCCTCGGAGGACGCCAGGGTCAAGACCGGGCCCGAGCTGGTGTCGCACTTCTTCGGCTCCGCGGGGCACGGATCGGTCATGCTGCTCAACGTGCCGCCAGACCGGCGCGGTCGCGTCCACGAGACGGATCGGGCCTCGCTTGAGGATCTGGGGGAGCGCTTGAAGGCCATCTTCGCCACCGACCTGGCCAGGGGCGCCGCGAAGCGCATCGGCGCGGCACGGGGCGGCGACAAACGGTTCAGCCCGACAAGCCTGACCGACGGCAAGGCCGACACCTACTGGGCCACCGACGACGGCGACACGACGCCCAGCGCCGTGCTGGAGTTCGCCAAGCCCGTTACCTTCAGCGTGGTGCGCCTGCGCGAATACCTGCCGCTGGGCCAGCGGGTGGACGACTGGGCCATCGATACCTGGGACGGCTCCGACTGGGTCGAGCTGGCGAAGGGCACGGCGATCGGCTCATGCCGGCTGGTGCGCGCCAAGCCCGTCACGACCACGAAGGTGCGGCTGCGAATCACCAGGTCGCCCGTCTGCCCCTGCATCTCGGAGATGGGGCTCTTCCTGGAGCCGTAGGCGCCGTAGCCGGTTGCGGAGTATGGCGGGACTACGGGAACGGATCTCCTGCGCCGGCGTCCTGAGTGCGCTGCAAGTCATGCAGGGAGGTATGCGCACTTGGATAGACAATTGTTCATCGGCGTCTTCGCGGTCGCGGTCGGCCTGGCGTCGCTGGCCGGTTGCGGCGGCGGCGGGACCACAACAGAGGCCGGGCTGGTCAGCGTCCACGTTGTGGACGGGTTTAGGGAGGACTACGCACAGGTCTGGTCGTCCGTCTACCGCGTGGAGCTGAAGACGGCGGGCGGCCAGTACTGCACGGTGTTTGAGTCTGCCGACGGCGAGGCCGTGAATGCCGCCGACCTGGCCGGCACGAGCCAGTTCATGGGCGTCGGCGCCGCGCCGCAGGGCGCCTACACCCGCGCCAGGGTGACGCTGCACGACCATATCCGCCTGGTGGACCGCGCCGGGCGGAGCCACGATCTGCCGCTGGCCGGCGATGCAGGCGCCGGGATGCAGGCGGGCGGCCAGGGCCGGTTCACCTGCGAGTTCGACGCGCCCCTTCAGGTCAGCTCCGGCAAACGCTGCGATCTGGTGGTGGACTTCGATCTTGCCAACTTCCAGGTGCAGGGCGGCCAGGTGCGCGCTCGCCTCCAGGGCGCCGATGCGTCACGGGTCCGCGGCTACGCCCATACCGGGGCCGTTCGGGGCACGGTCTCTTCGCTGACCACGTCCGGCTTCTCGCTCCTGCAGGCAAGCGGCCGCTCGGTGGCCGTGACCATGGATGCGGTGACCACGGTCGTCAGCCAGTCCACCGGCGACACGGTCGCCCTGGCCGAAGGACAACGCGTGGCGGTGACGGGTGCGTACGACTGGGATGCACGGACCGTGGCAGCCGACCTGATTGTCGTGAACGATCTGGCCATCGTGCCGGCAGGCTCGACTGTGGCCCATGTGCGCGGCGCTGTGACCGCGGCTGACCCGGTTGCGGGTTCGTTCGTTCTGACGCCGCGGCAGGCGCAGTGCGTGCTGCCGAACGCCGCCACGATGACCGTGACGATCAGCGACATCACCAACATCGTCAAGGCGCCGAGGGAGCCGGGCGTGCCGGCCGATATTACGGTTGGCGCCGACGTGAACGTCGTGGGAACCTTGAACTCCGATACGGGCACGCTAGCCGCGACGGCAGTCGTCATCCGCAGGTAGGCCGTCCAGACGACGCCGGGAGCCTGCCGCGTGTGCGGTCGAGCTCCCGGCGTTGGTTTCGTTAGCCGCCCCGCCTTCCTACTGCGCCGGGGCGGTGGCCAGGCAGGTGTAGACCTCGCTGCCGCCGTAGTAGGCCCACCACTTGCCGTCGCGCCGCGTCAGCCCGTTGAAGAAGATGCAGTCGAGCATGCGCGAGATGGGCCTGTGGGGCTCCTCGGCGGTGAGGCCGTTCTCCCACGGGATCGTCGGGTCTGCAGTCAGCACGGGCCGGGGGAGCCACTCCACGGCGCGGTCGGGCTGGTTGCGGTCCACCAGCACCTCGCCTACAGCGTAGAAGTGGCCCGAATGGGGACCGCCGGTGAAGACGAGGATGTTGTCCGGGTACCGCTCATCCCAGTCGACCACGGCGAAGCAGTTCTCTCCGCCGGGCCACGGGTCGGCCACATCGCGCGAGTGCCAGTGGATGAGGTCGTCGCTGGTGGCGATGAGCCCATCATTCAGGTACATCACAAAGCCGCAGCCCAGCCGCGCCGCCTCGTTCTCAGGCGTCTGGACGATGACCGGGTTCCGGTGGATGCGTGTGGCGCCGGGGAAGCAGAGGCCGTGCGTGGTCCATGTCCGCAGGTCCGGCGAGGTGGCCAGGAAGGCGCCGCTGGTAGCGGGGTTGTCCATGTCGGGCCAGAACCAGCGGTTGCAGAAGAGGTAGTAGAGCCCGCCGTAGCGCACACAGCTCACATCCTCAAAGCTGTACTTGAAGTCGTGGCCGAGGCGGAAGAAGGGGCTCGCCTCGTCATCCTTGGTGAAGGCCACGCCATCATCGCTGAAGGCCAGGCCGATATCACACATGTATCCGCCGGCCATGCCCGGCACGGCGCCGGGCTCCATCTCACGCTCGCCGCGGTAGACGTAGGCGAAGCGTCCATCGACCTGCAGGATGGAGCCGTTATGGACGCCTCCGCCGAAGCGGCCGCAGTCCCAGGCGCCCGCCGTGGGGGCGAGGATGGGGTTGCCTGCGAACTTGGCGAAGGGCCCGATGGTCCACGGCGGCGGCGTGTAGCCGGCCTCGTCGAAGTCGCGGTCCCAGCGGTCCCAGCGCACCTCCTCGGAGAACGTGATGGGCGGCCCCTCCTCCGGGGCGATGCTGCGCTCCCAGGAGAAGGCGGGCGGCGGCAGGGGCGTGGGATCTGAGTTCATGGCGGTGGCTCCAGTGCTGGAAGTGGTTAGGCTCCGAGTCTATCCAGCCGCCGTAGCCCACGTCAAGGCGCCGGCTGCCGAACAGCCACGCCGCGGCCGATCGCAGTGCGCCGGGTAGCCTATCGGCAAGGTATCCGGAGGAGTCGTGCGGCGTTCCGCCAGGCGATCTTCTCGGAGGCTTCGGCCGTGATCTTCCGGCTCTCGCGCACGTCGCGGAAGAACGAGACATTCGGGTAAGGGCTCTCCACATCGCTACGCCGACACGAATCGGTGCCGAACATGAGCCGGTCCTGGAACTCCTCCAGGAACGCGATCCCGAACTCCGGATCCCTGGTCAGGGCGTTGTTGCCGCTACCGGCGGAGGTATCGGCCCAGAGGTTCCCGTACCGCCGCATGAGGCGCGGCACGGCCCCGCCCTCGCGCACCGGGCCGGGCGGATAGCCCGAGCGCTGTGCCGCCGGGACATCGGATGAGATCTCGGCCCAGAACGTGGGACCGTGGCCAATGAACGCGGTGTCCGGACAGGTGCGCAGGGCGTGCTCCAGCCTCGGCAGGCCGCGGTCGTCGCACAGGCCGTAGCCCCACTCGCCGTCGTGCATATCGAACAGCACCGGAAGTTCGAACTCGCCTGCCTGGCGGTAGAGGTTCAGGGCGCGTGGATCGTCGAAGTCGAGCTTGGGCAGCACTTCGCCGACGCCCCTGCATCCGCGGTCCCTGTACTCGCGCAGCAGGGGGCGGAAGTCGGTGTCCGGTCGGTTCCCATAGCGGGGGTCAATGAGGCAGAACGGGATCAAGCGCCCGGGATAGCGCCCGCATGCTGCGAGGACATCCTCGGTATCGCACTCCAGATAGGCTCCCTCGGGCTGCTCACTCAGGGGCAGCACGCAGGCCATGTCGATACCCCAGGCGTCCATCTTGGCGATCAGGTTGGCAGCATCCATGAACTCGCGCCGGTCGGGCACGACCCGGCCGATATGCGTGTGCACGTCGATCAGCATCGCCTTCGCCTCCCCTGCCACGTCAGCCTCACGATAGCCCGGGCGACACAGCACCGGTCGATGGGCTACCGGTGAAGCTCGCACGGGGCTGGAAGCGGTCGTCCTGGAGTGTAGCGAGTAGCGCCGAGCGGCGTCAAGGATCGGGGCGAACGAGAGGGGTCACGGGCGTAACAACCTGCCCGTGACCCATTGCAGACGACGATCGGCCCTACTTGCCGCCCTTTTCGGCCTGCTCCAGTTGCTTGCGGAGGAGGCCGAGCACCATGCCCTTGACGTTCGGCGGCATGTTCTGGTCACCCTCTACCTTGGCGATTTCCGCACGCACCTCGGCGGGCGTCTTGGTCTTGGCCTCGGGCTCCCGCCGACAGGCTACCAGCGAGCAACAAGCCGCGACGGCCGCGATGGCCGCCAGACCCCTGAGCCAGGGCTTAGGCCGCATTACGGTTGCTGGCCGCGGCACGGCGAGTCCCGGTTCGGGTCGTACAGCCAGTCCTGCGGGCCGCTGTCGTACCACTTGATCATTCCCGGGAAGAGGACGTTCTTGCAGTAGTTGAGCCGCCCCTTCATCATGGCCTTGGCGTGGCCGTCGGCGAAGGCCATGTTGGCGGAGTTGGTGTGGCGGTAGCGGGGCAGGTACGTGTTGCAGGCCGACCAGCCGGCCGCGCTGCAGTTGGCGTTAGTCCCGTCACCGTCGAACTTCTCGGCCGAGTCGGGACCCGAGAAGACGGGTGGCCATGTGGCGCCGCCGTGCCACCAGAAGCCTTCGATCAGGCCTTCCAGGCTACCGTTGCCGTCGTCACCGACGCCGACCTCGGTGACGAGGATCAACTCGGACGGCCGGTTCAGGTCGGCCATTCCCACGGGCGCCAGGAGGCGTTGTTGGACATGGTCGGGTAGTGGATGATGGCCGAGTGGGCGCCGTAGACGCGCTTCGAGTTCGTCTTGCTGGGGCATCCGAAGAGACCGCCCACCACGGTTCCATCACCCACCGACGCCGTACCCAGAGCGCCGTTCTTGATGTACGGCAGGAGCGTGATGCGCCAGTCGGTGCGAGTGCCGTTCGCATAGATGGTAGTCGCGTACGGATAGAGCTCGTCATAGTCCTGGATATACATCATGGCGGCCGTGCCGAGCTGCTTCAGGTTCGACAGGCACGAGATTGCCCGGGCCTTTTCGCGCGCCTGCGCGAAGACCGGGAACAGGATGGCGGCGAGGATCGCGATGATCGCGATCACAACGAGCAGTTCGATCAGTGTGAAGCCTGATCGGGTCTTTCCCATTGCCTTACATCTCCTTGATGTTGTGGTCGCCGGCCTACGCCGGCGACGGGGGATGGGTCATGCATTCGTATGCACTCCTTGGTGCAAACGATGCTGCCCGGTGTAGCCCCTCCTCACGCGGTTAGTCCGACATGCACAGAGACGTCGATGATCGTCTCGTCAGGTGTCTCGTATCCACCCATACGCATCCGCAACAGATCGAGCGCACGGTGTGTTACCTCCGGCCAGTGGGCCGAGATCGTGGTCAGGTGCTGCCCTACGAGCCGTGTGTCGAGCAACCCATCGAAACCCATCACCGCCAGGTCGGCCGGCACAAGCACGTTGGCTGTGACGCAGGCCTCCAGCAGCACGAGGGCCGTGACATCGTTCCAGCAGCAGACTGCCGTCAACGGGCAAGTCGCCGACCGGATTGCAGCCAGGGCGGGAGTGGCCTCCTCGTACTCGACTTCGATCAGGTGCGGCTCCAGGCCCAGGTCCGCCATGGCCGCCAGATAGCCCTCGATTCGGTCCCGGACCGATGCCAACCGCCGGCCACCGTGGGTGAAACCGATGCGCGGGTGGCCCCGTTCCGCCAGATGACGCACCGCCAACCCCATGCCGCCGAAGTCATCGCAGAGCACGGCCGGCATGCCGGTGACGCGGCCGGCCACCGCGACAACCGGGAGGGAACTCCCGGACAGGCGTCGGACCAGCGGGTCGTCGTCGTTTCCGTGCAGGATAAGCCCGTCGATCCGGCCGGACAGCAGCTCGCCATACTCCACATCGTCCGACGTCTCCGCCGCAAAGCTCTGCAGCATCAGAAACTCGCCGTGGTCGGAGCAGTCGCGCTGCAGGCTGCCGATGATCTCAGCCAGGAACACATTGCGCGCGTCCAAGCGGCCGTGGCGGCTGCAGAAGCCGATCACTCGTGTGCGGCCTTGGCGCAGCGACTGCGCGACGGCGTGGGGGCGGTACCCCATCTGCTCTGCCTTGGCCTGGATGCGCTTGCGCGTCTCCTCCGAATACTGGTAGTCCTTGGAGCCGCTGAGCACGCGCGACACAGTGGACTGCGACAGCCTCAGTTTGCGGGCGATGCCGCGGGATGTCACGCGGTCCGGGTGTGCTGTCTCATCGTCATGCATACGTATGCATTACAGCGAGACACTGCGCCGGTGTCAATGCCCCGGGTCACGTATGGGTCATGCGCGGCACGCTACACAGCCGGCGCAAGTCGCACCGCGGGAGATCCACCATGTACCCATCGCGAGCCCTGCCTCTCATGGCGCTCTTCCTCTGCCCCGCCCCGTCCATCGCCGCGCCACCCCTCCGCCTCGTGGTATCTCCCGGCGGCAACCTGCCCACGCTGGAGGCGGCGCTGGCGCAGGCGCGGCGGCTGCGGCAGGGGGCGGGCGCCCGGCGCGCGCTGCGGATCGAGATACTGGGCGGGGTCTACCGGCTGCATAGGCCGCTGCTTCTCACGCCGGAGGACTCCGGCACGGCATCGGCGCCGACCGTCATAGCCGCGGCGAAGGGCGCGCGCGTAGAGATCACAGGCGGGCGGCGCATCACCGGGTGGGAGCGGCGAGGGCGCGAGTGGGTCGCACCGCTGCCGGCCGAACTGGCGCAGGCGAACCAGCTCTTCGTGAACGGACGGCGTTGGACCCGCGCGCGTACACCTAACGAGGGGTTCATCACCGTGGACGGGCCCATCGACGGCGCATGGACCTGGGGGCCCAACGGCGGACGTCTGGGTAGCGGGGCCGCATCGTTCCGCTACCGACCGGGCGACATCCTGCCGCAGTGGGCGTCTGCGGGACGCGCCGAGGTGGTGGCGCTGCAGGTCTGGGCCGAGGTTCGCATGCCGATCCGCGCTGTGGATCCGGCCTCCCGGCGCGTCACCCTCTCGGCCATGTGCTGCCCCTCGAACCGCGAGCGTGACGCCCGATACTGGGTCGAGAACGCCCCCGAGTGCCTGGACGCACCCGGCGAGTGGTACGCGGACGCCGAGGCCCATGAGATCCGCATGATCCCCCTGCCAGGAGAGGATCCGCGCCGCTGCGTGGTGGAGGCGCCCGCACTCACCAACCTCCTGCGCGTCGAAGGGGACCCCGCCGCAGGCCGGATGGTGCATGACGTTCGACTTGAGGGCATCGAGTTCCGCTGCGCCGACTGGCGGCTGCCGGTCGACGGCTATGTCGACGTCCAGGCGGCCTTCGACGTGCCCGCGGCCGTGACCCTGACGGGCGCCGAGCGCGTGGCCTTCGCCCGGTGCCGGTTCGCGGGTCTGGGCGGCTGGGCCGTCGAGGTGGGGCGCGGCTGCCTGGCCTGCCGTCTTGACCGGTGCCGTATGGAGGACCTTGGCGCGGGCGGCGCGCGGCTGGGCGAGTTCTGCCGCAGACCGCACGTCTTCGACCAGTCGGGCGGCCACACGGTCGAGCGGTGCCTGGTCCGGGGCATCGGGCGGGTCTACCCGGCGGCCGTGGGCCTCTGGATCGGCCAGAGCGGCGGCAACCGGATTGAGGCCTGCGAGGTGGCGGACACCTGGCAGAGCGGCATCTCGGTGGGCTGGTCGTGGGGGTTCGAGGCTAGCTCGGCACGCGACAATATCATCGCCCGCAACCGTGTCCACCAGATCGGGCAAGGCCGCCTATCGGACCTTGGCGGCATCTACACGCTCGGGATGCAGGCCGGCACGCGCATCGCGGGCAACCGCGTGTACGACGTGCGCTCGCGCGCGGGCGGCGGCTGGGGCATCTACCTGGACGAAGGGAGTAGCGGTATCACGGTGGAGGACAACCTGGTCTACCGCACCACCAGCGCCGGCTTCTTCCTCCACTACGGACGCGACAACGTGGTCAGGCGCAACGTGTTCGCCCTCTCCGACGAGCCCAACATCCTGCGCCACCGAGCGGAGCAAAGCGCGGGGCTGCGGTTCGAGCGCAACATCGTGCTCTGCTCCGGCGGCCTGCCGCTGGGCGGCGAGTGGGCCGACGGCGCGTTCACCATGGAGCGCAACCTCTACTGGAGCGCCGGGGGATACGGACTGCGCTTCGGCGACCTGACCTGGGACCAGTGGCGCGCCCGGGGCCACGATGCCGGATCGCAGACAGCCGACCCGCTCTTCGTGGCCCCGGAACGAGGCGATTTCCGTCTCAAGCCCGGCTCACCCGCGCAGGCGCTTGGGGCGGGGCCGGCCGTCGGTCAGTGCGCGGAGTGGCCCGCGGCGCCCACCGGGTCCGACGGCGGGTAGATCCGGTCGTCGAGGAAGTATCGCACGTTAACGACCACCACGCCCGGCCTCTGCGACAGGTAGAAGCGGATCAGCGGTCCGTTGGCGTTATGCAGCAGCGAGTGCCACCACCGGAGCGGCGCCAGCTCGGGCAGGACGACCGTGACCGTGTGGTCCTCGCGCTCGCGGATTACCTCGTCCACATAGGCCATGAACGGGCCGATGAACGAGCGATAGGGCGACTGAAGGATCACCAGGGGCGCTTCATCGCCGACGTTGGCCTCCCATTCGCGCATGAGCCGGGGCACCTCGCCTGGGTCGATCTCCACGTGGATGGCGCGGCAGTCCGGGCTGAGGCCGAAGGCATAGTCGAGGGCGGGGAAGATGCCCCTGTGGAGGCTCGGCACCGGTAGCAGTACCGTGTTGCAGACCGTGCGCCGCTCGGGCAGGCCGGTGGCGATCGTCAGGCTCGACCGCATGAACTCGTAGTGCCGGTTGATGCCCCGGAATACGGTGATGATCAGCAGCACGAGGATGACCACCACCCAGGCGCCCTCGCGAAACTTCTCCGTGGCGATCACCAGGAGCACCACACCCGTGCAGAGGGCGCCGAAGCCGTTGATGGCGGCCTTGACGCGCCACCGCGCGCCGCGCTCCTTCATCCAGTGCCGCACCATACCGGACTGGGACATGGTGAAGGCCGTGAAGACGCCGACGGCGTAGAGCGGGATCAGCCGGTCGACGCTGCCGTGGAACACCGCCACGAGCAGGGCTGCGAAGACGGCCAGGATAACGATCCCGTTGGAGAAGACCAGCTTGTCGCCCTGGTTCGAGAGCTGCCGCGGCAGGTAGCGGTCGCGGGAGAGGATCGCGGCCAGCCGCGGGAAGTCGGCAAAGCTCGTGTTGGCGGCGAGGACCAGAATGCCCACGGTCGCTGCCTGCATCAGGTAGTAGAGCGCCGAACCCCTGCCGAAGACCGCGCCGGCAAGCTGGTCGATGACGGCCGGCGAGGTGTAGTGGTGGCCCGCGTGTCCGTAGACGACACCCAAACGCACCGCGAGGCCGGTGATGCAGAGGAACAGCACGCCTAGGATAATCGCCATGGCCGCCAGCGTTCGGGAAGCGTTGCGCGACTCGGGGGCGCGGAACGCCGGGATGCCGTTGCTCACCGCCTCGGTACCGGTCATCGCCGCGCATCCGCCGGCAAACGCCTTGAGGACCAGGCCCACCAGCGCCATGCCCGCCAGGCTTCCCATGGGCTGGAACGCGCCGGGTGGAAGCGAGCGGGTCACGGCCTCGGGGTGGAGCTTCCAACCGAGTGCCGGACCGAAGAACCCCAGGAACGTCATCACGAGGACCATGGTGATGAAAAGATAGGTCGGAGGCGCAAAGACCGTACCCGACTCCCGCAGGCCGCGCAGGTTGGCCAGGCAGATGATGCCTATGAACACCAGGCAGACGGCAACCTGGCGGTGTGCGAACCCGGCCATGACCGGTGTGTCCAGCAGGTTCTGCACGCCGGACGCAATGGAGACCGCCACCGTGAGGACATAGTCGACCAGCAGGGCGCCCCCTGCCACCAGCCCGGCGAGGGGACCGAGGTTGTCCTTGCTGACGATGTAGGAGCCGCCGCCCGAGGGATAGGCGTAGATCGTCTGCCAGTAGGAGATGGCGACCACGGCCAGGAGGCCCACGATGCCCGCCGTGATCCAGATCGGCAGCGTTCGATAGAGGCCTGCGCTGGTAGACCAGAGCCCGGCCGCGCCGATGACCAGCAGTATCTCCTGAGTCGCGTAGGCCGACGAGGAGATGGCGTCCGACGCGAACACCGGCAGGGCGACCCGCTTGCTCAGCCGGGCGTGGTCGCTGTTGTCGGTGGAGATCGGCCGCCCGAACAGCAGCAGGCGTATTGGGTTCACGCTGTGCAGCGTCCCCCCACGCGGCGCCGCACCGAAACGCGCACCGGCGCCGCTAGCAGGCATGGCTGCCACCTGCCACGGGGCCGTAGCCCAGGACCGTGTCGAGCCAGCGCCGCATGGCTCCGGTGAGGTCCTCGGCGCGAAGCAACCCGTCCGTCGGCACCTGCGCGTTCTGCCAGAGGTAGTTGGTCAGGACCTCCTCGCAGAGGCCGCCCCAGAGGGCCGCACCGTTAGCCTCCCCTTCGGGCTCCACATAGGCGTCGACGCACTGAACGAGGCTCGGAGCCAGCTCCACCGTGCAGTTTGCCACCTCGCCGGAGGGCGTACGCACGCGGAACGTCTGGCGCCTCGGCGCGCCGTCGGCCGGGCTGATGGCGTCGCGCGCCTGCACGCGGAAGCCGTTCACCGTCGCCAGTCCCAGGCCGTGGGCGGCGCGAGCCTCGTCGTCGTCGCCCTGCAGCACCGCCGCCACCGCGCCGCGCAGCATGTCGGCGGTGAAGGGCTTGCGGAGCAGGTCGCGGGCGCCGAGCCGCATGGCGTTCACGGCCAGGTCGACCGTGCCGAAGGCGGTGATCATGATCACCCTGGCCGCCGGGTCGACCTCGCGGATACGGCGCAGGACCTCGATGCCCTCCATACCGGGCATTCGCTGGTCCAGCAGCACGAGGTCCCAAGCTTGGCCGCCCTCTAAGCGGCTCAGTCCGTCGGGCCCATCCGCCGCGGTCTCCACGGTGTGCCCCACGTGCTGCAGGGCCAGCCGCACCATGAGGCGTATGTTGTGCTCGTCGTCGATCACCAGTATCCTGGCCATCATGCTCCTCCTGCTGCGCCGCTCTGCATGGCGCCCTGCGTATCGGGAAGCGTCAGCGTGAACGTGCTGCCGCTCCCCAACCTGCTGACGGCGCGGATGTCGCCGCCGTGAGCCCGGGCGATCGTACGGGCGATCGCCAGACCGAGACCCGCGCCACCCCGCGCCGCACCGGGCACCTGGACGAAGCGGTCGAAGATCCGGGGCAGGTAGTCCGGCGGAATGCCCGGGCCCGCATCGGTCACGATGATCTCCACGTCGGCGGCGCCGGACTGCGAGGCCCTCGCCGCGAGCGTCACCGCGCCGCGCTCCGGCGTATAGCGGACCGCATTGCTCAGCAGGTTCACCAACGCTCGGGCGACCTGCGACCGGTCCGCCTGTGCGTCGCAGAGACCCGGCTCCACGTTGACGTCGATCGAGACGCCTCGCGCCTGCGCCTGCGCGGCCACAGCCTCGGCGGCATCCGATAGCAGGTCGCACACGGCCACGGTCGCCAGGCGGGGCGCCATGCGGCCGGAGTCCATGCGAGCGGTGTCCAGCAGGTCTCGGGTAAGCCGGTCCAGCCGCTCCAGATCCTCGCGCTGCGCGGCGACCACTTCAAGCTGATCGCCGCTCAGGGGACCCACGGCGCCCTCCTGCATGAGCTGCACGGAGAGGAGCAGCGAGGTCACGGGTGTCCGTAGCTCGTGCGACGCCACGCTGATGAACTCCGTCTTCAGGCGGTCGACGTCGCGCAGGAAGGTCACATCCTCTAGCGCCACCACGGCTCCCAGTGTGGCGCCGTCGTCGTCGAGGATGGGCGTGCTGCGGAGCCGGTACGCCCTCTGCCTGCCGCCATCCCGCAACACGACGCCGCCCGCGTAGTCGTCGGCCGCGGTGGTGCGTCCATCAGAGACAGCGCGCTCCACGGCGGCCGCGATCCGCTCATCGCGTACCACGGCCGAGGCCTGCGCTCCCAGTGCGCCCGGCTCCGGACCGAAGAGCGCCTCGGCGGCGCGGTTGAGGTGCACCACGCGGCTCTCAGCATCGGTGACGACCACGGGGTCGTAGAGGCACTGCAGCGCCTGGACGCTCATGAGCTCGGCCCGGTGCAGGCGCCGCTGGTCGGCGGCCTTGGCCGCCTGCAGCCGCTCCGCCATCCGGTTGAACGCCCGGGAGAGCGAGGCGATCTCGTCCGATCCGCGGACCTCCAGCGCCGGGTCGAGGCGCCCGCCGCCGATCTCGTCGGCCCTCGCGGCCAGCGCGCGCAGAGGCCCCAGCGCCCGCCGCACCATGACCACCGCCCCGAGCATGGCCAGGATAAGCGCGGCCAGTGTGGTCACTACCGCCGTCCAGGAGGCCCTCGTCGCCTCGGCCTTGGCCCGGCGGTTGGCCCGAATGATGGCGTTCTGGTTCAGCACGAGGACCCGGTTGGCCTGCTGCTTCAGGCGCTCGAAGGCGGGCTCCAACACCACCACATAGTGCCGTCGAGCGTCTGCCCCCGAGCCTGGGGCGTCCCCGGCCACGAAGCGTTCCAACTCGGACCGGTACGCCACGAACTGCGCGCCGATGGAGTCCGACAGCTCCTGCTCGCCCGCCTCGGTGATGTTGTTGGCTTCGTCGCGGTGCGCTGCCTCGAACCGCGCGGAGTAGGTCGCGCACTGGCTCCGGGCCTTGGCCTTCTCTCCGGCCAGCACCAGCGTCGCGGAGTTGTCGAGCCGCTCCAGCGCATCCTTCATGGCCTGCGCGGCGGTGACGCTCCGGTAGTTGTCCTCCATGATCCGGTCGATGCTCCGGCCGAGGTGGAAGAAGCTGTAGACCGAACCGACCATCGCCGCCAGCATGACCGCCAGCGCCAGCAGGTGACCGGCCAAAAGTTGTACTCGCAGGTTTCGCATCACGACCTCCGGCGGCGTCCTCGCCGCCGAACCAGCCCAAACAACGAAAGGCCGGAAGACCCACGGAACAAGGAGGCGTGCCCCTATTCCGCATGTCCTCCGGCCTCCAGCTTGCCTGGCGGCTTCGATGAAGCCGCCCTGCATCCCGGCAACCGGGCGTCCGCGTGTCGCCACACGGCGCTCAAGCGATCAGTCGTCTAGTCGTCTCTGCCGGCGAGGTCCCTGGCGCGCTTTCTGAATGCGTCCTCCAGGTTGTCCTTCAGCACGAACACCTCGACCTGCTCAGCCGCGTCCACGTTCACGTCGTAGTAGCTGCGCAGCACGGCCGTGTGCGTCAGTCCGGTGATGATCCCATCCATCTCGCCGTGACTGATGGCGTGCAGCTCCTGCCGTGCGCTTCGGACGAGCCTGCGCCCCTCCTCCGTCGCCGAGAGGCGGGCCTCCGTGGCGGTCAGGATGTCGGTGCAGCGCACCACCAGCAGCGCGCCGACGATGTGCGCCCGCACGTCGCCCGGCCCGCGCCCCTGTTGCTCGCGCTGGAACCGGACCACCGCGTTGGCCACCATCGCCTCCACAGCGCCCTTGGTCGGCTGGTCCACCGAATCGCACCCCTTCGCCCCTCGGCCACACACGCAAAAGGCCGGCACAGACCCCATACGGCATTGCCGTACGAGGGTCAGGTGCCGGCCTACAGCGTTGCACTGAACCGCGTCAGCGGCTCCCTGCGTCTGTCAACCGAGTTTCGTCAATGGGTGACTGTAGCACCTTGCCTATCGGCCTGTCAATAGCCGCTCGGCGCTCGCTTCAGTTACTCGCGCTCCCGCCGCGACGTGGCGCCCCGGCGCCCTTCCTTCTGCAAGAGGTCCTGCAGCTTGGCCTTGTAGGGCTCCGAGTACTGCCGCCCCGGCCCTCGCTTGGCGGCCTCCTCAGGCGAAGTCCACTGTTTGGCGACGCGGGCATCGTCCGAAGCGGGCTTGATGAAGGCAAAGTAGACCACGCCGAGCACGACCACCACCAGAGCGATCACGACCGGTATGGGGTTCACCTGTTTGTCGCGGAGACTTGCCATGGCTTACTCGACCGGCTGAGCGATCTGCTCCATGTTCCACCACTCGCCCTTAATGGCGGATGGCCGGATCGACTTGGCGTGCCCGTCGCACCAGGAGATGTTCATCGACTGCTGGTGACGATGGGGATCCTTGATGAGCGTGCTGTTGTCGACCCGGCCGCCACCCGTGAGGAAGAGCTGGGCGATGGTCTGGCTACCGTCGAGCTCGACGCTCTGGGCGGAGCCGGGATCGGTGAGAGCCAGGGCCTCAAGGTTGGTCCAGTTCGTCAGCCCGGACTGGAAGATGGAGGCGTTGGAGTCATAGAACCAGATCGTGCTGGCCGGGGCCACGAGCTCCGCCAGGGCCGGGCTGTACTGGCCGGGCTTGGGCGTCAGGTTGGTGCCGCCGTTGCCGTCATTCCAGTTGCCGGGCGGCGTGGGCGCGCCTGGAAAATCGTCGTTGGACGAGTTAACGTTGATGGTGTAGCCGAAGTAGGGCTGGTTGCGCCGATCCGGGCAGGTGTAGATGTCGAGGTTCTTCATGTAGGGCATGATCGCCTCGGGCCAGCACATCCAGTTCGCACTCCAGAAGTAGTTGGAGTACTGGGTGGCAGGCGGGCCGCCGCGGCGGCGCGTGGCCGGCCCGACGAGGACCTCATCGTAGTCCTGCGAGTACATGATCGCGCCGAGGGCGACCTGCTTGATGTTCGAGAGACAGGAGGTCTTGCGAGCTTGCTCCCGGGCCTGGGCAAAGACCGGGAACAGGATTGCAGCCAGAATCGCGATGATCGCGATCACCACCAGCAGTTCGATCAGGGTAAATCCGTGCTTTCTTGCCATGCAACGCGCTCCTTTCTAGATGCGCTTACAGTGGTACCTCCTCGGGAACGCACAACCGGGTCGCCACAGGTAGCGCCAAGCAGCACCCAAAGAGGGTTCTTCCCGACATTACGTAGGCCAATGCGTGGGTGTGCCCGGTCCGTTGCGATCTAAGCGGTGCGGGAGCCTCCTACGGTCCGGCTGGTAAGTGGAGGACCCGTTCGCGCAGGGCCGCCGCCAGCTTCCGGGCCAATGCGGCGCTACCGGCGATGTCGGGGTGCAGCGGGCCCGCGTACCATCCGGCAGTGTCGACATAGAAGACCCGGGCGTCCCCGGCGGCATGGCGGGCATCGACCGCAGCCGGGATGGCGGCCTCCTGCGCACCGCAGAAGGGGCGCAGGGCCACGATCTTCGCCTTCGGGTAGGCCGCGCGGATCATGGCCAGGTAACGGGTGTAGAGCCGCTGGTACTCATCCTGCGGGATCGACCCCTCATTGGTGCCCTGGTTGACGACCGCCACATCGGGCTGCCAGGCGTCGCGCGGACAGCCGGCGTAGAAGGAGCCGAATGCCTCCAGGGCTCCCGGCGCTCCGCCGCTGCCGACGAGCAAGAGGCCCGTCGCGCCGAACCCCACCTGCCGCCACTCCGCCCCCAGCGCCATGGCGGTTTGGGACGCATAGGATTGCCGCGCGTCCGCAAGCCAGGGCCAGGTGAAGGGGATGCCATTCACCACGCCGGCGCGCCCCTCGTTCACCACCACGCCCTCGGTGATGCTGTCGCCGAAGAACTCCATGGTCAGGGCGGGCTTTACCCATTCGCGAAGTGGCTCCACCAGCCGCCCGCCGGCAGTTGGCGTGAATCCGGTGAACGTAACGCTGGCCACCAACGGAGGCGTCCAGCGGCTCTGGTGCTCATCGAGCCCGCGGACCATGAGCATGACGCTGTGCCGCCCCTTGCCCAGCCCCTCCGCCAGCTTCACCGAGGGAGCGATCTCCGCCTCCTGCCACTCGCCTGCGTCGATCCGCCACGCGATCGTCGGGTACGAGCCCTCCGTGGTGCAGACGCACTTCGGCTGGTTCACGGACAGGTCAAATGCGGCGCTGATGCCGGCGCCCGAGAAGCGCACCCGGACGTAGCTCCCGCTGTTCACGGTCACGGCGCGTCTGGCGGCACGCAGGTCCCACCTCCCGAAGAAGCGGTAGCCTGCCGGCCAGCTGCTCGCCGTACACGAAGCCGCCGCCGGCAGCAGAAGGAGCGCCACTGAGGCGAGGGTTGTGGACCAGATCATTGCTCTACTCCATTCCATATGCAGAACCATGGCGGTATTGCCTCGCTACCCTCCGGCGTCGCCGCGCAGGACGTGGACGCCCGGCCCGACCATCCGCTCCGGCTGACCGGGAAGCGTCACCAGGGCCTGCGTGTTGGGCGGCACCGTCAGGTTCAGCGTCAGGCGGGCGCCCTGGGTGCGCCAGTGGACGGCGATGCGGCCCGTGGGCGCGTCGAACTCGCCCTTGGCCCAGGTGAGGCCGCCGCCGGGGATGGGCCGGACGCGGAAGCGCCGCCAGCCGGGCGCCTTCTCGTCCGGCGCGAGACCGACGACGCTGCTCCAGAGCCACTCGGCCACAGATCCCAGAGCCCAGTGGTTGAAGGAGTTCATGCCGGGGTCCTGGAAGCCGCGTCCCTTCACGTAGCCGTCCCAGCGCTCCCAGATGGTGGTGGCGCCGTTCTCGATCATGAAGCCCCACGACGGGAAGTCGGTGCGGTTCGCCAGCGTGTAGGCCAGGTCGCCCCGCCCCCACCGCGAGAGCTCCAGCATCATCCGGTGGGTCGACTGGATGCCGGTGGAGATGTGGTCGCCGTACCGGTGGATCGCCTCCACGAGCCGCTCCACGGCCTTCGGGCGCATGGCCTCGGGCAGCAGGTCGAAGTGGAGGGCGAGCGCGTAGCCGGCCTGGGTGTCGCCCACGAGGCTGCCGTCGGGCCGCACGAACGCCCTGTTGAAGGCCGCCTTGATGCCCGCCAGCTGCTTCTCCAACTCTTCCGCGTCGCGACCGAGGCCCAGCACGCGGGCCATGCGCAGCGTCAGGTCGGTGGAGTGGGCGAAGAAGGCGGTGGCGAAGAGGTCGTTCGGCACGGCGCCGCCGCTCTTGGGCCAGCCCTGCAGCACCAGCGTGTCGCCGTTCAGCCAGTCGTTGTAGTCGGCGTTGCGGCCGTTGCGCCAGACCAGGTCGGGGTTCAGCTTGCGGATGTACTCAAGCCAGCGGCGGCAGCTCGGGTAGCTCTCCGCAAGTAGCCGCTTGTCGCCATAGTTAACCCAGACGCGCCAGGGGACCACGACGCCGGCATCGCCCCAGGCGGGCACACCGGAGAAGCTGCCCGACGCCTTGCCGGGGTTGGGAGCGAAATCGGGCATGCGGCCGTCGGGCGTCTGGGCGTCGCGCACGTCCTGCAGCCACTTGGTGAAGAACCCGGCCATATCCATGTTCATGATGGCCGACTGGCTGAACGACTGGATGTCGCCCATCCATCCCAGTCTTTCGTCGCGCTGCGGGCAGTCGGTGGGCGTGCTCATCAGGTTGGCGCGCTGCGTCCAGAAGACGTTGCGCATGAGCCGGGTGAGCATGGGGCTCGAGCAGGCGAACCGTCCCACCTCCGGCGAGGAGGAGCAGAAGACGCGCCCCACCAGGTCGGCCGGCGTGGGCTTGATGAACGAGCCCGTCACCTCCACGTAGCGGAAGCCGTGGTAGGTGAAGCGCGGCTCGCAGACCTCGGCGCCGGAGCCGGCGAGGAGGTACCGGTCGATCTGCGGCGCTCCCCGCAGGTTGGCCACGTAGATCGTGCCGTCGTCGTTGAGCATCTCGGCGTGGCGCACCTGCACCATCGCTCCCGGCCTGCCGGTGATCCGGAGCCGGGGCCACCCGACCATGTTCTGGCCCAGGTCGAAGATGAAGACGCCCGGCTTCGGCTCGGTGACGGCAACGGGCCTCAGCTCCTGCACCACGCGGATCGGCTCGTTGCGCTGGCGGACGAGCCTCGCCTTGACCCCTGCCGCCGTGGACGCGGGCTGCCATGCGTGGTCATCGAACCCCGGCAGGTCCCATCCGGGCATGGCGCGGCGCAGGTCTACGGTCTCGCCGTCGAGGATGTCGGCTGCGCGAACGGGACCCTCCAGCGTCGATCGCCACTTGCCGTCGGTAACGAGCCTCCGCACGGAGCCGTCGGCCATCTCCATGCGCAGGTGGAGGCGTAGCGCGGGCTTGCGGCCGTAGTTTGCGCGGCCGGGGAAGAGCCCTATGCGGCCTGCGTACCAGCCGTCGCCCAGCATGGAGCCCAGGGCGTTGGCGCCGGGGCGCAGGGCGCGGGTGACGTCGAAGGCCTGGTACTGCACGCGCACGCCGTAGTCGGTCCACTCCGGCGCCAGCAGGTTCGGCCCGACCCGCGCACCGTTGAGGCGCAGTTCCATCAGACCCAGCGCCGAAGCGTAGAGCACGGCCCGGCGCACGGGGCCGCTTACGCCAAACTCGCGGCGCAGCATGGGCGCGGGCAGGGCGAGCTGCGGTTGGGCCTGGCGCGACCTCTTCTCGCCGTCCGTGAGCCGCGCCGCCGACCATCCGCCCTGCTCCAAGCTGTCCAGCGCCGTCACCGCCGCTCCGCGCGCCACGTTGGCCTCGCCGTCCAGCGCCTCCAGGGCGCTCAAGCAGAGGGCGTAGTTGCCGGGGTCGCGCATGGCCAGCTGCGTGGCGGCAAGCCGCACGATCCGGGCGCGGCGGGGTTCGAAGCGGTGCGTCACCGGGCCGTCGCCGGGGTTGGGGACATCCTCGGCCGTCCGATCGGCCACGACGACGAAGGGGCCGCCGGGCTTCTCGGCCGTCTCGATCCGGTACCGGACCGGGAAGAGGAAGCCGGGCACGTCGGCGGCCCAGTCCACCGGCCGCGCGGGCCAGAGGCGCACGCCGTCGATGCGCCGCGCCGAACCAAGGTCCGCCTGCACCCACTTGGCGACGTCGGCGGCGGTCTCGAGCTTGCTGTGGTAGCCGTTGCGCATCTCGGCCCCGGCGCCCTTGCCGCCGGGCGCGGGGTTGGGGTCCTCGATCCAGGCGCCGCCCCAGCCGCCCTCCGACCCCGGCCCCATGCTCCAGCGCTGCGGCGCGGCCCATCCCGAGGCGCGCCCGGTCCGGTCCCACACGCGCACGCTCCACCAGCACTCCTGGTGCGGCGTCAGCGCGCGCCCGGCGTACTCCACCTGCGCGGTGCGGTCCGAGGCGACGCGGCGGCTATCCCAAAGGTCCGCCGTTCCCCGCGCCAGCCCTTCCCGCGTCGAGGCCGCCCGCACCTGGTAGGCCGTCTGCATGGCGTCTGGCCCAGCAGTTGCCGTGGCAACCGGCGTCCAGCTGAGCCGGGGCCGCGCCACGTCGATCCCCAGCGGCTCCCGCAGGTACTCGCACCGTAGCCGCTCGGGCCGGATGCAGGCGGGAGTGGCGGCCAGGGCCGAGCAGGCGGCCGCAAGGCAGAGGGCAAGCGGGACCGATCGAAGCATAGGGCGCCTCCAGACGCTGATAGGGCGGCGCAGGTCCCGCCCGGGTAAGCCAGAGGATACACCGGGATGGGTGCGAAGTCCTGCCGAGGCTGATGTGCGGAACCCGGAGGCGGTTGGGCTTGTCATTGGACGACTGATTTGTTACCCATCGGTGACCCGGCAGTCTAGCTGTGGCGGTATCACGTATCATGTACTTAAGTGCTCAGGGTGGGGGCTCTGGGCCAAGCAGGTGAATGGAGGATTACCCGCTGTGCCAGCAGACCGAGCTGATTTCCCAACTGACAAACACTGTGTGACCGAACCATCCACGACAACAAGCCGCGCCGCCACGGAGGCCTTTGCCCTACAGGCGATCTTGGAGAACACGGACGACCGCATCTGGGTGGTTGACCGCGACTACCGCCTCGTGCTGTCCAACGCGGCATTCGACGCCCACGTTCAGGTCACCATGGGCCGTAGCCTGCTCCCCGGCGACAGCATGGTGCCGGACGACGTCGATGACGATATCCGAACGCTATGGTGCGGCCTCTTCGACCGAGCGCTGGCCGGCGAGTGCTTCACCCACGTTCGGACCACGCTGAAGACGCCCGAGCCCCGGATTGCCGAGTATCGGCTGAACCCCGTGCGCGACGAGAGCGGTGCGGTGACCGGTGCCGTGGTTCGCGCGCGCGATATCACGGAGCAGCAGAGGGCGCTGGAGGCCAGAGCAGCCGACGAGCGACGCCATCTGGCGTTTCTGGACGCCACCGACGACATCCTGCTCCTAAAGGACAGCCGGTTCCGGAATGTGGTGGCAAACCGGCGGGCCACAGAGTACTTTGGCCTGCCCAAGTCGGAGATCGTGGGTAAGAGCGATGATGAGCTGATGGGCCCCGAGGCCGCGCGCGGCTGCCGCCTGAGCGACCTGGCGGCGCTCGAGGCGGGCGGCGTCTGCCAGAGCGAGGAGCAGGTAGGCGACCGCGTCTTCGAGACGCGCAAGTTCCCCGTGCCGTTCGACGACGGCTCGGTCGGCGTAGGAGCCATCATCCGCGATGTGAGCGACATCCGGGCCGCCGAGACGGAGCGCAGGCGCAGCGTCCAGATGTTCAAGGACATGGCCGAGCAGGTCGTCGACGTCCTCTACACGCTGGACTTGCAGGGAACCTTCACATACGTGTCGCCATCATGCACGACGCTGTTCGGCTACGCGCCCGAGGAGATCATAGGCCGGCCGTTCACCGAGTTCGTCGCGCCTGAGACGGTCGGGCAGGCGGTAGGCATGTTCTGGGATGTCCTCGCTACGGGGACCACTTTGCGCAACCTGCGCGTCACCGTGGTTCGGGCGAATGGCGACCACGCCAGCACCGACTTGAGCGGGGCGCCGCTCCGTCAGGATGGCAGGCTGGTGGGCTGCATCGGTACGTTGCGCGATGTGACCGATATCGTCCGTGCCAACGCCGAGGCACGGCAGCGTCACAAGCTGGAGGCGCTGGGAACCCTGGCCGCCGGTATCGCCCACGACTTCAACAACATCCTGCAGGGCATCCAGGGACTTGCCGAGGAGTTGGGGCATCAGTCCCGGCCGTCGGACCCCTGCGCCGGCACGGTGGGCTCCATACGGGCCGCTTGCGCTCGTGCCGCCGCACTGATCGAGCGGATCCTGGCCTACGTCAGCGGGACGCCGCGCCCCAAGGTGGCTCAGCAGTTGCAGCCGGTGATCAGCGAAACCATCCAGCTGTTCAGCGCTTCCATTCCGCGTACAGTGCGCATCGAGGGGCGGATCTCCCCGGAATGCAAGCCCGTTCTGGCCGATCCGGCCCAGGTGCGCGAAGCGGTCCTGAGCCTCTGCGCGAACGCGTGCGAGGCCATGGCGGAGGCGCCCGCCGGCGTCCTGAGCGTGGCCCTGGAGCCCGTGAGACTGGACGAACGGCATGCGAAGCGCCTCCTGCCGCTAGCCGTGGCCGGCACCGAGGCCGCGCTGCGTCCGGGCGAGTACACCCGCCTGACCGTCGCCGACACCGGCGTCGGCATACCGGCAGACCTCGTCGAGCGCATCTTCGATCCCTACTTCGGCACGCGCAAGGGCCGGGACGGCTCAGGCCTCGGCCTGACGACCGTGGTGGGCGCCGCCGCGGCGCACAACGCCGCGCTACTGCTGCAGACGTCGGTAGGCTCGGGCAGCACCTTCTCCGTCCATTTCACCGTGACGGAGGCGCCTGCCCCGGGCCCTGCGGCAACGATGCCGACCCCGTCGGGCGCGTCAGAGGTACAGGGATCCGAGCGCGTCCTCGTGGTGGATGACGAGGAGGTGATCACGAAGGTGCTCCGGGCGTCGCTCGGCCGCCTGGGCTATTCCGTCACGACGTATACCAACCCTCTGGACGCGCTGGAATCCGTGCGCCGCAACCCGGACGCGTACGATGTCGTAGTCACGGACCTGGCGATGGTGGAGATGTCCGGGCTAGACCTGGCAGCCGAAATCCGGGAGGTCCGGTCCGGCCTGCCTGTCCTGCTCTGCACAGGTTACACGGAGTTCGACGACCACGCCAGGGCAACGGAGATCGGGATCCACGCCGTCCTGAAGAAGCCCCTGCCCACGCGCGCGCTGGCCGGCGCCATCCGGGCGGCGCTCGCCGAGGGGCCAAAGCACGGCTGAGCCCCTCTGCGTCGCCCGAGCCTACCCCTCGCCCAGGGCCTCCTCCAGCAGCCGCACGTCCTGCTCCAGGAGGCCCTGCTCCTCGGGGTCGTAGATGCCCACGCAGACGGCATCGTTGGCGTGCATGTGGCGGGCTGCGGTGGCGAAGGCTTCGGCCGGGTCGTTGCGGCCGGCGGCCATGATCTTGTAGTGGATCACCGGACGCTTGATGCCGGCGATCAGCTCGGTCATTCGGAGGCGGTCCTCCTCGAGGAACCACTCCTTCTGGCCGCTGACGTGCTCCGCGCGCTCGTCGCGGTGGGCTGAATTGTAGTAGCAGCAGAGGTAGTAGTCGGTGTCGAGATGCTCCTCGGCCCACTCGAAGACGGCGGGGTTGTGGCCGGCGATGCCCGCCAGCATGCCCTTGGAGCGGATCATGTCGATGACGCCGGGGATCTCGTCCAGCTGCTTGTTCGCCACCAGATAGTCCATGACGCCGCCGTGGATGTGGCACGCACGGGCGCCTCCCCAGCCGGCGCGCTCCACGCAGACCTGGTGGCTACCGACTTCCGGGCAGGTCTGGGCGAACCACTGGAGGCCGCCACCCTCGTCGCCGTACTCCAGCAGCACGCGCATGACGTGGTGGTCGGTGCGGGCGATGAGGGTGTTGATGCCCAGCCCCTCGGCGTCGCGCAGGGTCTGCTTGATGCGAGCCGTGGTGAAGTGGCGCTTCATGGCCATGTCGGTCTCGGGCGACTGGTGCGAGAAGCCGCTAAAGGGGTTGCTGCCCAGGATGAAGCGGCTGACGGCGCAGCCCCCGATGTTCACGTTGCGCATGGCTGGTCTCCTACGGCAATGATGCCCCACACTTCGCCGCCGCCGCGCCGTGTTCCTGCCTGCGCGGTCCTACGCTCCCTCGCCATGGCAGCAGGAGCAGCCGCCCGAGAGCGCCTCGCGGCCCTCTTTAGCCAGGATCGGCACAATGGCCAGCGCCACCGCCGCGTCGAGCCACCACCAGCCGATCAGCCGGTTGGCCGCAAGCCCCGCCAGCACGGCCCAGGAGAGGTAGCCGCAGGTGAGCGTCTCCATGGCGTCGGCACGCAGGGCGCCGCTGCCGATCCGTGCGGCCACGCGCAGTTTGGCCCGCGCCAGCACCGGCATTCCCAGCGCGGCCACACCCGTCACTGCCATGCCGAGCCACGACTCGCCCGCCGCCTCGCGCTGCCAGAGCGCCAGCCCGCTCTCGATCACCACGTAGGCGGCCAGCAGGTAGAGGAGCGCTCCGGCGATGCGCCCCGCCCGGGCTTCGGCGCGCTCGATGCCCGGCTCGTCCAGGCGCCCGCGCGACTGGCCCGCCAACCGCGCCATAAGCACCACGGCCGAGGCCAACTCGATCACGCTGTCTGCGCCGAAGGCCACCAGCAGCACGCTGCCCGAGGCGATCCCGGCCCAGAGCGCCAGCGTGGCCTCGGCAACCATCCAGACGAGCGTCAAGGCCTCCAGCCGCACGGCCAGTGCGAGGTCGCGCGGGGAGGCCTGAGTCGGAGTCGATGCGTTCATGCCCGAAATGGTGGCACACGAAAGGGCGCGCTCGCTGTGGGGTAACCTGCAGAGGTCTACCCACGACCGACCGAGGAGGTGCCGAGATGAGCGTTGCGCGTGTGAACCGACGTGAGTTGCTTGGCGCGGGGCTGGCCGTGGCGGCGATGCCGGCGGCGGCCGGTGCGGCCCCGTCTGCGCCCGCGCCGCCCGCCGGACCGTGGCATGGCCTGCGGATCGGCGTGGCCAGCTACACGTTCCGGAGCTTCGGGCTCGACGCTCTGATCGCGGGGACCAAGCGGGTGGGGCTGGACTGCGTCTCGCTGAAGGAGATGCACCTGCCGCTGAAGAGCGCGCCCGAGCAGCGCAAGGCCGTTGCCTCCAGGCTGCGGGATGCGGGCGTCGAGCCGCTGAGTTGCGGGGTCATCTACCTGCCGAACGACGAGCCGGGCATCCGCAACGCCTTCGAGTACACCCGCGATCTGGGCTCGCCCGTTATGGTCTGCAGCTTCGACCCGGCCATCGTGGGCGTGCTGGACCGCTACGTGGCGGAGTTCGATCTCCGGCTGGCCATCCACAACCACGGCCCCGGCGACAAGCGCTTCTCCACGCCGGACGTGGTCTGGGAGACCATCCAGAACCACGATAAGCGCATCGGCTTCTGCATCGACGTGGGCCACACGCTTCGCGCGGGCGTTGATCCGGCAAAGGCCATACTCAAGCACCGCGAGCGGCTCTACGACGTGCACCTGAAGGACGTGGACCGCGCCGAAGCCAAGGGCGGCACGCTGGAGGCCGGTCGCGGCGTGCTGGACCTGAAGGCGGTGCTGGCCGCGCTGGTGAAGATCGGCTTTCGGGGCATGGCCGACTTCGAGTACGAGAAGGACGGCGCCGACCCGCTGCCGGGACTGGCCGAGAGCGTGGGCTACTGCAAGGGCCTCATGGCCGGAGTGAAGTAGGGGCGCCGCGCCTACGCCTGGGCCGGCTCCTCTCCCTCTTCCGCCACGCGGACGAAGACGTCCTCCAGCGTGGCGCGGACCTGCTCGACGCGGCAACCCGGCGAGCCGGCTCGGGCCAGCGCCTCGGCCACCAGCGGGGAAGCCGCGTCGGCGTTGCGCACCAGCACCCGGAGGGCGCTGCCGTGGATCGAGACGCCCAGCACCCCGGGCACGCCCGCCAGAGCGTCCTCGGCGTCGAAGGCGCGCTCCATCTCCACGGAGAGGATGGGGCCGGGCAGCAGATCGCGCTTCAGGTCAGCGGGCGAGCCCAGACCGGCCAGCTTGCCGTCGCGGATCATGGCGATGCGGCCGCACCGCTCGGCCTCGTCCATGAAGTGGGTGGTGACGAGGACGGTGACGCCCGCGTCGGCCAGGTCGTAGATCACGTCCCAGAAGGTGCGCCGCGACACCGGGTCCACGCCGCTGGTTGGCTCATCCAGAAAGAGGATGGGCGGCTCGTGGAGCAGCGAGGCGCCCAGGGCCAGCCGCTGCCGCACTCCGGCGCTGAGCGTGCGCACCAGGTCGCGGCGGCGCTGCTCCAGGCCGGACATGACCAGCACGGCCTCCTGCCGAGCCAGCCGAGCCTTGCCACGCAGGCCGTAGACCCCGGCGTAGAACTCCAGGTTCTCGGCCACGGTCAGGTCCTCGTAGAGGCTGAACTTCTGCGACATGTAACCGATGCTCTGCTTCACGCGCTCGGGGTCGACCGCGACGTCGACGCCGCCCACCATCGCCCGGCCGCCCGTGGGCCGGATGATGCCGCAGAGCATCCGGATGGTGGTGGACTTGCCGGAGCCGTTGGGCCCCAGGAAGCCGAAGATCGATCCGCGCTGGACGTCGAACGTGAGCGCGTCGACCGCGGTGAAGGAGCCGAATCGCTTGGTGAGGGCCTCGCAGGCGATGGCGGGGGATTCAGGCATCGTCCCGCTCGCGCCGCATGAGCTCCACGAAGGCGTCCTCCAGGTCGGGCGAGTGGGCCTCAACGCGCGTCGCATCTATGCCCGCCTCTCGCAGGGCCTGGGCAATCTCCGCCTCGCGGCCGGGCTGGTCCGCCACCACGTGCAGCGCCTCGCCGAACGCCTCGACGGAGGAGGCCCAGGGCAGGCGGCGCAGCTCCCGCCGGGCGGCGCGCAGGTCGGGCGCCTCCACGATCACCACGGCGCCGCGCATGCCGGCCACGACCTGGGCGGGTGAGCCAACCGCCAGCAGGCGGCCCCGGTGCATGAGGGCCAGGCAGGTGCAGCGCGAGGCCTCGTCCATGTAGGGCGTGCTGACCACCAGCGTGACGCCCTCGGCCACGAGGCCCGAGAGGAGCCGCCAGAACTCCCGGCGCGAGAGCGGGTCGACGCCGGTGGTGGGCTCGTCGAGGAAGAGGACGCGGGGCTTGTGGATCAGCGCGCAGGCCAGGGCCAGCTTCTGCTTCATGCCGCCGGAGAGGTCCTGGGCGCGGCGGCCGAGGCATCCCTCCAGCCGGGCGGCGCGGAGCAGGCGCGCGGTCCGCTCGGCTCGCTCGGCGGCGGGCACCTGGAAGAGGTCGGCGGAGAAGACGAGGTTCTCCTCCACGGTCAGGTCGCCGTAGAGGCTGAAGCGCTGCGACATATAGCCGATCTGGGCCTTGATGGCCTCGGGCTCCCGCATCACGTCGTGGCCCAGGACCGCCGCGGTGCCGGACGTGGGCGGCATGATGGCCGTGAGCATGCGCATGGTGGTGGTCTTGCCCGCGCCGTCCGGTCCCAGCAGGCCGTAGATCTGCCCGGCGCCCACGGTCAGGTCCAGGCCGTCCACCGCCTTGACGCCCCCAAAGGTGCGCGACAGGGCGCGGCAGACCACGGCATCGCCCGACCGGGCATCGGTCATCGCACTCGGATCAGGGCGTCGGCCGGCATTCCGGGCTTCAGCTTGCCGTGGGGGTTGTCCAGGCTCACCTTGACGCCGAAGACGAGCTTTACCCGCTCCTGCTGCGTCTGCACGTTGCGCGGGGTGAACTCGGCCTCGGAGGCGATCTCGGTGACCCTGCCCTGGAAGCGGACGCCGGGATGGCTGTCCACGGCGGCCTCGGCGCCCAGGCCGAGCCGGATGGCGCCGTAGCGGGCCTCGGGCACGTAGACGCGGAGCCAGACGCTGCGGAGGTCCGCGATGACCACCACGGGCCCGCCCGAGGCCACCACCTCGCCCAGCTCGGCCACGCGGCTGGTGACCACGCCGTCGCACGGGGCGACGATTACGGCGTTGCGCTTCTGGGCGGCGACCAATGCGGCCCCGGCGCGGGCCTGGTCGGCCTGATGCCGGGCTGCGGTCACATCCTCCGGTCGCGTCCCGGCCACCAGGAGGGCGAGCTGCTGGCCCGCCGCACGCTCCTGTGCCTGCGCTACCTGCAGGCCGGCCTGTGCGGCGTCGTACTGCGTGCGTGCGGCCAGGCGGTCGGCGTAGGCCTCGCGGGTGGTACGTACGGCGCGGTCGGCTCCCAGCAGGTTGGCGCGGGCCTGGACCACGGCGGCCTCGGCGACGCGTAGCTCCTCGGGCCGCGCCCCGGCCTGCAGGTCGGCCAGGCGCGATGCGGCCTGCTCCACTTGGGTGCGTGCCACGTCGCGGGCGGTGACGGCCGCCTCGGCGGTCTGTTCGGAGACGGCGCCCTGGGCCACCAGCGACTGGAGGCGCTTGGCGTCGGCTTCGGCCTTCGCCAGGGCTGCGTGGGCCTGCTCCAGCGCGGCGCGGGCCTGGGCGACCTGGTCGGGCCTGGCCCCGGCGCGCAGGAGGCGGTAGGCCTGCTCGGCCTGCTCCAGTGCCGCCTCGGCTGCGTCCTTGCGGGCGGCTGCGGCTTCCTCGGCGCCGCGGAGGTCGGTGGACCTGGCCAGCGCCATGCGCGCGTTGGCCACGGCCGCGCGTGCGCCGGCCACCGCCGCCGACGCCTGCGCCGCGAGGGCCCGGGCCTGGCCGATCTGCTCCGGCCGCGAGCCTGCAACCGCCGCCGACAGCCGGGCCTCGGCGGCCCCGGCGCCGGCCTCGGCCTGGCGGCCCAGCGGCTCCAGCTCGGTGGTGTCGACGCGGGCGATGACCTGCCCGCGGCGGACGGCGTCGCCCTCCTGCACCAGCAGCTCCACGATGCGACCGGCGATGCGGGGGCTCAGGGTCGTCTCGGTGGCCTCGATGACCCCGCTTCCCTGGATCAGCGACGGGTCTTCCGATGTCCGCGAGCGCAGGGCGAAGGTGGCGGCCGCGGCGGCCACGACCACCGCGAGTGGTGCAAGGATGCGTGCAGGATGGGCTTTCATGGTCATGAACATACCCCGAACGGCCGCAGGTGCAGGAAAGCGGCCCCATCGGCGCGAAGCTAAGGCCGGACCGGCTACGACACCGGCCCGCAACGAATGGGAGCGCACCGATGGGACCAAGCATTTCAGGCAAAGCCGCCGCACTGATCATCATCATCGTCCTGGCGGTGGTCGGCGCCTACTTCTATATCGAGACCAGTAAGCCGACCGGCTCGCTGGCCAAGCCGCCGCAGGTGCCCGCCTCCGAGTGGCCGCCCAAGCAGCACCGTTAGGTCAGGGCGCCGGCGCCTCCTCGCGGAGCCAGACGGCCATGTCGGCGGCCCCCCGGTTCCCGTAGGTGTAGTAGGGCACGGCCATGACCTCGGCGACCAGCGGCCGCATGCCGGCTCCCGCTCGGGTCCGTGCCCGTGTGCGCAGGACCGTCACGCCGCCCAGCAGGTCAGGCTCGAATGAGGCCCGCACGGCCTCCCGCTCGGGCAGCCAGAGCCCCGAAGGCGGCGCCTGGCCGTCGACGGCCTCCACGGCGTAGATGATCGGTCCGCGGGCCAGAGCCACGCGGCCCTGGCATGCCTTCACCTCGGGCCGCGCGTGCAGGCGCCGCACGGGCATGGGGAAGTCGACCGTCACAACGTCGCCCGCGCTCCAGGTCCGCCGGAGCGTGAGGTAGCCGCGCTCGATGCGGGGCCGGGCCACGGGCTCGCCGTTCACCCGGACCGTGATCGCTCCTCGGAACGAACTCCGGTAGAGGTCCGCCGGGCCGGACGGCCTCGCCCAGGCCGGAGTGCGCATCCGTAGCGTCCATGTGGCGGGCCGGGCCGGATCGACCTTCAGCGTGACGCCGCCCTCCCATGGGTACCGCGTGCTGAGGGCGACGGCCGTTTCCACGCCGCCGAGCTCGACCGTCGCCCGGCTTCCGATGAAGAGGTTGACGGCCAGCCCGTCCGTGTCCCGCGCGTAGATCCAGCCCGGCACGGCGCCCACGAGCTTGGCCAGCATGGGCGGGCAGCAGGGGCAGCCGTGCCACTCCCAGCGCTTGTGGTCGCGGCCATACTCCAGCGGGTTGACGTAGGAGTAGCGGTCGCCGGAGAGCGAGACGCCGCAGATGGCGCCGTTGTAGACCGCGCGCTCCAGCTCGTCCATGGGCCCGGCGTCGCCGGTGAGCAGGTTCATCCGGCGGCAGAAGAAGGCGCTCCCTACGGCCGCGCAGGTCTCCAGGTAGCCGTTGTTGGGTAGCTCGTAGTCCTGCCCGAAGCCCTCGTGCCCGGCGATAGCGCCCAGCCCGCCGGTGACGTACATGCGCCGCTCGACCATGCTCCGGTATAGGCGCGACGCCGTCTCGGCGTATTCGGCGCGGCCGTTGGCGCGGGCCAGCGCGGCCACGCCCGCCGCCATGAGCGAGGCACGGACGGCGTGGCCCTCGATGCTCGCCTGCTCGAAGACCGGCTTGTGGTCCTGCCCGTAGGCGCCGAAGCTCTTACGGCCCTCGGTGTGGCCGCGCGCCTCGATGAACCACTCGGAGAGGCGCAGGACGGCGTCGGCCTCGACCGGCGCGCCCAGCCGCGCGGCGAGGCCGGGGTCGTCGCGGAAGAGCGTCCAGAGCTCCACCAGCGCCTCCTCGGCGATGGAGTGGCCGGGGATGACGTTGGCGCGCGGCGGCGGACCCACGGTCCGCGTGACGTAACCGGTCAGGCGCACGGCGGTCCGCAGCAGTGTGGTCCGGCCCGTGGCGCGGTAATAGTGAACGCCGGCCTCCACCATGGCTCCGAGGTTGTAGATCTCGTGCTGCCAGTTGTCGTCGCCGCCGTTCATACCGAAGCGGTGGGTGGGCTCCTTCAACTGCGTCCAGGTCATCAGGTAGCCGTCGGGATCGGCGGCCGCCGCAGCGGAGACGCGGTCGATGATGGCGTCCAGCCGGGCCTGCAGCCTGGCGTCGGGACGCCGCGCGAGGAAGTCGGCGCATCCGCGGATCATCTCGTAGATGAGGCCGTCGTACCATGGCGGCCCGGCGTGCTCGCCGTCGCGGACGCCGTCGCGCACCTTCTCGAAGTTGCGGAGGGCGCCGTCCCGCTCGAACTTGTCCAGCGAGTCGGTCAGCGTCACCTGCGTCCATAGGTCCAGCATGGGCGACCAGAAGGCGTCGTCCACCGTCACCGACCGAAGCGGCAGCGGCTCCAGGCGCCCCGGAGCGGCCCCGGCAGGCACTGACCCGCACAGCCAGACCGCCGCCAAACAGACCGTCAGCACCAGCACACCCATATCGCCCCCCAAACCACCCCAGCCGCCCTAGACTTTAGACTTTCAACTCCACCTACTTCGCCCTCTGCTCCCATGCCTTCCTCCATGCGGTGATCTGGCTGTCGAGGTTGGGGGCCGTCTCCCAGGTGTGCGTGACGCCTGTGGCCCGGGCGATGCGCTCGAAGCGGGTGAGAAGGTCGGGGTAGGCGTCGCCCACGAAGGCTGGCCCGCGCGAGAGCTTGACGTAGAGGATCGGCAGCTCCGCCCGCTCCACGCGGTGCAGGAGCACGTCATCCTCACCGGCCAGCTTCTTGGCCTGGACGAAGAGCTCGTCGCCCCGCTTCAGGAAGGCCTCCGAGAGGAACGGGTGGTCCATCCGATACCGGATGCCGCCGGGCGGGCTCTCCAGTTCGGCGGCGTGGTCGATGCCCGCCTGCCGCAGCAGCGCGTCGTAGGCGGCGATGGGCCCGGCCGCCCTGCCGTAGTGGCCGTGGATGAAGTCGAGGACCAGCTTCTGCAGGTCCAGACTCGGGTCCCACATGAGCTTGGCGAGGACCCACGAGCGCATCTCGTCGCGCTCGGCGCCGGGCGACTGGTAGCCGGCCTGGGTCATGATCCCCTCGGCGTTGTGCTTGACGAAGAAGCGGACGTTCTCAACCGTCACGTCGAGGTTCGGCATGGGGGCCATGTAGTGGCTGAAGTTGACGTTGTAGTCCCAGATGTAGATGCGCCCGCAGGCGGCGCCCCAGTCGCGGGTCAGCTTCCCGATGTCGCACTTCTCGGCCGGCGTGAAGGGGTGGACCCAGGAGCCTACCGCGTCGTTGCAGAGTCGGATCGCCACGTTCTTCCGCGGCCGCATGGTCTTGGGCACGCCGATGGTGTCAAGGTAGGCCAGCGTGTCGATGGTCGCACGGGGGAACTCCTTCTCCACGGCCTCGGCAACCTGGTTCACCATCACCAGCTGGCAGGCCATGTCGGCGCCCTCCGCGGCGCGCAGCTCGGAGCAGCGCGGGCAGTGGCAGATGCCGCCGCCGTCCATCTTGAAGACGGAGGCCAGCTCCATGGCCGGGTTCTCGCGGAACGCCTTCAGCACGGCCTCGGTCACCAGCTGGATGGTCTCGGGGTTCGTGGTGCAGAGCTGGTAGGAGTTGCGCTTGCCGTCGGCGTCCTGCATGTAGTACTCGGGGTGCTCGGCGAAGTACTTGTCCGGGGGCATCAGCTGATGGAACGTGTGGACGAAGAGCGGGCCGTAGTCCAGCCTCCCGCCCCACTCCTCGGGCACGGGTGCGCTGGGGGCGTTGGTCCTGTTCTTCAGCGACCAGTCGGCGTCGAAGGAGACGAAGGTGAAGGGATCGCGCAGCCGCAGGCGGGGCGCATAGGTGCGGGCCACCGGGGCAACCTTCAACTCGGCCATGCGCGGGAAGCGCGTGCTCTCCTTGGTGTACCAGCGGCAGCCCAGGTCCTCCTCCAGCAGGGCGTAGACGGCATTGATGACGCCGCGGGTGCGGCCGCCCCAGAGGAAGAGGTTGCCGCGCCGCTGGGCGATGCCGTAGCCCTCGTCGGCCAGGTCGCCGGTAGGCGCAACCTGTGCGGCGAGTAGCCGCGTGGCTCCGATGCTGATCACCTTGCCCCGCACGGGCCGATCTTCGCCGGCGATGGGCAGGGCCGTGCGGGAGATCTCGCCCAGCCACTGCTGCAGGTCGGCCGCGGCCTTCCGCTCCTGCGTCGTCGGCGAGACGGGGAGCAGGATGGTGCAGCGCGCCCGGCCGCGCGAGGCCAGCGTCATGGGTGCGCCGGGCTTGCCCGAGGGCGCCAGGGCGTTCTGCCACTGGGCATTGGCGGCGCAGGCCAGGACGGCCGGCGCAAGGGCGAGGAGCAGTCTCATGGGCGCTTCCACCTCCAGTCGGCGGGCCTCGTTCCGCCATAGCATTAAGGATAGCAGGAGCGCGGCGCGTCGGCGGCGAACTGTAGGGTGCGGCGATGCCGCCCCACACTCAGACCCTCCGGAGAAACACATGCCCGTCAACGTCGGTATCCTCGGCTTCGCTCACGGCCACGTACTCGCCTACTGCAATCTCTGGCGCGACCGGCCGGAACTGGACATCAAGGTCGTCGCAGCCTGGGACCACGACGCGGGCCGGCTGGCGACCCAGGCCGAGGCCTACGGCCTGCGGCAGTGCGCCACCGTGGAGGAGTTGCTGGGCGATGCCGGCATCGAGGCCGTGATCATCGCCTCCGAGACCTCGAAGCACGCCGACCTGGTCGAGGCGGCCGCGGCGGCGGGCAAGACCATCGTGGTGCAGAAGCCCCTCGCCCTCACCCTGGCCCAGGCCGACCGCATCGTGAAGGCCGTGGCCGACTCCGGCGTCCGGTTCAGCATGGCCTGGCAGATGCGCGTCGACCCGCAGAACATGAAGGTCAAGGAGCTGCTGCAGGGCGGCGAGTTCGGCAAGGTTTTCCAGGTGCGCCGCCGCCACTCGCTCTCCACGCACCTCTGGCCCGGCTTCGCCGACACCTGGCACAACAGCCCGGAGTACAACCGCGACATCTTCGCCGACGACTCCTCGCATCCCATCGACTTCATCCACTGGCTGCTGGGCGCGCCCGAAACCGTCACCGCCGAGATCGACACGATCTTCAACCCCGCGGTGCCCAACGACAACGGGCTCGTCATCTTCCGCTACCCCGGCGGGCCGCTGGCCGAGGTGGTCTGCTCCTTCACCTGCGGCGCCCATGAGAACACCACCGAGGTGGTCTGCGAGAAGGGCACCATCATCCAGAACTACGGCGACGGCCCCAGCAACGAGTGGCCGCACACCCACGGCGCGCAGGGCCTGAAGTGGTGGAAGAGCGACACCCGCACCTGGATCGACTCGGGCATCGCCTCGCCTGCGGGCCACGGCGCCCGCATCGCAGGCCTCGCCGAGCCCCTGTCGCGCTTCCTGCACGGCGAGACCGGCCCCATCTGCACCGCCGAAGAGGGCCGCACATCGCTCAAGATGGTCCTCGCAGCCTACGTCTCCAGCCGCGAAGGCCGCCGGGTAGCCCTGAACGATCCGGCCATCGCCGGGGTGTAGGGGCAAGCGTCATGTGACGAATGCGACCGATGGGGCACACGGGACCGGCCGCTCGGCTCAGGCCGGCGCCGTCGCCCGACCATCCCATCGGTCGCGTATGTCCCATTCGTCCCATGGCCGTGGCCGCCCACCTACGCGCCCCCGCGCTGCTCCTGCTGGACGGACGCTTGCTCTGCCTCGGCGCTGTCGGTGGCCGGGGCCGCCTCGTTGCCATTGGCTCCGACCGGGCGTAGGAGCCTGCCCTCATCGCCGACGGGCACGCTATGCGCCGGGCGGAGGAGTATCGCCGAGCCGTCTGCCGGCGCCGCCGCGGGGCGCACCAGCTTGCGGGCTTCGGGGGTTGCCGCAAGGCGGGCTTCGATGGCGGCGCGGGCGCGCTCGGCGGCCTGGTTCACCTCGGGGTCCCCGCTGCAAGCGGCGGACACGACTCTGCCCTTGCGGCACAGCCCCCGGACGGCCGGTAGCTCCCGCGAGTCGCCGACCCGTGCGCACAGCTCCAGCAGCGCCATGACCAGGCGCCGGTCCCGGGAGTTGGCCATGAGGGCTCTCACGCCTGCCATGCACCGGTTGTCCAACAGCGCCAGGTGCTCCGCCTCTGCTGCGGCCACCGCGTCGGTAAGCGCGCCTCCGTCACTGTGCCACCCGGAGAGCAGAGCGACGTGTACGAGGACGCCGATCAGGTCCGGGCTGCGCACCGGCGAAGCCGCACACAGAAGGCCACGCCAAGCCTCCCTTGCAGTGTGATACTGCAGCCAAACCAAGGGGCCTAACACAAGGTACTCGAAGCCAAGCAGCGCGTCTACCGGAGAGTGTGTCACGCGGAACAAGACGTAAGCAGAGCAGAGGACCACGACCAAAGCTACAGCTTTCCACGCGTTGAACTTCTCGTACCGTCGGAACTGCTGGTACACCGCGTTGATGGCATCGGGGCCGAGTTCCGCCAGCTCGGCTGCCGCCGCCTCGCGCACGGGTTTGCGCCAGCTCCGCATCCGCCGCGCCACGCGGCGGATTTGCTGGTCGTCAGGCGCCTCGGGCCGTCCCAGCACGGCGCTTACGCCATGTTCCAGCAGGTCACCCGCACTTCGGTCGGGGGTTCGAGGCCCGGCACGGGTCGCCACGCGATGGTGCGCGTCTCGCCGGGGAGCATGTCGAAGTAGTTGTCCGCGGCCACCACGTCGCCCTCGATCATCACGGACCGGGCGTAGCCCTCGGTGGCGATGGTCACGGTCCCATCGCCCGGCGCCACGCTCAGGCGCGTGGGCGGCGGGGCCATCTCGTGCGGCATGCCGGGGTAGTACCACGTGCGGTCGGAGTGGCCGTCGGCCTGCAGGTCGGCGACCAGCACGGAGCCCTTGTCCAGCGCCCGAACCGCGCCGGACGCCTCATCCAGCACCAGCGCGACACCCGAGGCGTTGGCCGGAGCCGTGAAGGGAGCCTCCATCTGCCACGCCGGCGCGCCGGTCCAGGGCTGCACGGCCAGCCGGAGCGTGCCGCTGACGGCCTCCTGCGTGGCGTTCACCACCCAGACGCGGAAGCCGCCCTCCGCCGCCTCGATGGAGCAGACCAGCGGATTGCAGGCGCTCTTCATGCCGTACCAGCCCGCCTTGGGCACGCCGTAGGCGTCCACCATGCTCCAGCCGGTGGCGGGCCAGCAGTCGTTGTACATCCAGAAGAGGATGCCCGCGCAGTACCACTTCGACCGCCGCAGGGCCTCCACCACCAGTCGCACCCACTCCCGCTGGAGCGTCTGCATGCGGCCGATGCGCCCCTCCATCGTCTCCGACGGGCCGTAGAGCACGTCGGCCGACTGCCGCTGCAGGTCGTAGAGGCGGATGTCGAGGTACGGGTTGTCCTTTGTGTGGAAGTACCAGAGGGGGTGCGTGGGGTCGGCCAGCTCGTCGTCGGTCATGAAGCGGCGCAGCGAGCTGAGCGCGGGCACGCCGGAGCTCGTGCATTCGGAGTGGAACCGGCCCACGCGCCGGGCGATGCGCCCGCGGTAGTCGGGCAGATCGTCCAGGTCGGCCCGGCCCATAACGAGCGCGGTCCAGTGGCAGTCGCCGATGGTGACGCTGGTGTTCTTCTTGCCGCCATAGGGGCTGGTGGGGTAGAAGGGGCGCGTTGGGTCCAGCTCGGCGCAGACCGGGCCGGTGATCTCATCGGCGATGCGCTTGCCCCAGGTCTCTGGGTCGTCGGCGTCGAAGTGCATGCCGTTCTCGTTGTCGCCGCTCCACCAGGCCAGCGAGGCGTGGTTGCGCAGGCGGCGCACCACCACCGGGGCCTCGGCGCGCAGGGCCTCCATAAAGGCGGGGTCATCCTCGGGGTACTTGCCGCAGGCCATCATGAAGTCCTGGCAGATGAGGATGCCCAGCCGGTCGCAGGCCTCCCAGAAGGGCTCGGGCTCGTAGATGCCGCCGCCCCAGACGCGCAGGCAGTTGATGCCGGCCTCGGCGGCCAGGCCCAGCAGGTGGTCGTACTGGGCAGCCGTCGTGCGCGAGGGCCACGGATCGGCCGGCACCCAGTTGCCGCCCTGGCAGAAGATGCGCCGCCCGTTCACGGTGACGATGAAGCTCCGGCCGGGCGCGTCGCCGTTGCGGTCATCCTCGGGGAAGCGGACCCGCAGCTCCCGCGTGCGCGCCTCCTCGGGGCTGCCGGGCGCGTCGTCGACCTCTTCGATGGCCACCGTCCGAAGGCCCAGCCGCACCCGGCGGGCGTCCAGTTCGCGGCCGTCGGCGCCCGTCAGCCAGGCCGACACGGTGTAGAGCGGCTGCTCTCCCTGGCCGTTGGGCCACCAGAGCTGGGGCTCGACCACCGTGGCGGCCAGCTCCAGCTTCTCGCCCACGCCCGGCGCATCCCACTCGGCCACCGTGGCGCCGTCGGGATCGGACAGCCGCACACGCAGGCCCACCGCCTCGGAGCCCCGCCGCTCAACGGCGGCCTCGATGCGCACCGACGCGCCGGAGTCATCAATGGCCGGCGTGACCGCGGAGAGGTCCGTCAGCCGCGCGGTATCGGGCATCGCGAGGCGCGCCGGGCGCCAGACGCCGTAGCTCACGAACCGATTGACCCAATCCCAGTGGAACGTACACTGCATCCGCCGGATGTGGACCCGCTCGCTGGTGAAGGCGGCGGGGAGGTCCATGGGCTTGCCCTCCAGCGCACGCCAGATGGAGGGGAAGCGGACCCGCAGCGTGTTGACGCCGGGCCGAAGCAGCGCGCCGACTTCGAACTCATGCGGGATGTGCATGTTTGCCGCACAGCCAACGGCCTGGCCGTTGAGGCTGACCTCCGCCTGCGTATCGAGGCCGTCGAACTGGAGCAACGCCCACGAGGTATTGGGATCAGGCCCGGCGTCGAAGGTCCGCTCGTACTCCCAGTCCCACTTCTCCACCCACTGGCAGGCGTCGGCGTTGTCGCGCCAGAACGGATCCGGCAACCGACCTTCGCTGAGCAGGTCCAGGTGGACATGGCCTGGCGTACTCGCCGCCAGCTCCATCGTCTCCGCGCCGTCGGGGCTCCAGCCCCGTAGCCGCCACTCGCCATCCAGCGTGATCGCCTGCTTGCCCATAGCGCTTCTCCCCTGTGCCTGTGATCTACGCGACCATTATGGCCGACTGGCCGGTGCGCCGCTCGGGGTAAGGTACAGACATGGAAACACCACACGACGTCTGGGTCCTTGCCGGCCAATCGAACATGGAGGGTTGCGGGCTTCTCTGCGAGGCGTTGCCGCCCGACGAGCGCGTCTGGAGCTTCACCACCGCGGGCCATTGGGAGGTGGCCCGGGAGCCGCTGCACCGCTTCTGGGAGAGCTTCACGTCCGTGCACGTCGACCTGCTCCGCGCCGCCCTGCCCGAGGTAGCCGACAAGACGAACGAGGAGATGGCGCTGGCCGAGATCGCGGTCCGGCCGCACGGCGCCGGGCTGGGCCTGCCCTTCGGCATGGCCGTCGCCGACGCCACAGGCAAGCCGGTGGGCCTCATCCCGGCCGCGCACGGCGGAACATCGCTGGGCCAGTGGAGCCATGAGCTCGCGCCTATGGGCGGCGGCAGCCTCTACGGCGGCATGCTTGAGCGCGTGCGCCGCGCCGGTGGCAAGGTGCGCGGCCTGCTCTGGTACCAGGGCGAGTCTGACTGCAGTCCCGCGGACGCCCGCACCTACGCTGCGCGCTTCGACGCCTGGATCGCCGCCGCACGCCGCGGCATCGACGAGCCCGACCTGCCCGTGGCGGTGGTGCAGCTGGGCCGCTGGATCTGGCCCGGTGACGAGCCGACCAACGAAGCCTGGGACATCGTCCGCGAGGCTCTGGCCGACCTGCCCAACCGGGTGTCCAACACCGTCGTGGTCAGCGCCATCGACCTGCCGCTTGCAGACGGCATCCATATCAGCTCCACGGGCCTCATGCGCCTGGGCCGCCGCCTGGCGCAGGCCATCGCGCCGCTTGCCGGCATCCCCGGCGGACGACTGACGCCCACCGTCACGGCCATCGAGACCGGCACGGCCACCAACGGCCTCGGCACGGTCACGCTCCGATGCGCCAACGTGCAGGGGGGCTGGCGCGACGAGCAGCCGCTCTACGGCTTCGAGGTACGTGTCGACGGCGCCCCCATGGGCATCGTGGGCGCCGAAGTCCAAGGTGATGACCGGTCGGCGATCCGCCTCACGCTGGAGGCGCCGATCAGCGGCCCGGTCACCGTGGCCTACGCGCTGGGCGCCATGCCCACGGCCACCGTCGTCGACCGGGGCGACATGCCCCTCTGCGCCTTCCGCCGGCGGGCCGCCACGCCGGTGTAGCGCCGAGGACGCCCGTCTGCCGCAGGTACACTGCGGGTGGCATCGGAGGAATGGTATGGGAGCACGATTCTTCAACAACGCGGGACCCAGCGAGCCGGCGCAGCACTACTGCATCGACCCGCTCAAGCGGATTCGCGTGGACGAGATCGAGCGCCTGATCGACGCGCAACGCTACTTCGTCCTCCACGCCCCGCG
>CAJBBX010000057.1 GCA_903951425.1 uncultured Chthonomonas sp.
CAGATGTAGAGGTTGCCCTGGACGACGCCCAGCCTGCCGGTGTTGGACGAGGCCGGGTAGCCCGCGTTGCCGGCCCAGCTTGCGCCGACCACGCGATTGCCCGCGCCGACGCCCTCAGGCACGGTGTAGCCGTAGGAGATGTAGCCGCTGGAGTTGGTCGCCTGCGAGCCCAGCGACGTGCCGTCGACCGTCATCGTGAGCGTCTTGCCGGGCAGGATGACGTTGGCCGTGGTGTAGAGGTATGCCTTCAGGACCGTGTAGGTCTTGATCTTCACGTTGGTCCGATCGACCACGTATACCTTGGTGGCCACGGTGGTCGATGTGAGGACCGCGCTACCGGCCGATGCGTTGTAGAAGGTGTCCCCGGCGAACTCGCCCGCCAGCGCGCGCGAGGCCGCCCCGGCTGTCACCGTCCAGTCGAGGTAGGCGTAGCCCGTGGCGTCGGTGGCGCCCGTGCCCACGCTGGTGCCGGCCACCTTGAAGGTGATGGTCAGGCCCGCCTTGCCGGCGTTGTCGGTCAGGCGGCGCCAGTAGGCCTTCAGGCGAATGCTCTCGGTGTAGGTCTGGCTCCGGTCGGGCAGGTAGATGCTGCTGTTGGCCTTGCTAACCGTGAGCGCGGCCGATCCGTTCGCGGCCTGGTAGGTGGCGTCGCCCACGTAGCTGGCGGCGATAGTCCTGCTTCCCGCCCCTGCGCCTTCGGGAATGATGTAGGGCAGGCTCACGCCGCCGGAGGCGTTGGTCGGGGCCGAACCCGCGGCCGTGCCCGCCACCGTGAAGGCCACCGTGGCCCCGGAGATGCCCGCCGAGGTATCGGTGCGGAAGAGCGCCGCCGAGATGTTCACCGTGCCTCCCACGGCTCCGGCGGCGGCCGCTACGCTAAGGGTGGTGGGGATGCCCGGCACGTTGATCGTCAGCGTACACTGCTGCGAGGAGCCGCCCAGCGTGGCCGTCAGCGTGGCGACCACCTGCGCGGCCACGGAGGTCGTGGTTACCGTGAACGTGGCCTGCGTCTGCCCGGCGGGAACGGTCACGGAGGCGGGCACGACGGCCTTGGCGCTATTGCTGCTCAGAGTCACAACGCAGCCGCCGAACGGCGCGGCCCGGTTCAGGGTCACTGTGCCCACGGCCGATGCGCCGCCCGCCAGCGTGTTCGGAGCCACCGCCACCGACGCCACGGCCGGCACGGAGAGGTCGGCGGTCCAGATGCCGCGGCCGTGCGTGGCCGCCAGCAGCGTCAGCGAGTTGCTCATGAAGGTGAGCTCATCGACGGAGACAGCGGCCGGACCGGCCTCGTTGGTGGTCCAGTTGGCGCCGCCGTCGGAGGTGGCGAAGACGCCCACCTCGGTGCCCGCGTAGAGGATCGACGCATTCCGCGGGTCGCGGGCAAGGCCGCGAACCGGGCACTCGGGCAGCTTGCCCGCGCCTGTGCCGGTGCAGACGGTCCAGGTCGTGCCGCCGTTGCGCGTGACGTAGATGTTGTCCGCCGCGAACCCGCCGAAGCAGGCGTAGACCACCTGGCTGTTGGCGGGATCCACCACGATGCGGGTGACGTAGCGGTTAGGCAGCGGGTTGGTGGCGCCGTTGTTGTCGATGTCGACCCAGGTGGGCGAGGCGACAGTGCCGTTGGTCGTCTTCTGGATCACGCCGTCGTTCTGGCCCACCCAGACGATGCTGGAGTTGCCCGGCGCCACGGCGATGGCGCTGATCACGTCGGATCCCGCCGATCGAATGGCGCTCCACGTGGGGGTGGCCGCCTTGGCGTTGTCGCTGCGCCAGAGGCTGGCGCCGCCGGCAAGCAGCCGGTTGACGTTGTTGGGGTCCAGGATGAACGGCGCAATGAAGTTGGCGGAACTGCCGGCGTCGGATATGCCGCTATAGATCCACGAGGCCGAGGAGCCGCCGTCGGTGGAGCGGTGCATCATCAGGGCGATGTACTCGCCGTAGGTGTAGTTGGAGTCGGTCGGGTCCACGGCGCAGAAGCCGCCGTCGCCGCCGAACGTGAGGGTGGCCACGTTGCTGCCGGGGTTCAGCATCAGCGTGCCGTTATCCTGCAGGCCGCCCACGATCTTGCCCGTCGTGCCGTTCCCTGCCGCACCGTAGTACTGCGTGGTCCGGCATCCCACATCGAGCCGCGACCAGCCGGCGCTGGTGGTGGCGGCGTAGATGTCGGCCGCGGTGTAGAGACTACCGTCGGTGCAGGCATAGACGCGCTTGACCGTGGAGCCGTTGAAGCCGGGCGCGCTGACGATGGTATGGACATCGGCGTGGGGCTGGTCGGTAAGCATGTACCCGGCCGTGGCCTGGGTGAGCGTGACACCGCCGTTGGTGCTTCGGTAGATGTCCACGCCGCCGGTCATCAGGTGGTTCGCATTCGTCGGATCAACCCAGAGCGGGTTGGCGTACCAGTTAGCGCCGCTGGTTCCCGAAGTGGTCACCTGCGTGTAGCTCTGGCCGCCGTTGGTGGACTTCCAGATCAGCCCGCCGTCCGCGGCGCAGGAGGCGTAGACTGTGGTGGGACTGCTCGGCGCGTAGGCCAGCGTGATGCGGCTGCCGAAGCCCCAAATCTGGTCGAGCCCCGTGGCGCCTGTCCAGGTGAGGCCGGCGTCGGTGCTGTAGTAGGCCCGGTGAAACCAGTCATTGGCGGACCAGTCGTAGTCGATGACCGAGGCCACCGCCTTCGTGCCGTCGGTCGGATGGAACGCCACGCAGAAGGAGCCCTGTGTCCACTGCGGGTTCGTCCACGTGGCCCCGCCGTCTGAGGAGCGGAAGATGCCGCCGTACCGGAGGCCCGCCAGAAGCACGTTGTGGTCGGTGGGCGAGATGGCGAGACTGCAGACGCAGTCGGTCCAATCGGCCGTGGAGGAGAGGATGGACCAGGTGGCGCCGCCGTCGGTGGACTTCATGATGCCCGCGCCGCCGATCGCGTCGATATTGAACTGCCCCTCCCCGGTGCCGGCATAGAGGATGTTGGGATTGGCGGGATCGATCGCCATGCAACCGATCGCCAATGAACCCATCCAGTCGTTCACCTTGGCCCACGTGGCGCCGGTGTCGGAGCTGGACCAGATGCCACCGCTGACGGAGCCCACCCAGAGCTTGTTGGTCTGCGACGGGTGGATGAGTACCGATCGGGAGCGGCCGGCCACGTTCTGCGGGCCGCGCTCGGTCCAGAACATGCCGGGCACGGCTGAGAGCATGTGGACGTTACGGCTGATGCTCGCCCGGCGCTGGTCCAGGGCCTTCTTCAGGACGCCGGGCTCGACGCGACCGTTCTCATCCTGCCAGGTGAGCCGTCGCCATTGCATGGCCTTGTGCGGATTGGTGGCCCTGGGCGGCGGCGACGCCGCCGGTCCATCCGGTAACCCCAGGGCTGGGAACCTGTCGCCATGGCCGAGCCACGGCGCGAGGAATGCCAGCGCGACAACGGCTGACTGAATCATCGTACGCCTCCTGTCTGCGTCCGGCCCCTCGATCAGATGTGCGGCTTCAGCCGGACCTCCACGATATAGTAACACGGATCCGGCACGCATAGAGAAGCCCCCGCCCGAACACTCGGGCGAGGGCTTCTCGTGCGACTGAACGGCTTGGGGCCTAGAACTTGACGTTCACCGTGGAGGTGAAGGCGTTGTAGTTGTAGCCACCCAGGCCGCCGCCGGCGGTCAGGAAGCCGTGGCCGTCGAAGGAACCCAGCTGGTAACCCAGCTTGATGTTCGCGGCCTCGTTCCACTTGTAGCCGGCGCCGAGGGTGATGTACTGCTCGGTCGGATGAACCTTGGTCGTGGCGGTGCCGATGGCGCCGTGCGCTCCCTGGAGCTTCCAGTAGACGCCTTCCCAATCGACGGAGGCGGTCAGGCTCTCGCTCACGTCCCACTTCAGGCCGGCCAGGGCGCGATAGATCTCGTCGTCCTTGCCAAGGCTGTAGGCGGCGGCGCGATCGCGAGCGGCGAAGACATAGTCGCCACCCAGGGTCAGGCCCATCTTGGAGGTGAGGCCCTTGTTCAGGCGGACGGACGGGCCCTGAATGTTGGTCGGGTTGTACCAGTTACCGATCTTGCCCCAGTAGCCAGGTGCGTAGAACAGGGGATCGATGTACTTGTAGCCCGCAGACAGGTCGACGCCGAGGATCGTGCCGAGCGTGAGGTTGCCGTTGAAGGCATTGTTCTCATGCACGTTCACGGAGCCCAGGCGGCCGGTGCCCGTGTTGGTCTTGGCCCACTCGCCGGTGAAGTTGACGCTGTCGCTCAGCTTCACGCCGGCGTCGGCGCCGATGGTCTGGACGTTGGTGAAGCCAACGCCGCCGGTGCCCGTAGCCAGGGTGGCGCGGACGCCGACATGAGCGCCGCCGGCAACGTTCAGCGGCAGCTTGGCCTCGAGGCCGCCGACCTGGTCGACGATCGCCTGGCCGACGTACACCATCGCAAGCGGCTTGGCCAGCTGGCCGCCGTCCGCTGCGAAGATGGCCGAGGTGGAAGCGCCGGCGGCGGGAACGGCGTACGGCATGCCGTCGGTGCCGGTGGCGCGGCTGGTCTGGCCGGCGAAGAAGTTGACGCCGACGCTGCCCATACCGGTCTTCAGGTTGAAGCCGTCCAGCCGAAGCTGGCCGTCGTCAACCAACGGGTTGGTCAGGTAGCTGTCCACGGAGACCTTGGAAAGGGTCAGCGGGGTCAGCGCGAAGCCGAAGCGGCCAACCGTGAGGTTGCCGTTCTGGCCGATGCCCGCAAACGGGGCGGTGAGGACCAACTGGTCCAGGTAGGTGTCCTGCACGGGGCTGGTATTGACGGGAGCGCCGGTTGCGATGGCGGTCCAGTTGTTCACGTAGCCCTTGTAGTTCGAGTTGACGATGGTCGCGCTAACCGAACCAGCGTCGCCCCAGCTCTTGGTGATGTTCAGGTTGAACTGATGCAGCACCGCGGGGGTGTTGACGAGGCTCTTCCAAACGCCGCCGCCGGTGGCGACATCGGTGTTCGAAAGAACGGTGCCGTCGCGATCAACGTAGACGCCGTTGGCGCGATCGGCGCGGACGCCGACGAACATGCCGCCGGTGATCTTCGGCATGCCTGCGACTTCGGCCTTGAGGGCCGCGAGGTCCCTGCTGATCTTGTCGAGCTTGGCGTTCAGCGCGTTGACGTTGACGCCCAGGTTCGACAGCTCGGCCTTGAACTCGTCAGCCAGCTTCTTGAGGGCCGCTACTTCCTCGGGAGCCATGCCCGAGTCGCCCTTGGGGCCGGCGGCGCCGGCGGGGCCTGCGGGGCCGGCGGGGCCGGCAACGCCGGGAGCGCCGTTGTCGCCCTTGTCACCCTTGAGCGTCTGGACCTGCTCCAGGGCGCGCTTCAGGGCAACGGCGAACTCGTAGCGGGTCAGGGTGCGCTTGCCGCGGTACAGCCCATCCGGGTAACCCACGAGGACGCCCTTCGCGCGAAGAGCATCCACGGCCTGGTACGCCCAGTGCTCGCTCGGAACATCCTTGAAGGAGTCCGGCGGCAGCTGCGCGAAGGCCGAGGTCACCAGGGAGAGGGCCACGGAAGCGCCGAGGATGGTAAGTGCCTTCCTCATCTCGTTCCTCCTCTCGCACACACTGGTGCGAACGGTCGTGATGGCTCGCGGCGACTGCCGCATCCACACAACGGAGGGAGAGTGAGCCGCAGGTTGGACCTCGACCCGACCGAGTGGCGTATCCTAAGTAGCCGCGCACCCCGTCAGAGCGTCGTCGCTCCATGCCGCAAACGCACCATCCGCCCGTGGAGACGGTCAGCAATCCCACGAACCTCAACAGGCATGATATCCCAGCCTGTCCAAAGAGTCAATACGCCGGGCGGACAATCCGGTTCCCTTCTTCTCAGAAGGGCCTCCCAGATTGTCCGCCCGGCGGCCGGAACGGCGCTACGGCAGGCCCGGCATGGTGCGCGCGAGGTAGGCCGGCGACGCCTGGTCCACGCTGAACGGGCGCATTCGCACGCCGAATCGGAAGGCGTCGGGATGCAGCTCATACTGCGGCAGCGGGCCGGGGCCGCAGCTGTTGCTGCCGAGGCCGCACTGCTTCCAGTCGAGGTTCAGCACCACATTGGCCCTGGGCTCCAGGTCGCTGGTGTGCTGCGCCTTCTCCAGGTCGACGGCCGTGTAGCGGTGGGCGCTGAAGTCGATGCGCGGCGCCCCGGCCACGAGGAGGCCCAGGCCGCGCACATCGGTGAGTGCGACCCAACGGGTGTCCGTGTGGTTGCCGTTCTCCTGCGGGAAGATGTAGGGTGTGAAGAGGTCGTCTACCCCGCCGCTCCAGAGCCCGATGCGGCCGGCCTGGCGGCTGTCGCTGTAGCTCTCGCCGGGCCCGAGCCCGTACCAGGTCACCGTGTCCAGGCCGCCCGGCAGGAAGGCCTCCAGCCCGATGCGCGGGATCATGGGCGGCCAGTCGCCCTGGGGCTCGCCGGTCACCTCCAGGGCCACGTCGCCGGAGCTGAGGATCGTGTAGACGTGGCGGCAGGCGAAGCCGCGGGAGTGGACCGGCGGCGCCACGCGGGTGTCGATGGTGACGCGGACCGCGCCGGCGGCGATCTGCTCCCACTCCAGACCGTCCAGCCGGTGCTGCAGGGCGTGGAGCCCGAACTCGCGCCACTTGGCCTGGATGCCGCCGCCCCGGTTGCCGCCGTCGTTATCCGTAGGGGCGCGCCAGAGGTTGAGGCGGGGGCCGTCGGTCATCACCGGAGCGCCGTTCCACTGCCACCAGCTGAGGCGGCCATGGACGCGATCGAATCCGAGCATGAACTCAGGGCCTTCCACCCAGAGGTGGCCGAAGCTCTCCTCCACCGTGACGGCTCCGCACGCGGCCGCGCGGACCACTGCGGGGGCCTGCACCGGTAGGGCGAACTGCGCCCAGGCGACCTCGTGGCCTGCCGGGGCCCAGAGCGCGTCGCCGGCCAGTCGGAACGAGACGGTCAGCACATACTCGGCGCCGGGGATGGGCCGGGCGGGAGCCTTCCAGGGCGCCGTGAGCTCGGCGCTCTGGTGCGGCGCGGGGCTGGGCGTCTGGAGGAGGCCCGAGGCCACCACCGTGCCGTCGGCAGCCACGGACCATGATGCGGTGAGCCCCTCGAGCCCGGCGAAGTCGTAGCGGTTGGTGACCCTCAGGCGGCACGCGGACAGGTCGACGGCGGCCACCTCCACGGGCTGGAGCACCTTCTTGTACTCGATGAGCCCCGGCGAGACCTCGCGGTCGGGTCGGATCAGGCCGTCGATGACGAAGTTGCCGTCGTTGGGCTGGTCGTCGAAGTCGCCGCCGTAGGCGAAGTAGGCCTCGCCGTCCTCGGTGCGCTGCGGGATGCCGTGGTCCACCCACTCCCAGATGAAGCCGCCGCAGAGGCGCGGATGGGCGTAGAAGAGCTCCCAGTACTCCTTCAGGTTGCCGGGACCGTTGCCCATGGCGTGGGCGTACTCGCAGAGGACGAAGGGCTTGTCCTTGTAGCGCTCCAGGGTCACCTTGCCGCCCCAGAGCTCCAGGTCCTCGGAGGCCTCGGCGATGCGGCGGACGTCGTCGATGGAGCTGTACATGCGGCTGTAGACGTCGGCGGTCTCGAGGCCGTAGTCGCCCTCATAGTGGATATAGCGCGTGGGATCGAGAGCGCGGGCGCACGCGGCCATGGCGTGGTGGTTGCGCCCGAAGCCGGCCTCGTTGCCCAGCGACCACATGACAACGCAGGGGTGGTTCTTGTCGCGCTGGACCATCCGCTCCATGCGGTCGACGCAGGCCAACTCCCACTCCGGATCGTCGGTGGGGTTCGTGCGGCCCTGCTGCACCATGAAGCCGTGGGTCTCCAGGTCGCATTCATCAATGATATAGAGGCCGTACTGGTCGCAGAGGTCGTACCAGCGCGGGTCGTCGGGGTAGTGCGAAGTGCGGACGGCGTTGACGTTGTGCCGCTTCATGATGAGGATGTCCTCGACCATGGTGGCCAGCGGCACGGCGCGTCCCAGCAGCGGGTGGTGTTCGTGGCGGTCGACGCCGCGGAACTTGATGGGCGTCCCGTTGACGAGGAAGACGCCGTCGCGGATCTCCACGCTGCGGAAGCCGACCTTCACCGGGACGACCTGCGCGGCGTCGCCGGCGGCGTCCTGCAGCGTGACCAGCAGCGAGTAGAGCGCGGGCGTCTCGGCGGTCCAGCAGCGAGCGTCGGGGGCGTCGATGCAGAGCTCCACCGAGCCGTCGGCGCCTACGGTGGCGGACGCGGGCTCGCCGCAGGCGGCGCCGTCGGGGTCCAGCAGGCAGGCGGAGACCGTGAGGCCCTCGGCGCCTTCGGTCTTGACCAGGGCGGCGCAGGCGGCGGGACGCCCGGCCGACGGAACGGTGGTGCGCACCGTCACATCGGCGACCTGCTCCCTGGGGAAGGCCAACAGCGCCACGTCGCGGAAGATGCCCGAGAGCCACCACATGTCCTGGTCCTCGAGGTAGCTGCCGTCGGACCACTGGTAGACGCGCACGGCCACCATGTTGGCGCCGGGGTGGACGTAGTCGGTCACGTCGAACTCGGCGGGGATGCGGCTCCCCTTGCTCAGTCCCACCTCGGCGCCGTTCACCCAGACCTCGAAGGCCGAGTCGACGCCCTCAAAGCGGAGGCGCACCTGCATACCGTCCCACTCCACGGGCATCTCGAAGGTGCGGCGGTAGCATCCGGTGGGGTTGTCGGTGGGCACGCGGGGCGGGTCGACCGGGAAGGGGTAGATGACGTTGGTGTAGTGCGGCTTGCCGTACTCCAGCATCTGCCAACTGCAGGGCACCGCGATGTCGTCCCAGACATCGTCATCGAAGTCGGTCTCGAAGAAGTCCTCGGGCGATTCAATCGGCGTGGCGGCGTAGTGGAACTTCCATGCGCCGTTGAGCAGTTGGAACCAGGGCGATGCGGCGCGCTCGAACGTCAGGGCCGTGTCGGCGTCCGGGTAGGGCACGAAGTCGGCGCGGGCGGCCATTCGGTTGCTCTGCACAAGCTGGGGGTTCTCCCACACGTTCATGGGGTATGGACCTTTCTATGCGTTGCGGCGGCCGGCGCCGGTGCCGTGCCGCCTGGTCTGTGGGTCTGCTCTCAGGAAGCCGCCTGCTCCTTGCGGGCCATGGCGGCCTGCACCCAGTCGCGGACGGCGCGGCCCTGCTCGATGGACTGCAGTCCAGGCGCGTGCCAGTAGCTCGGGTCGCCCAGCACGCAGGTCATGCCGCCATCCACGTGGAAGTTGGCGCCTGTGACGAAGCGGCTCTCGTCGGAGGCCAGGTAGATAGCGCAATAGGCCACATCCTCGGGCGTGCCGGCCACGGGCAGGGGCTGCTTCATGGTGCGCATCCGCACGGGCCAGTCGCCGAACTGCTCGACGAACTCGGCCCATAGCTCCGGCCCGAGGCGGCGCTGCAGCCAGTCGCCGGGCTCGTCGTTCCAGATAGTCCCCGGCGAGATGCAGTTGACGCGGACCAGGTCCGGCGCCAGTTCGATGGCGATGGCCTTGGTGCCCGCGTTCATGGCGCCCTTGCCGGCGGCGTAGGCCGACATGCGCGAGCCGCTGGCCGTGCCGTGGACCGAGGAGATGTTCACCACCGAGCCGCCGCCCCGGGCCCTCCAGTGGGGCAAGGCCCAGTGGATGCCCATGAAGAGGCTCTTCAGGTTGGTGTCCATGAGCCGGTCATACTCGACCTCAAGGTCTTCGGCGTCGAGCATGCGGCTGAACGAGGCGATAGCCCCGTTGTTTACGAGGATGTCCAGCCCACCGAAGGCCTCGACGGTGGCCTCCACCATGCGCCGGAGCTCCTCCGTCACCGCGATATCCGTCGGCTGGACCAGCGCCTCGCCGCCCGCCGAGCGGATGTCCGCCGCCACCGCCTCCAGCTTGTCCACCGAGCGCGCGGCCAGCGTGACCCGCGCGCCCTCCCGTGCGAAGGCACGGGCGATGCCCGCGCCGATGCCCCGGCTCGCCCCCGTGATGATCGCAACCTTGCCGGCCAACCGCCCCATGCTCGCAGCCCCCGCCGTTGGAATGCTTGATCATACCTGCCGGGCCATGGGCCGCCGGCGATCGAACGCATCTTGCCTCAGGAAGGAGGCCGGCGCCTCGGCGGCGAATAGGCGAGCATGGATACCCTAACTCGTCGAGAGCTCATGGGCGCGCCCGCGGCGGCGGCAGCCGGTGCAGCCATGCTCTCCGCCAACGAAGCCGCCTCGTTCGCCTCCGGGCGCCAGGTCGCACCCTCCAACCGGCTGCGCGTGGGCCTCATCGGCTGCGGCGGCATGGGCCGCGGCGACCTGGCCACCTTCTTCCTCAACCCGGAGGTCGACTGTCCCATCATCTGCGACGTGGACGACGCCATGCTCGCCCAGGGCGTGGCCCTCGTCAAGCAGCAGCGGGGCAACACGCCCGCCACCGTGAAGGACTTCCGGCGCGTCATCGACCGCAAGGACGTGGACGTGGTGCTCGTGGCCACGCCCGACCACTGGCACGCGCTGCCCACCGTCTACGCCTGCCAGGCGGGCAAGGACGTCTACTGCGAGAAGCCGCTGGCCAAGACCATCGCCGAGGGGCGCGCCATGGTGGAGGCCGCGCGACGGCACAACCGCGTGGTGCAGATGGGCACGCAGTGGCGGAGCGGCATCCACTTCGGCGCCGCCGTGGAGGCTGTGCGGAGCGGGCGCATCGGCAAGGTGCGGCAGGTGCGCTGCTGGGCTTTCCACGACTGGCTGGGCGACGTCGGCCACCCCAAGGACGGCACGCCGCCGGCGGGGGTCGACTACGACATGTGGCTCGGGCCGGCGCCCAAGCACGTCTTCAACCCCAACCGGTTCCACTTCAACTTCCGCTGGTTCTGGGACTACGCCGGCGGGCTCATGACCGACTGGGGCGTCCACCTGCTGAACATCGCCATGTGGGCCATGGGCACCGATCCGCCCAAGCACGTCAGCAGCATCGGCGGCAAGTTCGCGCTGGACGACAACTCCGAGACGCCCGATACCCAGACCGCGATCTACGAGTTCCCCACCTACACCCTCACCTGGGAGCACCGCGTGGGGAGCGGGCTGGGGATGAACGGACGCACGTGGGGCATCTGGTTCACCGGCTCCGACGGAGCGCTGATCGTGGACGACGCGGGCTGGGAGATCATCCCCGAGCCGAAGAAGAAGCGCTGGGAGGCGGCCAAGTTCCCCGGCAGCGTCGACGCGAGGCCGGCGCACGTGCGGAACTTCCTCGACTGTGTGAAGTCGCGGCAGAAGCCCGTGGAGGATGTGGAGTTCGGCCACTTCATGTCCGGCGTGGCGCACCTGGGCAACGTGGCCTACCGCACCGGGCGGACCATCACCTGGGACGCGGCCAAGGAGCGCGCCGTGGGCGACCCGGCGGCCAATGCGCTGATCACCTGCCAGTACCGGCGTCCCTGGCGCCTGCCCTACCTGAAGGGCGCCTGATGGCCCGAACCAGCACAAAGGCGGCGGCGACAGCTTCGGCGGACGCGGGCACGGAGGCCCGAGCCACCAAGGCAAGCAGCGCCGCCGCCGCACCTCCCCGCCTCCCCACCGCCGCACGCCGGGAGGCCGCTGCGGAGGTGTACCACCGCCTCAGCGCGCTCTACCCGGACGCCCGCTGCGCGTTGGATCACCAGGGGCCGTGGCAGCTGCTCTGCGCCACCATCCTGAGCGCCCAGTGTACCGACGTGCGCGTGAACCAGGTGACGCCGCAGCTGTTCGCCCGCTGGCCCGGCCCCGCCGAGCTGGCCGCCGCCGCGCAAGAAGAGGTCGAGGAGGTCATCAAGAGCGCCGGGTTCTTCCGCGAGAAGGCGAAGAGCCTCATCGGGATGAGCGACGACATCGCCCGGCGCTTCGGCGGCGAGGTCCCCGGCGCCATGAAGGAGCTGACCACCCTCCGAGGCGTGGGGCGCAAGACCGCCAACGTCATCATCGGCGTGGCCTTCGGAGGCGCGGGCATGGTGGTCGACACCCATGTCCGCCGCCTGAGCAACCTGCTGGGCTGGACCGGCGAGCAGGACCCGGAGAAGATCGAGCGCGACCTGATGGCCCTCCACCCGCCGGAGCGGTGGACGGATCTGGGCCACGCGCTCATCTACCATGGCCGCAACCTCTGCCCGGCGCGCAAGCCGCGCTGCGCGGAGTGCCCGGTGCTGGACCTCTGCCCCGCCGGCGCCGCCCGCACACAGGACGCCTGAAGCCGCTCGACCCTCTGGAGAAAGACGCCATGACCCCGTTCCGCCGACTCCTGTTCGCCGCCGGCCTTGCCGCGGCCGCCCTTCCCGCGTTCGCGGCGCCGCGGCTGGTGAAGACCACCTTCCCCACGCCCGACGCCGTCATCGCGCTGGAGACGCTGAAGCCCCCGGCCACAGCCGGCGAGGATGCGGCGCCGGCCATCCAGGCGGCCATCGACCGCGCGGCGGAGGCGGGCGGCGGGACGGTCTTCCTGGCGGCCGGGCGGTACCGGCTGGCCACGCCCATCACGCTCAAGGAGGGCGTGACGCTGCGCGGCGACAAGCCGTACGTGGGCCGGGGCGAGAAGCGTCTCTTCATGGCGTTCAACGGCAAGGGAACGCTACTCATGCCCGTGGCGGGCAAGGGGAGCGAGGATGGGCCCGCCGCCGTCACCATGGAGCGGGGCACGGGCCTCGTCAGCGTCAGTGTCTGGTACCCCGAGCAGAGCGCGACCGACATCCAGCCCTACCCCTGGACGGTGGCGGGCTCGGCAAAGGTCTCCGGCGACAACTACACGGTGCGCGACGTCCTCTTCGTCAACGCCTATCAGTGCATGAAGTTCGGGCCGGAGTGGAACGAGCTCCACACCGTGCGCGACGTCGTCGGCACACCCCTGAAGACCGGCGTCTTCGTGGATACCTGCACCGATATCGGCCGCCTCACCGAGATCGACCTCTCGCCGCGCTTCTGGGAGACGGCCCAGCTGCCCGGCGCGCCGGCGACCCCGGCTGCCAGGGCCGCGTTGCGCCGGTGGATGCTGCGCGAGGCCGTGGGGATCGACATGGGCCGCAGCGACTGGGAGTACCAGTTCCGCGTCTTCGTCTCAGGCATGGGCACCGGCTTCCGCTACCGCCCGGGAGCGCAGGGCACCACCAACGGCGTCATGTTCGGCTGCCAGGCGGTGGGATGCCGCATCGGGCTGGACGTGATCCAGATGAACGGCGTGGGCCTGGCCGCTACGCGCTGCCGGTTCGAGGGCTCCGAGGCGGGCATCGCCACCCGAGCGGGCTACACGGCGGTGACGCAGCTCAACGACTGCGCCGTGGTTTCGCCCAAGGGCGTGGCCGTGCGCGTCGAGGGCAAGGGCTATGTGACGCTCTGCCGGTCGAAGCTGGCCGGCGCCGGAGCCGGGGCCAACGTGGCCGGCGGCGCCTTCGTGGCGCTGGGATGCGAGTTCGACGTGCCGGCGCCGCAGGTGCGCTTCGGCGCGGCGGTGCGCACCGGGCGAGTGCTCTCGTGCAGGGCCATGCGGGCGGGCAAGGCCGGCACGGTGGAGACTGTGCAGGAGAAGCCCGGCGGCGACATCGTGATCGATGCGCGCCGCGTGGCGCTGGAGGCGCCGCAGCCTGTCCCCGCACTCAGCTCCTACCTGCCCGCGCCCCGCGTCCGGCGGCTGGTCGATGCCGCGGCCTACGGCGCATCGCCCGACGCACCCGACAACACACGCTTCCTGCAGTCAGCCCTGGCCGCCGCGGGCAAGGGCGGGGGCACGGTCTACCTCGCCGCCGGGCGGTACCGCGTCGCGGGCGCACTGGTCGTGCCCACGGGCGTGGAGTTCCGGGGTAGCTTCGACGTACCGCACCACACCCAGTCGGGCGGCAGCGTGCTGCTGGCCACCGGCGGACGCGGGCAGGAGAAGGGAACGCCCCTGATCCGCCTGAAGCCGGCATCGGGCGTGCGCGGCCTCACGATCTGGTACCCCGAGCAGCTTCTCACCGACCCACAGCCCTACCCCTGGACCGTGCAGTCACTGGGGCCCGATTGCTGGGTGACCGACTTCACCATCGGCAACGGCTGGCAGGGCGTCGACTTCTACACGCACCCGAGTACGGGCCACACGATCAGCTACCTGGCGGGCGGCCTCTTCCGGCGCGGCGTCTTCGTCAGCAAGAGCGCCCGGGGCGTAGTGGAGGATGTGCAGTTCAACCCGCACTACATGGCCCGCGTACCCGCAGGCCTGCCGCAGCCCCGCTACGCATCGGACCCGTTCGGGCAGGTGATCGCGTTCCAGCAGGCCAAGCTGGAGGGGCTCGTCTTCGGCAGGGCGCAGGATGAGCTGATCCTCCGCACCTTCCTCTACTCGGCCATCGATGGGCTGAAGTTCGTCAACGACGGCGGCGGCGCCTCGGGCGTTGTGGTGAACCACGGCACCGATGCCGGAAGCCGGGCCGTCACCTTCGGCGCGGTGGGCCCCAAGGGGCTGGACCTCTACAACACGCAGCTCGTGGTGCTTGGAGTGAGCCAGGTGGCGGCCGTGGTGACGCTGCCCGAGTTCCGCGGCTCGGCGCGCCTCTACAACACGCAGATATGGGCGCCAGGCTCGCTGGCCCTGCTGCAGGGTCCCGGCAAGGTGACGCTGGAGCAGTTCAACGATTGCACCGGCCCGGCCCGCGCCGAGGCGGGCGCCATGCGGCTCCACGCGGGGCTGTTCCAGGGCTCGTGGCAACCGGCGGTGACGCTGACGCGGGGAACGTGGGGCTCCGACCTGGTGGGGTGCATCCAGGCCAAGGGCTTCACCGTGGCCAACTCCGGCGGCAAGGCCGTGACGCTGGGCTGCTCGCCGGCTCCGAAACCCCGCCCCGGCCCGACGAGCTTCAGCAGCGGCATGGAGCCCGGCGATCCCGAACCGCACCGGAACACGGCGCAGGAGCAGGCCGGCGGCATGAGCAACGTCAGCAATCCGAGTTGCGCCCCGGTGGCGGGCGTGGGGCGCGGCGGCTCCACGGCGGTGCGCTTCGCCGGCCATGCCGACAACCCTGAGCACAGCTACGCCTACGGAAAGCTCTTCACCACGCAGGTGGTCGTCCACCCGGACACCGTACTCACCTACTGGATGAAGGCGTCCAACCCGCTGAGCCGCAAGACCGGCATCGACATGCTCTTCGACGACGGCTCCACGCTGCGCGACTCCGGCGGCGTCGATACGCTGCACCGTGGCGTCCACCCCGGCACCGATCGCGGGACCGTCGGCGAATGGGAGCGGATCGTGGTGCCGATGGGCCACAAGGCCGGCGACGCCATCGCCGTCATCATGTTCGCCTTCGACGGCAGGCCCGGCGGCGGCCCGTATGAGACGCTGGTCGACGACGTGAAGATCGAGCGGACATCGGCGGCGCGGTAGCTGTGCGGCCTCGGGCATGGAGGCCCGAGCCGGCGGGCCAAGCGCTGAGGAGAGGCACTGATATGGTCACGGAACGCGGCAAGAGTGCACAGGTCGAGGCTGATATGGTCACGGAATCGGCTTTTCGTGTACACGTCACTGGAGCACTGACGTGACCTGGAAGCTCGCCCCGTTGCCGCCTTCGTGCGAGATTGAGACGCGCGAGGTCCTGCGAAAGGTGGCCTCGGCTCACCGGTATCTGGCGGAACTGAAGGGCGTCTCGCGCAGCATCCCGAACCAGGCAGTCCTCATCAACAGCCTGAGCCTGCAGGAGGCGAAAGACAGCTCGGCCGTCGAGAACATCGTCACCACGCACGACGAGCTGTACCGCGACTCGCTGTTCCCGGACCTACCCGACTCGGCTGCGGCCAAGGAGGTCAGCCGGTACGCGGCCGCGCTGAAAGAAGGCTACGAGCTGGTGCGGGCCAACGGGTTACTTACCTGCAACCACGTCCTCGCCGTTCAGGCAGCCGTCGAGGGCAACCCGGCAGGCTTCCGCCGGCAGCCCGGCGCCGAGTTGCGCAACGACCAGACCGGCGACACGATCTACGTTCCGCCTCAGCATCCGGATGAGGTCCGGGCCCTGATGGCCAACCTCGAGCTGTACATCAACGACGACGAGGTCGGTCCGACCGACCCGCTGGTGCGGATGGCTGTCATCCACTACCAGTTCGAGAGCATCCATCCGTTTTATGACGGCAATGGGAGGACCGGTCGTATCTTAAATGTCCTCTATCTGGTGCGCAGCGGCCTCCTGGACATCCCGGTCCTCTACCTGAGCCGCCGGATCATCCGCACTAAGACCGAGTACTACCGTGCCCTGCAGGATGTTCGAGACCACGGGGCCTGGCAGGCATGGGTGCTCTATATGCTTGATGTCGTCGAGGAGACCGCGCGGCACACGATCCGGTTGGTCACCCGCATCGACGCCGCGATGACCGACTACAAGCGCCGCATCCGCAGCGAGCAGAGCAGACTGTACAGCCACGACCTGATCGCCTGCCTCTTTATGCATCCCTACACCAGCATCGCCTTCATCCAGCGCGATCTCGGCGTGGGCCGGGCCACGGCCGCCAAGTACCTCGACACGCTCACCGAGGGCGGTTTCCTGGCCAAGCACCGCGTGGGCGCTTTCCAACTACTATGTCAATCAGGCGCTCTTCGGCATCCTGGCGCACCCGGAGCCCGAGGCGCTTGTACCATGAGAGACGCCGTCGCGAACCCGACCGGCGCCTGCGGAGGAGGCTGATATGCGCGGTTGGACGATCATGACTGCAGTGGCCCTGTCGGTTGCCCCGGCCTGCCTGGCCCAGCCGGCTGAGGTCCGCCCCGGCCTGCCCGCGGCGATCACTGCCGAGGTGGTGGAGCCCCAGGCGCTGCCGCCGGGTTCCTACACGCAGGTGGGGCGATGGACTGCGGGGCAGCTGCTGCACCTGGTCGGCAGGTCGGTGGAGGATGCCGGAGCTTCCGACGGCCGTGCCTGGGGCGCCGACGCCGAGACGACCGCCCTGGCCGGTGTGCTCAGCTACGGGCCCTACTACAACGTGCCCGCGGGCGACTATGTCGCGTTCTTCCGGCTCCGCGTGGCCGGCGAGGTGGGCGATGACGTCATCGCCACCGTCGACGCCGCCGTTGGGAAGGGCGCTGCCCCGCTGGCCAACCGCGACCTGGGCCCGGTCGACTTCCGCGGGCAGGCCTACGTGCAGGCGCCGCTGGCCTTCCGCACCGCCGCCGGCGAGCTGGAGTGCCGCGTTAACTGGCCCGCCACCACCTCGGTGCGGCTGGACTCGATCACCCTCTTCCGACGCGAAGGGCCGCCCGTGGCGCCGCTGACCCGCATGGTGCCGCAGCCCATGCCCAGCGGCAAGCCCGCCGGCCTTCGCTACACGCCGCCGAAGCCGCCGTTTGCGGGCAACTTCCCCCTTTCGAGCCGCCCTTCGCCCACGCTGACGATCTGCGACGTGCGTGGACGGCCCGCCGATGTGCAGACCATGGCCACCACCATCCAGGGCCTGGTCAACCGCTCCGAGCCGCGCGTCTTCTGCTACGTCACCGCAGAGGACCCCTTCTGGCTGGAGTGGATGCGCAAGAGCGGCCGCGTGCGCGAGACCGTGGCGGTGGGAGACCCGGTGGAGCTGCTGCAGCGCTTCCGCTCCAGCGTGAAGGGCGCCGTCATCACCGACCCGGCCCTGCCCACCACGCGCAACATCGCCACCATGGTCGCAGGCGTGCTGGACGGCATCGTCCTCTCGCCCCGGCTGGCCGCACGGGCCGGGCTCCCCGTGCTGGCCGACCTGCGCGGCCGGTGGAAGACCAGCGTGGAGGCCTACCGCTGGGCCTACGACACCTACTGGGACCGCATGAGCCACCATGTCGCCGCCTGCGTCTACCACGCCGACCCGGGCCTCCGCGACTACCTCGTGCAGCATCGCATCCCCATCATCTGGCTCCCGGGCCGCATCGACGGCGCGCGGCCCTACGCCCGCCCGGCGGCCGAGATGCGGCTCATGGAGGAAGTTCTGGCGAAGATGCCCGCCAACGTGCCGGTGATGGGCTACTCCTGGGCGGGCGAGGACATCGGCAGCGGCGAAGGGCCCGGCGTGGGCCTCATGGCCGAGTTCGGCAAGTACCTCGTGGGCTCGCCGGGCGTCTCGAACCTCAGCGTCCACTCGGGCTACCCCAGCCCCAGGTTGCGCCGTCCCGCCGAGGCTCCGCTGAAGCTGGACCGGAGCAAGGTCTACTACACCTTCGTCATCTCGGACGGCGACAATCTGCCGGTTCTCACCACCGCCAACTGGCCGCAGCTCTACCGCGACACGATCCGGCCCAGCTTCCCCAAGGCCTGGACCATCTCGCCCTCGGCGGCCATCCTGCTGCCCGACATCGTCGATTGGTACTACAGCAACGCCTCGCCCAATGACTCGATGATGGCCGCCGTCTCCGGCGTGGGCTACACCTACCCGCAGCAGTACGGCCGCCGCTACACCGAGCCCGCCAGGGTCTTCGACGGCTTCCTGCGCCAGACCGCCACCACCATGAAGGCCATGGACCTGCGGACGATCAACCCCTCCGGCGCCGCCCCGGCGCATCTGGCGCGCTACGCCGAGATGATCCCCGGCCTCCAGGCCATCTTCGCCGACTACGGCAAGGGCGCCCGGACCTACGACGAGGCGACCACCGCCACCAGCGGCGTGGTGCCCGTCTTCCACGGCGTCACGGGATGGGAGCCGCAGGGCAACCGCGAGAAGCAGATCGCCAACATGGTGGCGCAAGTGCAGGAGATCACCCCGAAGTCGACGCCCGCCTTCCTGCACGTCTTCGTCTGCAACTGGTTCTTCGACCTGCCCGCCCTGGCCGAGGTCTCGCGCCGCCTGGGTTCCGGCTACGAGGCGGTGGGGCCCGAGCAACTGGCCGCGCTCTGCCGGCAGGAGATGGAACGCAAGCAACTCACCATGCAGGTCTCCGCGGCCACCGGCGCGCTGGAGGGACGGCCCATTAGCCTCCCGGTTCCGCTCCGCAACGTGGGCCGCACGCCGTTGCGCCTGCGCCTGGAGGCCCGCACCGAGACCGGAGCCCTCACCGTGCGCCCGGCAACCCTCGCCCTGAAGCCGGGCCAGTCGGCCCTGGTGCGAGCCGCCGGACCCGCCTCAGGCAAGGGCATCACCTTCACGGCCATCGGCCCGTTCGGCCGCCGGAGCGCTGTGTCCACGCTATGCCTGACGCGGAAGTGGGAGCTGAAGGGCGACAAGGTGCCGGCCGCGGCCGCCTTCGAGGTCTCCTTCGAGGCCGAGGCGCTGCCCAGCTTCATCGGGAGCGGTGTCGCCGAGGCCTCCGGCAGCGGCGGCAAGGCGCGTCGCGCCGAGCCGGGCAAGGACAAGCCGGGGCACATCGCCTACGGCCCCTACCGGCCCACGGACCCCGGACGCTACGTGGCGATCTTCCGGCTGCGCCGAGCCGGGCCAGGCGCGGGGGTGATCTGTCGGCTGGACGCCGCCTCGTCAGGTGGCGCCAAGACCCTCCGCGACCGGGCGGTCGCCGCAGCCGACCTGCCGCTGGGCCAGTGGCGCGCGATCGCCCTGGCATTCGACCACCCAGGCGGGACGCTGGAGACCCGAGCCGTATGGACCGGATCGGCGGCGCTGGAGATCGACCGGGTGGACCTGTACTCCGTGCCGAGGCGAGCGAAGTGACGTAGGCGGGCGGCGCGGCGGCGGGACGGCCTTTGCCTTTGCCGTCATCCTGAGGCCGCCGTCTGGCCGAAGGCCCCCCCGTAGGCCGCCCGCCGCGTCCGCGGCCCCGTACGGCCCTTGCCCTTGACGTCGCCCTGAACGACGTGAAGGGCCCCGATGCCGGCGCTACGGTGGCTTGCTTGGAGGCTTGCGCTTCGCGCCGGGGTATGAGGGTGCGGTGGCTCACGCCGGGGGATCCTTCCGCTTCGCGCCAGGATGACGTCAAGGGCGGCGCGGCGGCGGGACGGCCTTTGCCTTTGCCGTCA
>CAJBBX010000058.1 GCA_903951425.1 uncultured Chthonomonas sp.
CGCAGGTGCGGTGGCTCACGCCGGGGGGTCCTTCCGCTTCGCGTCAGGATGACGGCTGGGGCTTGACCGTGTTGACCCCACTGACCGGGCTGACGATGGGCGCTTGGTGCGGCCCGCGACGGCGGGTGCGCCGCGGGGCCCCATGTTGACACTTCCCGGCGCGGTCCTCTATACTCGCGCGGCGCTGGTCGTCTGTGCCGGTTCGCCATCATCGTTCGGAGGAGGTCGTGATGCTGACTAAGGTTCGATTGGCCGGTCTGGCGTTGACCGCTGCCGGCGTGTCGTTGGCGCTGGCGGCTTGCACTCCATCCACCAAGCCCGAAGCGCCTGCCGGCGACGGCGGGAAGGGCTCCGCCACCAAGACTGTGGCCGTGATCCCAAAGGGCACCAGCCAGTCCTTCTGGCTCGCCGTGAAGGCGGGCGCCGATGCCGCCGGCGTCGAGGACGGGGCCACCATCGAGTGGGCGGGTCCCACCGAAGAGACCGACGTTGACGGGCAGATCCGCATCCTGCAGAACGCCATCACGCGGAAGGTGACCGCCATCGTCCTGGCTGCCTGCGACGCCAAGAGCCTCGTGCCCTACGTCAAGCAGGCCATTGCGGCGGGCATCCCGGTGGTCACCATCGACTCGGGCCTGCAGCCGGACGTCAGCTCAGCCTTCCTGGCCACCGACAACGTGAAGGGCGGGCAGGTCGCAGCCGAGGCGCTGGCCGAGGTCCTGGGCGGCAAGGGGAAGGTGGGCTTGCTCCCGTTCGTCAAGGGCGCCGGCTCGTCAGATGACCGCGAGAAGGGCTTCACCGAGGGCATCAAAAAGTTTCCGGGCCTGGACCTTGGCTCCCGCGTGCTCTACTCCAACAGCGACGTGGCGCAGGGGCTGGACAAGTCGAAGTCCATGATCACCTCCACGCCCGACCTGGCAGGCATCTTCGCCGCGAACCAGGGCGGCGCCGAGGGGGCCGTCCAGGCCGTGCGGCAGATGGGCAAGGTCGGCAAGGTGAAGCTGGTCTGCTACGACGCTTCGGATCTCGAGATCGGCGCCCTGAAGGACGGGTCGGTGAGCGCGCTCATCGTGCAGAACCCGTACCGGATGGGTTACGAGGGCGTGAAGACGGCCATGCGGCTGGTGAAGGGCGAGAAGCTGCCGTCGCGCTTCATCGACACCGGCGTGACCAAGGTCACCAAGGAGAACCTGGAGACGCCCGAGATCAAGAAGCTGCTGGACCCGGCCGCGAAGTAGGGCCGGCGCAGGGCCGCCCTCGGGTGTCGAAGCCCGCGGGCGGCCCCGCCGGCTAGCGGCGGCTCTCTTCGATCAGGTCTCGCATGGCGTGCAGCGCCAGCAGGTAGCTGTTAGCGCTGAACCCGACGATCTGACCGTAGACCACCGGGGCGACTACGGAGTGGCGCCGGAACTCCTCGCGCCCATGCACGTTGCTGATATGCACTTCGATGACGGGCATGCGGATGGCCGCGATGGCATCCCGAATGGCATACGAATAGTGCGTGAACGCGCCGGGGTTGATGATGATGCCTTCGCCCCACTCCAGCGCGCCGTGGATGGCGCCGATGATGTCGGCTTCGGAGTTGGACTGGGTGGTTCGCACCTCGATCGACAGCTCCTGCGCCTTCTCGTGGATGCGCTCGTTGAGCTGCGCCAGCGTGCAGCGGCCGTAGACGTCAGGCTCGCGCACGCCGAGCAGATTAAGGTTGGGGCCGTGGATCACGAGTACTCGGGTCATAGGGGTTGGACGCCTCCGCCCTGGGCGCCGTCAGCCGGCGGGAGGGCGCTGTCGACGAGCATCTGGACGATGCCGTCAATAATGGGATATCGTCGGCCGCACTTGTCGCAGACGACGGCTTCGCCCTCCAGCCGCACCCGGGGACGGTCGTCGCATGCCGGGCAGGCCAGAGCGTCAAGCACCAGCGGGTCTATCATGGTAAGTACCCCTGCGCCGCGAAGTCGCATCGCGCGGCCCCCACATTCTACCGGCCAATCGGGCCGGTCACGCACGCTTGCGGCGACCGCCGCCGATGGCTTCCGTGGTTTGACTCGTCACCATGGCTGAGGGTATAGTTGCGGGGTTCGAGGGCGGCATTCAATGCCGTCCCTTTTTGTCGGCTGTGCCGCATATCGGCCCTGCCCGTGCGATCCTTGACAACCCAATCGTCGGAGCGTCGCCTGTGCGCACGAATCTCCCATGAGTGTACCGGTGACGGCCATTCGCGGCATCGGTCCTGCCGTGGCCGACCTGCTGCAGCAGCAGGGGATCAGCAGCGTCCATGACCTGCTGGCATTCCGTCCCCGGCGCTACGAGGATCGCTCGCGCTTTGTCCCGCTGGATGCGCTGAAGCCGGGCGTGTCCGCGGTGATCTGCGCCGTCGTCCAGGGCGTCCAGACCCGCTACTCGAAACGGTCCGGTCTGGCCGTGACCACCGTGCGCCTGCGTGATGCCGGCGGCGAGGCCGATGCTCCGTTCTTCGGGCAGGCCTACATCGCGAACAGCTTTCGGGACCTCGCGCGCTCGGGCTCCAGCATCGTGGCCTGGGGCTCCTCCCGGCTCAGCCGTGCCGGGGGCGTCTGGTTTGACGTCCGGGAATGGGAGCCTTGGGACCCCGAGGGTGACCCGCTTTCCGTGGGGCGTCTGGTGCCCATCTATCCGGCGCTGCCTGGCGTGAGCCAGAAGCGCCTGCGCCGGTGGATGCTCTCCGCGCTCGATCTCTGCGCCGCCTCTATGCCGGAGGCGCTACCCCGTGCGACGCGCGTGGCCCAGCGCCTTCTGCCCGTCGAGGCTGCCTGGCGCAACCTCCACTTCCCGGCCTCGGCCCAACTGGCCGAGAGCGCCCGTGTGCGGCTGGCCTTTGAGGAGCTCCTGGTCCTGCAGCTGAGGTTGGCCCGCTTGCGGCACGCCCGCGGCGCCGCGGGCCGGGTGTCCGCCGGTACCGATACCGTCATCACGGAGATGCAGCAGGCCCTGGGCTTCACGTTCACGCAGGGGCAGTCCGAGGCGACCGCCGCGCTGGTGCGAGGCATGGCGGCAGGCCGGTCGCTCCATGGCCTCCTTCAGGGCGATGTGGGAAGCGGCAAGACGGCAGTCTGCCTGGCCGCCGCCCTCGCCGTGCTACGTTCCGGCAGCTCGGTGGCCCTGATGGCTCCGACCGAGGTGCTCGCCGTCCAGCATTACCGCAAGGCGCAGGCGGCGTTCGCGCCGCTCGGCATCGGGGTGGGGCTCATGGCCGGCGGGCGAAGCGAAGCGCCGGCGGGCGAGGGGCCCAGCTTGCTGGTGGGCACCCATGCGCTGATCTTCGGCGACGGCGATCTGCGCGGAGTGGGTCTGGTCATCGTGGATGAGCAGCACCGGTTCGGTGTGCAGCAACGTGAGGCCCTCCGCGCACGGTGCGGGAACCCCCACCTGCTGGTGACGACCGCGACGCCCATCCCGCGCTCCCTTGCGCTGGCCCTGTACGGTGACCTGGATGTGGTCGCCCTGCGGGAGTTGCCGCCCGGAAGATCGCCCGTGCGAACGCATTGGAGGCGACCCTCCCAGCGCGACCAGGTCTATGCCGGCGTGGCCGAGGTGCTGCGTCGAGGCAGGCAGGCGTATGTGGTCTGCCCGGCCATTGACGCCGACGGCTTCGCGTCCGTCACTGCGACGGCCGTGAGGCTCCAGCAGGGCGCACTGGTGGACTGGACCGTGGGTGAGCTGCACGGCCGCGTGCCCGTCGCGGAGCGCGACGCCGTGCTGGCCAGGTTCCGCGATGGGAAGATCGACGTGCTTGTGGCGACCACGCTGGTGGAGGTCGGCGTGGACGTGCCCAATGCGGCGGTGATGGTGATCGAGGACGCCGACCGCTTCGGCCTGGCGCAGTTGCACCAGTTGCGGGGGCGCGTGGGACGCGGCGCCCATGCCTCCTACTGCGTGCTGATCGCCGAGCCCGCGACCGAGCAGGGCGCGTCCCGCATGGAGGCGCTGGTTGGGACCAATGATGGATTTGAGATCGCCGAGGCGGACCTGCTCCTCCGAGGCGCCGGCGAACTGGACGGAGTGCGGCAGAGCGGCGCATCGGGCCTGAGGTTCGCGGACCTGGCCGGCGACGGCGACCTGCTCGAGCGCGCGCGCCGCCTGGCGCAGGGCCTCATGCGCAGGGATCCGGAGCTCAGCCAGACCGAGCACCGATTGCTGGCGGAGGCGCTCCGAGGGCAGGCGTGCGGCGGCCCGGCCTGAGCGACAAGAGGGCGAGGTGCCCGGACAATGTATGAGTACGACCCGGAGTTGGCGGACGTAGAGTATGATGCGATCGTGCCGGGCAGTTTCGACCCGGTGACGAACGGCCACATCGACATCATCGCCCGTGCGGCGACGATGTTTGACCGCGTCAACGTGGCAGTGGCGTGCAACAGCTCGAAGAAGCCGATGTTCGGCGACGAGGAGCGGATCGTCATGCTCCGCGAGGCGTGCGCGCCGTTCGCCAACGTGACCGTCAGCGCGTTCCGCGGCCTGTTGGTCGAGTACGCTGTACGGCACAAGGCGCGGGTTATCGTTCGCGGACTGCGGGCGGTGTCAGATTTTGAGTACGAGTTGCAGATGGCGCATACGAACCGCCGCCTCTCGCAGGATGTGGAGACGGTGTTTGTCATGGCGTCTACCGACTACTCGTTTCTCAGTTCGAGCATAGTGAAGGAGATCGCCCGGTTGGGCGGCTCCGTGGAAGGTTTGGTGCCAGACTGTGTCAAACGACGCCTCGGGGCAGAACCCAGTGCATGACGGCAAAGGCGCTCCCGCCGCCGCTCAGGCGCCCGCGCCGGAGGGCAAGGAGCCGTACCGGTCGTCCAGCGAGCATGTAGATGTCTTCCGCCTGCTGGATCAGTTGGAGGGGTTGCCCGAGAAGGCCAAGCACCTCCCGCTGAACACGCTGGTGGGTTTCGACCACGAGCAGTTCTACTACCTGGTGCTGAAGATCCGGGCTAACCTACCCGAAGACATGAAGGTGGCTGAGCGCGTCCGGCGCGACCACGTCCGCATCCTGGACGACGCTCGCGCATCGGCCGCCGACGAAGTGGCCAAGGCTTCGGACGACGCGGCGCGCACGGTGGCGGCCGCCCAGGGCGAGGCCGAGCGGACGGTTTCCGCGGCGCACGAACAGGCTGAGCGTATCCTGGCTGATGCCCGCGACGAAGCGCTACGCCTGGTCTCGGAGACCGAAGTGTACAGGATGGCCGAGGCCTCGGCGCAGGAGATGGTCTCGCAGGCCCAGACCGAGGCCGCAGAGACACGCGACGGCGCCGACCAGTATGTGCGTGACGTCCTCGGCTTCCTGGAGGGCCAGGCGGACAAGGTGCGGGATGCCGTGCAGGACGCTCGGTACGAACTGGACCGCCGTCGCGGCGGCGCGGCCTGACGAGAGCGGCGGAGCCGCAGCGGGTACACACTAGATGAAACTGGACCTATCTGAAGTTCTGTCGACCGTCGGCATGCGGATCGCGTGCCCGGTGGAGGAGCCTCCGCTCGTAGATGAGGACCTGGAGTGCGCCGCGCCCGTTGTCGGCGAACTGGTCTTCACGAACACGGGTAGCGCGCTGCTCATAGGCGGTAGCCTGACAACCGAGGTCGTCCTGGCGTGTGCGCGTTGCCTCCGGTACTTCAGGCAGCCGCTTGAGGTGGAGATCGAGGAGCAGTTTTCGTTGCGCACGAGGCCCATGGGGCCCGGCGCCCGGAAGGCCACCGTCGAGGTCGAGGAGGAGGACGATGCCAACACGGGCAGCCTCTTCACCGGCCCCGTGATGGACCTGACCGACCTGCTGCGGCAGTCGTTGACGCTGGTGTTGCCGCTCGGGCCATTGCATGATCCAGATTGCGCAGGTCTCTGCTTACGCTGCGGCGCCGACCTCAATGAGGCGGCGTGCGGTTGTGACACCGGGGGCGAAGGTCGCGCCCTGAGTGGTCTTGGCGCGCTCCTGGACGGGGGCGAGCAAGAGCCGAACTGAACGCCGGGGAGACCCGGCGTCCAATCCCTATAGAACAATAAGATTGAGGTGCATCCATGCCGCTGCCAAAGCGACGTCACTCAAACAAGCGAACCCGCCTGCGCCGGACCCACTACAAGCTCACCCTGCCGCTGGTGGGTGAGTGCCCGCAGTGCCATTCGCCTCGTCGGGCCCACCACGCCTGCCCGGCGTGCGGCTTCTACAATGGGCGCAAGGCCATTGCCGTCAAGAGCGCCAAGGCTAGCTAGGTAGCTCCCGGCACGGTACGGATGGCTTCTGCCCGGACCTGCATTGCCGTAGATGTCATGGGTGGCGATCTCGGCCCTGCCGAGATCGTCCGCGGCTGCGTGTCTGCCGCCCGCGACCTCGAGGGCTCGATCGACCTGATCATCGTCGGTGATGAGCAGGCCATCAACGCGGAACTGGCCAGGCATCGCGACCGTCCGTCGTGCATCCGGGTCCAGCACGCTTCGCAGGTCATCGAGATGTGCGACCGGCCCAGCGAGGTCTACCGCAGGAAGCGCGACGCCTCGGTGGCGGTGGCGGCCCGCCTCGTCAAAGAGGGCGAGGCCAAGGCGTTCATCTCGATCGGCAACACCGGGGCGGCCATGGCGGCTTCGGTGTATATGCTCCGGCCCATCGAGGGCATCGATAGGCCGGCCATTGCCACGCCGTTGCCGTCGCTGACCGGGCACTGCGTCCTGCTGGATGCCGGCGCGAATGTCGATTGCCTGCCGCGGCAGCTGGTCGACTTCGCCATCATGGGCCTCAGCTACGCCAAGCTCGTGCAGGGGAAGCCAAACCCCACGGTGGGGTTGCTCTCCAACGGCGAGGAGTCCAGCAAGGGCAACGCGCTCACCCGTGAGGCCCACGCGCTGCTCCGGCAGTACGTGCCCGAGTTCCAGGGCAATATCGAGGGGCGCGACGTCTTTACCGGGCGCACCGATGTCATCGTCTGTGATGGGTTCGACGGCAACATCGTGCTCAAGACGGCCGAAGGCGGCATCGGCATGGTGCTCAAGCTCATCAAGCAAGACCTGATGAAGCACACATGGATGAAGCTGCTGCTCCTGCCCTTGCGGGGTGAGTTGCGGCGACTGACCGCTCGGATGGACTACCGCCACTTCGGCGGAGCCCCGCTCCTGGGCGTGAACGGCCTCTGCATCGTTGGCCACGGACGGTCCGATGCCGACGCGGTGCGCAACGCCATCCGCGTAGCCCGCACATCGGTTGACTCCGGGTTGGTATCGGATATCGCGCGGTCCGCCGCCGCTCTGCACACCGCCATGCCCCCGGCCGGGGCGGGCAGGGAGTAGCTGTTTTGACCCTTCAGATGGGCGCCGGAATTCTAGGCGTCGGTATGGCGGTGCCCGATCGCATTGTCACTAATGCGGATCTGGAGGCCATGGTAGATACGTCGGACGCGTGGATCGTCGAGCGCACGGGCATCTCCCAGCGCCACATCGCCGCGCCGGACGAGACCTCCGCCGACCTGGCCACCACCGCGGCCCTTGCGGCGCTGGCCGACGCGGGCCTTGAGCCGGGCGACATCGACCTGGTCATCTGCGCCACGACCACCGGCGACTGCCTCTGGCCCGCCACCGCCTGCCTCGTGCAGCATCGGATCGGCGCCGGGCACGCCGCCGCATTCGATATCAGCGCTGCCTGCTCCGGATTCTGCTACGGCCTTGCCATCGCCCGTGACATGGTCATGGCAGGCACGGCGACCCGCGCCCTCGTCATCGGCGCCGATACGCTCACCAAGCATGTGGACTGGACCGACCGCACCACCTGCATCCTCTTCGGCGACGGCGCGGGCGCCGTGGTCGTGGGGCCCTGCGAGGCCGGACGCGGCATCCTGGCCAGCGAACTGCGCGCCGACGGCAGCAAGTTCGAGGCCGTCTGGCTTCCCGCCGGCGGCACCAAGCGGCCGCTGACGCCCGAGATGCTGGCCGCCGGGCAGGGCAAGCTGACCATGCACGGCGCCGAGGTCTTCAAGTTCGCGGTGCGTATCATGGGCGAGATCAGCCTTTCGGTCCTGGCGCGAGCAGGACTGGGGCCCGACGACGTATCGCTCTTTGTGCCGCATCAGGCCAACGCCAGGATCATCGCCGCCGCCGCCGAGCGGATGCGCCTCACGCCGGACCGGGTTATGCGCAACGTGGAGCGCTACGGCAACACCAGCGCGGCGTCGATCCCCATCGCGCTGACCGAGGCTGTGGCCGCCGGCCGCGTGGCATTCGACGACATCCTGGTGCTGGTGGGCTTCGGCGCGGGCCTCACCTGGGGCGCCAACGTCTTGCGCTGGTCGAGGGCTGACTGATATGGGCAAGGTAGCTTATCTCTTCCCTGGCCAGGGCGCCCAGAAGGTCGGCATGGCGTCTGACTTCCGGTTGCCCGGCTCGGCCGGACGCTCGCTGTATGACCGTGCAGCCCAGACGCTGGGCTGGGACCTGGCATCCTTGTGCGACGACGGGCCCGAGGAAGCTCTCAAGCAGACCATCCATACGCAGCCTGCGCTGTATGTGGCCTCTTGCGCCGCAGTTGAGGAGTTCCGGCTGCTGGCGCCGCGGGTGCGGCCGCACGCCATGGCCGGGCACAGCGTGGGCGAGTATGCCGCCCTCTACGCGGCGGGAGCCATGGATTTCGAGGTGGGCCTCCGGCTCGTTGCACGGCGCTCGACGCTGATGCAGGAGGCCGCCGCGGCGCGTCCCGGCGCCATGGCGGCAGTGATCGGGCTGGCCGCCGAGGCCGTCGCCGAGGCTTGCGCCGAAGCCGCCGAGGCAGGCATCGTGGGCGTCGCCAACTGCAACTGCCCCGGGCAGGTGGTCATCTCAGGCGAGGAGGCGGCCGTCGAGCAGGCCTCCGCCGCCGCCAAGGCCCGAGGCGCCCGCATGATCACGCGGCTGCAGGTCTCCGGCGGCTTCCACTCGCCGCTCATGGCCACCGCAGGCGATGCGCTCTACCCGGACCTGCGCGAGGCGGGCTTCCGCCCCACCGACGTGCCTGTGGTCGTCAACGTTGAGGCGGCTTACTGCTCCAACGGCATCGACGTGGCGCCTTTCCTGACGATGCAGGTGAGCGGCAGCGTCCGGTGGGAGGAGTCGATGCGGCTCCTGCTGGCCGACGGCTGCGATACCTTTGTGGAACTGGGCTGCGGCAACGTGCTCAGCGGCCTGATGAAGAGGATCGACCGCAGTGCGCGGTCGCTTGTCGTGGAAGACTCGGCCACGCTTGAGGCGGCCTGCGCCGCCCTGGCGGCGGCGGAGTAACAGGGAGACCACCATGAAGCTGCAAGGCAAGGTAGCCATCGTCACCGGCGCCGGTCGCGACACCCGCGGCATCGGCCGCCGCATCGCCCACGCCCTGGCCGGCGAGGGCGCTGATATCGTCATCTCGGACTTCGTGCCGGAGAACGCCGCCGCCGCCGCCGCTGAGATCAGTGAGGCCACCGGGCGCCGCGCCGTCGCGGTCCAGGGCGATGTCGCCTCCGAGGCCGACGTGGAGCGCCTGTTCGCCACCGCGCAGGCCGAGTTCGGGCGCATCGACATCCTGGTGAACAACGCGGGCATCACCCGTGACGGCCTTCTTCTGCGGATGACGGAGGAAGCATGGGATGCGGTGTTGAACTGCAACCTGAAGGGCGCGTTCCTCTGCACCCGGGCGGCCGCCAAGGTTATGCTCAAGCAGAGGTCGGGCCGGATCGTGAACATCGCCTCGGTGATGGGTCGGGTGGGGAACGCGGGGCAGGCGAACTACTCCGCATCCAAGGCCGGCCTCATCGGGCTGACGAAGTCCACGGCCAAGGAGCTTGGATCTCGTGGCGTGACGGCCAACGCGGTTGCCCCTGGTTTCATCCAGACCGCGATGACCGACGCGCTGTCGGAGGATTTGCGCGAGCAAATGAAGAAGCAGGTGCCGCTGGGCAGGCTGGGGACGGCAGACG
>CAJBBX010000059.1 GCA_903951425.1 uncultured Chthonomonas sp.
CAGCTCCCGTCGGCGTTGACCTTGAACTGGATTGTCTTGCCGCTCAGCGCGCTGCTGTCGGAGGTCTTTGTCAGCGTGCCTGTCAGCGTGATGGTATCCGACGCGTAGCAGGTGACCGCGTCGGCGGTGATGGTGGTGGGCTGTGTCGTCGCACCGAAGCTGATTTTGCTGACGTATGCGTCGAAGGTTCCGCCTCCGAACAGCGTCTGGTACGCACCGGTGGTGGTGGGAAAGCCGGTGCCGCCCGTGTAGCCGACGACGGTGGCGGCGCCGGCCGAGTCGAGGGCCACACCAAGCGCATACTCGGCGCGCGAGCCGCCCAGAAAGGAGCCGTAGAGCAGTGTCGCGCCGCTCGCATCGAGCCTCGCTATGTAGGCGTCGCCCCCGGAGCCGTACGTGGCCTGGAGCGCATCTGCGGTGGTGGCAAAGCCGGGGCCGCCTACGTAGCCGCAGACAACGGGGGCGCCGTCCGCAGCGAGGGCGAGGCCGTAGCTGTACTTCGCAGAGGAGCCGCCCAGGTAGGTGCTGTAGATAAGCGCCGTGCCCGCCGCGTTGAGCTTCGTGATGAAGCCGTCTTGGGTGGCAAACTTGGCGGTCTGATATGCGCCTGCTGTCGTCGGGAAGTTGCTGCTGCCGGTATAGCCGTGAACGACTGCGTTGCCGTCGGCGCCGATGGCGATGGCTCGGGCGTAATCTACGCCCCCGCCGCCCAGGAAGGTGCTGTAGACCAGCTCCGTGCCGGTCGCGTTCAGCTTGGTGACGAAGGCGTCTGTGGTGCTGCCTCTGGTTGTCTGGTACGAGGCGGTAACCGGGAATGTGGAGCTAGTAGTAGCCCCGCAGATGGTAGCGGCTCCGGCTGAGTCGATGGCGATGCCGTAGGCAGTGTCAGAGCCTGCGCCGCCCAATAGGGTGCTGTAGACCAGCGCCGTCCCCGTCGCATTCAGCTTCGTTACGAAGACGTCATACGTGCCGCCGTGCGTAGTGTCGTACGCGCCGGTGGTTGTGGGGAACGCTCCGCCGGCCTGGCCGCAGATGGTGGCGGCTCCGAGCGTGTCAACGGCCACGGCGCAGGCAGTGTCATCGAACGCACCGCCCACGTAGGTGCTGTAGACCAACGCCGTGCCGTTCGAGTTCAGTCTGCTGACGAAGGCATCTGAGAAGCCGCCGTTGGCGGTCTGGAATGCGCCGGCGGTCGTGGGGAATGCGTCGCCGGCATAGCCGCAGATGGTGATGGCCCCGTCCGTATCGACCGCAAGGGCCAGGGCCTGATCGTCGTTGATGCTCCCCAGGTAGGTGGTGAAGTCCGCCGCCGTCCCGGCCGCATTGAGTTTGGTGACGAACGCATCGAGGCCGCCGCCGTGGGTGGGCTGATAGGCCCCGGTCGTGGCTGGGAAGAGCGCGCTTTGGCTTTTCCCACAGATGACCGCGGCGCCCGCGGCATCGAGCGCGACCCCGTTGGCCGCATCGCTCGCCTCTCCACCCAGCAAGGTGCTGTACTCCAGCGTCGGGTCCACTACCAGCGGCCGCGATGCATCGTAGCGAGCGACCTGGAAGGCGACCGTGTTCTGCTCCAGCGTGAAAGAGCAGGCCACCTGCTTGCGTACGCCGTTGATGGTCTGGTAGGCGTAAGGGCGGTTGAGGGTCACGTCGCCGCAGGACGTGGAAGCGACGAGCTTGCCGTCCACGCTTCGCAGCGACTTCGCGCCCGATACCGCCATGCGGATGCGCTTCGGGTCGGCGCCGGGCTCCACCACGAAGTCATACTCCAGCGCGCGCGACTTGCCCGCGCCGTAGGTGACCAGGTCGATGCCGGGGTAGACGCCCGCCAGCCTGGCGCGGGAGTAGGTTGGCACATTCGTGCGCCACTTCTTCGCGTCATTGCCGATGAAGTAGTTCACGATGCCGGGCTGCTTCTCCAGCCCCGAGGCAACGGCCTTCGGATTGGAGCCTTGCAGCTTCAGGCGGAGCGCCGTGGCCTTGTCGCCCTTGCGCAGGGAGACGACCATCTCGCGTTTCGTCAGGAAGAGCGCGCCCTGGCCCGAGCGGGCGACGAACTGCACCTCGCTGGGCCAGTGGCCCGTGTTCCTCTCGAACGTCAGCGGCAGGTTCGCCGTCTGCGGCGCTCGAAGGGCCTCGGGAGGGGCCGCGCCAGCCGATGCGGCCAGCGCGAGAAGGGCCGCCGGGTACGCGATCGCGCACCGGGGCAGGAGTGTCAGTCTTCGCATGTGCCACCTTTCCCATCCAGCAGAAGCCAACGGCCTCCCCAATGTGGGGAGGCGTCCGCGTGGGGCGGCAAATCATGTCTGAGCGGAACCGCAACGGCCCGCCGGTGAGGCGACGCACCCACGTTCGCAGGATATCACGTTTGGGGAAAGTACGCAAGCCCCTTGTCGATCAGGCATGCAGGATCGGATGCGCCGTTTGTGGTTCGGGTGCGCGGTGGTCGTGGGCGCCGGATACGAACGGCGCAGGGTCGCCGTTGGGCGGTCCGACGGCGCGGCGAGTATGGCCTGTGGCGCTGAAGGGGCATGGGAAGGCGGCACGACCGTATGCGGCGCCGCGCCCGGTCGTGGCGGCTACCCGGTACCATAGGCCGACGATGCGCCTTCTGTCTGCGCTCGCCACCGAGAGGAGCCGCGATCATGACCCGACCCGTTCGCCTGGCCGCCCTGCTGTCGGCCCTGGCCGCCTGCGTTCCCGCCGCCCACGGCGCTCCGGCGCTGGACCTGGCCGCGGGCTTCGCCAAGCCGCCCATGGCGGCCAGACCGTGGGTCTTCTGGTGGTTCGAGGGGGGCTACGGCGGCAAGGAGGGCATGGCGCGGGACATCGCGGCCATGCGCGAGAAGGGGATCGGCGGCGTCATGCATATGCAGACGCTCAACTCGTCCGGCATGCCCCTGCCCGCGGAGCCGCCTATGCTCGGCCCGGCATGGGCCGACTGGTTCGGCGAGGCCGCACGGCTAGCCGGCAAGGCGGGCATGACCATGAGCGCCAGCATCGTGGACGGCTGGGCGTTCGGTGGCGCCTGGGTCGACAAGGAGGCCGCGGCAAAGATGCTGGTCTCGTCCGAGTTGCAGGTGGACGGTCCCGGCGACCTGCAGGCGCCGCTACCCATGCCCTTCACGCGGCTGGGCGTCTACCGCGATGTGGCCGTCGTGGCGTTCCCTGAGTCGCCGACGCGTCCGCCTGCGCCGGCGTTCGTGGCCGGGAGCCATACCGACAAGGGCTACTGCGAGGAGGAGAACTGGCCCGCGGCGCATGCCTTCGACGCCGATCCCGAGACCTACTGGCGGACCTCCGCCGCGCCCTCTTTTGCCGGCCCCGTCTGGATCCAGGCCACCTACGGCCGGCCGATCGCCGCTACGGCGGCCTACCTGCGGGCCATGCCGGACGGCGGACCGCGCGAGTGCGAACTGCAGGCTTCGGACGACGGCCATGCCTTCCGCACCGTTGCCCGGTTCACCATGGGCATGGGCGACGCACGTACCTGGTCGATCCCCAAGACGAGCGCCACCACTTTCCGCCTGCTGATCACCTCGGCCCACGCGACGGACGTTCGGCTGGCCGAGTTCCAGATGCTCCGACGGGGCGACCAGCCGGTCGTGCGGCGGGGCGTGAAGTGGTGGGACCTTAAGTCGGGCAACCGGGGCTGGCTGGTTGTGGGCTCGCTGGCCGAGGAGTACCCCGTCGATGCTGCCTCCGACCTCAAGAGCGGCCACGTCATCGACCTTACGCGCCGCCTTCAGCCCGACGGACGGCTCGACTGGAGCCCGCCCGCAGGCCGGTGGACCGTCATGCGCTTCGGCTGGACCACCATCGGGCAGCCCGCACGCATGTCGGGCGGCGGCGGCTACGAAGTGGACGTCCTCAGCGCCAAGGGCGCCGACCTGATGTTCGACAACGCCGCTGTTGGGATGCTCGCGGCTGCGGAGGCGAGGGCGCCGGGCGTGATGAAGGTCTTCCACACGGACAGCTGGGAGATCGGCGCCGACGTGCAGGGGCAGCAGCCCACATGGACCGGCGACTTCCGGGAGCAGTTCCGACGCCGGCGCGGCTACGACCTGCTGCCCATGCTCCCGGCCATGGCGCGGCGGCTTGTTGACGACCGCGAGACGACGAGCCGGTTCCTGAACGACTACCGCGACACCATCGCCGACCTGGTTGCCGACTACTACGGTCGCCTGCAGCAGCGCGCCCACCGGCGGAAGACGCTGATGAACCCCGAGTCGGGCTACGGCAGCTACCCTTCGCCGCAGATCGACGGGCTGAAGGTCTTCGGCCGGGCCGACCTGCCCATGGCGGAGGTGGCGCACAGCAACGCCGAGGTGGTCTCCATGGCATCGCCCGTCTGCGACGCCCTGCGGACGGCGGCCTCGGGCGCGCGCATCTATGGCCGGCAGATCGTGCAGGCCGAGACGCTGACGTACCACCCATGGCTGGGGCAGGTGACGGCGCCCACCGTGTACCGGCGCACACTCAACTACTGCTTCGCCAACGGCCTGAACCAGGCCGTTATACATAAATATGTCCACCAGCCCTTCGAGTACAAGCCGGGGCTGGAGGACTACGGCATCTTCAGCCGCCACTACACCTGGTGGCCCATGGCCGACGGGATCCTGGGCGCCATCGGGCGGTGCCAGTACATGCTGCAGCAGGGCCGGTTCGTAGCCGATGCGGCCTACTTCGTGGGCGAGGGCGCCACGCGGTTCGTGCCCAGCCGATCCATGCTGCAGCCGCCCCTGCCGGCGGGATGCGACTTCGACGGGATCAATGCCGAAGTGCTGCTCACGCGGCTCTCCGTGAAGGGCGGTCGCCTCGTGCTGCCCGACGGCCTCAGCTACCGGTATCTGGTCCTGCTCGAGCCGAACTGCGCGACCATGAGCCCCGCCGTGCTGGCCAGGATACGGCAACTCGTGGCCGAGGGCGCCACAGTGATCGGCAATCCGCCCAGGCACGCCCAGGGCCTGGGCAACCGCACGGCCGCCGACATCCGCATCGGCGTGCTGGTCGGTGAGATGTGGGGCGCCCGACGTCCCGCCGCCGGAGTGCGCAGGCTCGGGAAGGGGAGGGTCATCTGGGGGCGCTCGCTGCAGGCCGTGATGGCCTCCGACGGCGTGCCGCCGGACCTGGAGACGGCCCCCGACCCGCGCGCGGCGGCGGCTATGCCGGGCCACGCAGGGCTCCAGGGCGCACAGTGGATCTGGCACGCGGCCGACGGCGGCAATCCTCTTCCGGGCGTCCGTAGCTTCCGCGCCACCCTGGCCGTGCCCGCAGGTAGCCGTGTCGTGCGGGCGCTTGCCACCATGTCGGCCGACAACGAGTTCGTGCTCTCGGTGAACGGCAAGGAGTGCCTGAGAAGTGTGGACTTCACGCATGCGGTGGACGCCGACATCACGCGGCTCCTGCGCACGGGCGCAAACAGAATCCTGGTCCGGGCCACGAACAGCACTAACCAACCCAGCCCGGCAGGCCTCATCGGGCGGATCGTGGTAACGCTCACCGGCGGGAAGCGGATCGAGCTCGCCACCGACGGCGACGCGTGGCAGTCCAGCGCCGATCAGGCCGCCTGGGCCGCGCCGCGCACGCTCGGGCCTCTGGGCGTCGGTCCCTGGGGCATGGTCGACGCGACTGCCGTGGCCGGCATGGACTGGATCCATCGCCGCACCGACCGCGCCGATATCTACTTCATCGCCAACCCCACGAGCCGCGACGTGGCCCTGCAGGCGGCGCTCCGCGCGCGGGACGCGGCCCCGGAGCTGTTCGATCCGCTCACAGGCGAGACCCAGCCGTTGCCGGAGTACGTCCGCCGCGGCGCCCGGACCCACCTGCCGCTACGGCTGGGCGCCTACCAGGGCTTCTTCGTGGTCTTCCGCAACAAGGTGACTCGACCGGCCACCACGGCGGCCAACTTCCCGGCGCGGCGGGCCGTGACGGAGGTACGCGGGCCGTGGAGCGTCCGGTTCGACCCGGCCTGGGTCTCACCCGCATTGGGCTCCGGCGCGAAGGGCGAGGTCGAGTTCGTCGACCTGACAGACTGGACCAAGCGGCCTGAGGAGGGCCTGCGCCACTACTCCGGCATCGCCACCTACCACACCACATTCGCCATGCCGTCCAAGCCGGCGCCGGGCAAACGGCGGCGCTGCTACCTGAGCCTGGGAGTGGTCCGCGACGTCGCCCGCGTGCGGCTGAACGGCAGGGATCTGGGCACGGCTTGGTGCGAGCCCTGGCAGGTGGAACTCACCTCGGCGATCCGGCCCGGCGCCAATCGGCTGGAGATCGATGTGGCGAACCTCTGGGCCAACCGGGTGATCGGCGATGCGTCGCGGCCCGCATCCGAGCGCCTCACCAAGGGCAACTTCCTTCTGCCGGCGAACACGCCGCTCTACCCGTCCGGCCTCATGGGGCCCGTTCGCATCCTGGCATCCGAATAATGGCCTCGATGGAGCATGCAGTGCGGCTGATCGGTCTGGCGGCGCTGCCGTCCGCGTGCCTCGGATCGGCGAACCCGCGGCGATCCGCCGCGCCACACCCGATGACGAGGCCTGCATGGCGGAGGACGTTTCGGCGCCGCACGATCTACGGTCGGATCGGACAGATCGACTGCGTTCGTGATGCCCTCCAATCGCGCTCACTCTACATTATTGACCGCGGTTCTCAGGCCGGCTCGGACCTGAACCAGTACATGCCCGGCTTCTCCGCAGTCGAACCGGAGCCGGCGCCTCGAACGAAGCCGGTGTTGGGCCCCGACCGTTTCAGGAGCGATGGATTGGGAGTGGCTCTTGCGCTCGAGAGGCCCGCGGGCCATGTGGTGAACCCACACTACCCGTGGAGACGACCGGTTCGCCTCGCCCTGCGCCGGTGACACCGAGACCGCCCTTGCGGCTAGTGAACCCACTTCGGAGTACACTAGTACCGCCCTGACAACGTAGTGGGCAAGGAGCGCGGTTTGAGCGACCTGCAAGCGCTCGTCCTCGGGTTCGTGCAAGGCTTCACCGAATGGCTTCCTATCAGCAGCACCGGTCATCTGCGTGTCGTCCCTGAGATCCTGGGATGGAGCTTCGACCAACAGTTACTGACTGCATTTACTGCGATATCGCAGTTCGGCACACTTCTAGCGGCAATCATTTACTTCCGGCGTGATATCGTGGCCATCCTCACCGGCCGCGGCGATGAAGGTGAAGCCGGGCGCAAGCTTCTCGTCCCCGTCGTGATCGGCACCTTGCCGGTGGTTGTCCTGGGTCTGGCGCTCCACAAGGTGATTGAGCACCAGTTCCGCTCGCTGACCATCGTCGCGTCCAGCATGATCGTGTTCGCGCTGGCTCTGGCGTGGTCCGAACGGCGCGCGAGCCGGCACCGCGGCATCGGTGACGTGACCTTGCTGGACGGTCTGGCCGTCGGCATCGGACAGGCGTTTTCGCTCATCCCAGGCGCCTCCCGCTCCGGCACCACCATGACGGCTGCCATGGCCTGCGGCTTCGAGCGCGCCACGGCCGCGCGGTTTTCCTTCCTGCTCAGCCTGCCGGCCGTCTTCGCCGCGGGCGCCTACGAGATGGTGAAGGTGCGCCATTCGCTGGCCGGCGCCGGCATGGTGCGGCCCACCCTGATCGCTACCGTCGTGGCCTTCGTCGTCGGCTGGGCGACTATCGACTGGCTGCTGAAGTTCCTGAAGAGCCAGCCGACGACCGTGTTCGTCATCTACCGCATCGTTGTGGGCGCCGCGGTGCTGGCGTTGCTTGCGGCGGGCCGACTTACCCCGTGAGTTCTAGCGCCCTGCGCGGAGGCGACGGCCGCCCCATGCGTATCCTGTTCCTCTCGGCCTACTTCGTGCCTGAGATCGGATCGGGTCCGCACCTGGCCTATGAGTTCGCCCGGACACTGACCGAGTGGGGGCACCACGTGACGGTCGTCACCGGCTTCCCGCGCTACAACCTGCCCGAGATGCCGGTGGAGTACCGGGGCGGCCTGACGCGCGAGGAGAGCATGGGCGGCGTGCGAGTGCTGCGCATTAAGGCTCCGAACAACTACGGCGGCTCCACCCTGAGCCGTGGCCTGGTGCAGATTCTGGCCCCACCGGTCTATGGCCTTCGAGGGCGCATGCTGCCGCCCTTCGATGTCGTCTACACGGTGACCCCGCCCGTGCTCATGGGCGGCGCGGCCCGCATGGCCGCCCGGTCGGGGCGCATTCCGTGGGTGGCGTCGGTGCAGGACCTCTTCCCGCAGAGCATGGTGGATCTGGGCGTCCTCACGCATCCTGGGCTGATCCGGCTCTTCGAGGACATGGAGCGCAAGCTGTACCGGCGCGCCGACCGCATCACGGTCATGTCGGAAGGCAACAGGTCGCACGTAGTGAGCCGCGGCGCCCGCGCCGAGCACGTCAGCGTGGTGCCGAACTGGGTAGACACCGAGGCCATTCGTCCTGCCCCGCGCGGCAATGCGTTCCGCGCCGAGCACGGGTTGGCCGATCGGTTCGTGGTCCTCTTTGCCGGTACCATGGGCAGTTCGCAAGGGATCTCGGTGGTGGTCGATGCCGCCCGGCTGCTTTCGGATGACCAGTCGGTGCGGTTCGTGCTCGTAGGCGACGGGGTGGACAAGCGCGTGCTTCAGGATCGCGCCGCAGGGCTGACCAATGTGCAGTTCATTCCCATGCTCCCGCAGGAGCGTTACGCCGAGGCCCTGCACGCCTGTGATGTGGGGCTGGTAACGTTGAGGCCCGAGGTGCAGACACCGACGGTGCCCTCCAAGATTCCTACCATCATGGCGGCGGGCAGGCCTATTGCAGCGTCCATGCCGCTTGCCGGCGACGCGCCCCAGCTCATCAGTGCCGCCGGCGCCGGTCTGGTTACGAATGCAGGCGATGCCGGAGGCCTGGCGCAGTCGGTCCGAGCCCTGGCCGCCGATCGCGCACGGGCAGCGGAGATGGGCATGAGCGGGAGAGCCTACGTGGAGGCGCACCTCTCACGGCAGGCCTGCGTGCGGCGGGCCGAGGCCGTGCTGCGTTCAGCCGTCGAAGGGGGTCGGCGATGAGCGTATTAGCGGCCGGCCCACGAGTGCGACAGGCTACGGCCGACGACCTGAACCGTCTGGTTCGGGTGCATGTGGCCGCGTTCCCCGACTTCTTCATGACGCGGTTGGGGAGGCGCTTCCTGCGCGCCTACTATGGTATGGTGCTGGCGCACCCCAGGGGGATACTCCTTGTGGCTGATACCCCGGAAGGCGTCCAGGGCTTTGTGGCCGGTTTCACCGACCCGGGCAGGTTCTACACGTCTATGCGGATCCATGCCGCGCGCCTGGCCATTCGAGCGATTGTCGGTATCGTGCGGCGGCCCTGCCTCTGGCGTCGGCTGGTTCGCACTGCCCAGGGCGTTGTTCGGCCTCGCACGGTCTTCACGGCGTTGCCTGACTCCTGCGAACTTGCGTCGCTGGGTGTCAGCCCTACCTACTCGGGCAAGGGCATGGGACGCGCCTTGGTGTCCGCATTTATGGCGGTCGCTTCAGAGCAGGGCGCGACGCATGTCTACCTGACCACCGCCGAGCGGGGCAACGAGCGAGTGAACCGCTTCTACATCCGTCTGGGCTTCGTGTCCACCGGGGCCTACGTGAGTTCGGGCGGCGAGAGCAAAGTGCGATACGAGGTTAAGCTACCGTGGAGCGCCCCCGTCTAGCCGTGTGCATCTATCCAGCCGACCGGCGCGGGTATCCTAGAACGTTGGTCGCATCAGGTGTGTTCCGCGACCCATTCCGCGGGCAGTGAGAGCGTCAGTCCTCAGCATGTGTTCGGTCGGAGAGCGGCAACGTGAAACCCAATGAAGCGAAGGTGACCCATGCGTGACTTCCTGCCCTATGCCGTGCCTGATGTGGGTGAGGAAGAGATCGCCGAGGTGGTCGAGTCCCTGCGATCGGGTTGGCTTACCACAGGTCCCAAGACCAAGCGTTTCGAGAATGACTTCGCGGAGTTTGTAGGCCACGGCGTCGAAGCTATCGCGGTTAACTCCGCCACGGCCGGTCTCCATCTGGCGCTTGAGGCGATCGGTGTCGGACCCGATACTGAGGTCATCACCACAACCTACACCTTTACGGCGACCGCCGAGGTGGTTCGGTACCTCGGGGCCCATCCTGTCTTTGTGGACATTGATCCCGACACGCTTAACATGGATGTGGCTCAGTTGGAGGCGGCCATCACGCCGCGGACGCGAGCGATCGTCCCGGTCCATGTGGCCGGCCTGCCCTGCGACATGGATGCCATTCTGGCGATCGCCAAGCGGCACGGCCTCCGGGTTGTGGAGGACGCAGCGCATGCGCTTCCGGCCACCTGGCGCGGCAAGCTGATCGGCGCCCTCGATAGCGACGTCACCGTCTTCAGCTTCTATGCCACAAAGACCCTCGTGACCGGCGAGGGCGGCATGGTAGTGACCCATGATCACAGGATCGCCAAGCGCTGCCGCATCATGCGGCTCCATGGCATCGACCGCGATGCGTTCGACCGGTACACCTCCACTCGACCCTCCTGGTACTACGAGGTGGTGCCCCCGGTTTCAAGTACAACATGACGGATATTGCCGCAGCTCTGGGCATCCACCAGCTTAAGAAGGCCTACCAGATGCAGCAGGTACGGCAGGTTATGGCCGAGCGCTATGATGCCGCCTTCGCCGACCTGCCGGTCACGCTGCCGCCCCGTATCGTCGGCGACATGCACGCCTGGCACCTTTATGTCTTGAGGATCGGCGTCGAGGCCGCCGTAAATCGCGACGCATTCATCCACGAGATGTCGCGCCGCGGGATCGGCACCAGCGTCCACTTCATACCGCTCCACTTGCATCCCTACTGGCGCGATACGTACCATCTGGAGCGAGACCGCTACCCCTTGGCCGTGGCGGCGTATGAAGCCGCGGTTAGTCTGCCCATCTACCCGCGCATGCGTGACGACCAGGTGGAGCGTGTGGTGACTACGGCCCGCGATATCATCTTAAGCGGCGCGCGAAAGTAGCGCACCGGCCCTTGAAAGGAGCACACCCATGTCGGAGAACTTACAGCCCGCGCAACCCAAGAAGCGCCTCGGCATCCTGGTCGGCGGCGGGCCCGCGCCCGGCATTAACGGCGTCATCGCCGGCGCTACCATCGAGGCGCTCAGGAACGGACTGGAGGTCGTGGGTATCCTGGAGGGCTTCAAGCACCTGTCCAAGGGCGACGGCACCAAGACCATCAACATGACCGAGGAGCTGGCGCAGCAGGTTCGCCTGCGGGGCGGCTCGATCCTGCGCACCGCCCGCGACAACCCGACCAAGAAGGACAAGGTGACGGAGCAGGACAAGATGGACAAGGTAGCCTCCGCCCTCCGCCAGATGGGGCTGGACTACCTGGTGACCATCGGCGGCGACGACACGGCTTTCAGCGCCTACCGCACCTCCGAGGTCCTGGCCGGCGAGATTCGCGTCGTCCATGTGCCCAAGACCATCGACAACGACCTGCCGCTCCCCGGCAACGCGCCCACCTTTGGCTACAACACCGCCCGCTACTTCGGCTCCCTCCTGGTGAAGAACCTGGTCGAGGACGCCAAGACGGCAGGCCGCTGGTACATAGTCGTCGCCATGGGTCGCACCGCGGGCCATCTTGCGCAGGGCATGGGCGTTGTGGGCGGGGCCGACCTGACCATCATTCCCGAGGAGTTCCCCGGCGCCCGCGAAGGCAAGCCGGCCTGCAGCATCGACACGCTCTGTAAGATCATCGAGGGGGCCGTCTTCAAGGCTCGGGCCAAGGGCCAGACCTCAGGGGTCGCCGTTGTCGCAGAGGGCGTGGGCGTCCTGATGGAGGACGAGCTCTCCAAGATGGCGCCCATCGTCGAGGTTGATTACGACGAGCACGGCCACTTCCGGCTGGGCGAGGTGCCGCTGGGCCTGATCCTGAAGCGCCGCCTGAAGGAGCGCTTCGCCGCCCGGGCCGACAAGCTGACGTTTACCGATGTGACCATAGGCTACGAGCTCCGTTGCGCCGAGCCGGTGCCCTTCGACGTGGACTACGTCCAGCAGCTCAGCTGGGGGGCCGTGCGCTACCTTCTCGCGCTGGGCGGAGCGACCTACGGCGGCGGCGCCATGATGTCGGTGCAGTCCGGCGAGGCCGTACCCATCCCGTTCACCGACATCCTGAACATGGAGACAGGCAAGACCTCCGTGCGCCGCGTGAACCTGAACCAGGACACCTACCGCGCGGCCCGATCGGTGATGACGCGCCTCGAGGCCGAGGACATGCAGAACGAGGCGCTCGTCGCCTCCATGGCCGCGGCTGCGCTGATGACGGCTGAGGCCTTCCGCGACGAGTATGCGTCGGTCGCGGGCCTGTAAGGCCTAACAGCGCCGCGCGCCCGGGAGATGCGAAGGCCCGCCGATCACCTACACAGTGGTCGACGGGCCTTCGCCTACAGATGGGCGCCGCCTGCTACCTGCCGCCGACGAGCGCGAACGCACCCCAGAAGAAGGGATGCGGCATGGTTGCACGAATGTCGCTCTGCGCCGCCTGCAGGGCTGCGGCCTTCGTCATGCCCGCCTTGAGGTGCGTGTAGAACCGCTCCATCAGGGCCGTCGTGCCGGCGTCATCGACTTGCCAGTAGCTGACGACCAGCGAGCGCACGCCCGCCGCGATGAACCCACGCACCATGCCCATGGCCTCGTCAAGCCCCGCCACAGCCGAAGTCCCGGTCAGGCACGCCGACAATGTCACCAGATCGCAGTTGAGGCGCATCTTGTAGAGGTCCACTACCATCAGGTCGTCATCCGGGAACTCAATGCTGGAAAGGAGCGCATTGCCTCGGTTGAATGTGCCGTGCGAGGCCATATGCACGATGCGCCGATTGGCAGCAAGCGCGGGGAAACGCGCACGCGTACACCCAAGGCCGATCACTACCTCTGCATCGCCCAGAATACTGCCGATGGCCTTAACCTCCTCCTTCGGGTATGCGAGGTCCGGCGTGTGCGGCGCCAGGAGCAACGGAGGGTCCTTGTATGCCATGGCAGGCTTGCTGTGGTCGTTGGCGATGAGCCAAATCGCTGCAGCCGGGGCATACGCAACCTCCCAGCGCTCACCAGCAGCGGTTGACCCGTCAAGCATGGCGTGGAAGGGAAGCCCGTTCAGTTCGCGATGCGGAACGATGGTCAGCTTCTTGCCCGAGATCAGGTGCTCCAGGGCGCGGAGGAGGCCGTCATAGAGCTCCTGCAACACGTGCTCTTCTTGGGCCACGAACATCGCCTCAAGTCTGCTGTAGGTGGCATCTCGAGCTTGGCCGCGAATGAGCTCGAACCTGAGCCGCCGCGCCATCAAGGCGACATCCGCGACTGAGGCCAGCGGTCGGCTGGCCCGGATGCCTGTCCGGTCGATCACCAAGGCACGGTACTTGCCGTCGTAGCTGAAGAACTCAACGAGCGTCTCGTCGTCCGCAACCGCCATCTGTATCTGCTCGGGCGTCGGCAGGTCGTTGGTTAATTCGTGACCAGCTGGGCCAAGCTCCTTCCCTAACTCGGCGTCATTGAGCAACTCGGTGTAGCGCGCCTCGAGTGCTCGCAGAGAGGCGCGAGGGTCGGCCACGTGGCCGATCGTAACGCCCCGTTCGCCGGTATCGGTGTCCGTGAGGCCATGGTTGACCTGCGCGATCCGTGCTCGCACCTCGCTCAGTTCCACGAGCCGAGGATTGGTGCGTTCCATCTCGGCGGGGAGGCTGGACAACTGGTTGGCGCGTACGCGCTCCAGCAGCAGGCGCGACTTGGACTTCTCGAGTACCTGCAGTGCATCTGCCAGATGCTTGGGCTTGTTCTGCCGAAGCAATGCCCCCACGAGTTTCTCGTAGGAGTCGATCCTGTCGCCCACAAAGGCCACGTTCATGTACTCGACGGGCATCAGGCTCCGAGCATGCTCCAGCACATCGACCGCCTGGCGGTACCGCCTCAGTGCCTGCGCTGACTCTCCTCGGCGCTCGTGGTACTCCCCGATGGCCAGTTGGGCTGCGCTACTCAGTGCGTGCTGGCCCATTCGTGCCGCATCCGTAGCAGCTTGGGCCATCTGCCGTATTGCGTTCCTGCCCCGACGTAGCTCCATGTCGGCGAGGATAAAACGAGCGTATGCGCGCCACGCACGCTGACCAAGGTCAGTGAGCAGACGTGCCGCATCCTGAGCATACCGGGTAGCGTTCTCGGTATCGTCCCTGGTCCACGCGACGTATGCGCGCACGAGTTGAACCATGCCCAGGAACTCGCCGGTGCCGTGCTCGGCGCATGCCGCTCCCGCGACCGCAAGTGCCCTCTCGGCATCATCCAGTCGTCCCATGTCCGCCAGTAGGCGTGCTCGGTTAACCTGCGCCCGTGTCCACAAGATGGGCAATCTGAGGGCCGCATAGCACGCGATTGCCGCATCGTAGGAAGCCCCGGAGTCCTCGCGGAGGTTTGCCTCGCGCTGCACATCAGCCAAGTCGGCATTACAGTGTGCCAGGACCTCTTCACTGTGGCCTTCCAGTCGGGTGCCCCTTAAGTCCTCCAGAAATCCGCGTGTCTTGCGCAGAAGGGCTATTGCGTCAGCATAGCCACCGCGAACGTAGTGGATATAGCCCTTATTAACCAGCACCTTCATTGCGCTGATATCTTGACCAATGCTTCCGAAGGTGGAATAGGCGTCATCCAGAAGAACCATTGCTTCCTTCAGGCGTCCCAGTTGCGTGAGGGCGGTGGCCAGGTTGTTCTGAACGAAAGCCTGCGCGTAGGGCTCTCCCTCTCGCATGAGGCAGGGCAGAGCTCTGGCGAAAAGGTCATGAGCCTGTTCGCAACGTCGCATCTCCAGAAGCCCGATGCCGCGGTTCACATCAAGCTTCGCGGCCTCGATGGCCATACCCAGACGGTTGTACTCGGCATCGAGGTGGTCCGCCAGAGCGTCTGCTTCCTTGGATCGCCCAAGCTTATTCAGGCAGTCCACAGCGCCAACCATGACCTCTGCGGCCAACTTGGAGTCGCCGGCGCGTTGCGCCAGCGACTGGGCGTTCTGGAAGTGGTGCAGCGCGGCCTCGTAGTCTGCCTTGGCTCGGCGCAACTCGCGCCCCGACTCGCGGGCTGCTATGCTGGCGGCGCGGAGTTCGGTGATCTGCTGCGGCGTGAGGTCCTCGGCGCCGGGTTGTGCTGACGTACAAAAACGGTCGGCGCCAAATCCGTCAACGCCGACCGTCTTCCCATCACCGTTGTTGCTGGGTGTGGAGTGCACGGACCTCGGTTAGTACCCTATCTGAACGGACTGAACCAGCACCTCCGCGTCTGGCAACCGTACCCTCATATCGTAGGTGCCGGCCGGCACAGACTGGATGGTGAACCCGGTGTGACCACAGTCGGCCGGCAGCGAGAGCCGACCACGGTGTGCCAGGCGGGCATCAACGGCAGGAACCACGTTTCCTAAGCCACTGGTGTCAAAGACCGCTCCAATGACGGCCCACATGCCCGGTACGTCCTCTTCCGAGAACAGGTCGACCATGTATGAGCCAGCTTCGAACCGCTGGAGGCGGCGCGGACAGACGCCGCGATCCCTTACTGGAAAGAGTACCGGATCGTTGGTGTCAAGCACCAGCTTCCCGGCCAGTCGGGCAACTGCCTTCCGAGCGTACTGCACCGTGAATGCCAGCTTGACCTTGGCGACCGACTTGCGAGACGCATGCTCCAGCGGCGGCAGGGCCATTGCTGCCTCCACTCGGGAGAGCATGGAGGCCGGCATAGCACCGGCCGCAGATGTTTCGGTACCTCTGTCCATCGCGTCCTCCGTTCGAGACCAAGCCGTACCGGCCTGTGCTTCGACGGCGCTCTCTCTCATCAGCTCCATGCGGGTCCTCTTACCAGGTCATGAGTAGCAGGTTGACTTATGTCTTGAAAAACGCGGCCGATCCAGATGATCCGACCCAGTGGATCGGTTCGACTGACCGGATCGACCGCCAACTCGCTCTCTCACCAAGAAAGAGCCGACGGGCGTCCGGTCTGATACCCTAGAAGCCGATTTCGTTGAGCACCTTCGCGAGCCGATCAAGGCACCGCTTGCGCGTTGGCCCAATACTTCCTATCGGCATCTCTAGCGTAGCCGAGATGTCCTGGTAGCTGAGCGGCTCATTGGTGCTGAACAGCGTCTGTAGAAGGCGCTTGCAGTCAGGCGTCAGCCGCTGGAGGGCCTCGTCGACAAGCGCGCGGTCCTGCATCTTGGACATCACGGCCTCGGGAGACAGGCTTTCGGCGGATTCGCCGCCGTCGCCGAGCATCTGCTCCCATGCCGAGGGCTCCAGGTCGCTCTGCATGACATGGGGCCGCCGGCGAATCTTGCGCCAGGCTTCGTGGCGAGTGGTAGTGGCGAGCCAGCCTCCAATGCGTGTGGTATCGCGTAGCGCGCAGAGGTTGTTCATCAGGATGTAGAAGACATCCTGCATCACGTCCTCCGCTTCATCGGTCCGCAGGCCGGAGCGGCGCGCCATCGTGAAGACCAGCGCCTCGTAGCGGTTGACGACCAGGGCCCAGGCCCGGTTGTCGCCGTTGAGGCAACGCTCAACTAACAGCCAGTCTGGCGGAGCCGCCGGGCGTGACGTGCCGTCGCCTGCGTTGGACACCCCTAGGTCATCGGAGCGTTTGCTGGACGAGGACATCTGTCAATCACCTGTTCATGTGTGGGCGCGCTATGCACGTTGGCCGAAACCAGACGCGCCGTCGCGCCCTCCGGTCAGTCAAAGGGCATGGATGCGCCGAAACTGGCTTGGTATAACAGTACCACGCCATGCGGCGTTCCCGTGTAGGGCGCGGGACGGAGCGACTAGGGCTCTCCTAGCTCCAGCCGACACTCGCGGAGCAGGGCGTCGAGGGCCATGCGTAGCTCAGTCAGGGCATCCTGGAGCTGCCTGACAGATGGGCGCGGCAGGTCCATGGGGCGCACGGTGTCCAGTGTGGCAATGAAGTCCACGATATGCTGTGCGACTGAAAGCGGCGCTGACGGTGCGGCGGGCGCCACCGGGTCGGTATCGAACGGCGCGTCGTCCAGCGCGTTCGCATCCGGGCGGCGAGGCTTGGCGTAGCGGAGCAGGTCGCCGGGTTCGGCATCCATGATCTCGTCGCTCTGGTCGGGAGCGGCGCGCAGGGCCTTTACGAGCTTGCCCGTCTGTTCGCCGGTCAGGCGCCCGTCGCGGATCTTCTCGACCACCTTGCCCTGCAGGTCAGGGTCGTCGTTGAGCTGTCGAAGGAAGCGGGCATGCTTCTCGGTCAGCTGGCCGTCGGCCGGCTTGTTGGGCGACGCGATGATCTGCTCGCCGATCTGCTCGGGCAGTTCGAGAAGGTCGAGCAGATGGCTCACGGTGCGCTCACCCAGCCCCAGCCTCTCACCGATCTCGCGGTTGGTGGCGCTCAGGCGCTCCTTCACGGCCGTTAGGGCGCGGGCCTTCTCCAGCGGCTGCAGATCCTGCCGCTGCATGTTTTCCACCAACTGCTCCGTCAGGACATCCTCTTCATCGAGCTCCTTGACGATGCAGGGGACCACCTCCAGCCCGGCCAGGCCGGCGGCCCTCCAACGGCGCTCGCCGGTGATGATCCGGTACATGTTCACATTCGTGAGTGCCGTAACCGTGATCGGTTGCAGCACGCCATGCTGCCGCAGGCTGTCGGCCAGGCCCTGCAGCGATTCCTCGTCGATGTGCTTACGCGGCTGATCGGGGTCTTCGACGATCCTCCCGATCTCGATGCTCTGGATCTCCATGGGGCTGCTCCTTGGGCCGGAAGGTCTCCGCTAAACGGCGGATGACGCGCATTATGGCGACGGCGGAGCCCGCTGGTCAAGCCCGGCCGGCCGGCCGGTCCGCGGCGGGGTAGAATGGGTTGCAGGGGTTAAGGAGCCTGAACCCAGTCCATGTATGTCCGAACTGCATTCCGGCGGACAGCGCGGCCGTCGCTGTACGCCTTAGCCGCCCTGGCGTGTTCGTTCGCGTTTCGCCTGCCGGCCGTTGCCCAGGCGCCCGAACTGGAGCGCATGGTCGTGACCGGCGTTGCCGATCTCCGCGCGCGGGTTGAGGTGACGCGGGTGGACAGCGCCGCCATGCGGTCGGTCAGCCCCGACCTGGCCATGCTCTTCGGCCTCAAGGCGCTCGACATCGCCTACAAGGAACCTTCGAGGTTCCGGGCCGAGGCTCGCGTCGGCCTACTGGTGGTGGACGGCGCGACGCTCTACTACCGCGTCCCGCAACTGGGCATCAAGCGCCGTACCGATCTGGGCGCCGATCTGCACCGGAGGCATTCGCTTTTTGACCTCGGCCTGCTTACCCGCGCCAAGGTGGATCAGATGGACGGGCGGAGGGTACGGACCGAGGTAGTGCATGGCGTGGAGGCGCAGGTCCATGAACTCCGCTACCGGGCCGACCGCGACACTCGGTACATCGCGTGGCTGGATCCGGTCCGCAAGGTCACGCTCCGGCGGCAGTGGTTCGACCGCTCGAACCGCCTGAAGGGGACATTCGATTACCTCGACATAAGCGAGGCGGCCCCGGGCGTCTACGTGCCGCGGCGGATTGAGGTCCGCACGGCGACGGGCTCCCTTGCGGGCGTGGCCGTCTACAGCGACGTGATTGTGAACGGCGGCCTTGCGGACGCGCTGTTCGAGATACCGGCGGACGCACCCGCCCGGTCTGGAGGCTGAGCATGCCGGAGACAGGCTTTGAGCTGGGCCATGTGGAGCGTCTGATCGGACTGGTGGAGAGGTGCGGCCTCTCGGAGCTTCAGATCACGCAGGGCGATCGGAGCATCCGCATCAAGGGAGGGGCTGCCCCGGCCGGGCCGGTGCAGTCCCAGGCTGAAGTGGTTGCCTCGCCGGTTGCCGTGGACGGCGTACCTGTGGCATCGCCGATGGTTGGGGTCTTCTACCGCTCTCCCGGCCCGGAGCAGCCGCCGTTCGTCGAGGTGGGCGACCATGTGGAAGTCGGGCAGACCGTGGGCCTCATCGAGGCCATGAAGGTCTTCTCCGAGGTTCCCGCCGAGGTCGCCGGCACCATTGCGGCCATCCCCGCGGAGAACGGCCAACTCGTGAAGCCCGGCGACGCCCTGGTGGTTGTGGCGCCCGGCGGCCCGGCGATCGAGACGCAGCCTGAGACGGCCTGAGGAGGGGCGTGGGTTGAAGATCATCAAGATCGGTCTGCTTGGCTTCGGCAATGTCGGCTCGGGCGCCTACGCGCTGCTGAACGCCAATCTGGAGGATATCCAGCGCAAGGTCGGCGCACAGGTCGAGGTGAAGCGCGTCGTCGTGCGCGACGCCTCCAAGGCGCGGCCGGTGGCCCACAACCCGGCCCTGCTGACCACGGATGTGGAGTCCGTGCTGGGTGATCCCGAGATTGATGTGGTCTGCGAGCTGATCGGCGGCGTCGACCCGGCCCATGAGTACGTGCTGCGGGCGCTGCGCGCCGGCAAGCAGGTCGTCAGCGCCAACAAGGAGCTGATCGCCAAGGAGGGCGAGTCCATCCTTCGCGAGGCGCAGAGCCATGCGTGCGACTTCCTGTTCGAGGGCGCGGTGGCGGGCGGCATCCCGATCATCCTCCCCATGAAGAGCAGCCTCGCGGGCAACCGCGTGGACCAGGTCAAGGGCATCGTCAACGGGACGACGAACTACATCCTCTCGAAGATGACGCTCGAAGGCGCCGAATACTCCGACGTGCTTGCCGAGGCCCAGCGCCTCGGGTACGCCGAGGCCGATCCCACCAGCGACGTCGAGGGGTACGACGCCCAGTACAAGATCGCCATCCTCAGCTCCATCGCGTTCACCAGCCGGGTGAGCGTGGAGGACGTCTATGTGGAGGGCATCACGCGGGTGAGCCAGAGCGACATCCGCCATGCCCGCGACCTCGGGTACGTCATCAAGCTGCTGGCCGTGGGGACGCGCTCGGGGACCGAATGCGTGCAGGTGCGGGTTCATCCCGCGCTCATACCCCAGCGCCACCCGCTGGCCAGCGTGAACGACGCCTTCAATGCCATCTTCCTCCGCGGCGACGCTGTGGGCGACGTCATGTTCTACGGCCGCGGGGCAGGCATGATGCCCACGGGCAGCGCGGTAGTGGGCGACCTGATCGATACCTGCCGCAACCTGGTCCACGGCTGCACCGGCCGCATCGCCTGCACCTGCTACGAGAACCGCCGCGTGCTGCCCATCGACGACCTGGTCACCAAGTACTACCTTCGCATCTCGGTGAGCGACTGTCCGGGCACGCTGGCGGCCATCGCCGGGGTTCTGGGGGCCAACGGTGTCTCCATCGAGTCCGTGCGCGCCGATGCCCACGACAAGGCTGAGGCCGTCTGGGTGACCCATGCCGTGCGCGAGGCCAACATGCGCACGGCCATCGAGCAGATGGAGGGGCTGCCGGAGGTCTACAGCGTGGAGAACTGGATCCGAGTGGAGGAGTGATCGCCCCGGCGCTCAGGCGTCGCGGATTACCGCCACTTCGGTGCAGTCGCTGAACTTGGGGCAGAAGACGCATTCTGTCCAGACCTTGCGGGGGAGTAGCGCCTTATCAATGCGCGCGAAACCAGCCTTCTCGAAGAGCCCCGGCACGTAGGTCAGCGCGAAGACGCGCTCGAGGCCCATGCGGCCGGCATCTCCCATGCAGGCCTCGATCAGCCGGCGGCCGTAGCCGCGCCCCTGGTGCATGTCGGCGACCGCCAGCGACTTCAGCTCGGCCAGGTCCTTCCAGCTCACGTGTAGGGCCACGCAACCCACCACGTCCTCGCCCTCGGTTACCACGAAGAAGTCGCGGATGTTCTCGTAGAGCTGGCTCAGGCTGCGGGGAAGCATCAGTTCGCGCTGGGCGAAGCCGTTGATGAGCTTCTGTATGGCCGGCACGTCCGCAGGAACGGCTCGGCGGAGGTCGGCGGTAGGTGGGGTGTACGTGGTTGCTTGCATGGCGGGTAGTAGCCGCCGAGCGCACAGCCGGGCGGCGAAGCACGGATTATACCTGCACCCCGCCGCCGTTCGGCTGCCGCAAAACGGAGGCGGGCCCCCGTTTCCGAGAGCCCGCGTCCGTACAACCGATCCTGGGGGACCAGGCCTATTGGCCTCGTCCGCCTCCGGGGCCGCCCATGCCGGGTCCACCCATGCGGGGCCCGCCCGGACCGCCGGGGCCTCCGGGTCCGCCGGGGCCGCCCGGTCCGCCGAAGCCGCGGCGCGGATGGGCCTTCTCGTACTTGGCCACTGCCGCCCTCTGGGCCGGGTTCAGCACCGCCGAGACGGCCTTGCGCTGCTCGTCGCGCATGGCGCCGAACTTCTTCATCATCGCATCGCGGTCGCCGCCGGGGCCCATGCCCTGGAACGCCTTCATCTGCTTCTCACGAGAGGCGTCGCCCACGGACTTCAGCTTCTTAACCTGATCGGGGGTCAGGCTCAGGTCGCCGACCACGCCCAGGGGGATGCCTGCGCCCTGCGCCGCGTCCATGGCCGCCAGGAGCGCCGGAACCTTGGCGCGCTGGGCGGGTGTCAGCACGGCGTTCATGTCCGCGCTGGCCTTCTTGGCCATGCCCTGGATCTTGTCCATGTTCTTCTGCATCTCAGCGCCGCCGGCTCCGGGTCCGCCGCCCATGCCGGGCCGTCCGCCGCCCATGCCGGGCCCGCCCGCGCCGGGCCGCCCACCGCCCATGCCCGGTCCGCCGCCCATGCCCTGGCGGAAGATGCCCATGGCCTGGTCGCGGAACTTGGACTGGATCGTGTCGAGCTTCTTCACCTGGCCGTCGTTGAGCTTCAGCGGGCCTTTGAGGGCCTCCACGGGCGCACGGTTGAGCGCCATCGGCAAGCGCATTCGCGGCCGACCGCCCATGCCGCCTCCGGGCGGTCCGCCGGGTCCTCCCATCATGCCGCCGGGGCGGCCCTGCCCCAGAACGCACGAGCCGGAGAGAGCCAATGCGCCGGCAACGCCGGCCAGCCACATCCTGTTCATCGAGTTATCCTCCATACTGAGGCGAGCGCCCCGCACGCGCAACCGCGCGAGGCCGATTGGGTCTCGGGACCTGTAGAACCCGACGGTGATACGGCCCACCGGTAACAGCAACCGTGGGCCGGAAAGGGCTGACGAGATGGCCAGAGCTCTGGTGTTGCTGGGCCTCGTGCTTACGATGTGCGGCGGCTCGCCTGCCCGATGTGAGATTACCCGCGTTGGGTTCATATGGCACTACCCATTCGTCGATGTGGGCACGCCGCGGATGCCCGAGGCCGGCGCCGGGTTGATCATCGCCCGCGCGCACTGGCCCGCCCTTGAGCCCGAGGAGGGCCGCTTCGATCCCGCGTCGCTCCGGGGCCAACTGGCTATCGCCCGCAGGCAGGGGGCGCACATCGCGCTCATCTTGGAGTGCAACCCGTACTGCACGCCGGCGTGGGTGCGGAAGGCGTGCGCGGCCGCCGGCGAGTCCGTGCAGGGCCAGGACGGCTCGTCGGACGGCGTACCGGCGTTCGACTCGCCGATCTATCAGCGCCTCGTCGAGGCGCACCTGGGTCGCCTGATGGCGTTCCTTGCCGCCGAGGATGCCGCTCGCACGGTCTCCCATACCTTTCCCGGCATCGAGTGGTGGCTCCCGCCATCGTGGCGCGGAGGCGAACGGCAGTTGGCCCGGTTCCGCCGCTGGCTCAGCGACCGGTACGGCCCGGTCGAGGGCCTCAACCGGGCCTGGGGCGCCTCGTTCCGATCTATGGACGAGGCCCGCGCTCCGGAGGTCGACTTCCCGGCGCTGTGGGACGCCCGCCGGTCAGGCTTGGCCCAGCCCGCGTGGACCGGGCGTATTGGGCTTCCGCCGGCCGCCGAGGAGCGCGCCGCGGCCGACTGGCGCCTGTTCTGGTGCGAGACCGCCGCCCGTGCCATCGACGGGCTGGCTGAGATCGTCAAGGGCCTCGACCCGGCTCGCCGCACGGTCTGCTTCATGAGCCACGCCTGGGGCTTCGCCGCCGAGTGGGACTACAGCCAATGGGCCGCCATCGCGCTGGACCTGGTCGCCCGCCTGACGCCCCATGTCGATGAGATCGGCCTGCAGCTGCCCATGGCCGGCGGCGACACTGTCCGAGCCGACGCCGTCATCGACCTGGTCCGCAAGTACAGGAAGCCCGTCTGGGCGCTGGACATGATGGACTTCCGGCTCGGCACGCTCTGCGGGCCCGAGAGCCTCAATCGAGGCTCGCTGGCCGCCGTCCAGCAGGGGGCGGTGGGGCTGGCCTACTGCTGCTGGAACGGCGCGAAGGATTTCAACATCCACCCGGATTGGCCGTTGGAGCAGACGCGCGCCATGGTGACGCAGTCGCGCCGGTGGATCGGCCTGCTGCAGGGCATGGAGCGCGTGGCGGACGGCGCCCTCATCCTGCCGCACGTCGCCGCGTCGCCGTCCGCGCCGGGAGGTTGGTCCGACGGCCCCTCGGCCTTCATGGGCTGGTACCGGATCATACAGGCAGCGGGCCTCTCCGTCGACGTGGTGACGCCCGACGAGGTCGCCGCCGATCCGCGCCTCCTCAAGCGCTACCCGTGGATCCTGGTGCCGCCAGGAGCGAGGCTCACGCCGCCGGTGCGCGGAGCGCTCGACGCCTATGCCTCGGGCGGCGGCCGGCTGCTGCGGCCGACCTCCGTCGGGGACCCCGGCATGGCCGTGCAGGCTTCGTTGGACCGGATGCGCTCTGCGAGTGATACGCCGCCCATGATCAGCGGGCCCGTTCCCGGCCCTGCGCTTACGGCCGCACTGGCGCGCGGTGGCGCGAGGCTCCGCGGCTGGGCGGCCGCGCAGGGCCGCGTGCGCGTGCGGATCGTCGGCCGGCCAGGCGTCGTAGTGGCGCTGACGCGGCACGTTCGCGGCAAGTCGGCGGCCGTCTGCCTCGTGCCGCGGGGCGGTCCTTCCGGCCCCGTCACGCTGGAGTGGATCGGCCGCGCGCCGGGCGCCTTGCGCATGCTTGTAGACGGCAAGGCGGTCACCCCGAAGGCCGTGCGGCGCGGCGGGATTGAGCGCGTGGAGCTTCCCGCGTTCGGCGCTGGTTGCCTGCTGCTCTCCGGCTCGAGCGCCGGGGCCTTGAAGTAAACTAGAACGTCCGGCTGAACCAATCTGGGCATGGCGTTCGCGCGCCAGGTCCCGCAATCCAGGGAGACCCACGTGTCAGATACCACGAAGATCGACAAGGCCTACGAGCTTGCGCGCGAGCGTTACGCCGAGATGGGCGTGGACACCGAGAAGGCCATGGCCGCCCTCGCGTCTATTCCGGTCTCGCTCCACTGCTGGCAGGGCGACGACGTCGGCGGCTTCGAGGGGGCAGGCGAGCTCACCGGCGGCATCCAGGCCACGGGCAACTATCCCGGCAAGGCCCGCACCGCCGATGAGCTCCGCGCCGACGCCGACAAGGCGCTGTCGCTCATCCCCGGCACCCATCGCTTCAACCTCCACGCCATGTACGCCGAGACGGGCGGCAAGAAGGTTGAGCGCGACGAGGTGGCCCCCGAGCACTTCGCCGGCTGGATCGACTGGGCGAAGTCCAAGGGCATGGGCCTCGACTTCAATCCCAGCTACTTCTCGCATCCGCTGGCCGACGACGGCTTCACGCTGAGCAGCCGCGACGAAGCCAAGCGCGCCTACTGGGTGCGCCACGGCATCGCCTGCCGCAAGATCGGCGCTGCCATGGGCAAGGCTCTGGGCACGCCCACCGTCACCAACGTCTGGATCCCCGACGGCTTCAAGGACACCCCGGCGGACCGCGAGACGCCCCGCCGCCAGCTCATGAAGTCGCTCGACGAGATGTTCGCCGAGGAGATCGACGCGGCCCACAATCTCGACGCCGTTGAGGGCAAGCTCTTCGGCATCGGCTCCGAGAGCTGTGTCATCGGCTCGCACGAGTTCTACCTGGGCTACGCCATCTCCCGGAACAAGCTCGTCTGCCTCGACGCCGGCCACTATCACCCGACGGAGTCCATCGTCGACAAGATTGGCGCCGCGCTCATGTTCGTGCCCGAGATCCTGCTCCACGTCAGCCGCGGCGTGCGTTGGGACAGCGATCATGTGGTGACCCTGACCGATGACCTCCGCGCCATCGCCGAGGAGGTCTCCCTGCCCGACCGCGTGAAGCGCGTCCACATCGGCCTCGACTTCTTCGATGCCAGCATCAACCGCGTGGCGGCCTGGACCATCGGCACCCGCTGCATGGTCAAGGCCCTGCTCGCGGCCCTGCTCCGCCCGCTGGAGACGCTGCACGAGGCCGAGGCGGCCGGCGATTTCACCACCCGCCTGGCCTTGCAGGAAGAGCTGAAGACCCTCCCCTTCGGTGCGGTCTGGGAGGCCTACTGCGTCCGCAAGGGCGTCCCCGCCGGAGCCGAGTGGCTTGACGAGGTCCGCGCGTACGAGGCTACCGTACTCAGCGCCAGGGCGTAGGATCGGCTCACTGGTGAGTGCTCCTCAGACGGCCTGACCGTTGTGTCGGGCCGTCTGCGGCGCTGAGGGAGGCGTTGCGCGTTGACCGAACTGGCCCCGCCCGACCGCAGGATCCACTTCCTGCACATACCGAAGACCGCGGGCACCAGCGTCGCATCGCTGGTCCGCAACGCCTATCCTGCTGATGAAAGCATCCCGGCCTACTTCTGGCACGAGTTGCCGGGCATGGATCGGACGCGACTGAACGGCTACAGGTGCTATGCCGGGCACTTCGGCACGATCCTCCAGGACATGCTGACAGGCCCGATCCCAACGGTGACGATGCTTCGCGATCCGCTTGAGCACTATGTATCGAGAGCCGCCCACAACCTCAGGTGGCTCGATCAGCAGGATGTTACCGTGGACCTGGTCCGGCAGCAGGTTCGGCTTGCCACGGGTGATAGCGACCTGTCGGATGCACAAGCCGACGCGATGCTGTCGGCCGCCCGCAGCGGCAACGTGGGACCGCTCCTGGGACACCCGCTGCTGGTCCGGTCCGGCGTCGATCTGCAGACCCGCACCCTGGGCGTGCACTTCGATCTGGACTGGCTGCGCGCCTGTGAGTCGTACAAGGTCTATGAGGCACTCCTGACGGAGCAGGCGCCCGGAGCCGCCTCCGACGCGGTGTACCGAGCCGCCGTGGCGTCGCTGGAGGGCATGGAGGTGGTCGGTCTGGTGGAGAGAATGACTGATTCTATCACGTTGATCTGTCGTTACCTGGGTATTCCTGCGCCACCGGAGGTCCCTTTGAAGAACGCCAACCCGGCGCGGCCCCAGGGCCGGACGAGCTACCGCGAGTCCGGTATGCTGACGGCCGCCCACATGTCCATGGTAGCGAAGGTCACCGAGCGTGACCGCGAGCTCTACGAACGCGGCCGCGCGATCCACGCGAAGCAGATGAAGCGGGCTCAGCGCCGGTGGTGGCGGATGCTCCCATGGCCGGTCAGGTCGGCATAGGGGGATGCCGACGCGCGAGATGGCCCCGCCAGACAGGCGGATCTACTTCCTGCACATCCCCAAGACAGCCGGCACATCGCTGGGCGGGCTCGTTCGCCGGGCGTTCCCGAAGGAGCACCGTGTACCGGGCCATCAGTGGTATGAACTGGTGGGCCTCTCCCGGGAGCAGCTTGACGGGTTCCGGTGCTATTCGGGCCACTTCGGCACGCTGTTGCCCGATATGCTGACCCGGAGCATCCCCACCGTCACCATGCTCCGCGATCCCCTGGAGCATGTGGTCTCGCTCGTGGGCCATGCGCTTCGGCGCCAGGAGTGTGAACTTGACGCGGCACACGCTGCGGGCACGACGGCGCCCGATGAGGAGACGGCACAGGCGGTGGCCCCGGGCCCGGCAGGGAGACCTCACGGAGCTGTTCCGCCGTCCCGGCCTGCTGGCGACCATAGCGAACCAGCAGACGCGAACCCTCGGCGTGCATCTGTCGGTACCGGACGTGCGCCGACGCACCGACAAGGCCAACTACGAGGTCTTGTTGAGGGATGCCGCACCGGGCCTTGTCACCGATGCCGTGTACGGAGCGGCCGTGGCGACACTCAATGCAATGGAGTTCGTGGGTCTGGTCGAGCAGATGGACCAGTCCGTCGCCCAGGTCTGCCGGGTCCTGGGCGTGGCCCCACCGCCTCGGGCTCCGCGCCGGAACGTGAACGCCATCTGGGACAAGAAGGGCGGAAGCTACCGGTCATCGGGGTTGCTAACAGATGCGCAGATTGCGACGATCGACACGATCACCGCACGGGATCGCGAGCTGTACGAGCATGGCCGCACGCTCTCTAATCGGACCGTGCGTAGGGCCACGCGCCGATGGTGGCGCTTCCCGTGGCTGCGCGTCGCACGTGCTGCGGATGAACCGCCGCCCGCACCGCCGCCTGTAGCGCCCACACCAATCGGACCGCCGCCGACGACGGTGGAGGGCGTCGCACACCACTTCGACCAGCACTGCGCCCTGTACGAGCGGGTCTACGGCCCAATGCTTCAGGTGCTGCAGCCATCCAATGTGGATGAGTATATGTTCCACGCAATGGACGCGATGGAACTCCAGGATGGCATGTTGGTGTTGGACGCAGGCTGCGGCATCTGCGTCCCGACGGTATGGCTGGCGGAGCACCGTGACGTGCACATTACCGGCATGACCCTTGGTGCCTTCATGGCGCGGCGCGCCGTGGAGCGTGTGGCGGAGGCAGGGCTGGCCGATCGGATAAGCGTCGTGGAGGGCGACTTCCACCGCCTTCCGGAGTTCAATGCCCCTGGGTTCTTAGACCGCGTTATCTTTCTGGAGTCGTTTGGCTATGCGCAGTCGGTCGAGGCCGTCCTCGCCGGCGTTCGGCATGTCCTGAAGCCTGGAGGCTGCCTCTACCTGAAGGACCAGCGGCTCACCGCGGACACGGGTGATGCCGAGGCCTGGGCGCACTCGGAAGTGCTGCGTCTGAAGGTTCTACAGGAGTATGGGTTCAACGCCTGGCCGCAGGAGGAGACGGTCGGTGCGATCGAGCGGGCCGGCTTTCGTGTGATGTACGCACGGCCGCTGGACCTCGAGTTCCGATGGGACATAGTGCGGATGTTTGACCTCTGTGTGGGCAACACATGGTCCGACCACGTCAAGGGCTTCCAGTGGGCGCAGCCCTTCGAGATTCTCGCACAGCGGGATGGGTAGCCGTGCCCGATGGGTCCCGTCGCCTCGGGCGCCCCCTACAGGCCCAGGAGCCGCTTCAGCCTCCTGCGCCAGGTTGCTGTGCGAACCTGCGTCGGAGGTAGCGCGACGTCGGCCATCTTCTGTGCGAGCAGCGTCTCCGCGTATCCGACTAGGCCGTGGTCGTGGGTGTTCAGATTATCCAGCTCGGCGGCGATCCTCGGCCCGATGCGCATGCGGTGCGTCATCCCGTCTGCCATGGGGCCTGCGTTGATGTGCGGCGTCCGCTCCGGCGGCGGCACGCCGAGCAGGGCGCAGATGGCCGCCATCGTCTCATCCATCCTGTGGACCACGCCCACTACCGCCATCGACTCGAGGTGCGCGCGAGCGCGTACCAGAAGCTCGTCGTCGCCCAGTTCGCGCACCTGTGCGTGCAGGCGCCGGACCACCGATCTGTCGGCTCCGTCCGTAACGTAGGAGGCGTCGGCCCTGAGCCCGAGCCACCGGGTCTGCGTGTTCGAGATGGAGGCTCGAACTGCCGGCACCTGCAGAAGCTCCTCCAGCGGGAGGTCCACATGCTTGGCGACCGGATGCTCCAGGCAGTTGCCGGTCTGTGCGCGTATCTCCTGCCGCACATACTCGATGTGCGATATGGCTCGCTCGATCGGGTCGCGCAGGACGGTAATCGTGGTGAGCTGCCGGTCGGTCAGAACGTAGGGCAGGGGTCCGAGATGACCGATGATGCACCGGTAGCGGCTCATCGCGTCGCGCGGGAGTTGCGACAGCTGCTGCCAGTTGTACGCCGGAAGGACCTGCTCCGAGCCGTACACCCGGTGAAGCACTTCGGCGACGGATGTGCCTGCCGTCTTCGGGATGTGCAAGAAGTAGAGATACGGTAGTTCAGCCACTGCGGGCGCTCCTTTAGTTGCTCGACCGCGATACAGCTACGGCACCCGGAACCTGCTCCCGACAAGGGCCAAAGCCTCCAGAGCCACACTCGTTGTAACGGCCGGAGAGCCCCAGTAGTACATCGGTTGGATCGGGATACCTGGTACTGCGTCCGATAGCCGGGCGCCATACGCCGGCGCGGCGGGCCACGAGCCATCGGCGAGTTGGCTCTCGACCAGACGGTCTGCCAGCAGCCGGACGAGACGATGGCCGCTTGCTCCCACGCGAACGAGCGTGCATAGGGCCTGCGCGGCGCTCAGGTCGGAGCATTGTGCCACGCTACCACCCAGTGACTCTACCACGCGATCTTCCAGGGCACGGTAAACGTGGCGCAGTCTCGGGGCGCTCTCATATGCAGCGCGAGAGACGAGATAGTTCACATGCATGGCGCCGGGATACCACATCTGGTGGTCCTGATCCGTCCGGCTTGTCACGATGTCAATGAGCCAGCCGATCACCGGAATCGTGCAGTCCGCCTCCCCGAGATACCAGACCACATTGGCGTTCGTCCCGACGCAGACGGAGTTGATGTACCCCATCTCCTCGATCCACGTCAGGAAGCGGCCCTGATCGTCGCGCCACTTCAACAGGTGGCCTGCATTCCGGCGCAGCAGCAGCCGCAAACTGCGATGACGCAGCGCCATGGAGCCCAGCGAGGTTGTGTCGGCATCGAACGGCCATGGGTAGGGCGCAATCTCGTGCGCGCTCCTGGTCGAGAAGCGCCAGAGCCCCGCCAGAGTCATCTCCTGAAGCGCCGCATGGGATGCCCTGCCTCGAGCATCACGAAGCCCGTGGTGTCGTACATGCCGAAGAGCACAGAGCATGTAAAGGGTCGCGAAGCACTCGCCCGCCGGCACCCATTTCGTGAACCGGGGATCGACGCTTCTGAGGGAGGGGAAGGCGCCGTCGGCCTCTTGGGCGGCCGCGAGGTATCGGACGCCTCGGTCGATGGCGCCGACGTAGCCGTCTGCGGCATCTCGACCGCGTCGGCTTGGCTCGCTCCGTGGATTACCCATAGGCGCCCCCTGGCGTTCGTCAGACCGTTCTTCACCTGATGCGATCGTCTCCGCCCTCGATCATCCTGGAGGGAACGGAGAGTGTCTCACTCCATGTTGGCACAGAGGGCGAGGACTGTGGGACGGTACGCACAGACGTGTGCGGGGCCCGATGGGCTGCTAGGGACGGAGCCGTTGCAGCAAGACCTGCCACCAGAGGCCGAGGCGCCAGCTCCAGCCAGGCGCTGCATACTGCTGCATACGGGGCCTGGGTGGGCGCGGCTCACCCGAGGCGATCTGGGCCAGGTGTTGAGTCAGCAGTCCGTCCGCGTAGGCGACCAGTTCGTGGTCGCGGACGTTCATCTTGTCCAGCTCGGCCGCAAGCTCCGGCCCGATGCGCTCGCGGTGCGTTCTGCCGTCCCGGTTTGGGCCTACCCGGGCGCGCGGGACCGTTTCCGGCGTTGGGACGCCAAGGACGTGGCAGATGACCGACATGGTCTCGTCCATCCGTGCCACCGTGCCCACTGCCGCCATCGTGTCCAGATGCTGCTTGGCGCGGACCAGCAGAGCGTCGTCGCCGAGTCTCCGCGCCTGACCCCTCACGCACAGCATGGAGTAGGCGCCGACACCGAATCTGACCAGGGCGGGCTCAGGCCGGATCCCCAGCACTCGCGTTTGGTGCTCGGTAAGCGCTGTGCGGACCTCTGGGACCGTAAGGAGCTCCTCCAGCGGCTTCTCAATATGGGAGGCCACGGGATGCCTGACGAAATCACCGGTCTTGGCGCGAATTTGCTGCCTGACGTACTCGACCTCCGAGACGACCCGCTCCACAGGGTCTCGCAGGATTGTGATGACGGTCAGGGGCCGGAGCGTCAGCGCATAGGGGAGTGGGCCATGATGCCCCAGGATGCAGAGGTGCTTGTCCACGGAGTCTGCCGGCAGCCGCCCCAGGTCCAGTCGGTTATGAGCCGGAAGGACCTGCCCCCTGGGGTAGAAGCTCCGCAGCACACGGGCCACCGAGGTGCCGGCGGTCTTTGGTATATGCAGGAAATAGAGATGCGGTAGATCAGGCACTGCTCAGCGCCCTCCAGATGGACGGACCTCAGCGACGCCACCACGTCGGCACGCTTCCGACTAAGGTTCGCGAGTACCGTTCGTTAGTGGCGCATCGTGGGCATCATCGTCAGCGCCTCAACCGCAACCGCCGTGGTGATGGCCGCCGAGCCCCAGTATAGCAGCCGACCCGTCGGCATGCCCGGGATATGGCTGGGTAGGCTGTGCCCCCCCCACGCTGGTGCGATTGGCCACGATCCGTCGGCGCGTTGTCGCTGAAGGAGGCTCTCACCCAGTTGGGTGACCAGTCGGTTCGCACCTGCGCCGACGCGAACCAGCGTACAGACGGCCTGCGCGGCGTTGAGTGCGGAGAGCCGATCGATACCGACGCCGACCTCGTTCATCACGCGCTCCTCCAACACACGGTTGATTGCACGGAGTGTAGGCGCGCTCTCATGGGCTGCGCGCGACACGGCATGGTTGAAAAGCATGGGGCCCGGGTAGTACCGCTGGTGCGCCTGGTCAGTTCGATCGGTCGCCAGTTCCATCAGCCAGCGAATGGCAGGCTTGGTGGCGGCGGTCTCTCCGATGTACCAGACAGCGTTCGCGTTGACGACGGCGCAGACCGGGTTCAGATAGCCCTCTTCCATCCACGTTCGGAAGCGGCCCTGCTCATCGCGCCACTTGAGCATAGTAGGGATGTTGAGTCTTAGCAGCAGCGACAGCCGGTAACGGCGAAAGGCCATGGACGCCAGCGCTGTATCGTCGATATCCAACGGCGCCGAGAGCGTATCGGCTGCTTCCACTGAGGTCGGCCGGAACCGCCACAGGCCCGGCCGGACCATCTCGCGGAGTATCAAATCGGCCGCCTTCCGACGAACGCCCGGAAGGAGCGGGTGCCGGACCCCTCGGAGCGCGCAGATCACATACATCGTGCCGAAGTGCTCCTCTCCGGGAGACCGCTTCGCAAAACCCGGCAAGGGGCCCCGGACGGTCTCAAAGGCGCCATCTGCTGTCTGAGTAGCGGCTAGGAACCGTACCGCCCGATCAATCGCCATGCTGCGCCTATCAGCCCAGGCTCGGCCGGAGCCGCTGCTTTGGTCAGGGATGTGAGACATCCTGCCTCCTTCTCACCGTGCAGTTTCCGATCGGCGCCGACGCCCGGTTGGCGTGCGCACGGGTATCCGGCTGCGTCTGCCGTGTGATCGTCGTGCTACCCGACCGGCAGAGCGCCTCGTGCCGTTCAAGGCTGGGCCGACGGCGGCAGGCGCTGCTGTCCGCAGGACATACGGCTATCCGCAGACGCGAAGGGCGCACCCATGAACAGCGGGTATAGCCGCCACCGTGCGAAATGCCACAGGTGGCCACCGGCCCGTATGGCGTGGCCTGGGAAGAGCGCCAGGTGCGCGGCAGGCAGCCACCACGCGTCGGTGCGCCCCATGGCGAAGGCGCAGAGCGCTCCCACCGGAAGCCAGAGGTCGTAGATGTCCAGCAGCGCCATGGGGTCGGTCCCGCGCTCTGCCACGACGCCGACACGGACGCCCAACTGGCGGGTGCGGATGTGATCCAGCAGCAGGCCCGCAGCGACGAACAGGAGGAGCGCGGCATGGCCCAGTACGGCGAGCAGCGCCAGCCCGGCCGCGACCTCCGCCGGGAAGAGGGCCCGCTCCACGGCGCGGCGCACCAGCCACGGGTCCTGGCCGGCCACGAAGGTGGCCACGGCGCCGCGCCGGTCGGCGTCGCGGTCGAGGATCTGGTGTACCAGGATACCGCGAAGGCCCGAGAGCAGGCTCACCGCGCATAGGCAGGCCGCGAGCGTCATCGAGGCGCGGACGCCCGTCGCGTAGGCCACCCATGCAAGCGCATACAGCGTGAGGAGCAGGTGCGCGCCCAGGGCATCGGCGACCACGCCGGCGAGGCGGCGGCACTTCAGCCGGAACGGCCGCACCGAGTAGAGCGTGAAGACGAGCCAGATCGCGGCGTAGAGCGCCAACGGCAGGGACGCTCCGCGCATGGACCAGGCGCACGCCGCGCCGGCCGCAAGGGGGAGGCCCGCCGCCGCCGCTCGGAACCAGAGCGGCTTCCCGGCCATGCGGTTGGCCTTGCCGGCCCGGGCATCCTGCGCGATGTCGGTCCAGTCGTTCAGGAGGTTGGCATAGGCCGCCGCAGGCGTGAGCGACAGCACCAGCCATCCCGCGGCTTGCCAGACGGCATCCGTGGAGAGCCGCGCCTGCAGGGCCACCGCGTAGACGGCTAGCAGCACCGGAGGGCCCTTGAACGCCCACCACTGCTCGGCACGGACCAGGGCGGTCAGTCGAGCCGGGCCGGGCCGTTCGACGTGCGCGACCATCACGGCTCCTCGAAATCGAAGGCCAGGTAGAGCAGCCCCTGTCGGTGGCGAAGGATGTTCATCGTGGCGTCTTCGGTTGCGCCGACTGTAAAGCGATCGGGCTTGGTCTGGTAGCCGCGAGCGGCCAATGGAGCGCCGGATCGAGGGTCTATGATGGCGGTGTGCAGCTCGTAGGCGCCCGGCATGAGCGGAAGGCGCTCAATGCGGCACGTCAGCTCGTGTTCGCCGGCGGCCGGCTCATAGGGCATCTCGGGCGGGCTGACGGCCGATGCCAACGGGAAGTGCCCAAACCCGCCGATCTCCATGCCCCACTGCACCTTGCCGACGGCCGAGCCCGCCGAGTAGCGTAACCGGACGACGGCGGGTTCGCCGGGCAGCAGATCGGCGCCACCCTCGCCGGAGATATCCACAGAGAGGATTGCGAGATCGCTGAGTGGCGCTCGATCGGCGGCCTGCCCGCCCTTCCGCCCTGCCCGTGGCCTGGCCGGTTCGGCGCCCTGGTCCGCGTCCCGGCTCTCCATCATCTCCTCGTATTGCTTGACGACGCGATCGGGAGGACCGATGTCGATCACCCGGCCTCCATCCATCAGCACGCATTTGCGACACAGGGTCTGGACCAAGAACAGGTCATGGCTCGCCAGCAGGATGGAACCGCCACCGTCAACGTAGTCGCGCAGGAAGCGCTGGAACTTGCCCCGGAACCGCAGGTCGCCGCCGCCGATGGCTTCGTCCACCAGAAAGAGATCGGGCTTCAGGCGCGTGTAGATGGAGAAGGCCAGCCGCAGCCTCATGCCCTGGCTGTAGGTGCCGGTGGGCGCGTCGATGAACTCGCCCAGGCCGGAGTAGGCGATCAGCTCCGGGATGGCCTCGCGGATCTCGTGCGGCGGCACGCCGTGCATGGAGAGCTTGCTGATGATGTTCTCACGCCCCGTCTGCGACCCGCTGAGCCCGCCATGGGCGTCCATGGCGATGACGCGGTCCGTGAAGAACTCCAGCCGCCCGAGCGAGGGCCGCAGCACCCGTGCCGCGATGTTGATGAGCGTGCTCTTGCCCGCGCCGTTGTGCCCGATGACGCCCAGCACCTCGCCGGCCTCCACCTCCAGGCTGACATCATGCAGCGACCAGAACTCGCCCGGCCGCAGGCTCCGCGCCGGCTCTCTTCCCATGGCCTCCGCAGCGATGTCCTGCAGGCCGTAGCGCAGGTTCAGCCGCGGTTTGCGACAGAAGCGCTTGGAGACGCCGTGCAGGGCCAGGAGCGGCTTGCCCATGGCTAGTCGTTGGCTCGCTCAAGGGCGTAGGGAAGGCAGAGGCGGGTCAGGAACCACGCCGCGACCAGCAGCAGGGCCAGCGCCGCGGCGGCGCCCAGCAGCAGGCTGAGGCTGCCCTCGCCGGTGCAGGCGTAGGCGCGGGCATTGTCCAGCAGCCATGCCAGCGGGTTCAGGGCAAAGACGCGGGCCAGGCCCGACCCGGTCCGCGGGCGGATGAAGATGGGTGTCGTGGCAAAGAGGACCCAGGGCAGGAATATCATCACATGGTCCATGTCGCGGCTCATGGCGTTCCATGGGGCCATGGCCATACCGAGCGCGACACCCAGGACGGCCACCTGCCCGATCGCCACCAGGCCCAGCGGGAGCGTTAGGGCGGGTGGCGCGTTCAGCAGCAGGCAGACGAAGGCCACTGCCACCAGCTTCATGGTCAGGCTGACCAGCATCTCGCCGGCGCCCGCAAGGAGCATTCCCTCCAGTGGAACGCGTTGCCGGGAGAGGAGTTGCCGGTTGCCGCTGATGGCCATCCGCTCGGCGTTCAGCGCCTCCATGAAGGACTGCATCATCACGATGCCATAGAGGCCGTAGACCTGCGGGGGGATGGGGCCTGTATCCATCAGGGGAAACCGCGCCTTGCGGCCGATGGTCATCACCACTGAGACGAACGCCGCGGGCACGATGGCCCACAGGAAGCCAAGGGAGGACTGACGGTAGCGCTGGCGCAGCCTCTGGGCCAGGAGGCTCCGGGCTATGGGCAGCGAGGCCCGCAGGTCCGTGATCGCTTCGCGTATGAACCGGCGCGGGTGGCGCACACGGCTCTCCGCGCTGATGACGAGGATCGGTTCGGGCCGGGGCTCAGGTTGCGCCATGGGTCTTGGCGACTGCGAGGATCTTGTCCGCGAACTCGCGGCATGGGTCGGCGGGCCAAATCCGGCGGATGCGGGCGCCCGCAGCCAAGCCGATCTCGCGCCACTCGGTGCGTCGCTCCCACGCCCGGTCCAGGGCCTCATCCATCGTGTTGAAGCAGACGCCGCGGGCCAGGAAACCGGTGACGTTGTCGTCGATCACCTCGCCGTTGCCGCCGGCGTTGCTGACGATGCCCAGGCGCCCGCACATCATGGCCTCCACCAGCACCAGGGGCAGGCCCTCGGCCCGCGAGCATAGCACCAGTGCGTGGTGCTTACGCCAGACGTCGGTGATGTTGTCCGAGAACGATGCGAAGCGGACCATGGGCAGGTCCAGCAGCGAGGCCATTCCCTCATAGGCCTTGCGGTGGCATCCGTTGCCATAGAAGCTGACGGTGACGCTGCGCGAGAGCCACTTGGGTTGCGCCAGAACCCGCAGCAGGGTGTCTTGCCCCTTGTCCCGGGCGAAGAGGCGCCCCACGCAGGCGATGCGGAAGTGGCCGTCCGGTGCATCCGGCCATGGGAGCGGCTCGGGCGCATCGACCATGAAGGGATTGTGCACCACCTCGGCGTTGGGTAGCCGGGCGCCGATCTGGCACTCCGTAAGGTCGCGGTTATGGTGCGAGACGAAGTAGCACCGCTCCGCCTGCTGGTAGCCGCGCCGCATGGCCGCCAGGGCCTGGTCCGGCGGCCAGTGCGGGTCCGACGCCTTCTGGCAGAGCAACGCATAGGGCGTCCCGGACTCGATGCACGGGTCGGTGTAGCGCATGCCGTCGAAGTTGTCGCCCTGGGAGATCACGACCAGGCTGGGCTTCTGCGCCCGCAGGAGTTGGACCAGCATGTTGTGGCGCCAGTCGTTGGGGCGGAACCGGCCCGGCATGAGCCTGGCGCCGGCACGTACGGGGAGCGGCGGAAGGAGTGAGTAGTAGTCTCGTGCGGCGATGCCCTGGCTACGGAGGCGGGCAATCTGCGGGTGGGACTGCACGACGAGTGTCTTGATGATCGACGCGGCGTGGCCCTGGACAGCTAAGATGCGTGCGGCGCCGGCGTAGAGTTCCTCGCTGCCTCCCCAGGGCTCGGGGCAGGAGCTCATGAATAGGAACCTGAACGGATGACCGGGCTGCGCTACCAGACCTGTGGCGCGATGTGTCACCTATACTCCCTCGTGGCGAGCGCCGGAGCGCAGATATCGTGGGTCACGCCATAAGGATACCGCCTACGCCGACAGCCGGGCCGAACCGGCAGGAATCGGCGCCCACGCCGGGTAATACTCCTCGGCGCCGAGACGCGTTCGCGGGCGCTCTGGAGGATGACATGCAGCGTGTTGGACTGATGCTACAGGTGAAGCCGGAGAAGCTGGACGAGTATCTCAAAATCCACGAGAACGTCTGGCCCGACCTGCTCGCCGAACTCAAGAAGGCCGGGTTCCGCAACTACAGCCTTTGGCTGGGGCCGGGCGGCGTCGAGTTCGGCTACCTGGAGTGCGACGACTGGCAGGCGAGTTGCGACTACTTGGCAACTTCCGAGGTCCACACCCGGTGGCAGACGTTCATGCAGGACTACCTGGACAGCCCCACGGCGTCCGACCAGGGCGGCCAGCCCGTGCTCATCCTGGCCCAGTCATTCCTGATGGAGTAGTTCCGTAACCAACAGACCCTAGTCACGAGGAGGCACCACGTGTCCAAGATACCGATCGCCGTACAGCTCTATTCCGTCCGCGACGAGTGCGCCAGGGACCTGCCCGGCACCATCGCCAAGGTCGCCGCCATGGGTTACGACGGCGTTGACTTCGCAGGCTACTACAACTACAGCGCGGCCGAGCTGCGCAAGATGTGTGACGACGCCGGCCTGAAGGTCGCCGGGACGCACATCGGCATGGACACCTTGCTGGGCGACAACCTTGCCGCCACCATCGAGTTCAACGCCGAGCTGGGCAACCGTTTCCTGATCGTGCCCTGGATCAACGAACCCGAGCGCGACAGCGCCATCTCCTGCTGGAAGACCGCCGAGGTCTTCAACGGCATCGCCGCCAGGCTCGCGCCCCACGGCATGATGACCGGCTACCACAACCACCACGCCGAGTTCACCGATCTGGGCGACGGTCTCACCGCGTGGGATGCCCTGTTCGACAAGACCGGCGCGGGCGTGGTCATGCAGCTCGACACCGGCAACGGCCTGGCAGGCGGCGCCAAGCTCGAGGAGATCCTCAAGCGGCACCCCGGCAAGGCGACCACGGTCCACCTGAAGCCCTACTCCACCGTGCAGGCCGCGGCGGCGGGCTTCGAGGCCGGATACAAGCCGCTGATCGGCGCCGACGATGTGCCGTGGCGCGCCGTCTTTGACCTCTGCGAGGCCACGGGCGGCACCGAGTGGTACATCGTGGAGTACGAGAGCGACGCGTACCCGGCGCTGGAATCGGTGGATCGCTGCATCAAGATCCTGCGCGACTGGGGCAAGTAGCCTGAACGCCCCGCGTCCGCCACGGCGTTCCGGCGGCGGGCGCGGGGCGACCCGATGAAGGAGGCCGGCCATGTCCGCTGATCCACGCACCGAACCCACACGGCGCGAACTGCTGGGCGCCGGGCTGGCGGCCGGCATCGCTCCGGGCCTCGCGTCGGCGGAGCCCGCGGCCCGCATCAAGCTGGGCCTCATCGGTTGCGGCGGCCGCGGCGGCTGGCTGGCGGGCCTGTTCGCCCGTGACGGCGGCTACGAGCTCTCCGCGGTGGCCGACTACTTCCAGGACGCCGCCGACGCCTGCGGCGAAGCGCACGGCGTGCCCGCCTCGCGGCGCTTCACCGGCCTCGACGGCTACAAGCGCCTACTGGACGCCGGCGTGGAGGCCGTGGCCCTTGAGGCGCCGCCCTGCTTCTACCCCGACCACGCCGAGGCCGCAGTGGCGGCGGGATGCCACGTCTACATGGCCAAGCCCGTGGCCACCGACGTGCCCGGCGTCAAGCGCATCGAGGCCGCCGCCGCCCGCGCGGCCGCCCGCAAGCAGGTCTACCTCGTCGACTACCAGATCCCCACGGACCCCGGCAACCAGGAGGTCGTTCGCCGCATTCGCGCGGGCGCCATCGGCCGTGTGGCCATGCTCCACTCGCACTACCTCACCGCCTGTTTCCCGGATCCGCCGCGAGGCGCCAATCTGGAGGGCGTCCTGCGCGGGCTGAAGTGGGTCAACGACAATGCGCTGGGCGGCGGCTACCATGGCAACGCCTGCATCCACTCGGTCGACGCCGCCATGTGGGTGGCCGGCGCGGCGCCCGTGGCCTGCTCGGGCGCCAGCGCCGCCTGCCGGCCCGATCGGCACGCCGACAGCCACGATGTCTTCTCGCTGACGTTCGAGTATCCCGATGGACTGATCCACCAGCACCACGGCAAGCATCTGCCCGACCAGAGCGGGGCAGGGGACTTCTGCGGCTGTCTGGTGCACGGTACGGCAGGCTACGCCATCGTCAGCTATGCCGCCAAGGCCACCGCGCTCACGCCGCAGGACGCCTACCGCGAAGACGTGGTGAACCTCTACGAGGCCGGAGCCGTGCGGAACATCGCCGAGTTCCGCCGCTGCGTCACGGAGCGCGACACCTCCAATCCTACCGTGCGCCGCGCGGTCGATGGCTGCCTCGCCGTCCTGCTCGGGCGCGAGGCCGGCCGCCGCCGCCGCCGCCTCACGCTGCGTGAGCTACTCCGCGAGAACCGCTCGCTCCCCATCGACCTGCGCGGCTTGCGCCGCTAGCGCCGACCATGTCCGAGGAGTCGCTTGCCCACGCCATGACGGTCGCGTACCGGTACGCCTCCTACGCGCCGCGTAGCGAGGCAGAGGTGCGCCGTCGGTTGGCGCGCGCCGAGTGCGAAGAGGAGGACGTGGAGGCTGCGGTCGCGTCGCTCCATCGCGCCGCCCTGCTGGACGACGCCCGGTTCGCCGCCGACTGGGTCGAGAGCCGCGCACGGTCCAAGGCCCTGGGTCCGATCCGCCTCGAGGCCGAGCTGAAGCGCAAGGCGATTGACGAGGAGGCCATTCAGGCTGCCCTGGCCGCTGCCGAACCCGGCGACGTGGAGGAGCGGGCGCTGGCCGAGGCGGCACGCTGGCTCAAGGGCGCCTCAGCGGCCGATCCAGACCAGCGCAACCGGCTCGCCGGAAGATTGCAGCGGCTTGGTTACGATTGGGACACCATACGGCAGGTATTGGCGGCCCTTGCGGCGAACATGGTAGCCTGATCATCCAGGTCATTCTCGTGCCAGAGCGCCAACGCGCGATCGTTCGCTCGGACTCACTTCGATGTAGGAGGTGAGGACGGCGTGGCAGAGACATATTCGGTCGTACTGGGCTTTGTACTGATCGCGGCCATCGCGGTTGCGATGGTGCAGACATACAGAGCCCGCTCGAGAGTGTTGGAACTGACTCTAGGGGATAGGATCTCGGAGGCAGAGAGGCTCAAGGAGGAGGCGCGGCGTGACGCCGAGGGCCTTCGCAAAGAGGCAGTCCTCGAAGCCAAGGATGAAGCATACAAGCTCAAGGCGGAAATAGACGCTGAGAACCGCGAGAGAAGAGCAGAACTACAGAGGTCCGAGCGACGACTGGCACAAAAAGAAGAGGCCCTGGACAGGCGCATTGAGTCCGCTGAGAAGAGGGAACGCTCCCTTCAACAGCGAGAGGCCGAGATAGAGGGCGCGCGCGGCGAAGCGCAGGCGATGGTGGGCCGGCAGCGCGCGGAGTTGGAGCGGGTCGCGGGGCTTGCCCGCGACGATGCACGAAAAGAGCTGCTGCGGGAGATCGAGGAAGAGCACAAGCACGAAGCCGCAAAGCTGATCCGGGATATCGAAGAGGACGCGCGTCGCGACGGTGAGCGGCGGGCGCGTATCATCGTGACTCAGGCCATCCAGCGATGCGCCGTTGACCAGACGTCCGAGACTACCGTGTCGGTCGTGCCCCTGCCCTCGGATGAGATGAAGGGGCGCATCATCGGCCGCGAGGGGCGCAACATCCGGACGTTCGAGACGCTCACGGGCGTCGACCTCGTCATCGATGACACGCCCGAGGCGGTGGTTCTATCGGGCTTCGACGCGGTCCGCCGCGAGGTCGCGCGTCTGGCCCTGACCACTCTCGTTACCGACGGGCGCATCCATCCCGGCCGTATTGAGGAGACCGTCAAGCGCGCACAGGTCGAGGTGGAGCGGCATATCCAGGAGGCCGGCGAGCGGGCGGTCCTGGAGACGGGCGTCACGGGGATCGCCCCGGAGATTCTGCGCCTGCTGGGAAAGATGAAGTACCGGACCAGCTACGGCCAGAACGTGCTGGACCACTCTATCGAGGTGAGCCACCTGGCCGCTATCCTGGCTGCCGAAGTTGGAGCCAACGTCGCCGTCTCGCGGCGGGCGGGGCTTTTCCACGATCTGGGCAAGGCGCTTGATCACCAGGTGGAGGGTCCGCACGCCGTCATCGGCGCCGACGTCCTCCGGCAGCACCGCGAGCGGCCCGAAGTGATCCACGCCGTGGAGGCCCACCATAGCGAGATCGAGCCGGAGACCGTGGAGGCCACCCTCGTGATGTGCGCCGACGCGATCTCGGCCAGCCGGCCCGGCGGCCGGCGCGAGGCGCTGGAGAGCTACGTCAAGCGCGTCAAGCGGCTTGAGGAGATCGCCCAGAGCTTCCAGGGCGTCGAGAAGGGCTTTGCCGTGCAGGCCGGGCGCGAGGTGCGGCTCATCGTGCGGCCCGAGCAGGTGGATGACCTCGCCATCGCAAAGCTGGCCTCCAGTATCGCCAGGCGCATCGAGGAGGAGATGGAGTACCCGGGCCAGATCAAGGTGACCGTCATCCGCGAAGTGCGCTCCACCGAGTACGCCCGGTGAGCCGCAACCGCCGGTCGGGGGATGCCCCATGCGCGTAATGGTGATCGGCGATATCGTCGGCCGCGCCGGCCGCGAGACCGCCTGCGCGCTCGTGCCCCGCCTTCGGCGTGAGCGATCGGTCGACTTCGTGGTGGCCAACGCGGAGAACGCGGCGGGCGTGGCTGGTCTCACCCCGGAGATCGCCCGCGACCTGCTGGACGACGCGGGCATCGACGTACTCACCCTGGGCAACCATGCGTGGGCCAAGCGGGAGATCTATCCGATGGTCGGGTCGGAGCCGCGCCTGCTCCGGCCCGCGAACTTCTCGCCGGAGGCGCCTGGCCGCGGCGCGGGCATCTTCAGGTGCGCCGCGGGCCAGGTTGCCGTACTGAATGTGCAGGGGCGCATCTTCATGGACCCCGTGGCCGACCCCTTCGCGGCATGCGACAGCTTGGTCGCCTCATTGGGCCAGGAGACGAGCGTCATCATTGTGGACATCCACGCCGAGGCCACATCCGAGAAGCAGGCGCTGGCGTGGCATCTCGATGGGCGCGTCTCGGCGGTTGTGGGCACGCACACGCATGTGCAGACCGCTGACGAGCGGGTGACGGCGAAGGGCACCGCGTGCATCACCGACCTGGGCATGACCGGCGCCGTCCGGTCGATCCTGGGCGTGACGCCGGAGCCCGTGCTGCGGCGTTTCATCACGGGTATGCCCGAGCGGTTTGAGGCCGCAGCAGGTCCGTCGGCGCTGTGCGGGGTACTATTGGACGTAGAGGCTGTAGGTGGCCGCGCTCAGAGCATCGAGCGACTGCAGATTCGCGCCTGACAGGGTGTGACGGGTCGCCGTTCGGCGCCCGAAACGGGCATAGCCCGAGGCCGGCGTCGCTATGCAAGGCGCCGGCGCGAGAGGAGCTAGGAATGAGGTGGATCAGGGTACCTGTCGTCGGAATGGCCCTGAGCGTCGTCTACGCTCTGGCTGCGCCCGGACGCTCCGGCGCCGACGTGTCGGTCTACGAGGGGCAGCCGCTGCAGGGCTCGGGCGTCAGCGCCAAGACCTGGGGTAGCGGCACGGTCAAGGAGAGCGAGGAGGCCATCTACAAGGGCGTCCGCTCGCTCAAGGTCGCCACGCAGGGCGCCTATCAGGGCCTGCGCCTTGTGCTGGCCAAGCCGGTCGACCTCAGCGCCGACCTGCAGGACCGTGAGACCTATCTTGAGATCGTCGTGAAGCTGCAGGAGAGCGGTTCAGCCTCCGGCGGCTCCGCCGGTCCCGGCATGATGGGCATGGGCGGGATGCCGGGCATGCCCGGTGGCGCCAAGGGCGGCAGGACCGGCGGCCTCAAGGGCGGCACCGGCGGTCAGGGCGGCCCCGGAGCCATGGGCGGCATGAACCAAGGCTATGACGCAGGCGTCGTCACCGCCAAGCCGCTGGCGAACGTGCGCGCCGTCATCGTCACCTCGGACGGCAAGCAGTGCGAGGCCCGCATTCCGCTCAACACCGCTGGTCCCGCACGCGACGGCTGGATTTCGCTGGCGGTTCCCCTCAGCGCCATGAAGGGCCTGGGGAGCACGTCGGGCGAGCTCTCCGAGGTTCGCGTGTTCGGCGATACGACCACCACGTTCACGGTGGGGCGCGTCCGCACCGTGGCCGAGCAGACCCCGCTGCGCGTGCTGCCGCTGGAGGATCGCACCGCGGCAGTGAACGACCTCCTTACCTTCACGGCAGAGGCTGAGACCGGCGTGAGCCCCGTGCGCTACGAGTGGTCTGTAGTGCGGCCCGGCGACCCGACATCCGGCGACCTGCCGGTCGATGCCGAGGGCCGGACTTTCAAGCACAAGTTCCGAAAGGGCGGCGACTACGAGATCGTCCTCACTGTGCGCGACCCGTTCGGCATAAAGCAGCCCGTCAGCACCCGCGCCAAGATACACGTCACGCTCTAGGCCGGATACCAACCATGAGATGGCCGACAGGCACGGCTAGCTTTCAGGCCGACGGGGGCGGGCGAACGCCCGCCCCCGTGCGGCGCCAGTGGCGCCAGACCGTTAGGTCCGGCGCCATGTCGTTGCTTGCCGCCCTCCTGCTCGGTGCGCCTTTGCTGTCGGCTTGCCGGAGGGCTCCTTCAACCGATACCAAGGGCGTCGCTCGGCTGGCACGCATCACTACGCTCATTGAGGCCGACATCAGCTCCGTTGAGCAACTCACGTCGGAACTTGCTGAGGCCACTGTCGAGAGCTACGCCAAGGCCGCCACGACGCTGAAGGCCGTTCGCCCGGAGCACTACGCCTTCGCGCCCAACGGGGTCTACTACCGCAAGGTCCAGGACGGCGCCCCCACCGTGTTCGTCTCCGGCTACATGCCCATCGACGCCGAGTTGAAGCGCGTCACCTGGTTCACCGAAGCCATCAACCCTGCCCTCGTCAAGGTCACGCGCGCCAACCTGGCGGTAGTCCAGTCGTACTACAACGAGCGCCGATCACTGAACCGCATCTACCCGCCGTTCGATACGTTGGCCCAGTACGAGCCGAAGATGAACATCCCAGAGTTCAATTTCTACTACCTTGCCGATGCGAAGCACAACCCCGCCCGCAAGGTGGTCTGGGTCAATGCACCCTATGTCGATCCCGCCGGTCGCGGCTGGATGGTCTCATGCATCGCGCCCGTCTACGTGAAGGATCGCCTGGAGGGCGTCGTCGGCCTCGATGTCACGGTGCAGCGGCTGACCGAAAGGCACATCCCGCCCGACGGCGCATCGCTCCTGGTGGGGCCGGGCGGCGTCATCGTATCGGCCGGTGAGAAGGCGCTTCGGTTGCTCAATATGCCGCTCCTCTCGGAGCACAGGTACGCCGAGAGCGTGAAGAGCGACCAGTATCAGTCGGACGACTTCAACCTCCTGAAGGCGCGGACGGCCTCGGTCAGGTCAGCGGCGGAGGAGATACTGAAGAAGGGTTCCAGGCGCGCATCCTTCGTCGTGGGTGATACACAGGCGGTGATCCTCGCTCAGCCGCTGCCCGCCCTCGGATGGTCGGCCTGGTCTATCACTGCCGAGCAGCCCTGATGCCGTTGCGTGGCTTGTCGGTTCTTTCTCGCCTACCCCTGCGCCCGCGTGGCTCGGTCGCCGTCATGTTCACGGCTGCGCTCGCGTTGCTGGGCGTCATCCTCTATGTCGTCTTCGTGCTGGACCAGATCAAGGGCATCCACGAGGACGTGCTGGATCAGGCCCGCAGCAATGCCGTCGACCTGGGGCGCGCTGTCGATATGCTTGAGACGGACTTCCGCGGAGAGGTCAGCGGCGGCGGGTTCGACGCAGTGCTTGACCAGGATCCCGGTCTCGTCCTTACCGTTCCCGACCGCGCCCGTAGGTTCTACATTCGGCATCAGGGCGTCATTCGCTACATTACGATCGCCGCGCCGAACCGGGCGCCCGTCGTCGTCTCGCGTAGCGAGACGGGCCACTTCAGCACACTGCGACGGAAGCCCGGCGAAGGGCCCGGCGACCGTGACGCGGGGATCTGGCTCATTGAGGCCGTGGGCGGTCCGCACCGCATCCGGGCGACTGCGGCCATCGACGTCGGCGCCCTCATGGCCGACAGCGTGGCGCAGCCGGCAGCCGGCTCGCGGGCCCTATCGGTCCTCATCGATGCCGATGGGGTCACCACGGCCCTGGTCGAGGCACGCGGCGCTTCTGCCACCCACGACATCGATCTGGGGCTTGAGGCCGAGCGGCGCAACCTCGCGCAGCGTCTCGAGTTCACAACGACCAATAGAGTCAGCCTCGGGAATGTTCGCTGGCGTGCCATCACGGCTGCCTGCCCCACCTCGGTGCTGGGCCGCCCCGTCTCGGTGGTCTACAGCGTTGATCGCGCACGGGCGCTCCAGCAACTCTGGTCGGGTTCGTTGCTCCTCCTGGCGGTCTTCGTGGCCCTGGGCCTCTACGCCACCCTGATGATGCAGGGCCTGCTGGCCCGGCGTGACAAGGCAGAACAGGAGCTCACCGCCAGCAGGCTGCAGCTGGAGATGGCTCTGCGCGGCGCCGATGTGGGGATATGGGATCTTGACCTGCGGACCGGCAACTTGGTTGTAGATGAGCGCTGGTCGGAGATCCTGGGGTATGCGCCCGGCGAGATACCGTCCGAGCGCAAGGGCCTCGCGGAGCTCATGGAGCCCGAGGACCGACCCGATGTGGAGCGGGCCCTGAAGGAGCACATGGAGGGCAACAGCCCCGGCTTCGCGGTCGAGTTCCGGGCCCGGGCCAAGGACGGGAGCTTCCGGTGGATCCAGTGCCGCGGAGGCGTGGTCGAGCGGAATGATCGCGGCAAGGCGGTGCGCGTGGCCGGCACCAATCGCGACTACACCGTACAGCATGCAGACCGCGAGGCCCGACGGCGCTCCGAGGCGCGCAAGGCGGCGATCCTCGATGCAACGTTCAGCGCGGTCATCACCGTCCGGGACGACGGGCGGGTGGAGGATCTGAACGCGGCCGCCGAGACCATGTTTGGCTGCACGACGCAGTCCGCGCGGGAGCGCGGTATCTGGGGCCTCATCAGCCTGGCAGAGGGGGCCGACGGGCCAGTGCCGCCGACCCGGTTCCTTGAGCACACGGCTGGTGGACGCTTCGAGGGCTGGGCTCGAAGGCAGAGCGGCGGCTGCACTCCTGTAGAGGTGAGTGTGGCCCGCCTCAACGACGAGGAGAACGGCGCCCTTGCCGTCTTCGTGCAGGATATCGCCCTGCGCCGCGCGGCCGAGAAGGCGCTACGGGAGACTGCAACGTCGCTCGAGGCGACGCGAGAGCGCGATATCAGCGTCGGCGCAGGCATCCAGCAAGCGTTCCTCGTCGGGGCGGCGCCCACCGATCTGGCCGGCTTCTCTCTGGCGGCTGCGGCCCTACCCTCGGAGGGCATCGGCGGCGACTATCTGGACTTCTTCGGGCACTCACCGACCATGGTGGATGTCATCGTCGGCGACGTGATGGGGAAGGGGCTGCCGGCCGCACTGCTGGCTGCGGCCGCCAAAGGGCACTTTGCCAGGGCCGCGGCCCGGCTCAGCCAGGATCTGCGCGGCTATGATCGGATGGCCGCCCCCGAGGAGGTCGTGGCCGCGACGCACCATGCCCTGACGCCGGAGCTGATCGAGCTTGGGTCGTTCATCACGCTCTGTTTCGCCCGTATCGACGTGACGGCCATGGCGGTGACCGTGGTGGACTGCGGGCACCCGGCCATGCTGCAGTACTGCGCCGCGTCGGGTGAGTGCCGTCGTCTGACAGGTGAAAACACGCCGCTGGGCTTCATCGAGCTGGAGGTATACCGGCAGCACACCCATCCCATCGGTCCGGGAGACATCCTGATAGCCGTGTCTGACGGTGTGATCGAGGCGCGAAGCCGGGCGGGCGACTTGTTCGGGATGGAGCGGCTGACGGACCTGCTCTCGGCCTGTTCGGGGCTCACTGCCGATGGGGTTGTGTCGTGTGTGCGCCAGGCCGTCAGGGAGTTCAGCGGTTCCGATGTCCTGCTTGATGACCTCACCTGCGTGGCCGCCGTGGTCGACCGGGACAGCACCCATACCCTCGTGGCTTTCGAATCCGTAGAGGTGAGCGCCGATGAGGAGGGGATCGGGCAGACGGATGGGTACGTCGACCAGTTTGTCTCGACGCACATGCCCGCCATGCCGCGCGCCGATGTTGAGGCCCTCTGCCTGGCTGCCTGTACGGTCGTGCGTGAGGTCGTGCGCCGCCCGGCGGGCGGCGTGGGCCAGGCCACGTCAGTCAGCGAGGCCGCGACCACGCTAGCCGTAGAGGTCTCGGTCTTCAGCGATAGGGTGCGCGTGAGGCTCACTGACCGCGGCGGGTCGATGGACCGGCGGGCGTTCGACCTGACCAATCCTACGATCGGGCTCTCGGTGGACCGGAACGCGCGCGACTGCGACGAGCTGGGACGCAACCGCCTGACACTGGAGAAGTGGTTGCCGTCCCGAGGGCAGGGCTGAGCGCAGCCGCCTTCAGTTCAGAATGCGGTCGACGATCCCCTCGAGTTCCTCGGGCGAGTAGTACTCGATCTCGATCTTCCCCGTGGCTCCGTCGGGCCGGATGCGGACGCGGGTGCCCAGCGCCGTCTCCAGCGCCTCCTCCAACGCCGCCGCGAAGGGGTCCTTCTCCTGTTGCGTCGTACTTCGCGCGGTCCGGGTGCGCGTGGGCTTCCCCGACGCCGCCCGGCGCACGAGGGCGTCGGTCTCCTTGACCGTCAGGCCGCGCTTGCGGACCTGCTCCCAGACCTCCAGGCGCATGGGCTCCGGCGCCTGCAGCAGGTACCGGGCATGGGCCTCCGTGATCTCGCCGCCGCGGATGCTCGCCACGATGGGCTCCTGCAAGGCGAGAAGCCGCAGTGTGTTCGCCACAGTGGGGCGCGCCTTGCCCACACGGCGGGCCACGTCCTCCTGCGTCATGCCGAACTCGGTCATCAGCCTGCGGTAGGCGTGCGCCGCTTCCACCGGGTTGATGTCCTCGCGCTGGACATTCTCAATGATCGCCAGCTCCAGCATCTCCGTGTCGGTACACTCTCGGACCAGCGCGGGCACGGTCGTGAGGCCCGCCTCCCTGGCGGCGCGGAACCGCCTTTCGCCGGCGATCAGCTCGAAGCGATCGGGGCCCAGCCGCCGCACAAGCAGCGGCTGCAGGACGCCATGCTCCTTCACCGAGTCGACGAGCTCCGCCAGGCGCTGCGGGTCGAAGTCCTGCCGCGGCTGATAGGGGTTCGGGGTGATGGCCTCGATCTGCACTTCGCGGGACGCCTCAGCCTGTGCACCGTCGTCGATCAGGGCGCCTAGGCCCTTCCCGAGCCCCTTCTTAGACATGGCGGATCACCTCCTGGGCGATGTGGCGGTAGGCCACCGCCCCGCGCGACCGGGGATCGTAGAGGGCGATGGGCCGGCCGTGGCTGGGCGCCTCGGATAGCCGGACGTTTCGCGGCACCAGCGTATCCGAGACCCGCTCGCCGAAGACGCGGCGCACCTCGTCGACCACCTGCTGCGAGAGCCGCACCCGGTTATCGTACATTGTCATGATGACGAGGCCCACGCGGAGGGCCGGGTTCAGCCGCCGCGAGACGAGGTCCACCGTGCGCATGAGCTGCGAGACGCCCTCCAGCGCGTAGTACTCGCACTGGATCGGCACGACGGCCTCGTCGGCCGCTACGAGGGCATTGAGGGTGAGGAGGCCCAGCGACGGCGGCGTGTCGATCAGCATGAAGTCGTAGTCTGGCTTCAGCGGCGCCAGGCACTCCTTCAGGCAGTGCTCACGGGCCAGGCGGGTCATCAGCTCGACCTCGGCTCCGGCGAGGTCGAGGTTGGCAGGGGTCACGGCGAGGCCGGGCACCTCGGTCTGCTGGATCGCCGAGGCGATGGGCGCCTCATCCACCAGCACGTCGTAGATCGAGGGCGGCCCGCCGGACTGAGCGCCCACGGAGGACTTATCGATGCCCAGGCCGCTGGTAGCGTTGCCCTGCGGGTCCAGGTCGATCAGGAGAACCCTTTGACCGGCCAGCGCCAGGCATGCGCCCAGATTCACGGCGGTGGTGGTCTTTCCGACGCCGCCCTTCTGGTTAACCACGACGAGAGTACGGGCCACCTGCGTCTCCTTCGGCGCCCGCTCGCGCCTGCGGGCGCGAGCCTACTTGCGCTTCCGAATCCTGGTCTTGGGCTCGGCCTGTACCGGGCGCCCGTGCCGTTTGTCGTACATCATCAGGCGGAATGCGCCCACGAGCATACCGATGCCCGGCACCGCCAGCAGCAGTGTGAGCATGGCCGTGTTGGTGCTGACGCGGATGGTGTCACCCTTCGCCACGGTGGCTCCCAGGATGCCGACCACGACCGGCGCAAGCACCAGTAGCAGGCCGGTGAGGCCGAGCGGGCCGGGGTTGAGCACGGCCTTGTTGGGGAACCGGCTCTGCAGGGCAATGATGGCGATGCCGATCGCAAGCTCTACCGGGCCCAGGCACCAGGCCAGCGCCGTCTGGGGCGGCAGAGAGGTGCGCGTGGTGTAGAAAATCTCCGCCGTGCTCACGGCGCCCGTCCCGCCGAGCGCCCAGCCAATGATGGCGGCCAACGACCTGGCCGTAAGCTGACCCATCGAGCCTCCCCGGGCGAGCCGGCATCAGTTGCGCGTCCCGATCGCCCGACATGTAGTTTCGCCGCAATGGCTGCGAATCCCTGCCGCAGGTGGCGCGACGGTTCTCCGGCTGAGGCCGACGGGCACTCAGGGCGGAGCACTGAGGCAGTCCGTGACGGTCCGTGTGCGTCCGTGGAAGTCCGTGTTCTGGCGGGCAGGGCGCACGAACGGGCACGGCCGCACACGGACCGAGCCCCAACCAAGGCCTACTCGCCGCCGCTCTTCACCCACTTTGCCGTCCGCGCCTCGAACCTCCCGTAGGCCGGGCGGGGCTTGCCGTCGGCCTCTTTGAGGCCCAACGTGGCCAGGTAGGCGCGGAACCCGGGGTCAGGCAGGCGGTAGTAGGAGAGCAGTTCGTCGGTCAGCTTGTCGCCGAAGTCGTGCAGGATGAAGAAGCAAAACCCGACGATGGCCGAGGCGTGTTTTTCGACGGCGTCAAAGACGGCATCGACGAAGGCCGCCTGCCTGGCGCCTGAACTGCCGAGAAGCTCGGCGGCGGGGTGACCGACCTCCTGCAACAGCAGCGGCTTTCCGGCGGCGCCGCGCACCATGCGGGCCATGTCGGCGGGCACGTCGCCCACGGGCCGCACGCCAAAGCCGGGCCCGAGCGGGTAGTAGGTGAGCGTGCAGACGTCCATCTCCCGGTTCATCCGGGCGACGGCGGCGGGGCGGTCGCGGAGGCCGTCATGGGTGCACGCGACGCCCACGAGGATGTCCGGGCGTGCGGCCCGAAGCGTGCGCCGCCCCTGCTCCATCAGCGTGCAGAACGGTTCCAGTTCGCTGGGATGCGCGGCCAGGTAGACGTCGGCCTCGTTGGCGAGCATCACCCAGGGGCAGCTCTTTCCGAGCTTCGCCGTGATCTGACTCACCAGGGCGTCGAAGCGGCTCCGCACCTCGGGCGCATCGAGCGGCTTCTCCATCAGGTCGGGCGGTAGCGTCCGGTTGTTGGTGTCCAGCGTCTGGATCGTCAGCGCCACCGTGAACCCGAAGAGCGGTAGCCCGCGCAGGGCGTCCTCCAGTGGCTTCAGCACGAACTCGCCGGGCCTCGGCTCGAGGTCCGACCACTTGTGCGAGGAGGTCGTCATGCGGCAGCCCATGCGCTGGGCGTCCCGGATGCCCACGAGGAACTGCGCGCCGGTGGAGCCCGCGGGCGGGTTGGCCGCCACACCCACCAGGGGTCGACCGGGCGCGAACGCGAGCGTGAAGGTCAGCAGGCAGGGCACGAGCATTGCGGGGAGATCGGAAGAGCGTCGTGTAGGGAAAGAGTGTGTCAGTACGTGGTGG
>CAJBBX010000060.1 GCA_903951425.1 uncultured Chthonomonas sp.
ATCGGCTGCATAGGCCGCCGGCGCGAGCGAACCTGCCAGCGCGGCCGCGATGCCCCAGGCCACCAGACCCAACCTCCACCTGTTCTTCGTTCCAGCCGGCATGTCACTGCCCTCCGTTCTGATTTCCTCGGTTTCGTGCTTTGTCAAACAGCGCCTTCGCCGGGTCCTCCGTGAGGATGGCGGACTGCAGGAACGCGCAATCGCGCGAGATGATGCCCTCGTAATCTGTGGGCGTGCCGTCCCATTTGAGGATGGAGTAGCACTTGCCGGGCTCGTTTACCACGCCCATGTAGAAGCCGCTGCCGTTGGGAAGGATGCCCTGGTGCTGCCGGCGGAAGATCTCGCGTTTGATGGTGTCGGCCTTCTCCTTCATGCCGACACTGGAGAAGGCCATGATGGCCGGGACGGTGTCCTGCGGGAAGATGCCGCCGTTGCAGTAGTAGGGGAACTCGTGCTTCCCGTAGTCCGCAAAGTTGTACTCGTCCGGTACGTCCTCGAGGTTGCCGGGGATGCCCCAGTAGAGCCCGGTGTAGTCGCCCAGCTCGGGCGCCATGTAGCGGATCGTCTTGCCCTTGGCGCTGTCGAAGTAGCTCGCCGAGGCCAGGTCGTCCCAGAGCTGCTGCATCACATCGCGGGCCGTCACCTTGATGCCGGCATCCTGCTCCAAGCAGTCCGCAATGCCGAAGAGCGCGGCGTTCTCCTGGATGATCGGATTGGCGTAGTCATGCCGCTTGCCGTCCTGCCCGATCCACCAGATGTACCTGCGCTTGGCCGCGTCGAAGAAGGTCCGGTTGTAGACGCGCCGCATCCGCACCGCCCAGTCCGCGTACCGGTCGGCTGCCGCGGCATCGCCGATGTCGCGCATCATGCGGGCCACCCCCAGCAGCGACTTGTAGGCCTGGCCGTTCACCATGGCGTTCTTCCAGCCGGAGCTGATGGTGTCGTAGCCCGTGTCGCCGAACTGGTTGCGCCCGTTGCCGTCGCGGAAGGTCTCGATGAGGCCGTCGCCGTCCAGGTCGCGGGCGATCATGTAGTCGGCCGCCCGGGCGAGGACGGCGCGGTTGGCCTCGACGAACTGCCGGTCGCGGGTGCTCAGGTAGTAGTCGGTGGCGGAGTTGAGTACGCCCGTGTTGGCGTCGGCCGAGATGTTGCCGGTCTGCAGCACGTAGTCCAGCGAGCCGTCGGCGTTCATGCGCTGGTTGAGCCAGAACTCGATGGTCTTTCGGGCGACCTTGTTCAGGTTGATGCCCATGATGCGGGCCGCGCCGCCCATGCCCGCCAGCCACTGGAGGTTGCGGTCCATGTTGCACGAGACAGGGTCGGAGATGACGTTGTTGCCGGTGATGCCGCCGGGCGAGCCGAGCCACCCTGAGCCGTCCTCCTGCGGCTTCATGTAGGGCGTGATCTGGAGGAGCGAGATCAGGCCGCGGCGCACCCTGGCCCACTCGGCGGCTGAGACCCGGCGGTTCGGCCTGGCGAGGCGGGCAGGGCGGAACACCACCGTGCGCGCTGTCGTGGCGGGGTCAAGGACGGACACCCGCAGGTCGATCTTCTTGTAGTGGCGGCTGCCGGTGAAGAGGCAGTCGAGGCGCTCGTTTGGCTCCTCACCGCTCAGGCGGAGCTGCCCCATGTCTAGCGCGCTGATGATGAGCGGCGCCTTGACGACGCCTTCGGCACCCCACTCCTCGGCCAGCACGGTGGTGCCCATGGCGCGCGGGTCGAAGGGGATCAGCAGTTCGGCCTGGGCCACGCGGGCGGCATTGGGGCCCGAGAGCGCGAACCGCATGGTGAGATCCTGCCGCGCCAGGGCCACCGTCCAGTCGACGTGCGCTCCGGCCACGGCGTCGAAGCCGTACTCGGCGCGCCCTCGGCTCAGGCGGCAGGCGGCGGGCGCCTCGGCGGAGTCGACCCGCGTGCCGTCGTCCAACGTAAGGATCAGGCGGATCGGCTCGCGGATCAGGTTTGTCTTGGCGCGGTCGCCGCCCTCGGTGTCGAGCCCGAAGGCGACGATGGCGGCCGACGACCGGGACGCGGCGAGGTTGTAGACCGTTCGCCCGGTCGGGGTCCAGTCCTTGCCCGTGTTCGAGGGCTTGGGCCTGAAGTTCCCGATCTGCATGGGTTCCTCGAAGGGCGCATCGGTGAACGCGATGCTGATGGGCGAAAGCATCTCAGGGCCTCCAATGCGCCGGACAGGGACGCCGGGGTTCGGTGCGTCGGTGCGCCACAGGGTCACCTCGTTGCCGGAGAGATTCGCGGCATAGAGCAGGCCGTCGGGGCCGATGGCCAGCGACACGGGCGTGCCGAGGCCGCCGCCTGCGCCCGCCCACTCGAGGGTCTGCTTGCCGTCGAATCGCAGGATCCGGTTCTGGTTGGTGCTCTGGAAGGCGTTGCCGGAGGCATCGATCGCCAGGCCCCAGGGCGCGTGTCCCGGCAGGGACGACAAGAGGGGCGCAGGGCTCGCGGCGCCGGTCATGTCCGACGCGCGCAGGCCGAAGGCGCCGAAATCGGCCATGACCAGGCGGTCGCCGCTCACCGCGATCTGCGTGATACCGGCGGGCGACCCTGCGGCCACGTCGGCCTTCCAGGCGCCGCTGCGACCGTCAAAGCGCTTCACCTTCCCGTCGCCCTGGCTTGCCACCAGCAGATCGCCCTGATACCACGCCATGCCCGTGGCGCGGGCGAGGTGGCCGGCCTGGCCGACCGGGGCATCGGTGAAGGTCCCCAGCCGCCGCCCGTCGCGTCCATCGAACATGACCACCGAGCCCGGTGTGCCGGGCAGACCCGTGGAGATGTACCAGCGGCCGTCGGGGCCGGCCAGCAGGCAGTTTGGCAGCGGGATGCCACGGATGAACGTTCCCCGGTGGCGGCCAGTCCGCAGGTCGTAGCGCTCCACCTTGCCGGAGCCGTGCATGAGCACGAGGAGGTCGGGGGCGGCACTGGCCGAAGACGCAAGTGCCGGTGGTCGGGCGAGAGTCACCATTGCTGCGAACGCCAGGGGCAGCCGGAGTATGCGTACGTGCATTGCCATAACAGTACCTTCCCTGCGAGGAACGTTGGGGAATCACCGCCCGCAAGTTGGGCGGGACCGGGCGCCTGTGCCCTGCGGTCACGGGTCCATCTGACGGCAAGCCGGTTCAGGTCCAAGCGCTTATCCGTGTCCGCCGAACAGCTTGCCATAGATGCGCTCGCGGAGAGCGGGCTCACGGAGCAGGACCGCCTGGAGGAATGTATAGCTGTAGGTGAGATGGCCCTCGTAGCCGCATGCAGTTCCGTCCCAGGTGTAGAACTCGCCTCCGCCGCCGAGCCCGTTCTGGAAGCCGCCGCCGTTCTCGTGGACGCCTGTCCACTGCCGCTGCAGCATGGCTGACAGCACGCGGTCGGCGCGGTCGCCCAGGCCTGCCATGTGGGAGGCCACCAGAAGGTGGAACGTGTCGCTGACGCAGCACCCGCCGTTCAGGTAGTGCTTGAATGCATGCGCCGCAACGGTACGGTCTCCACCCGGGCCGAAGTGGTAGTCGCCGGGCTTGATGGGCAGGAGCGTGACGGGTAGGCCGAGCTCTAAGCGGTCGAAGCCCACGTCACTGATCTTCTGCCACAGCTTGGCCAGCATGGGGCGGCCCTCCTCGGGCGAAACCAGCCCGTGCCGTACCGCTTGGCCGGTGACCCATGGAGACGCATAGTCGTGCAACACTCCGTCGCGGCTGCGCCACCAGCCGAGCCAGCCGGTGTCCGGGTTGAAGAAGCAGGGACGGAAAGCCGCCCGGAGCCGGTCGGCCCGCCTGCGCCAGTGGGCGGCGCGCTCCGCGTGGCCGAGGGCCTCGGCCATCTCAGCCAGGCCGCGCCAGGCGCGATAGACCTGGGTGTTGACATAAGCGTCCTTGTGTCCGGTGTTCACCGTGTCGTACGCGGTGGAGCCGGAGCCGAACTCCATCGCGAAGGTCCCGTCGTTGCCGCTGTTGGGGGACTCCACCAGGCCGTCGCCGTCGGTATCGTTGCGCTGGAGGAAGTCAGCCACCTTCTCCAGCACATCCCAACGCGTGGCGAGCCAGCGGGTGTTCCGATCCGCCCGCCAGACACTCCACGCTCCGGCGAGTGTTCCCGCGATGCCGTCGAGCATCTGGATATGGTCGTGGTAGCATGGGACCACCCCGTCGGTCGCCGCGGAGACCATGGCCGGCGAGCTGCCGAGCGCGGCGATCTCGGCCTCGGTGCGGATGAGCCTCAGGCGTGGGTCCGTCGCCGCCATGCCGAACTGCCGGGTCAGAAAGAGGTCCACCGTGCGGCGCATGGCCTCATTGAGTTCGACGCCCTTCGGCAGAGCGGGCGAGAGGAGGACGGCGTCGCCCCAGTAGGACATCAGGCCGCTCACCAGGTCGCTCAACACGTTGTTGGCATACAGGCCGGGAGGGGCCGAGACGGTGCTGGAAGCGTCGCCCCACGGCGCGGTCGTCTGCAGCACGTTGAGCCAGCCGCGCCGAATCGCGGGCCAGAGCGCGGTCTCACTCATGCCCTTCGGCGGTCGAAGCTGCACGGGTTCGAGGCTCCATGCCATCGCCTTGCCCGAGGCCATCCTCGAGATCAGGGAGAGGTCGAGCCTGTTGTCGCGGCTTCCGTAGTTCCCGTCGCGCATTCCCTGGATCCGGGCGACGCCGGCGTCGGCGGGCGTGGCCCTGACCAGCACCAGCCCGAGGTCGGGTGCATTGAGCAGGAAGGGCGGCTGCACCGTGCCGCCTACCTGCCACTTCCCGCCCAGGATCGTGACAGCGCAAAGCGCGGGGCGCAACGGTACGCGCAATTGGACCTCTGCGTTGGGTTCACCCGGCGCCGCGACCGTGATAGTGAGCCCGCCGGCGGGCGCCCCCGCTCTCCACTCCAGCGTTGCGCCCCCGAGATTCACCTTCACGCGACCGGGCGTCGACGCGGCGACCTTGCCGGTCGCCATCGTGCACCTTCCCGTCGTAGGACCGATGGAGACCGCGGCCGGTTCGCGCAGCAGGTTCATCCGTTCGCGACCGCCGCCTTCCGTATCCACGCCCAGATGGATCAGGGCTCCGCTTCCGGGATCAAGGTCCGCCCGTAGCGCCGAGGCGTCTCCGGGCGGCCCCTTGCGGTACAGCCCCTTGAAGGGACCCTCCATAGTCGGGCGCGGCACGGTGGCGGCGGGCCAGCGGCGCTCCGCGCGCAGGGAGAGCGGCGGCACGGCAGGTCCGCACGCGACCTGTACCTCATACAGGTGCGCGGCGATCCGACCGCTCTGCCTGCTCCCGAGATTGAACGAGACCGCCAGATTCCTGCCGGCCGTGTCGACCTCCAAGGTCCAGACCCTCTCCTGCCACTCGCCTGAGTGGACCGTCGGCGCCGTGATCTGCCGCGTCCCCCTGTTCGCGAACCCCTCGTCGCCGCCGTGCGTCACGAGGTTAACCGTCATGTCGGGAAAGCCCCAGCCGCTGGTCGGGTCCATCGAGCCGACCCGGTACCTGACCGTGTACCTCAGCCTATCCGCGCTGATGGTATGCGACGGCACGGTCTGGTAGAGATAGGCTCCCGGGTTGGTTGAGAAGGCCAGGCCGGGGTCGTCGTTGCCCCACCCGACCTGGGTCCACCCGGCCAGGCCGTTCGCGAACCCGGCATTGGCTAGCGTCAGGTCGTCCGCCTGTGCCAACGTGGCGAGGCAGAGCGCGGCACCGAAGCCGACGAGGAGGAAGATGGCCAGTTTCATGGTGGGGCGCTCCGGTCCTTAGGTGAGTGCTGACTCCATGGCCGCACGTTCGCCTCCGGCGCCCCGGTTTCCTCCGCCGGGCGGCAGGTGTCAATGCCGCCGCCGTCGAACTCCCTGTATGGCGCGGGGACCCCAGCCACCGGTGCAGCGTGTGGTACTCGACACCGCACTCCTTGACCAGTTCCTGCAGCGTGGCTCCGCCACGCATCCGCTCCCCGACTGCGGCCCGCAAGGCCGCAGGGCAGTGCGACGTTCTCATTCGATCCTACCTCCCAGGACCACATCGTCGCATCTTGAACCCGTGTCTCAAATCGGGGGGACAGTCCACGCGCCCCAATGGACAACAGGGTCAACGCCGTCAACCGCGTCAAGCCGGGCCTTGACGGGGTTGACGCGGCTGACGTGGTTGACGGAGTCGTCGGGAATGGACGCGCCGGCGCACCCGGCCAAAGTGCTGGAAAAACTGCACTCCAGGCCTTGACATCTGCGGTACGGATGCTAAAATACCAGCATGTTGGCCCGAGGCGCCCTGTGCGCGGGCCTTTGCTGGAGGTGGACCATGCCGAACGGGGTGGTGTGCGGGCTCAGCCGGCGCGAACGGCAGATCATGGACATCATCTTTGCCAGGGGCTCGGCCGCGGCCGGCGAGGTACTGGAGGCCTTGCCGGACCCGCCCAGCTACTCGGCGGTGCGCGCCCTCCTCCGGGTACTGGAGGAGAAGGGCCGTCTGACGCACCGGCGCGACGGCGCACGCTACGTCTACAGCGCCACCGAACCCCACAGTGTGGCGGCGCGGAGCGCACTGGGCCGCGTGGTCACCACCTTCTTCGGCGGCTCCGTGGAGCAGGTGGTCGCCACACTCCTCAGCGACAGCGAGCTCCGCGTCTCCGACCACGAGCTGGACCGGCTGGCCCGGCTCATCGCCGACGCCCGACAGGCGGAGGACCCAACCCATGCGACTGAGCCCTGAACTCGCGGCCATGGCCCTGATCGACCTCACGGCCAGGGCGTCCCTCATCCTGCTGGTCGGCTGGCTCCTTACGGGTTTGCTCCGCCGGCGCCAGGCCGAGCTGCGCCATGCCGTCTGGCTGACGGCGCTGACCGCGGTGGCCGCGCTCCCGCTCCTTATGGTCGTGTGCCCGACCTGGGAGGCGTCCATCCCGATCGGCGGCGGCGCGGCTCGCATCGTCACCGAGGCGGCGACTGCGCCCGAACTCGCGATCCCCGTGGCGGCGGCTACGTTGCCGGAGTCAGCGCCCATCGCCGTGCCGGCTCTCGCGGTCGCCGCTCCCACGAGGTCGATCTCCCCGCCTCCGCCCATGTGGCCCGGCATCCTGTTGTCGGTCTGGGCCTGCTGCTTCGCGGCGCACCTCAGTCGACTGGCCGCCGCAGGGGCTCGGGCTCGTCGGCTGATGCGCGCATCGAGTCCGACCGATGGATGCGTGGCGGCGGTCGCCGAGCGTGCGGCGGCGCGCATCGGCGTTCCGGCGCCTGAGGTCCGCACGATGCCGGCCGGCTCGAACGTGGGGCCGCTGGCCATGGGCTGGCGGCGCGCCTGTGTGCTGCTTCCCTCCGACGCCGGCGCTTGGCCGAGGGAGCGCCTGCTCGCCGTACTCCTGCACGAGATGGCACACGTCCGTCGCCGCGACGCCGCCTGGGCCACGGCCGCCGGTCTGGTCTGCGCGCTGCACTGGCTGAACCCGCTCGTCTGGCTCGCAGCGGCGCGGCTTCGGACCGAGACCGAGAGGGCCTGCGACGACCGCGTGCTGGGCATCGGGGTCAATCCCATGGCCTATGCGGACCACCTGCTGGCCGTGGCCCGAACCTGCCGGGCCGGTTTCCTTCAGGGCTCCGCGTCGGCCGCCGCACGGCCGCCGGCCATCGAGGATCGCGTCCGCGCCCTGCTGCAGCCCGGCCTCAACCGCCGCCCTCTCGGCGCTTGGTCCTGGGCGGGGGCGCTGCTGGCGATGGTTATCGCATCGTCGGTCGTGGCCGCGGGGCGAGGCGCTGCGCAATCCCGAGCCGGGGCGAAGTCGGTTGCCCCAAAACCACAGCCGAGCGCTGACTCGGCGCCTATCCGTCGCAAGCCTGCCGCGCCCAATCGCCTGACAGAGAAGCGCGCGCCGGCCAACATCGCACCATCCGCCGCCGCGGCCGCGGCCGCCGCGCAGATTGCCGCCCTGAAGGCGAAGATCGCGACCCTCGAAGCCGCCCTGAAGCCGCACCCGGCCGGCAACCTGCGCGCCCAGAAGCTGCAGGCCCGCCGAGACGCGCTGGTCACGGAACTGGCGGGACTTCGGGCCACATCCGACGAGCCGAGCGCGGCCGCCGCCGGGGCCGAGGCCGAGTTGCTGGAGGTCGACTCGCTCCTGTCCCAAGCACTCGCCTCGGGCCCCGACGCAACCGCCAGGGAGCAGAACCTGCGCATGGAGGCCGACGCGCTGACCGCGGAGCTCGCCCGGATGCGCACCGCCTACAAGCCCGCGCATCCGGCGATGGCGGAGCGGGTGGCCAAGCTGCAGGCGCTGAACCAGCTACTCGGCGCGGCATCCCATGACCGGCCCGCGAAGGCGACGGCGCCGCCGAAGCCCGCACCCACCGCTTCGACACGCACCGGCGATGTCACCGGCATCCCGCTCCAGCACGCCGACGCGACGCTGGTGGTCCAGGCGCTCCGCGACCAGAAGCCCCGGCCGCCGGGCCTCAGCATACTGGCGGCGGACGTGGCGGGCAATCGCGTGCTGGTATCGGGCTCGAACCTGGCGGTGGCGGAGACGCGCGAGATCGTGGGCCTCATGGATGTCGAGGCGCAGAAGGTGCGCCTCGATATGACCATCCAGCGCGTACTGCCGGGCTCTGAGCCCGAACTCGTCTCCAGTCCCAGGGCGCTGACCTTCAACAACTCCGAGGCGGCGGTCAGCCAGACAGGCGCCTCGCGAACGACCGAAGTGCGCGTGACGCCGAGTGTCCACGGCGACGGGAGTGTGACCCTCCGCATGAGCCTCGACATCGGCGCGGGGCGCATGGTCGCCCGGGTCAATGGCGCCAAGCGAGTAAGGAAGGGCGAAGCGGCCAGGCTCTGGCTCCCGGACAAGCGCGACGGCATGACCGCCCCCGACGGCCCGGAGGCGGGCCCCGGCTACCTGCTGCTGGTGACGGCGACGGTGGTGAAGTAGGAGGGGGCTGGGCGGCGGCCCGACATCGACAACGATGTCAACCGGGTCAACACGGTCAGGCAGAACCTTTGACGTTGTTGACCCAGGTGACGCGGTTGTCAGTGAACCACTGAGGCCCGCCCGCCTACATCGGCTCGGCCCACTCCATCACGACTTTGCCGCTGTTGCCGGTGCGCATCACTTCGAAGGCCTTCTCGAACTCGGTGTGGTGGAAGCGGTGCGTGATGACGGGCGCGATGTCCAGGCCGCACTGGATCATCATGGTCATCTTGTACCAGGTCTCGAACATCTGCCGACCGTAGATGCCCCGGAACGATAGGCCGCCGAAGACCACGATGTCCCAGTCGATCTCGGCCTTGGGCAGGATGCCCAGCAGGGCGATCTTGCCGCCGTGGCCCATGTTGGAGAGCATCATGCGGAAGGCCGCCGCGTTGCCGGACATCTCCATGCCCACGTCGAAGCCCTCGGTCATCCCCAGCTCGCGCTGCAGCGTCTGGTCCACCGGCCGCTCGGCCACGTTCACGGCCAGCGTGGCGCCCATGCGGGAGGCGATCTCCAGCCTGTAGGGGTTCACGTCCGTGATGACGATGTTGCGGGCGCCCGCATGGCGAGCGATGGCCGTGGCCATGATGCCGATGGGCCCCGCGCCGGTGATGAGCACGTCCTCACCCAGCAGGTCGTAGGTGAGAGCCGTGTGCGTGGCATTGCCGAGCGGGTCGAATGAGCTGAGGATGTCCGTGGGGATGCGCTTGTCGGCGGGCCAGACGTTGCCGGCTGGGATGGCGATGAACTCGGCGTAAGCCCCGTCGCGGTTCACGCCAACGCCCAGCGTGTGGGCGCAGAGGTGGCGGCGCCCGGCCAGGCAGTTCCGGCACCGGCCGCAGACCACGTGGCCCTCGCCGCAGACCAGGTCGCCCTGCTTGAAGCCCTGCACGTTGGAACCCCAGCCGGCCACCTGCCCCACGAACTCGTGGCCGATGACGAGACCCACAGGGATGTTGCGCTGCGCCCAGTCGTCCCAGTTCCAGATATGCACATCGGTGCCGCAGATGCTCGTCTTCAGCACACGGATGAGCACGTCATTGGGGCCGACGGCGGGTTCGGACACATCGGTCAGCCAAAGGCCGGGAGCGGCCTGAGCCTTGGTGAGAGCTTTCATGGGGCGCCTCTTCGGTGGTCGCGGATTGCCGTAGATAGTACCGCGTGGCCGCCGGGTGGTACGCTTGGGGCGCACCTGCAAGGAGACACGCCATGCCACTGCTGCTCGCCCTATGCCTGCTGGCGGCGCCCGCGCCGCGGGCGCTACCGCCCAGCCGGATCGCGCCTATCAACGGCGTACCCACGCTGCACGTGGCTGGAGCGCCCTTCTTCGTGCTGGGCGCGCAGTGCGACATCTGGCGCAGCACTCGGCAAGACGCCGCCGCGGAGGCCTTCTTCGACGGCTACCAGGCCATGCACGCCACGACCGTTTCGGTAGGCATTCCCTGGTCGAAGGTCGAGCCCGAAGAGGGTAAGTTCGACTTCGCCTTCATCGACTGGTTCATCCGGCAGGCCGAGAAGCGCGGGCTACGGCTCGTGCTCAACCTCTTCTGCACCAACGTCTGCGGGAAGGTCGCCGAGATGGCCCCAGGCGGCGGCTACTTCCCCCAGTACGCCCCGGACTGGATGCTGAAGCAGCCCGACCGCTACCAACGCATGGTCCTGCCCACCACGTGGCGCTATGCCGGCGGCGGCCCGCCCATGTGCCCCAACGACACGGACACACTGGCCCGCGAACGGCGCCTTGCGGCGGCGGTGGCCAAGCGCCTGCGCGAGATGGACCTTCGCCGCACCGTCGTCATGCTGCAGATCGACAACGAGTACTACTACCAGCAATGGGAAGGCCCGGCCCCGGCCTACGGCAGCCCCGAGTACAAGGCGGTCCGGTGCCATTGCACCTACTGCGACGCGAAGTGGGCTGCGGCGACGTGGCCCTCGGCCGAGGTCTTCATGTTCGAGGGGCTCGCCGACTACGCCGCCTCGGTGGCCGAGGCGATCACGTCCGAGTACGCCATTCCGGTCTACGTCAACAGTCCCTGGTGGTCGCCTGAGACCGTGGCCACCTTCCTGCGCCGGGCGCCGAAGGTGGCGTTGGTGGGGATCGACGGCGCCTTCACTACCGCGGAGCCGAACGTGCTCGTGCAGTGCCAGGTGGGCCGCAACACCGTCTTCGCCGCCGAAAACCCCACCGAGAACATGCAGACCCGCATGAACCTGGATGCGCTGCCCTACTACACGCTCATCGGCGCCATGGGGATCGGCAACCTGCTCTGGGAGGCCGGGCCGCCGCGCACCGTGGTGGAGGACCCGGGCGCCCGCGCCCGCTACGGCCGCGCGCTGCAACCGCTGCGGAACGCCATGGAGCCCATCGCACGAGCGCGAGGCACGGAGCGGCTGCTCGGATGGTGCGCGGTGCGCGAGCCAGCCCCCGACGCCCGCGAGGACGCCCACGGCAACCCGATCCCCGGCCCCTCCGGCGCGCCGGCAGTCCGGACGGAGCAGATCCGCATCCGCGAGGGCCTGAACCTGCGCCTGGCGCCGGCGGGCCGGTTCGAGGCCACCGTAGGCGGCGTCCGGGTGACGGTCGAAGGCGCGTCGGCCGGCGTGCTGGTGCGCACCGGGCCGCGGTCGGTTGTTGTCGCTCTTCCTGCGGGGCGCATCACGCTCCACGGCATCGCCCGCCCACAGGCCGAGGCGGGCCGGTTCGAGGGCGCCCGATGGGTCCGCGCCGGTAAGCACGCGGTAGCGCAGTCCGGGGCCGATGCAACGGTGGACGCGGCGGACAGTGGGGTGGTGCGGGTGGTTTGGTGAAGGGGAGAACGGGAGACGGGTTGCGCCGGCGCGTTGGGTCGCCCTGAGCGCAGCGATGGGCCCCGACTCCTGCGCTGAGGTAGCTTGCATGGGCGCCGGACGGCATGGCATGGCGGGTCGGCACGCCACTGCGCCGGTGTCTGCACCGTGACAGCCCGCCGTGGAGCCGCCGAAGGGCGACTTCGCGCCGTACGTAGCCGTCGGCTTCAGCCGGCGGTCACCTGAGTTCGGCGTACGTAGCCGTCGGCTCTATCCGGCGGCCTTTGGGAGATGCCTATGAGGACCCACACGCGCTATGTCTGCCAGACCTGCGGGGCCGCAACGCCTCGGTGGCTGGGGAAGTGCGGCGAGTGCGGCGAGTGGAACACGCTGGTGGAGGAGGTCGTGGAACGCGCCGCGCCTGCCGCCGCCGCCCGGCACGGCTCCCCCCGCGGCGATGCTCCTGCGCCCATCTCAGCCGTGGCAGCCGAGGGCATGGAGCGGCTCTCGTCAGGCGTGGGGGAGTTGGACCGTGTGCTGGGCGGCGGGATCGTCGACGGCTCCGTGGTGCTCATCGGCGGCGACCCAGGCATCGGCAAGTCGACGCTACTCACCCAGGTGGCGGCGCTCGTAGCCTCCGGTCCCAGCACGACCGGCACCGTGCTGTACGTCTCCGGCGAGGAGAGCGCGCGGCAGGTGCGGCTCCGGTGCGAGCGGCTGGGTCCGCTGCCGGAGCGCTTCCTCGTTGTCTGCGAGACGGACCTGCGGGCCATCATGGAGCATATCGCCGCAGCCGGAGCCGCGCTGGTGATCATCGACTCCATCCAGACCACCGTAGACGCCTCGCTGGAGTCGGCTCCCGGCACGGTGACCCAGGTGCGGCAGTGCGCCGGCGCACTCACCCGCGCAGCCAAGGGCGGCGGGCCGCCGGTCTTCATCATCGGCCACGTCACCAAGGAGGGCTCGCTGGCCGGCCCGCGCGTGCTGGAGCACATGGTCGACTCGGTGCTCTACTTCGAGGGCGACCGCCACCACGCCTACCGCATCCTCCGAGCCGTGAAGAACCGCTTCGGCTCCACCGACGAGATCGGCATCTTCGAGATGCGTGAGGATGGCCTGCAGCCCGTGGAGAACGCCTCCGCAGCGTTGCTGGCCGAGCGCGAGGCCGGAGCGTCGGGCTCCAGCGTCACCGCGCTACTGGAAGGTAGCCGTCCCCTGCTCATCGAGGCGCAGGCGCTGGTGAGCCGCTCCTTCCTGGCCGCTCCCCGCCGGTCGTCGAATGGGGTCGATATCAACCGCGCCAACATGCTGCTGGCCGTGCTGGAGAAGCGCGTGGGACTGAGGCTGGGCGATCAGGACGTATTCATCAATGTGGCGGGTGGCGTCCGCCTGAACGAGCCGTCGGCCGACCTGGCAGTGGTCCTAGCGGTGGCCTCCAGCTTCCGCGACCAGCCGGTGGATGCGGGCACGGTGCTCATCGGCGAGGTGGGCCTGGGCGGCGAGATCCGCTCCGTGCCCCGGCTGGACAAGCGGGTCCGCGAGGCCGCCCGCATGGGCTTCAGCCGTGTCGTCACGGCTCGGCACGGCGTGGGCGCGCTGCCAAAGGTGGAGGGGATCAAGGTTGCCCCCGCCGCCACCGTATCCGAGGCCATTGCCCTGGCCCTCACGCCCGCGTCGCGTGCGGGCGCCGTCTCCTGAAGGAGATCGAAATGGAAACCTACGCACCGTCCATCGACCGCGCCCTGCTTGCGGGGCTCGTCTCGCGCTTCCTCGCCGAGGATATCGGCACGGGCGACATCACCACCGCCGCCATGGTGGCGCCGGACGCCTTCGCCAGCGCCGCGCTGGTCTTCCGCACGCCGGGCGTCATGGCGGGCCTGCCGGCCGTGGTGGAGGTCTACCGGCAGTTGTCGCCCGAGGTGACCGTCATGGAGTCGGCCCACGAGGGCGACGTGTTGGAGGCCGGCGCAACCGCCGCCGTGGTGCAAGGCCCCGCGCGTCCGATCCTCACCGGCGAGCGCGTGGCCCTCAACCTGCTGCAGCGGCTCAGCGGCATCGCCACACTCACGCGCCGGCTCGTCGATGCCGTGGAGGGCACCGGCGCCCGCATCGCCGACACTCGCAAGACCACGCCGGGCCTGCGCGCGCTGGAGAAGTACGCCGTGGCCGTGGGCGGCGGCCGCAACCACCGCATGGGCCTCTACGACGCGGTCATGATCAAGGACAACCACATCGCCGCAGCCGGGAGCATCGCCGAGGCGGTGGCCCGCGCCCGTCGAGCCATCCCGCACACCATGACGATCACGGTGGAGTGCGACCGGCTGGAGCAGGTGGACGAGGCCCTGGCGGCCGGCGCCGATATCCTGCTGCTGGACAACATGGCCGACGACGTGCGCGCCGAGGCCGCTTCACGATGCCGCGGCAAGGCCGTGGCCGAGGCGTCGGGCGGCATCACGCTGGAGACGGCGCGCCGCATCGCCGAGACCGGCGTGCAGGTGCTGTCCGTCGGCGCGCTCACCCACTCGGCCCCAGCGCTGGACATCGGCATGGACTTCCACGCCTAGCCCGAGGCGTTACTCCTCGACCACGATGCGGAAGCCCGTGTCCATGACGGGCTGGTAGGGCGCGTAGGGCGTGCGGAAGCTGCTGGTGGCCTGGAACGGCCGGGTCCACCAGGAGCCGCCCCGCACTACGCGCTCGCCAGCGACGCGGGGGTCGTTCCGGCCGTCGTGATCGCGATAGGGGTAGGGCGCGTAGAGCGACCGGGTCCACTCGGCCACATTGCCGTGCATGTCGGCCAGGCCCCATGCGTTGGGCTTGTAGGCGCCGGGGCGGGCCGCGAGTTGGTTGCCGTCGTCGTGGCCGGCGTCCTTGGGAATCCAGTCGTCGAACCGGTTCGGGTTGGCGATGGTGCGGATCGAGAAGTAGTTGTCCGCGGACGTATCGGCGGCGAAGAGACTCAGCCGCTTGTCGCCCAGGTTGGCGTAGGACGTGTAGTCGGCGCCCATGGGTCCGAACGAGTAGGCCGAACCCGAGCCGGCCCGGCACGCCCACTCCCACTGCGCCTCGGTGGGGAGCGTCACGCGGCGGCCCGTCCGCACCGAGAGCCACCGGCAGAAGGCCACGGCCTGCTGCCATGAGACGCGGCAGACGGGCTGGTCGGGCTCGTTCAGCGACCAGGGCCGCTGGCCGAACTGGTAGCTGAGGGCGTCGGCCACGCGGCTATCGTGGTTCGGGTCAAAGAGCCGGTACTGGGCGTTGGTCACCTCGGTGGCGCCGATCCAGAAGGGCTTGCGGATGCGTACGCGGGCCACAGGCGCCTCGTCGGCGTGGCCTTCGTCGGAGCCCATGGCAAACTCGCCCGCCGGGGCTTGCACCAGCGCCAACGACTGCCCTGAACCCAACTTGAGCCGCAACAGCGCGCGCGACGGCTTGCCCTCGACGCGCGACGGCAGTATCGGGCCCGACGCGGCGACGGCGCGGGCCGCCGGGGCGGGCTTCGGCCGGGGCGTCGGCGCCGGTGAGCCGGGCCAGCGATCCGGGGCCGATTCCTCGTGGTTCTCGTCCACGTTGGCGTACTTCCGGCGGAGTTCGGCGCGGCGCTCCTCCGACTTCACGATGCCCTGCCCCACGATGGAGGACCAGGAGCCGTGGTAGGGCCGGTTCATGTCGTGCCAGGTCACCAGGCGGTCCATGGCGTCGCGGTCGAGGTTCACGCCGTGGTGCCCCTTGCGGAGCATCTTGCCCAGCTCGGTGGCGGAGAAGTGGAACTCCATGGGCGACAGCACGTGGTAGTCGCCCTCGATGCCGTTGTTCCGCACGAAGGGGAAGAGGTTGGCGTAGCTGGTGGAGAATCGGCCCGCGTTGCCTCCACCGTTCCCGGCGAACTGGCTGCTCCAGTCACGCAGGGACTTGCCGCCCTCCAGATCCGGGCTCGCGCCGCCGGGCTGGTGGCAGCTCACGCAGTGGCGGTCCAGCATGGGCTGGACCTCGCGCTCGAAGCTGAAGCCGACGGTCTGGGGCCGCCAGGGCGTGATAGGCGCGGGCGCCTGCGGGACCGGACGCGGCGCGCGCACCAGGGAGCCGCTACTCTGGCTCTCATGGCAGCCGACGCAGGCGAGCACCTCACCCGGCCGGGCCGTGAGCCAGCTCCGCATGAGGGCCAGCGCCTGGCCGTTGGCGTCCAACGGCTGCAGCGCCAGCGGCACGTTGGCCGGCACGCGCATCGATGCCGAGCCGTCGGGCCGCACCGGCGCGGTGCCCAGCACCCGGTGGATGTCCCAGGGACCGTCCATGCCGATGATGCCGTAGAGCCCGCCCACGCCCCGGTAACCGAAGGTGTAGGAGAAGATGCGGACCGACTTCACCGTGCCGCGCGGGATGCCCTTGAGGCCCGGCCCGCGGTAGATATCCTGGATCTGCAGCACGGCGTCCTTGCGGTCGGGCTTCACCCGGTCGGGGATCACCGGCGGCGCAGGCTGAGCTCGGATGGGCGTGGGCTCCAGCAGCGCCCAGCCCGGCTCCGCGGCCACCTGCAGCAGGTTGTCGTAGACGTCCGCCAGGTAGAGGCCCCAGGGCTGATCGGCCGATGGCTGGCAGGCGACGAGGAAGAGCTTGTCGGTGATGGGGCTCGGGTGGACGAAGTTGGGCCAGACGTTCTCCATGTGGTCGTAGATCCTGCCCTGAACCGGCTTGCCGCGGCCGGGGATGCGCGTGACCGCGCCGCGGGCCTCTTGCCTGCCTCGGGCCACGTCCAGCAGCACCATCTCGCCGGTGCGCGCCGGGCCATGGTGGCCGCTTGAGATGCCGACCACCTGGTTCGGCTTGCCCGGAACCGGCTGCGCGTAGAAGAAGGCCGACGGCCAGTAGCTGTTGGAGCCGTAGAACTCCCGTTGGTTGGTGCCGTCCGGGTTCATGGTGAAGAGCAGGCGCGTGTTGGAGTGGGGCGTGTCGGTGTACTCCCAGCGCTGGTAGAGCACCGAGCCGTCGGCCATCACGCGGGGGGTCCAGTTGTGCTCCTGGTCGAAGCAGAGCTGGCTCACCGTGCCGTTCTTCTGCAGCCGAAAGATCGTGGCCACAGGACTGGCGCCGCCCACACAGGGCACGGCTACCATGCCGGCGGTACTCGTGAAGAGGACGTCGCCGCCCGGCGTATAGCACGCATCGTAGTTGTCCACGTCGGCGCCCATGTCGGGCGTCACGCGGCGCGGCAGCATCGTGTCGAGCCTCGTCTCCCAGACGTGCCACCGGTCCTGGTCATCGGGCATGGAGATGAGGAGCCGGTCGGCGTCGAAGTGGAGGCAGAGGTCGCCCACGAACCGGCCTCCGGCGGGGCGGAACAGCTCGCGGGCGGGGCGGCGGCCATGCAGCGAGACCTCCACAAGCGCGTTGTCGTAGCCGCGGCGGGCCAGGTCGGCGTTGCTGTTGAAGTTGGCGGGTAGGCCCAAGTTGCCGGGCGAGCGGCGGATGGCCAGCACGCGGTCGAAATCCAGAGCCGGGTTGCGCAGGAGCACCTCGCGCTGCAGGCCGACGATGGCGCGGGCCTGCCGAACCGCCTCGGGCTCGCCTGCGAGGGTTCGCTTGGCCAGGCCCGCGAGGTCGCGCGGCAGGGCGGCGATGCGGCGGCGCAGGTCGGGTGCATCGCGGTAGCGGTCGGGCGTGGCCGCGGCGAGGTCATCCAGCGCCAGCCGCAGCCCGGAGGCGCTCACCAGCGGGAGTTGGCCCGCCAGCCGGCCGCGCTCGGCCTCGTCCAGCGCCTCCTGCGCGGCGCCGCGTAACCCGGCGGCGTCCAGATCGCCCAGGAGCAGCGCCCCGCTCCTGTCGGCCAGCGCGGGCAGGGCCCGGTCGGCCTCGGCCGAGTAGCCCGAGGCGCCGCCCTGCGCCGGCGGCGTAACGCCTGCCAGGAAGCGGACGTGGCCGTTGGTCCCGGCCTGGTCGTCGATGCCCGCGTAGGCCCGGAACGCGGCATACGGGCGGTCCAGCTTGAAGTGGAGCAGGCTGTCGGCGTGGGCCCAGTAGCCGAACGCCATGGTGCGCCCGGCGAGCTTGATGGCGGCTCCGGCCACGTTCTTGTTGATGAGAAGCGTGCCCCATCCCACCTTCTGCTCGGCGGGCTCAAGGTCGGTGAGCCGCGTGACGGAGCCGTCCGACGCCACCAGCTCCGGCTCGCCCCAGGCCGACTGCCCGTAGTCGTAGGTCGGCGCACTCTGTACGGCCAGGTAGAGGTCGGCCTGGCCTGTCAGGTCCAGCCGAATCGCCACAGGCGCCATACCGCCGCGCATGACGCCGGTGGCGATAGGTGCCGGCTTGCCCGCCAGTTCGGCCCGCATCCGCTCCCGCCCGGCCAGGATGGCCCGAACCCAGCCGTCCAAATCCGGTCCAACAGCCGCCTGGGTTGAAGCCCGGGCCATCGGCTGCGGCTTGCGCGCGGTGAAGGCCCCGGCGCCAACCAGCGCAAGGGTGGAGAGGGCCAGGGCTACAGGCAATCGCCAGACGGGCATGATGCACCTCCGCGAGGGCGGGAATGGGACGGATGGGACCTATGGGATGGCGGGTTCCTGCCGCGCCCGCTGCACGTTCTCGTATAGCGCTGTGAGCTCCAGGGAGCATCCGATGGCGGGGACCTGCGCGGTGGCCTCCGGGCCCTCGTAGGCTGTATAGCTCCACGCCTGCTCGGCGCCGCGGCTGAACACCTCGACCAGCGGCCGATCCTGGCTGATCAAGACGTAGTCACGCAGGGAGCCCAGCCGCCGGTAGTGCTCGAACTTCGCACCGCGGTCGTGGGCCTCCGTGCTGGGTGAGAGCACCTCCACCAATGCCGTGGGGTTAAGCAGCGTATCGCCGCGGTCATCCTCGACCTCGGCCTTGCCGCAGACCACCGACAGGTCCGGGTACGTGTAGGTCCCCGTCGCCTCCACCTTGACGCGGAGGTCCGACGAAAAGGCGTCGCACGGGCTCCCCTGCAGTTGCCGGCCGATCAGGGAGGTAACGCGTGCCGTGAGCTGCGCGTGGGCGACGCTCCCGCCGGACATGGCGTAGAGGACGCCGTTGATGAGATCGTGCTTCAGGTCGCTCTCGCGCTCAATCCGCAGGTACTGCTCCGCGGTCCAGTGCCGTCGGGACGGCGCCACGCTCATGGCGCCACCTCGAACTCTCGGATGCGCAGCTTGCGGAACCAGACCCGCCCACCGTGGTTCTGGAGCATGATCGCGCCCGGTTGGCAGGCGAACCAGTCGGCGCTACCCTCCTCCTTGGCGAACTTGCTGCGCGCCAGTCGTTGCGACCAGTCGTTGGAACCGATCTCGATCTCGATGGTCCTGACGCCGTTGAGGCAGTGTTCCAGGTGGTTGCCCCGAGCTATGATGCGCGAACGGTTCCACTTCCCGGCTTCGGCTGACCGAGCCTCGGCCGCAGGCGCGATCATGTTGTACAGGCTCGCCGTGGCGCCCAGATGCGGCCGGCCCGCCTTGCCCTCGTCCCAGATCTGGTACTCCGGACCCAGCCACGCGCCGCCCGGCACGCGGTGGAGGCGGTACTTCACGCCGCTGTTGGTCTTGTCGTCGACCTTCCACTCGAACTCCAGCTCGAAGTCGCGGTAGGTCTGCACGGTAAAGAGGTCGCCTGGGCGCCCCTCCACGGTGAGCGCCCCCTGCTCCACGCGCCAGCCTGTGGCGGGCCGGCCGTCGGCCATGGTCCAGCCCTTCAGGCTCTTACCGTCGAAGAGGGGCTTCCAGTCCGATGCTTGTGCGGCGCCTGCCAGCGCCAGCGCCGCGACTGCGGCCGCTAACGGGGCCCATGGTCGTCGGCTCATACCTTCTCGGGCACCTCGAAGCCGGGCCGGTACTCGCGGCTCACCATCGCATTGGCCGCGTCGCTGCCGATGAAGCGCTCGCGGCGCGGGTCAAACTGCAGCACCGGGCCCACACGCAGGCGGCTTGCCTTGACGTCGACGCCGTTGCGGGCCAGATGCTCCTCCATGCGCGCCAGCGTCTCGGCGGCCTGCGGCGCATGATGGACCGACTGCGCAACCGCGTCCGGATCGGCCTCGGCTCCCAGCCGGTAGCTGATGTTGCCCATGTGGCAGAGCGCGCTGGAAAGGTGGCCCTCGAGGATGTCGGCGTTCAGGTCCGAGACCTTGCGGCTGCGGACGCCCTCGATGAAGTTGGCGAAGTGGTCGCCGCCGCGGAAGCCCTTGCCGGTGAAGTCGGCCATCTGCTTGCCGTCGCGGTCGAAGGCCTTGTTGCCTGCCACATACCCGCCCTGGCACTCGATGATGTTGCCGATGTCCTGCCCTCGGTAGCGGTCCATGGCCTTGGCCCCGGTCCGCTCGGGCAGGCCGCGCACCTCGAAGATGAGCTTGGCGCGGCCGAATTCCAGGACTACGAACTGCGTGTTGGCCGTCTCGCCGTCGTCCTCGTACCCCACGCGGCCGCCTATGCTGGTGACGCTGCCGGCCAACTGATCCTCGCCCAGCGCCCACCGGGCGATGTCCATCTGGTGGATGCCCTGGTTGCCCAGGTCGCCATTGCCGGTGTTCCAGACCCAGTGCCAGTCGTAGTGGAGGCTCCTGCGGGTGAGCGGGAGCTTCTCGGCGGGGCCGCACCAGAGGTCGTAGTCGATGCCCGCGGGGATCGGCTGCGGGCCGTCCACCTTGCCGATGGAGGCGCGGCGCTTATAGCAGAGCGCTCGCGACACCTCGATGCGCCCAATGTGCCCCTGCCTCAGCCAGGCCCAGGCCTCGCGCCATGCAGCGCTGGACCGGCTCTGCGTTCCGGCCTGCACGATGCGCTTGTACTTGCGCGCCGCGCGCACGGCCTGGCGGCCCTCCCAGATGTTATGGGAGATGGGCTTCTCGACGTAGACATCCTTGCCCGCCTGGCAGGCCCAGACCGTGATGAGCGAGTGCCAGTGGTTGGGCGTGGCAGTGGAGATGACGTCGATGTCCTTGCGCTCTAGGAGCTTGCGAACGTCCGTGAAGGTCTCGACGGGGTTGCCCTTGTCGCGAAGCTCCCGCGCTCCGGCCTCGAGGATCGCGGCATCGACGTCGCAGAGGGCCACCACGCGGACGCCCTTCATACTGCTGAACGCGTCGATGTGGCTGCCGCCGCGGCTCTTGAAGCCCACGACACCTACGCGGATGTCGTCGTTGGCGCCCAGCACATGCGCCCAAGCCGATGCCGGCAGGGACAGCGCTCCCGCCGTGAATGCGGCTCCGCGCACGAAGCCGCGCCGGGTCATTCCGCCTTGCTGATCCATGGGGTTCCTCCTGGCCGGATGTGAGCCTGCCTGATGGAGGAACGATACCTTAGGATGCGCGCATTGAGAAGGGCTACAGGAGTCCGCAACCCTCCAGCGCCGCGCTCATGATCTCCCGTTCACGCTCGTTGGCCGCCACGAGAGGCAGCCGCGGCGCGCCGCAAGGGACACCCACCATCTCCAAGCCGGCCTTCAGCGGGGCGGGGCTGGGTGCGGTGGGCTGGAAGCAGGCGCGGACCACCGGAAGCATCTCGGCGTGGAACCGCGCGGCCCCTGCCAGGTCACCGCCGAAGAAGGCATCGTGCATGGCGCGCATCTGCCGTCCGACCAGGTGGGCCGTCACGCTGACGACGCCCGTGGCGCCGATGGCCAGCATGGGGAGCACCAGGCCATCCTCACCGCTGAAGAGCTCCAGGCCGGCCGGGGCGCCGGCCGCGATGTCGGTGGCCTGCAGCAGGTTGCCAGAGGCCTCCTTGACGGCCACCACGTTCTTCAGGTCGCGGGCGAGACGCAGGGAGGTGGCGGCTTCCATGTTGACGCTGGTGCGGCCGGGCACGTTGTAGAGCATGACCGGCACGTCGGCGGCCTGCGCCACGGCGCGGAAGTGCTGGTAGAGCCCCTCCTGCGAAGGCTTGTTGTAATAGGGGGTCACCAGCAGCAGGCCGTCCACACCCAGGTCGGCGGCCCTGCGGGCCAGCAATACGGTGCCGGCGGTATCGTTGCTGCCCACGCCGGCGATGATCGGCCCGCGGCGTCGCGCGGCGCACTTGGCCAGATCAAACATCCGCAGCTTCTCGTCGGACGAGAGTACGGGCGACTCTCCCGTGGTACCGCAGACGATGAGCCCCTCCGTGCCGGTCTCGAACAGGTGGTCCACCAGCCGCGCCACGGCCGGCTCGTCAATGCGCCCGTCGGTATCGAACGGCGTCACCATGGCCGTCAGAACGCGTCCCCATCTCGCCATCTTGTCGCTTTCCCCTCTGCCTCGCTGTGGCCCGAGCCTCTAGGCGGACTGCTGCCGCATCCACTCCAGGGCGATCTGGAACCCGTTCAGGGCCGCGCCCTTCAGTATCTGGTCGCCGCAGACGAACAGGTCGATGGCGTTGTCATTGGAGATATCTGCGCGCACGCGACCCACCAGCACCTCGTCGCGGCCGGTGGCCTCGATGGGCATGGGGAAGTGGCTCCGCTCGGGGTCGTCCACGATCACCACGCCGGGGAAGGACGCCAGCGCCTCTCGAATGGCGTCGAGGCTCGGCCGCGCGCCCTCGAACTCCACGTTGATGCTCTCGGAGTGGGCGCGGAGCACGGGCACGCGCACGCAGGTGGCCGTCACGCGGAGGTCGGGCTGGTGCAGGATCTTGCGCGACTCCAGCACCATCTTCCGCTCCTCCTCGTTGTAGCCGTCCTCGCCCACGGGCGTGTTGTGCGAGAAGAGATTGAACGCGATGGGGTGCGGGAAGATGCGCGCGGTCGGCTTCTGGCCGAGCAGCACCTCGCGGCTCTGGTCCAGCAACTCCTGCATGGCCTGCGCGCCCGCGCCGGAGGCGGCCTGGTAGGTCGAGACGACCATCCGGCGGATGGCGCCCACCTTCCGCAGCGGGGCCACTGCCATGAGCGCGATGATGGTACTGCAGTTCGGGTTGGCCACGATGCCCTTGTGGAGCGCGATGTCCTCGGGGTTGATCTCCGGCACCACCAGCGGCACTTCGGGATCCATGCGATAGGCCGACGAGTTGTCGATGACGATGGCCCCGGCGGCCACGGCGTGCGGCGCGAACTCGCGGCTCCGCCCGGCGCCCGCCGAGAAGAAGGCGATGTCGATGCCGTCGAACGACTCAGGCGTCAGCTCCTGGACGGCGACCTCGCGGCCGCAGAAGCGGAGCGTGCGCCCGGCAGAGCGTTTGGATGCGAGCAACCGCAACGAAGCCAGCGGGAACTCCCGCTGCTCGAGAAGCCGCAGGAACTCGGTGCCCACGGCGCCGGTGGCGCCAACGATCGCAACGTTGTACTCGCGAACCATCACAGACCCCCGTAAAGACAAGTGATCCGGGCGGCTCAACAGCCGTCCGGGCGCAAACAGAATGGCACAAATGCGCGCGGGGTGGCAAACGCCCGAGCCGCTCTGCGCGTGTGCCACACTGCATGCAGAGCCGCACCGCGCGGCCACGCCCACCGGAGGCGCCCCATGCGCACCGCCGCACTCTTCGCGCTCGCGTTCATCCTGGCCGTACCCGCCCTCGCCGGTCCGCCGGCCGATGCACCCGACGCGCCCATCACGCACATCGGGCTGGTGGCACCGCACATCATCGGCGTCACGTTCCGTTGCGGCAAGGTGGAGTACGGCGTCCAAGCGCCCTACGCCGCCCAGCCGGGCGACCGGGTCGACACGGGCAAGGACCTCTGGGTCTTTCGAGGCGGCAAGTTCCTCGGCGCCCTGGTCGGCAGGGATCGCAAGCTCATCTGGCTACCCGACCGGCTGGTGGGCAAGCCCTTCTGCGCCGACTGGGCCTTGCCTGCGTCCTACCACGTGGTGATCGGACGCTCCACCGTCGACGCTCCGGTGGCGGTCTACCGGAAGAGCAAGGCCGCCGACCTGGCCCGCACCGGTCCGTGGGAGTTCCGATCGCCCACCGAGGACGTGATCTACCTCCGCCTGCCGCGTCCCGTGCCGCCGGGCGAGGCCTTCAGCATCACCTGCGGCGGGTCCCGGCCGTGGCGGCGGAGCCTTAGGTTCGACCCGGCGAGCACGCGCAGCGAGGCGGTCCATGTCACGCAGGTCGGCTTCCGGCCGGACGACCCCGCCAAGCCCGCCTTCCTCTCCTGCTGGACGGGCGACGGCGGTCCTCTCGCCTACGACCCGGCGCCTGCCTTCCGCGTGGTGGCCGAGGCGGGCGGCAAGACGGTGCTGCGCGGACGCACGCGGCTGGGCAAGGCAGCGTCGCAGAAGGATGAGAACGCGTACGGCAACAACCACAACCTCGCCGACGTGTATGAGATGGACCTTTCGGCGCTGAAGGCGCCAGGCCGCTACCGCGTGGTGGTGGAGGGCATCGGCTGCTCGCACCCGTTTGCCATTGCGCCCGATGTCTGGCGCAAGGCGTTCATCGTATCGGCGCGAGGCTTCTACCACCAACGCTCGGGCATCGCCCTGGGGCCTCCCTACACCACCTTCCGGCGGCCTCGGACCTTCAATCCCGCCGACGGTCTGCGCGTCACGGAGAGCTCCACCGGCATCATGGACACGGGTAACGGCCTGGCCAACGAGGGGAGCAACTTCGGCAACCTGGTGAAGGGCGCCACAGAGCGGCCCGTGGCGAACGCCTGGGGCGGGACCATGGACGCCGGCGACTGGGACCGGCGCATCCAGCACCTCGACGCCTCCCGCCTGCTGTTGGAACTGGTCGACCAGTTCCCCGCCACGTTCGGCGCGCTGGGCCTCAACATCCCCGAGAGCGGAAAGGGCCTGCCGGACGCCGCCGCCGAGGCGCTCTTCAACGTGGACTTCTACCGCCGCCTGCAGACGCCCGACGGCGGCATCCGCGGCGGCATCGAGTCCGAGGAGCACCCGCGCCAGGGCGAGGCGAGCTGGCAGGAGTCGCTCAGGGCCTACGCCTACGCGCCCTGCGTCTGGTCCAGCTACCTCTATGCGGGCGTAGCGGCACGGGCCGCGCGGGTGGTCGCACGGAACAAGCACGACCTGGCGAAGGCCTACCGCGAGAGCGCACTGCGTGCCATGGCCTGGGCGGAGCGTGAACTGCCGTCGCGGGCCGACAAGAAGGACCCGCACGCCGTGCGCGACGCCCGGAACCTGGCCGCCGCCGAGCTCTTCCGGCTCAACGGCGAGGCGCGGTGGCACGACCTCTTCCTGCAGACCACTGCATTTGTCCGGCCCGATGTCGAGATGAACGTCTGGCAGGACCATGACCAGGGCGACGCCGCGTGGGTCTACCTTCGCACCGATCGACCCGGTGTGCGCGCCGACATCCGGGCCAACTGCCGCGCCGCCCTGATTCGCGAGGCCGACCAGCGCGTGGCGCAGGGCAAGCGCACAGCGTTCCACTGGACCGGCAACCCCTACCGGCCCTTCAGCTGGGGCCTCTTCAGCGCACCCGACGGCGTGACACTGGCGCGGGCCCACGCTCTCACGGCCGACCCGCGCTACCTGCAGGCGCTGGTGCTTGCCTGCCAGCCCGGCGCAGGCGCCAACCCCAGCAACCTCTGCTACACCACCGGCGTCGGCATCCGTAGCCCCGAGCACCCGCTGCACATCGACTCGCGGATCACCCGTCAGCCGCCGCCGCCGGGTCTTACCGTCGGCGGTCCCAAGGATGTGGTGCGCGACAAGGACGGCTGGGAGCACAAGCTGCTGGCGCCCGTCACCGTCCCGCCGCCCGCCCTCTGGCCCAACGCCGAGGCCTACTTCGACGTCTTCTGGTATCCCAGCATGTGCGAGTTCACCATCCACAGCCCCATGGCGCAGAACGCCTACAGCTGGGGCTATCTGGCCGCGCGGAAGTAGGGGCCGACCGGGAATGGGCCGGAGATGTGCGGGATTCCACAAAACAGGCCCGAAACGCTTGCGTCCCGGAGGCGTTCGGGTATAGTGTCAGATACGCCCCATCGGTGGGGCGGTGCCTAAGGTCCGAGAGAGTACTAGACGATGGTGACGCTAATCCGCCTGTCCGGCCGGTTGCCCGTCCGATCGCTTGCCTTTCCTCACCAGGGCACATTGACCATGCACATGCATCGGAAGGGGTCTCATTGATGGCGACCGGTACGGTCAAGTGGTTCAACGCAACCAAGGGTTACGGCTTCATCGCGCAGGATGACGGCGGCAGCGACGTCTTCGTGCACTTCAGCGCGATCCGCAGCTCGGGTTACCGCGAGTTGGCCGAGGGCCAGCGCGTGCAGTACGATGTTGAGAACGACACCCGCGGTAAGGGCCTCCGCGCGGCCAACGTCACTCCTATCTAACTGCCGCACTTCGGCTACCACAGAAACCAACGGCCTCCCCGGTTCTCGGGGAGGCCGCGCTCTTGTCTGGCGCCTGGTCTGCCCTACTGTCGCACGCCGCGCAGGTGGGCCAGCCAGAGGGTGTTGGCCTGGTCCGCGCCAGGCGTCAGCGCCGCCAGGTCGATGAGCAGGATCGACTTGATCCTCCCGGGCGTCAGCTTGGCGCCGGGGTCCTTGGTATCATCCGACGGCGCGAAGGCACTGAACGGAAGGTCGATCTCCTTCGCCGCGCCGCCGCCAGTTAAGTCCGCCATTGTGTTGAACTTGCCGCCGCCCACCTGCTCGATGATCACCGCGACCTTGGCATCCTTCGTCGAGGCCATCATCAGCTTCAGCCGCACGGCGCCGGTCAGCTTGCCCGCCCGGATCGCGCGCATGGCGCCGGCGGGAGTGCCGGTCAGCTGCTTGTAGTCCAGCTTCAACCCCTTGCCCGTGATGGGCTTGTCCGTCACCACCGCAGCCGCGCAGCCGCCCAACGGCATCCAGAGGAGCTGCGGCCGAACGAAGGAATCCAGCACGATATCCGCATTGGCCGGTTCGGTGATGGGCTGGGAGCTCAGCGTCACATCATCCAAGAAGAGCGTATGCGGTCCCGGCTTGATCCCCAGAATCTTGGCGGCCATCTCGGGATCGCCCTGCACAAAGATCTGGCCCATGTCGGCCAGGCCCACCGCCGCCACCTGATCAAGGTCCAGCTTGTTGTTGGCGTCCTTGGGGTCGTTCTCGCCGTCAGAAAGGGAGAAGTCGTCTGCGGCCAGATGGACCTCCTGCCAGACGTTGGCGGGAACGCAGAACGGCGCGATGTACCTAGCTTCCTGCTCCTGAAGCACGACGATGAGGGCCGCCGCGTAGTCGGACTTTATCCAGAAGCGCAACGACCGCGTGGCCGCGGGCAGGCCGCCGGGCACCGGCACCAGGGCCAGGCTGACCTCGCCCTTCTTCACCTCGTACTCGAACTTCAGCGCAGACTTGCCGCTGTGCGCCTGACCGGCCGCTTGTGTCAACGATACACGGGCGGTGGCCCCCATCGCCGTCCAGCCGTGGTCGGTATCCTCGAAAGTATGCTGCACCAGCGCCTGCGGTGCGGGCGTCTGGGCCAGTGCAGGTACACAGAGCGCTGCGGCCAGGGCCGGGCCGATCCACAGACCAAGTCTCATTGCCGGACCTCCGATTGTATTGCGGCGCACACAGCCCAACGCCGTGCGGCGCACAACTAAGGATTACGCGCGGCGCCCCTGTCCGGTTTTACCCGGGAGGCCAACCCAGCGCCCGGCCGCCCAGAATGTGCATATGGACGTGCATGACGAGCTGTCCGCCGTCGGGTCCATAGTTGACCACGACGCGGTAGCCCGACGCCTCGACGCCCATGGCGCGCGCCGCCTTCACAGCCGCCTGCAGGTAGCGCCCGGCCAACCCCTCATCCGCCAGGTCGGCCAGCGTGGCCACGTGGACTCGGGGTATCAGCACGCCGTGCAGGGGCGCCTGCGGGTCGATATCGCGAAAGGCGACGAACTCGTCGTCCTGGTACATGATGTCGGCGGGAATGGCCCCCGCCGCGATCTTGCAGAAGATGCATCCATCCATGGTCCGGCCTCCTAGGTGTATGGCCCTACCGTTCGACGCGGAAGCCCCCCTCTCCTCCGGCGGGACCGCTGGTATCCTGTTCGCATGAACGCCGCCCTCCTTGAGGTCACCGACCTGCAGAAGCGATTCACCGTCAACCGGCGCCAGGGGCTCCGCACATTGCGCGAGACCGTGCGGGCAGTGGACGGGGTGGACCTGCGCCTGCAGGCCGGCGAGACGTTCGGGCTGGTGGGCGAGAGCGGCTGCGGCAAGAGCACCGCGGGGCGGGCCATCCTGCGGCTGATCGAGCCCAGCGGCGGCACGGTGCGGTTCGAGGGCGTCGACCTGCTGGGCCTCGGACCTGAGGCGCTCCGGCAGACGCGGCGCCGGCTGGGCATGGTCTTCCAGGATCCCATGTCCGCGCTCAATCCCCGCATGAGCGTCGGCGAGGCCGTGGCGGAGCCGCTGATCGCGCACAGGCTGGCGGATCGCAAGGAAGCCCGCGACCGCGTCGCCACGCTGCTGGCGCAGGTGGGGCTGGAGCCTTCCCACATGTCGCGCTACCCGCACGAGTTCTCAGGCGGCCAGCGGCAGCGCATCGGCATCGCCCGCGCCATCGCCACGGAGCCGCGCCTGCTCGTGCTGGATGAGCCGATCTCGGCGCTGGATGTCTCCGTGCGGGCGCAGGTGCTGAACCTGCTTATGGACCTGCAGGAGAGCCTCGGCATGGCCTACCTGCTCATCGCCCACGACCTCTCGGTGGTGCGCCACGCCTGCAGCCGCGTAGCCGTCATGTACCTCGGCATCATCGTAGAGGAGGGGCCGGCCGAGACGCTCTTCTCCAGCCCGCTGCACCCCTACACGCGAGCGCTCGCCATGGCCGCTCCGTCGCCGGACCCCACGCGCCGCGCCGTGCGCGCGCCGCTGCAGGGTGACGTGCCCACATCGGTGGAGATCCCCTCCGGCTGCAGGTTCCGCACGCGCTGTCCGCTGGCCGTCCCCCGCTGCACCGAGGAGCGCCCCCCGCTCATCGAGGCCGCGCCCGGCCGCCGCGTCGCTTGCTTCCGGGCCGGCGAGGCCCCCGAGGCTACGGCTCCGCCGCCAGCGCGCCTCGCATGAACGCCACGTCGGCGGCCAGCGTTCGCCGCTCCGCGCGATAGCGGCCGGGGAAGAGGCGCCCCAGGTCGCGGAGTAGCCTCCCCGATGCGTCGGTGTAGGCCTCGGCGGCCGAGCGTCCCTGCGGCAGGGCGATGAGCTTTACGAAACGGTCGCGCACGGGGTTCGTCGACGTGCTGGGCGGCGCGTAGAGCAGGAAGCCCGGATAGGCCTCCACCAGCCTCCGCAGGCAGTCCGCCTGCGGCCGTGAGTCCGCGCAGAGCAGCAGCGCTTGTCCGAGGGCCTCCTCGGGATCGTAGGCCGCCGGGTTGTAGGCATACTCCGCGCAGGTAAGCATGGGGAGGCGGTTGGCCTCGTTCTGGGTGCACATGGAGTTGCTCATGTACCCCTCAGCCGCGCGGCAGAGGTCGGCGTCGCGGTTCACCAGCGGGCCCAGGTGCATGGTGGGCGTGTTGTCGTTCACCGGGTAGTTGTCCCAGATGAAGAGCTTATGGCCAGCGGCAGCGCCGTAGGCCTCGGCGGCCTTGCGGGTGATGCCGCCCACCACGCCCGCGCCGGTCCAGAAGAGCCGCACGTCGGGGTCCAGCTCGCGCGCCAGCGTCTGGAGGTAGGTGCGCTCCGCCGGGTCGCTTCCGTCGCCCCAGTAGATGGTCGGAGTGAAGATCATCCGTGCGCCGGGGTCCTTGCGCTTCAGGCGGCGCGTCAGCTCGTTCACCACGCGGGCCTGCCCGGAGGGGTCGATCCCCTGGCTGATATCGTCCAGCGAGACATTGAACGAGCGCACGCCCCGCGACTGAGCCCATGCGTAGTGGCTCCAGAGGGCCTCCAGGTCGGCGGTCTTGGCGTAGTCCAGCGGCCGGGCGCTGCTCAGGTTGGGGTTCATGCTGAAGCAGAAGGCGATACCCGCCGCCGCGCATTTGCGCATGACCCCTTCATATGCTCGGCGCTTGGCCGCCGGCAACGGCTCCCACCAGCGGTTGGAGCGCCCGTCGCCGAAGGGGTAGTGCTCCACGTCGAACATGCTCGCGTAGCAGTTCATCAGGAAGTTCATGCGGCCCTTCACGAGCCACGGTATTTCGGCCAGATACTGCTCGGGCCGCCACATCCAGCCCTTGATGCCGCGCACGGCGAAGCCGGGCTCCACTCCGGCCGGAAGCGGCCTGGGGAAGGGACGCCACGACGCCGGGATGGCTACGCGGAAGTCACGGGCCAAGTCGCGCCGGAACACGAAGCCCGGCGGCGCCACGGCGCAACGGGCCACCATGAACCAGGGCGGCATGCCGACGCGGCCCTCGGGCTCGCGGTTTTCGATGCGCAGCGTGTTGTCGCCTGGCTTGAGCAGGCCGTCCGGGATCGGCCAACTGCGCACCTGCCACCCCTTGTCCGGGAAGCCGCTCTTGCCGGCGAAGAGCTCCCGGCCGTTGAGCAGGACCGCGATGGCGCACTGCCCCTCGAAGTCGTCATCCACCGCCTTCAGATAGAGGCGAAGCGGCCCCGCCGGCCATGCGTCGCGGATTAAGCGCCCTTCCATGACCGACCGGGCGCCGGTGGGAGCGGCGTAGATGAAATTGCAGCGCAACTCGGAGCCGCGAATGCCGCCGAACAGGTCGGCCGCCCCGCCTGCCAAGTCCCCGCCGGCCAGTCCCGCGACGGGCGACTGGCCTCCGGCGACGGTTGCGGCACACAGGGCCGCCAGGGCCGCCGCCAGCGGTTGCCATCGCATAGCCGTCAGTTCACCTGGATCAGCAAGCGTTGGATCTGCCGGTTGATGCCGTCGTTGGTCCTCTGCCGCTCCTTCAGGATGCTGGCGTCGGTATCGCGGCCATGCTTGAATGTGCCGGCCACCGTTCCGGTGCGCTGCTCGGCGGCCCGCACCTCGGCGTCCAGCCACTTCATGTTGATCTGGATGGAGTTCTGCACCTTCTGCAGGATGGGCACCGCTTTGGCGAACTGCGGCACGGGCGCCCGGAAGGTGATGGTGCTCTTGCTCTTCCAGAGCCCCACGCCCAGCTTGATGCTGTCCTCCACGGCCGCGAACATGAGCTGCCGGTAGCGGACGCCGCCCTCGGTATACTCCACGGCCACCAGCGAGGCCTGGTAGACCAGCGGGAGCGTCACGCCCATGAGCGCGCGCAGCTTGTTGAGCGCCGCCTCGGCCTCGGGCACCGCGACCTGGCTCAGCACGCGGACGTTCTGCGCCGCGGGCGAGGTGCGCGGGAGGATCACCTGCAGCAGGTAGTTGGCCGGGCCCATGCGCGGCATGGAAAGGCAGCCGTTGCACTGCGAGCCGGGCGGAAACATGCCGCCGGCGGGCGACGAGGTCATGTCGATGAACTGCACGTCGGGGAGCCACATACCTCGGATGGAGCCTGCCGCGTTGTTCTGCACGGTCCACTCCACCTTGGCCTCGGTGGCGTTCAGCGCGCCGGCCGCGTCGGGCCCCCAGTGGGTGACGCCGCCGATGGCCTTCCAGCCGGCGGGCACCTGCGCGGTGAAGGCTTTCTGGTTGCGCTCAACGTACTTCACGAACTTTGTCTGGCCTGCCGCCGGCAACGCGCCGACAACGCAAGACAGAAACAGGATGGTGCGAAGCGATCGATGCATGGCGCTCCTCCGAAGCGACGGCTTCCCGGAATGGGTGCGGCGTCTGGCCGGCACGGAGGGTAGATACGCCCCGCACCACGGGATCACCTGCCGGAGGGGACTATGGGGCTGAGGAAGCGTTGGACTGAGGGCAGGTGAGTCAATACGGTCAATAATGTAAGTAACGTTATTCTTTTGACTGTATTGAATTTATTGGCGGTTTTATCGATGAACCTGGCGTGCGTCTTGGTCTCGGCAGGGGAGCATGCCTCGGTGCGCTTCACCTGCCCGCGCCGGGTAGGCTTGAACGTGTGCTGCTTGCGCCAAGGAGTTCCGTGATGCTTGCCCCATGGTTGCCCGCCCTGCTCTGGGCCCTCGCCTTGCCGCCAGGGCCGCCGCCTGCGGCTCGGCTTATCATCGCCTCCGAACGGGGTAGCTGCGGCGTGCTCCAGCTCTACATGGCCGCTGCCGACGGCTCCGGCGCCAAGCGCATTACGCACGGCGATGCCGTGGAGCCCGAGGGCGTCTTCTCTCCCGACGGCGCCCGCATCGCCTGCACCGTGGCGGACCCGGTCCACAACACGTCCGACATCGCCGTCATGGCCGCCGACGGCTCAGGCCTGCGCCGCCTGGTTGTTGCCAGGGGCAAGCAGCAGTGCTGCGGGTCCAGTTGGTCGCCCGACGGCAAGCGCATCGCCTACGCCGTGCTGGAGCGGCCCTCCGGTGGCGGCGCGGCCTGCAGTATCTGGGTGGTTCCGGCCGACGGAGGAGCGGCCACGCGGCTGGGCGAGGGCATGCTGCCGGCCTGGTCGCCGAACGGCAACGCGATCCTCTTCACCGTGGTCCCTGCCGATTCGGGCGAGAAGAAGCCCGCCATCCACCGCATGGACGCCGACGGCGGGCGTCCAGGCCCGCTGCTGTCCGATGCCGCCATGGCCGCGTGGTCGCCCGACGGGCGGCGGATCGCGTACATCGGCATCGGCGAGCGCGGCGCCATGAACGTCTTCACCTGCGCGGCCGACGGCAAGGACCGCAAGCAGCTGACCACGCTGGACGACCCCTTTGTCTGCGGCCCGCAGTGGACGCCGGACGGCAAGCCCCGGCAACTGACCCGGGAGGGCGGCATATACTTCGTGGGTGGCGGCAGTGGCGTCTTTCTGCTGAGGGCCGTGCTGGCTGGACCCGGTTAGGGTGGGCACAGTCATGGTGCGTGTGCATCTCAGGGTGCGCGACGAGCGAGCGAACCCGTCGCCGTTCCGGGCCGACATCCTGGTTCCCGGAGCCCGGAGCCGTGCCGTCTGGAGTGTCGACGGATGCGCCGAGCTCGAGGCGCCGCCGGGAGCCACGCTGAGGGTGAGCCGGGGGTTTGACCACGATGCCGTGGAGCTGGCAGTCGGTCCAGCCAGCGATCAGCGGCTGGAGGCCGTCCTCGTTCGGCGGTTCGACGCCAGGAAGTGGGGATGGTACGGCGGCGACAACCACGTGCATGTGGTGCATGACCCGTCGTCCGACCCCTCTCTCGATATCGCCTACGGAGCGCGATTGGCCCAGTCCGAGGGGCTCGACTACATCCAGCTGGCGTACCAGTGGGAGCCCACCGGCGCCTGGCCCGACGCTGCCGAACTGGACCTGCGGTGCCGCGAGGCGTCCCGTCCCGGCGTGGCCGTGAGCTGGAACGTGGAGACGCCCAAGTCCTTCATCGAGGAGGACGACGGCGGCGAGACGGGCGACCTCCATTGCCTGGGCCACGGCTGGACGGTGGGACTGAGGGACATCTCCCGCGGGCCGGGCTGGTTCCACTCGGGGCCCAACTACCGCGTGCTGCAGGAGGTCGCGAGGCAGGGCGGCGTGGCCGGGGTCGCGCACCCCACCCGTAGCTGGACCCACAAGGGCAACCTGGTCTCCAACCGCAACTCCGAGTTGCCGTTCGATATGGTGGCGGGAGGGCCCTACGCGGCCATCGACATCCTGAACGACGGGCCCGCGGGCTTCTTCGCCGATGAGCGGGTCTGGTACACGCTCCTGAACCTGGGGTACCGCATTGCGGGCACGGCCAACAGCGACGCCTGCCTGGATCGCGGCGCCGGGCCCGGCCGGCTGCGAACCTACGTGCGGGTCCGCGGCGACTTCACCTGGGACAAGGTGGTCGAGGCCATACGGGCCGGCCGGGTGGTGGCCAGTTCGGGCCCCTTCGTGCGCTGGAGCGTGGCCGGGCTGCCGCCGGGGTCCGAGTTCGCGTCGGATGGCCGCGTGCGGCGGGCCGTGATGCGCGTTTGGTCCGCCCCGCAGCCCGCCGAGCGGCTCACGGCGGTGCAGCTCATCCGCTGCGGCGAGGTGGTGCGCGCATGGGACCTGCGCAACCTTGGCATTCGGAGCTGGTCGGGGGCCTTCGACCTGCGAGCCGACGAGTTCGCCTGGTACACATTGCGCGTCCTCTCCAACCCCGTCGCCGCACCGGAGACGCCGCCGGCGGTGGCCGTGGGGGGCGTCATCTGGTTCCTGCCGTCCGGCTTCCGCCGCCCCGAGCCGACGCCGGCCTGCGTCGACCTCAGCGCTGTGGATGAGGCCGGGCGGCCTGTCTCCGGCGCCGCAGTGGCCGTCATTGACGCCGAGAGGGAGGTCGCGCGGTTCGCTACGGACGCCGACGGCCGGGTTCGCATCACCGCGCCGGCCACGGCCTGCCTCAACGTGGCGGCGGCGGGCTTCGCGCCGGGGGAGCGGCGCATCTTCACCGATTGCCCGGAGATTCTGGAGGCCTGCATCGCCACCGATACGGCGTGGGCGAGCCTTCACCAGCCTACCACGTATCACAGCATGCGGCGCCTGCTGAGCGGCCTCAGGATGCGCGTCACGCTCCGGTCCATGCCGTCCGCTTGAGGCTTCCGTGTATGCTAAGTGAAAGGGCCGCACCGTTGCATCCAACAAGCAGGAGGAGAGGTTGGCAGCAACGACGGCGGCCGGAACCGGGATCACCACTGGATTGAGCGCCGGCGCCACCGACAGGTCAGCGGATGCACGATTGCTTGCCGACGCACGGGCGGGCGATGGGCGTGCGCTCGGCCGGTTGCTGGAGCCCCACGAAGCGCCGCTCTACCGGCTCTGCCTGGGCGTGCTGCACCACCCGCAGGACGCCGAGGACGCTGTGCAGGAGGCCTTCATCCGGGCCATCAAGTCCTTGGGCGGCTTCCGCGCCGACGCCAACCTGCGCACCTGGCTCTACCGGATCGCGCTCAACGTCTGCCTGGAGCGAAAGCGTAGCGCCAAGCCCGTGGAGCCGCTCTACGAGGAGACGCTGGTGACGGAGGCCGACTCGCTCGAGGACGCCGTGCTGGCGCGGATGCGGGCGATGCAGGCGCTGGCCACACTCAAGCCGCAGCACCGCGCCGCACTGGTGATGAAGGAAGTCGAAGGCTTCAGCGTCGAGGAGATCGGCGCCGCCATGGGCTGGAACCGCAAGAAGGCCGAGAACGAGCTGTACCAGGCACGCCGCGCCCTGGCTGAGTGGCGGCTGGCGCAGCAGGAGTAACGAGACAGACTGATGGACGCCGCATGTGATCTCTGCCGTCGCGCCCTCTGCGCGGAGCCGTCGGAGCAGCCGGGAGCCGAGCCGAAGCTCGATCCGGTGGCCCATCTGGCCGCCTGCCCATCGTGCCGAGCGTTCAGCGAGGCGCTGGGTTCGGGACTGGGCGACCTGCGCTCCATGGCCGGCCTGAGCCCGGCAGGTAGCCCCTTGGGCCGCGCCATGGCGGCTGCCGCACAGCCCCGACGTGCGCCCCGGTGGCCCTTCGCGCTGGCGGCTTCAGCTGCGGTCGCTGCCGCCGCGTGGCTGGCGGTCGTGCGGCCCCTCCCCCAGTCGACCCTTCAGGAGGCCTCCGACAAGGCCGCGACGTCCCAAGCGGCCGGTCCAGCCGCCATGCCCGCCGCGAAGGAAGCGGCCCGGCAGGTCCCCGGCGCGGACCGCGGTTCAAGGGCCAAACGTGTCTTGAGCTACGAACGCCGGTCGGTGGCCGCGATCACGCACCGCGATGCGACCGCGGGCGGAGCGGCGAAGAAGGAGGTGGCCGTTGCCGGAGCCGTCGAGCCGACGCGGCCCCGAGCAGTCTCGCTGCGCTCCTTCGGCGCCGAGGCGCGGCCAACGGCGGCTGCCGATGCCCTGGGCGGCATGCCTGCTCCCCTGGCCGCCGTGGCCGGTCCCGCGCCCGCGGCGCCCCTCGCCTTTCGACGCAACGTCGCCGCGGACATGGCCGTCGCCGCTAAGCCGGTGACGCTGACCCTGGCCGAGATGCCCGCCCCCGAGTTGGCCGCCCGGCTGGCCAAGGCGCTGGACAGGCCGTTGCGGGTCGATCCCGCACTGGCCGAAGTCCGGCTCGGGTTGCGCTGCGTCGATCGGCCGGCCTCCGAGGTGCTGCAAGCCGTGGCCGCCGCCACCGAGGCACGGTGGGCGCCCGCGACCGACGCGCTCCTCCTGACCCAGGCCGTTGACGTCGAGGAAGCGGCCGCCGCGTCGGGGCCGGTCGCCCTCAAGGCAGAGGCTTCCGCCGCTGGAGGCCGAATGGGCGGCGCCGTGCAGGAGATGCGTGCTCAAGAGGGCTTCGCCGCGCCCACGGGCATGGCAGGCGGCATGGGCGGCGGAGCGGTGGCCGACGGCGTTCCCGCGTTTGGTCGCGCAGGGAATGCCGGCGCCGCCAAGCCGGATCAGAGCCTGGCAGCCAAGATGCACGTGAGCCGTCCGGAGCCGCCGCGCAACGCCGTCACGGTGCGGTGGCCGCACGGGCGCACCGCGGCGCGTGCGCGGCGCAGCATGGCTCCGGCGCTCCCGCCCAACTGGGTCGTCACCACCGAGGCCGACGCCCAGACAGGCAAGCAGCCCGCAGGACGCTGATCCCCGCACGCCTCGCCGTGCTATGCTCAGGTACGGAGGCGATCATGGGGTTCATTGGATGGGGGCCGGCTGCCGTTCTGGCGACGGCGCTGGCTTGCCGCATGGCCGGCGCCGGCGCCGTGCAACCTCCGGTCGTGCAGACCGCCCTGGAGGCGCTCCAACTGCGCGGCGCCCTGCTCGGGGCCACCGGCCGAAGCGCACCCGGCGTGCGCCTCACTCGCCTCGATCCCGACAGGCCCCGCCTGGGCGACTGGGACCTTTCCGCCAACCTGGCTCCATTGCGCCCGTGGCAACGGAGGCAGGGCTACGCGATCCGTCGACAGCCGGGCCAACCACCTGAGGTGGCCGCCCTGTCTCCCGAGGGGCTGGCATTCGGGCTGGCGCACCTCACGGGCCTCCTGCGCGCCGCGTCCGGCGGCGGAGCGCGGTTCGATCTACCGCCGGATGCCCGCCTCTTCGAGGCCCCGGCCATCGAGGAACGCGGCGAGTACCTGAATATTGGCTACGACATCCCGCCCATCACGCCGCATACTTGGGACGCCGCCCGATGGCGCGCCTACATCGACCAGTTGGCCCTGGCTCGTCTGAACCGCTTCTACTTCTTCCTCTGGGGCAGCGACGTCACGGCCTGGCCGGGCTCGCGCCTCTCGCGCACCGAGACCAGCCGCCGCCTCTTCCGCGAACTGCCCGGGGCCATCCGTTACGCCCAGCGCAGGGGCCTCAAGGTCGTCCTCATGCTGGGGCCGACGTTGATCCCCCGCGACATCTACGACCTCCATCCCGACTGGCACGCCGACATCGAGTACGCCCGGCACGGCTTCCCCGTGGTCTGCCCCAACCACCCGGAGGCCTGGAAGGCGATCACGGCCGCGTTGCGCGCCCAGCTGGATCGGCTTCGGGCGGTCGATGCGGTGCAGGTCTGGTTCTACGATCCCGGCGGCTGCTGGTGCGAGGCGCGCGGGTGCAAGCAGGGCCAGGCGGCCTCGCTGGCGCGCCAGGTGCGCGAGTTCGCCCGCCTCTTCCGCCGCGTGAACCAACGGGGTGGCCTGGAGGTGAACCTCTGGCCCGTCGCCATCTGGGAGCGGGAGCAGAAGGTGGAGGTTCGCAAGCCGCTGGTGCAGGCGTTGCGCCGTGACTTCCGATCCAGTTGGCGGGGCATCACCATGGTGGGCACGGCCGAGGAGGGGCCCACGCCGACGCCTCGATGGGAGAAGGAGCAGGGCTTCCGCACGGGGCTCTTCATCTTCGCGGCCAACCCGGAGTCGGGCTACAGCTTCCTGACGCCGCATTTGCGCTACATGCCCTGGTCGGCCCGGGTGGCGCGGGACTTCGACGTCGACGCCTGCTTCGGTCACCGGCTGGAGGCCTGGACGCGCCTGCCCGCCACGGCACTCATGGCCCAGTGGCTCTGGAACCCCGACCTGGAACCCTCCGAGGCCGTGCGGCGCCTCTCGTGCAGCCTCACAGGAGACGACCGGGCAGGGGCGGCGCTGGCCAGGGCCATCATGCTTCTGGATCGCATCACGGACGACGGCGCCACGCCGGAACTGGCCGGGCCGCTGCGCGTAGCCGCCGCCGAGGCATGGCCGCTTGCGGCGCCGGGACTGCTCAGCGAGATTGAGTACCTGCCGGCCACGCTGGAGGCGGTGGCCGGGATCGCCGAGTCCGCCGGCGCGGCTCCGGAGGCCATGGCGCGCTACGAGGCCCGCTTCGCGGAGGTCCTCCGCCGTAGCCCGACCTTCGCGTCCTTGGCGGCTGACGCGCCGGGCACATTCAGGCGATATCGCGGGATGCTGCTGCCCGGCTGGCGCAATCGCATGTTCTGAGGCGATTTGCCCTTGCCTCAACGGTCACCATGTGTTAGACTCTGCCGTCAGTGGTTTATGCGGCAGTGGTGGCCCTGCAGGCGATTGGTGATGTCCATTTGCGGTTCAGAGCCAACGCTCCTTCAATGGAGTGAGGCTCGGCGTTGCTGAGTGGTATCCCCTAACGGGGAAGCGCGAGGCGCGCCGGCGCACATCCGCCCGTGTTATGCGGGTTCTTGAACCGCGGGCACACGGCGTCGCGGGGTGCACACGCGGTCGGCGGCCGGCCCTTAGCGGGGTCGGCCGCCAGCCGTATATCGGCCCTCGCCCAGAGGCCCCTTACGTAGGCCTCGAATAGCCCCCGAAGAGCTCGCTGACTGAGCTATTGGCGTGGATGCGCTGGATGGCGTCGGCCAGCATCGGCGCCACGCTGACCACGCGGATCTTGGGTCCGGCGTCCTCCAACGGGGGGACCGTGTCCGTCACGAGCAGGCTCGCAAGAGGCGACGACGCCACCTGCGCCACCGCATTCCCCGAGAGGATGCCGTGCGTGCAGCAGGCATGCACCGCCGTGGCACCGCGGGCGATGAGGGCCTCGGCGCCCTTCACGATGGAGCCGCCCGTATCGATCATGTCATCGATCATCACGCAGGTCCGGCCCGCCACGTCGCCCACGATCTCGAGTATCTGCACCTGGTTCGGCTCAGGGCGTCGTTTGGCGATGATGGCCAGGGGAGACCCGAGCTGCTCGGCCAGGCTCCGGGCGCGGGTGACGCCGCCCACGTCGGGGCTCACCACCACGGCATCGTCGCCGCAGAGGCCCCGGCTCCGCAGGTCCTCGCCGATGATGGGACCGGCGTAGAGGTGGTCCAACGGGATGTCAAAGAAGCCCTGGATCTGCCCGGCGTGGAGGTCCACGCAGAGCACGCGGTGGGCGCCCGCCACGGTGATGAGGTTGGCGATGAGCCTCGCGGTGATGGGCTCCCGTGGCTTGATCTTCTTGTCCTGCCGGGCATAGCCGTAGTAGGGCATTACGGCGGTGATGCGCCGGGCCGACGCCCTGCGGAAAGCGTCGATCATGATGAGCAACTCCATCAGATTGGCGTCGACCGCGCGGCAGGTGGGCTGGACGATGAAGACATCCATGCCCCGTGCGCTCTCGTCGATCTGGATGGATGTCTCGCCGTCGGCGAACCGTCGGATGTGGATGCGGCCCAGTTCGACGCCCAGGTTGTCGGCTATCTTGCCGGCCAGCGCCGGGTTGGCATTGCCGCTGAAGAGGCGCAGGTCGCTCATTCTGATCGGTCTCCCTTTTCGTCGCGCAAGCGTCGCGCCCAGCCCGGCTTGTTGGCCTGCCGGCTACGGCCCAGGCCCAGGGCGTCATCGGGCACGTCTTCAGTCAGTGTGGAGCCCGCGGCGGTGTAGGCGCCGGCCCCCACGCGGATCGGGGCTACCAGAGTGTTGTTCGAGCCCACGAAGGCCCCCGGCCCGATCTCCGTGCGCCGCTTCACCCATCCGTCGAAGTTGCAGGTGATGGTTCCGCCGCCGATGTTGGCCTCGGCGCCTACGTCGGCGTCGCCCAGGTAGGTCAGATGCGCCAGCTTGGCGCCGGGTCCCACCGCCGCCAGCTTCAGCTCGCAGAAGCTGCCGATGCGCGCGCCCGCGCCGATGTCGCAACCCGGCCGAATGTGCGCGTACGGTCCCACGGTGACGTCCGCGGCGATGCGGCTCTCGGTGATGTGGGACGCCAGGATGCGCGCGCTGTCGCCGATCTCGCTCTCCTCGATGCGGCAACCCGCCCCGATCAGGCAGCCCGCGCCGACCGTGGTCCGGCCCCGAAGCTGCGCGTAGGGCTCGATGAGGGTGTCGGCGCCGATCTCCACATCCACGTCCACGCTAACGCTGTCGGGATCGGGCATGCTGACGCCCGCCAGCATATGCCGCTGCAGGATGCTCTTGCGGAGGGCGCAGGTGACTGCGGCCAGCTCCACGCAGGTGTTGACGCCCAGGACTTCGCTCTCGTCGTCTACGCGGACGCTCACAGCCTGGCGGCCCCAGCCGTGCAGGATGCCCACCGCGTCAGTGAGGTAGTACTCGTTCTGGTCGTTCTGGTTACCGATCTCGGGCAGGGTCTCCAGCAAATCCGGGCCACTGAAGCAGTAGACAGAGGCGTTCCACTCGTGCACCGCCAACTGGTCCACCGAGGCGTCGCGGGCCTCCACGATGCCCGTCACGGCGCCGTCAGGCCCGTGCAGCACGCGGCCGTAGCGTCCGGCGTCTGCCGCCCAGCCCTCCAGCAAGGCCACGGAGGCCCCTGCCTCGGCTCGGGCGGCGCGCAGGGCGGTCAGCGTCTCGGCCTTCAGCAGCGGCACGTCGCCGGCCAGCACCAGCACGTCGCCCTCCACGCCCGCCAGCGTATCGGCGGCGCACCGCACGGCGTGGCCGGTGCCCTGGGGGTTCTGCTGCAGCACATATTCCACGCCGTCGCCCAGCCCAGCGCGCACTCGATCGGCCGCATGGCCCACGATGACGACGATGCGCCCGACGCCCGCGGCCCGGCAGGCCCGTATGACATGGGTAGCCAGCGGGATGCCGCAAAGCGGGTGCAGCGGCTTGGGCGTCGCCGACTTCATGCGGGTCGACTTGCCGGCGGCCAGGATGACGGCTACGGCCTCGGGTCGTGCGGGTGCATCGGGAACCGGCAAGGTGATCCTCCCAAGGGGGTCCTGGGTCAGCGGGCAGACGCTGGCATTGGTCGCCAATTATAGACCGTACGGCGCGCCTACGACCAGCGCCGCGCGCGGGCCATGGGGTACACCTTCTCCGGCGAGGCGCGCAGGCCCGCCGTCGGCTCTCGGAGGAAGCGATGCAGACGACGATCGTCCTACTTGTTCTGGCGGCGGCAGCGGCCGTGGCGGCCTCGGCGGCCCAGACGCCCCCCTCCGCGCAGGTTCGCCTCTGGCCCGGCGTGGCACCCGGCGAGACGGGTGACATCGGCCCGGAACACGACACCACGCCCGAGGCCGAGCGCAAGCCCGCCAAGCAGGCGATCCTACGGCTCACAAACGTCACCGAACCCACGCTGCAGGTGTTCCGCCCCG
>CAJBBX010000061.1 GCA_903951425.1 uncultured Chthonomonas sp.
GGCCGGACGGAGCAGGGCGTCGGCCAGAAGGCCGATGAGGACATCGGTGTTCTCAGAGAGGCCGGAACAACTCACGGACGCCTGGATGGGTCCCGACGAGGCTCCGAGTTGCAGGCCCAGGCCCTCGGTGAGGTCGGTCAGCTGCTTGTTATCGCGGCTACCGACGGCCTCGGTAAGCATGGAGGCGGTGAGGGAGGCGACGCCGGGCTTGGGCTCATAGAACCCGCCGGCCCGGAGGCTCATGTTTAGGCGGATCGACGGCGTGCGGTGGTCCTCCAGAAGGTAGACGGCCAGCCCGTTGGCCAGCTTGAACGACCTGGGCCTGGGGAAGCGGACCCGTAGCACTTCGCGGGCCACGGGCGCCTTGCCCTTGATGACAGCTCCGGTGACCTCCTGGGCGACTTCGGGCACGTCCTGGCACATCCCCGGCATGGCGAGAGCGGCCAACCCCACGAGGACGCCGGCCCTCAGCAGCGCTCGATTCATGTCAGCGCTCCTCGCCGGCCGTGGCGTACAGGTCCATGTCGGGCTCCTCCTCGGGCGTGCAGATCAGGACGACGCGGTTGTCCTTCCGCAGGTACTGCTGTGCCACGCGCTGCAGGTCGGCGGCTGTGACCGCCTCGGTGCGCGCCAGCGCCGTATTCATGCGGCCCGGGTCGTTGTAGAAGATGGCGTTCTGCGAGAGGGCGTTGGCGCGGCCCATGGCCGTCTGCATACCGCCGCCGCCGCCGCGGAAGCCCCCGCCGCCGATGGCGGATGCGCGGGCCTGCGCCTTGGCCTTGGCCACCTCGTCCTCGGTGACACCCTCCTTCTGCACGCGAGCCAGCTCGGCCTCCCAGGCGGCCTCGACCCTGGCGGTGGAGGCATTGGCCGACAGCGTGGCGGAGAAGCTGAAGAGCCCCGGCCCCCGGCCGGCGAACCCGCCCGCGGATGCGCTCATGGCCAGCCGCTTCTCGACGATGGCGGTGTAGAGGCGGCCCGAGCGGCCCCGGCTGAGGATGCCGCCCAGCATCTGCAGGGCAGGCGCGTCGGGATGATCGCCTGTAACAGTGCGGTAGGCGGCCTCGAAGCGGGTGGTGCGGGCCAGCGGATCGGTCATCGTCTGGCGCTTCTCGCCGCCCAGCGGATTCTCGACGACATCGGGCGCGGGCGGAGGCGTCCCGGCAGGGATGGAGCCGAAGTACTTCTCCACCTTCCTGCGGGCGGTCGCCATGTCGAAGTCGCCCACCACGGCCAGTGCGGCGTTGTTGGGCGCGTAGTAGGTGCGAAAGAAGGTGCGGACGTCATCCAGGGTGGCGGCGTTCAGGTCCTCCATGGATCCGATGGTGCTGTGCTGGTAGCCAAAGCTGGTGAACGCGAGCCGGCTCATGGTCTCGGACATCTGGCCGAAGGGCTGGTTGTCGTAGTTCTGCCGCCGCTCCTCTTTGACCACCAGGCGCTGGTTGTCGAGGTTTGCCTGGCTCACGTCCAGCGAGCGCATGCGGTCGGCCTCAAGGAAGAGGGCCAGGTCAAGCTGGTTGGCGGGCACTGCCTCGTAGTAGTTGGTTCGATCCTTGTTTGTGCTGCCGTTGAGGGTGCCGCCGATCTCCTGGACAACCTGCATATGCTCGCCGCGTCCCACGTTCTCGGAGCCCTGGAACATCATGTGCTCGAAGAGGTGCGCGAAGCCGGTTCGGCCGGGCCTCTCGTTGCGGGAGCCCACGTCATACGTGACACTGACAGCCGCCACCGGCGCGGAGCGGTCCGGGCTGAGGATGACGCGGAGGCCGTTGGACAGCCGGTAGGCCGTGTAGTGAACCTGCGGAACCCGGGCGCGTCTGGGCGCGGCGCCGGAGGGCGGCGAGGCGAACCCCACCGCGGCGACCGCAAGGGCGGCCGCCCACAATCGCGAGGAGTATGGCATGGTACCTCTCAGGAGAGTGATGTCACTGCACAAGCGTAGACGGCCCGGACGGCTCGCCGCAACCGGGGCAGATCACGACGCGCCCTCAGCGGCCTCGCGGGCCTAACCGAATGTTCATGCTGCCTTAACCCTATCACCACACTGGGCCTGTATGCTGGCTGTGTCGGCGAGACGCCGGCAATCCAACAGGAGGCACACAGCCCATGCACGATCGCCCTCCGCGAGGGTTTACCCTCATAGAGCTGCTGGTGGTCATCGCGATCATAGCGATCCTGGCCGCGATCCTATTTCCGGTCTTTGCCCAGGCCCGCGAGTCTGCTCGGAAGGCCAGCTGCCTTTCCAACACCAAGCAGATCGGCCTGGCGGTGATGATGTACGCCCAGGACTACGACGACACGCTGCCCGAGACGGGTTGGGACGGCCCCTGCAGCAGCCCGACTGCGGACGCCAGCGGCAACCATGCCGTAGGTGATGCCTATTTCAGCGGCGTGTTTTCATTTCCCATCGCATCTCATCAATACATTAAGAACTGGCAGATTTTCACGTGTCCGAGCGACCCCACCAAGGGCGGCTTCAACAAGACCGGGTCGTACTGCTATGAGGCCCAGCTCATCGCCGTCGGAATGCCCGGCTCGTTCGTCGGTATGCGCAACGTCGTGAACGCCATGCTGCGGTCGTTCCCGCTCTCCTACGCGGGGAACTACTTCCTGAGCAGCACCTACGATCCGACTAACAGCCGTAGCGCCTACAAGGGAGGCAAGATGCATCCCATGGCCTACATTCAGAACCCTGCGAACGTGTTCTATGCGGCTGATGTCGGCACGAGCCTGAGTTCCGACGGTACGCTCTTTGCGGGATGGTACATCGCACCAGGGTATGGCAATAACGCTGCAGGAACGGGCAGGTGGCCGCTCGGGAAGCGGCATGCAGAAGGCCGCAACTGGACGTACTGCGATGGGCACTCGAAGTGGACCAAGGATCCGCCGTTCCTGCGCCAGGATGGCACGGCCAAGAGCCAGGCCGAGATCATGGGCGAGTATGCACGCATGGGCATCTACACTTACCCAGAGGCTACGGACGCCACGTACACGCGGTAGGTACTGGGTTCTGCAGGTTCACCACACCGGCCGGAGGCGCGGATATGCGCCTCCGGCCGGTCCTTGTGCGGAAGGGAGACCGAACTGAATGCGACCGAATGGGACACTGCCTGTCGCCTGGGCGGCGGCGATCCTGGCTACGGCGGCAGTGATGGCGAGTTCTGTTGGGCAGGTAGCCCGACCCGGCCCCGGGCAGGGCTACGTACGCCTCCATAACGGCTGGCGGGTGACGCCTGCCGGTAGCCACGAGCGAACTGCGGATATGCTGCTGGGGTGTGCGACCCGCCCCGACGGCAAGACCATCGCCATGGTCGCGGCCGGCGCCGGCGAGCACACGTTGTACGTCCTGGATTCGACCACGGGAAAGTCCCGGCAGACCCTCAGCCTCGGCCGAGCCTGGAACGGTGTGGTCTGGAACCATACAGGCGATCGCCTCTACGTCTCCGGCGGCGTGTCCGGCCGGGTCCACGTGTTCGCCGCGGACGCTGCCGGCGTGCTGAAGGCGCTTGATCCGCTGCTGGTCGATGAACCAGACACCCGGCGCGATGCGCCGTGGCTGGCGGGACTGGCCATATCGCCGGACGACGGCAGCCTCTTTGTTGCAGCACTCGCCACCGATGCAATCTACCGGATCACACTGCCCGACGGCAAGGTGGAGGCGGTATGTAAGGTCAACTCAGGCGCCAGACCCTATTGCCTCCGGATCTCAGCCGACGGAAAATCCCTGTACGCGCTCCTCTGGGGCGCGGCGTCCATGGCGACACTCGACCCCGTCGCACTCACGGTCCGGCGAACGAGCCCCGTCGGCAGCCATCCGAACGACCTCGTGGAATCCGGCGGACGCCTGTTCGTCTCATGCGGCAACGACGACTCCGTGCTGGTCCTAGACTCGAAGACGGCCAAGATCGAGGAGTGGATTGTGACACGGCTCACCCCGCGTGCGCCGGCGGGATCGACGCCAAGCGCACTGGCGCTGGCGCCGGATCAGCAGACCCTGTACGTGGCCAACGCGGACAACAACTGCGTGGCACTGGTAGATATCTCGCAGCATGGCCGTAGCCGCGTCAGGGGCATCGTGCCAACAGGCTGGTACCCAACCTCGGTCTGCGCGACGACAGACGGGAAGCGCCTGATCATCGGTAGCGCCAAGGGGCTTGGTACCGGGCCTAACCCCGTAAGTGCGTACCCCGCCAGCAAGACCGCAGCCGTTGGTTTCCCGTACATCGTGACACTCCTGGGCGGCCTCGTCTCTACAGTTGAAATCCCCGATGCCGCTCGTCTGGCCGAGATGAGCAGGCAGGCGCTCGACAACTCACCGTACGGCGACGAAGTCCTGGCCCGCCCCCGTAACGCGCCACGGCCCGGGGCCAACCCGATACCATCGAGAGTGGGCGACGCATCGCCCATACGTCACGTCCTCTACATCATCAAGGAGAATCGAACCTATGATCAGGTCCTCGGCGACCTGAAGGACCGTCGGGGGCGGCCATTGGGCAACGGCGATCCACGGCTGACGCTGTTCGGCGAGGAGGTGACGCCGAACCACCATGCGCTCGCACGGGACTTCGTGGTCCTCGACAACCTGTACTGCGATGGAGAGGTGTCCGTGGACGGTCACCACTGGTCCAATGGCGCCTACGTTCCCGACTTCATGTCGCGGACCTGGCCCCAGCAATACTCAGGCAAGGGCTCGCCGCCTCTCAACGAGGCGCTGGCGGCCACACCGAACGGCCGCATCTGGGACGTCTGTGAACGGCACGGCGTGGACTACAGGACCTACTATTACCACACCCGCAAGCGCATGTCGGCCGAGTGGGCCGCCGCCCGCGCTGCCGGCCGCCGTGACTATGACCACGTCGATGTGTTCCTCGACGAGTTCCGCGAGTACGAGCGTGCCGGGAACCTCCCGTCATTCATGGTGATGGCCCTGAGCGAGGATCACACGAAGGGCACTACGCCGGGGGCCTTCACCCCCAGGGCGGCGGTCGCATCGAATGACCTGGCCCTGGGCAAGATTGTTGAGGCCGTCAGCCGGAGCAAGTACTGGCGGCAGTTCGCCATCTTCGTGATCGAGGACGATGCGCAAAACGGCCCCGATCATGTTGACGCCCACCGCACGGTAGCTCTTGCCGTGTCGCCCTACACCCGCCGCTCTGGCGTCGACAGCACCTTCTACACGACCGCATCGGTCCTGCGCACCATGGAGTTGATCCTGGGTCTGCCACCCATGTCGCAGTTCGATGCAGCCGCCACGCCCCTCTACAAGGCCTTTCGCAAGGGTGCCGACCTCGCCCCTTACACCTGCCTGCGGGCTCGGACAGACCTCGAGGCACGGAACCAGCCAGCGGCGTATGGCGCGATGCGCTCCGCGGCCATGGACTTCAGTGCGCCGGATCAGCTGACCGAGACCGACGAGGATGCCCTGAACCGGATCATCTGGCACAGCGTCAAGGGAGGGTCTGCTCCATACCCGGGCGTCCGGCGCAGGGCGCTCTGGACGGGCGGATCGATGCACGCACCGACTGGGCACGCATCGGACTGAGCACAGGCACACCGGTCGCCCGCGATCTAGCCGCCCTCAGCGGCCTCGCGGGCGGCCACGGCCCAGGCTGCCAGACGCTCGCCGCGGCCGCCCAGGGTCTCAACGTCGCAGAGCTTCAGCACATGCTGCGAGCCGCGCATGCCGGCGGCCAGGCGCGCCAGACCGGTTCGGACGGCACCGAAGTCCCCCTCAAAGAGCACCTGCGTGGGGTGCGAGTGGGCCTCGTAAGCGCATCGGTCGCCCAGTGCCTCCAGCACCGGCTCCGGCGGCGTCCATGGCCCGATATGGAAGAGGCGGAGGTTGGGCAGGCGACCGATGATCCGCGCCTTCCGGGAGAGGTCCTCGCAGCCGTGGTAGTAGACCTTGCCGAAGAGGGCCGCCACGCGGGCGTTGTAGGGCTGCACGAACTCCTCGTACATGCCCGGCGAGAATGAGGCGGCGCTCTGGGCGTGGACATAGGCCCAGCTATGGCGGAGGCGGGGCTGTGCAGGCAGGTCGTCGGTATACATGTGAATCGTGAGTCCGGCCTCGGGGTCGGCGTCGCCGGCGGCCTCGCGGCCGCGGTGGTAGGCGATGATGCCCGACGTGGCGATCTCCATAAGGTCATGCACCAGGGCGGGCTCGTCAACCACGTCGAAGAGGAGGGCGTCCATGCCGCGCATGCGGACAACCCACTCGAAGGGGCCGAAATGCGCCTCGTCGTGGTGAACCTTCACCGGCAACGCGCCGCCGATCAGTTCGGTGGCCTCGGCGATGAGCCGGTCGGCCTCGGCGCGGTCGATGCGGTAGCGCGGCGGGAGCAGGCGCGGCAGGTCCTGGCGGCCTCCGATGGGCGGGATGGGCTTGTAGGCGCCGGGCGCGTCGGACTGGCGGCTGGGCAGGTCGATGCCCCAGAGCGGCCCCGAGCCGGGCAGCGGCGGCGCCCAGAGCCAGACCGTGGGGAGCGCGGGCTCGTCATCCGGGATGTTGCGCGCCTTCCAGAGCCGCGCACGGAGCTGCACCTCGATGGCACGCACCAGTCCGCCGGGGCTGACGATGGCGCTTTCCGGGGCCAGCTCACGCTCCCAGACGCGCGTGTACATGGCGTAGCTGACCAGCGGCCGCGCCGCCCGGAGCGAGTGGAGATCCGCCCAAAGGCGGCGGCGCACCAACTGCTCGGGAGAAGCGGCCAGGGCGGCCACCTCGGCGGCAAGGTCGGCGAGCATAGGATTGGGCATAGGACGCTCCTGTCGGCGGCGACTGCCGGCGCGGAGGAACCGGCGGCCTCCGCGCCGAACCTCCTGCCGCATGTGCGCCCTTCAAGCATACCCGGGCGGATGCGCACGAACCTGTGATGAGGAGTTGGCATGTCCCCTATCCGACGTGGTGTGACCGCCGTGCTTGCGGCGGGCGCCGTGAACCCGGTCCTCCCGGCTCGCTGGCCCGTCCCGCCCGCGCGCCGGCAGGCCATCGACTACGCCCTGCCCGCCCGTGCCGACGCCTGGCTACGGCACCCCATCCTGGGCGACCCGAGCTTCGACTCGTTCGTGCGGGAGCCGGGCAACCCCATCGTCCGCGGCTCCGAGCCCTTCAAATGGCCCGTGAACGTCTCCCTGCTGGAGGACCCGATCTCCGGCGACCGCTACGCCTACGTTGGCTACTATCTGGAGGGCTACGCCTTCGGCGCGGGACTGCCCGTCACCCACTGCCGCGTCCACAAGTCCACGGACCAGGGCAAGACGTGGACCGAGGTGGGGCCCGTCTTCGACGACCCGGGCTTCAAGTTCGAGGGCGATGAGTTCGCCCCGACCATCGCGCCCGACGTGCAGGTGGTCTACCACGGCGGCCGCTACCATATGAGCTTCGACTGGTGTACCTCCAACACCACCTGGGCCAACGCCTCCGCGCCGTCGGACGGAGCCGACAGCGGGCTGGCCTATGCCTGGGCGGACCGGCCCGAAGGCCCCTTCCACCGCGCGCCGAGGCCCATCCTCCGCACATCCGAGGTGCAGAAGTGGAACAACCACTCGTCGCGCTACCACCGGGCCTACGCCACCTCGCTCGTCCGCAGGAAGAACGACTGGCTGGTGCTGGCCGACCTCGATTCCGGCGCCCACTTCGCCTGGGGGCAGGTGGCGGTTACGGCGGCCGACCCCATGGGCCGCTGGTCCGAGCCGGTGATGGTGGCGGGCCTTGAAGGCGACACCTACTATCCCGCCCCCGTGGAGGCCTTCCCCAGCTTCGTGCATGGCGGCTATGTGTACGACCCGCGCACGTCGGTGGGGGCCAACCGCAACTTCCAGCTCATCATGCGGGCGCCTATCGAGCAGGCGCACAAGCCCGAGGGCTGGTCAGTCTACCAGCACGGCTCCTTCTGGCACGCCGAGCCCGTGGCGCACGAGGCGTTCGGCATCTGGGGCCAGGCGCCGTCGGCGCAGGTGGTGGATGGGCGGCTGGACCTCCTCTTCCCGTCGAGGCACGCCGAAGGCGGTGTAGGAACCATCAACGCGGCCACCCGCCCTTGGGACAAGCCCATGCGGCAGCGGGGCTTCACGCTGACCGCGCACTCGGGACGCAGCCTAACGGTGACGCGGACCGCCTACGGCCCCTTCGAGTTGGACGCGGAGCTGACGCTGGCATCCGGCACGGCGCGGCTGGCCTGGGGCTACCAGGCGCCGCTGGCCACGGTGGGACGTGCCGACGGCAAGCCCGCGCCGGTGACCTGGACCCGCCACGCAGGCCTGGAGCTGACCCGCACCGGCTGGCGCGTGCTGACCGCAGGCGAGCGCCCGGAGCCCACCGTGACGGCGCAGGGCGCCCTGCCGGACGCCACCAAGCGCAAGGTTCGCATCACCTTCGCCGCCGGACGGACGACCGTGACGCTGGACGGCAAGCGCATCTGGGTAGGCTTCGTGGACGCCGCGCCGGGCCCCATGGCCCTGCTGCTGGAGCCGGGTACGCACCTGACAGTGGACCGCTTCGCCGTGACGGGCGCTCCAAGGCCCGCCACTCAGGTCTGGCTCGCCTCGGAGGCCATCGCGGGTTCGGGCATCGCCGAGGGCTCGTACGACGCGGCCCAGGGCCCCATGTGGCACGCTGGCCAGGGAGTCGTCTGCCGAACTCTCAGGGAGCGGGCCAAATGGAGCTTCCGGGGCCGCGGCTTCCGGCTCTGGGCGCCTCGCGGGCCTGAGTACGGTACCGTAACGGTGTTGCTGGACGGCAAGCGCATCGCTTCCGTGGACCTGCGAGCCGACACAGAAACTGCGTCGGCCCTCGTGTCCTCTCGTGCCGGGCTGGAAGACGGCTTCCACGCCCTCGTGCTGCAGGCCGATGATCGGCCGCTGCCACTCGACTGCCTGGAGGCCCTCCAATGAGCCGCACCAAGCTCACCCTCGCGCCGGCGCTCTGCGCCGCGCTTGCCCTGGCCGGGGCCGCCCTCGCCGCGCCTGCCACTCCCGCCCCGTGGCCCCAGTTCCGGGGGATCGACGGCGCAGGCGTCGCCGACGGCTCCCCGCTCCCGGTCACCTGGTCGAAGACCGAGAACGTCCTGTGGCGCGTCCCGGTGCCGGGCAAGGGCTGGTCGTCGCCCGTGGTGTGGGGTGGCCGCATCTACCTCACCACGGCGATCCCCGCCGGCGACGTGGAGAAGCCCTGGATCCCCGAGAAGATGGAGGACAACGGCAAGGGGTACCCCACCACGGCAGCGCAGCGCTGGACGCTCCTCTGCCTGGACCTGAAGAGCGGGCGCAAGCTCTGGCAGCGCGAGGCCTCTGCCGCCGTGCCGGACTGGCTCACGCACCCCAAGGGGAGCCACGCCTCGGAGACGCCCGTCACCGACGGCAAGCGCATCTACACCCTCTTTGGCAGCGTGGGGCTTTTCTGCTACAGCATGGATGGCAAGCCGCTCTGGTCGCGCCGCTGGGGCAAGAGCCCCATGCTCTTCAACTGGGGCACCGCCATCGGGCCTGCGGTGGTCGGCAACCGCATCTTCGTGGTGAACGACAACGAGGCCAAGTCGTGGCTCCTCTGCCTCGACGCCGCCACCGGCAAGGAGCTGTGGAAGCTGGACCGCGCCGAAAAGAGCAACTGGTGCAACCCGCTCATCTGGCGGCACGGCGACGTCACCGAGTTGGTCACCTCCGGCTCCAAGGTGGTGCGCTCCTATGACATGGCCGGCAAGCTGCTCTGGGAGCTCAAGGGGATGTCCTACGCGACGATCCCCTCGCCCTTCGTCTACCATGATCGGCTCTACATTGCCTCAGGCCACGCCAGCGGACCCACGACGCCCATCTACTGCATCAAGCCCGGCGCTTCGGGCGACATCTCGCTGAAGGCGGGTGAAACCGGCAACGCCTCGGTGCAGTGGTGCGACCCCAAGGCGGGCCCCTACGTGCCCACGCCCATCGCGTACGGCGACCACGTCTACTCGCTCCGCGACTCCGGCGTGCTCCAGTGCCACGAGGAGGCCACGGGCAAGCAGCTCTACCGGCAGCGACTGGCTTCGGGAATGCCGATCACGGCGTCGCCCGTCGCCGGCGACGGGAAGGTCTACTGCTTGGGCGAGAAGGGCAACATGGTGGTGGTGCAGGCCGGGGCGGAGTTCAAGGTGCTGGCCCGCAACACGCTGGAGGAGGACACGCTGGCCACTCCGGCCATCGTCGACGGGACGCTGCTGATCCGGACGCTCTCGGGCCTCTACCGCATCGGTGCGGGGCGCTGACGTGCAGCGGCCCGCCGGGGTGACATCGCCGGCGGGCCGCAGGTCCGTTGTTCAGTTGGCGGCGGGCGCTTGGCCCGCGTTACGTCGGATGAGCAACCGCCTCCGACGTCAGTATCTCGCGGAGGCGGTCTAGATCACCCGGCGGGGAATCAATCATGGGCACCTCCTTCTATGTGTAGAACGACATGATCCGACGCTGTGGCGCTTGCCGTACGCGCCTCCGAGAAGGGCGACTAGCATATTACCGACTTCCCGGTTGGCCACCGGCTCGTCCAGCCTCAGCTACTGGTGTAGACGCAAAGGCGGGCATGATTGGTTCCTGTGCCCGCAAAATCGCCCGGTCTTTCAGAAACGCCCGACCGCAGGAGCATCCCATGAGCGATGAGCGAAGCCCGCGACTGTACGACGTGGACCTGGACCGGTTCTGGACCGATGACGCCGCCTCCCATGGCCGTTGGTTCAGCGCCGACAAGCCGCAGACGCCACTGGCCATACGCATGCCCGCCACCTGCGTCTACCACGAGCTGGGACTGCCCATGCCTCCGGAGGCCGGCGCAGAGATCCAGGATCCCTACTTCGTGGACAGGGACCTGCGCCACCGCTACAACGACAAGGCCGAGCGGCTGGTGGGCATGCGCTTCCTGCCCGAGGGTGATGCGCCACCGCCCGAGCATCGCTTCCCGGGCGTAAAGGGCATCACGGACCTCTTCGAGGCCACCGTCATCGACGTGGGCGGCACAGGCTGGGTCATGCCATCGGTCCAGGCGCCGGCCGAGCTGGAGGCCCTGCTGGACCGAGTGGAGAAGCGGGACCTGCGGGACTTCCTCTTACCCGACAACTGGGACGCCGAGGTGAAGCGGATCCATGAAGCCACTGGCGCCACCCCGCGTCTGGGAGGAGGCATCCGCGGGCCTGTGACGGCCGCCATGAGCATCTACGGCGTGGAGAACCTGATCTTCCTGATCCTCGACCTGCCGGAGCTGGCCGTGCGCTTCCGCGACGTGCTGGCCGACGTCATCATCCGCATGACCAGGCTCTTCTACGAGGTTAGCGGCACACCCGACCGGCGCGGGTTCGGCTTCAACGACGACAACTGCGCCATGCTCAGCCCCGAGCTCTACGCCGCCTTCGGCCAGCCCATTCTGCGGCGCGTCTACGCCGAGTTCGCGCCCGGCCCCGACGACTGGCGCTTCCAGCACTCCGACAGCGCCATGGGCCACCTGCTGCCGCTGCTGAACGAGGTGGGCGTGAACCACGGCAACTTCGGGCCCACCCTCCGCGTGGAGGAGATCCGCGCAGCCATGCCCCGCACGGTGATCCACGGGCAGATCGCGCCCTGGACCTTCGCCCGCGGCACCGACGACGAGGTCGCCGCCGAGGCCCTGCGCGACATCCGCGGCGTGGGCTCCGGTAGGGGCCTGCTCATAGCCGCCGCAGGGAGCATCAACCCGGGCAGCCGCCTCAGTGGCCTCCGCGCCATCATGAGCGTGATACAGCGCGAGGGGCGGGAAGGCCGGTAGCGCCCCGGCGACGCTGATGGTGAGCCAATAGCCGCGGCACGAGCCCAACACCCAGGGCAACAGCGCCCCCGGTGGCCTCGGCTTCCGGGGGCGCTGTTCCGTCTCGGGACGCAGTCGTTCTGCCGGCCCATGCCCCTCAACGCCGCGCGTCACACTCACCTCCGCCGTTGGGGTCCGATCCGGCAGAAGCGCCTACGATCTTGCGCACTGAGAGACAAGGGGCTTGCGTACTTTCCCCAAACGTGATATCCTGCGAACGTGGGTGCGTCGCCTGACCGGCGGGCCGTTGCGGCTCCGCTCAGACACGATTTGCCGCCCCACACGGGCGCCTCCCCATGGTGGGGAGCCTCCTGGTTTCTGCTGGTTGGGAAAGGTGGCACATGCGAAGACTGATCCTCCTGCCCCGGGGCGCGTTCGCGTTACCGGCGGCCCTGATTGCCCTGGCCGCATCGGCCGGCGCAGCCCCTCCCGCGGCCCTTCGGGCGCCGCAGATGCCAGACCTGCCCCTGACGTTCGAGAGGAACACCGGGCATTACCCATCACAGGTGCAGTTCGTCGCCCGCTCCGGCGGCGGCACGCTCTTCCTGACGAAACGTGAGATGGTCGTCTCCCTGCGCAAGGGCGACAAGGCCACGGCGCTCCGCCTGAAGCTGCAAGGCTCCAATCCGAAGGCCGTTGCCTCGGGGCTGGAGAAGCAGCCCGGCATCATCA
>CAJBBX010000062.1 GCA_903951425.1 uncultured Chthonomonas sp.
CGGCGTTGAGATGGTGATGCCCGGTGACAACATCACGATCACGGGCGATCTCATCCAGCCCATCGCCATGAACGACGGCCTTCGGTTCGCCATCCGCGAGGGTGGACACACCGGGGGCGCCGGCGTCGTCACCAAGATTCTCGAGTAGCGCGATGGCTCAAAAAGAGACCAGAATCATCTTCATGATGGCGTGTACCGATTGCCGCTCACGCAACTACGTGACCTCCAAGAACCGGGTGAAGCATCCGGACCGCCTGGAGCTCAAGAAGTACTGCCCCCCGTGCCGCAAGCACACGGTCCATCGGGAGGCCAAGTAGCGTAGAGAAGTGCGGCGCTCGGCCCACATGCAGGGCGCCGCATGAACGCAGGGGTGTAGCTCAGCTGGTAGAGCACCCGCCTCCAAAGTGGGTGGCCGCGGGTTCGAATCCTGCCACCCCTGCCAACTATGCTCAGATCTTTAGAAGCGGAAGTGCGAGGCTGTCGCTCAGCCTCCCTTCCGCTTCCAGAGTGTTGAAGGGGGCGTAGCTCCCGATGAATACTCGCGAACCAATCGGTTGCTGGGGGTGCAGATGGCAACGACGAATCCGACCACTCCGACCGCGATGTCGCGCTTCAGCGCGTTCGTGCACGAGGTCTGGGTGGAGCTCAAGAAGACGACCTGGCCGACCACCCGTGAGGCTTGGCGGCTGACTGTCGTGGTGATCGGTGTCATCGTAGCGGTTGCCGCATACGTTGGCGCCATCGACTTCGTGCTCACCACCCTCACCCGGAAGTTCCAGATCATAAAGTGATGAACCAGCCATGACAGGGCAACGACACTGGTACGCGGTCCACACCTACTCAGGCCATGAGAACAAGGTGATGACAAACATCCTCCGCCAGGCCGAGGCGCGGAGCCTTCGCAGCAAGATTTACGATATCCGCATCCCTACCGAGGTGGAGGTACGGACACGAGCGGGGAAGCGAACCGAGGTCAAGCGCAAGGTCTTTCCAGGCTACGTGCTGATCGACATGGTCCTCGACGAGGATACGTGGTACCTGGTCAAGTCCACCACGGGCGTCACTGGCTTTGTTAGCTCCGGCAATCGACCCGTACCGCTCCAGGAGCGCGAAGTGCAGGCGATCCTGCAGACCGAGGCAGGCGCCGTTCAGCGTCCGCGCGTGCAGTGGAGCAAGGACGATGTCATCAGGGTGATCTCCGGCCCGTTCGCGGACTTCACCGGCAAGATCGAGGACGTCAACATCGACAAAGAGAAGTTGCGCGTCTTCATCTCCATATTCGGCCGCGAGACACCGGTCGAGTTGGACTTTACACAGGTCGAGAAGGCCTGACGAGGAGGCGGTCCGTTGGCCAAGAAGATCACCGCCGTAGTTAAGCTCCAGATCGCAGCCGGCAAGGCAACCCCCGCGCCGCCGGTTGGCTCCACCCTGGGCCCCTACGGCATCAACATGATGGAGTTCATCAAGTCGTACAACGAGAAGACCTCATCGCAGGTCGGCTCGGTTGTGCCCGTTGAGATCACCATCTTCGAGGATCGGTCGTTCACGTTCGTCACCAAGACCCCGCCGGCCGGCGACCTCATCAAGAAGGCGCTCGGCATTACGGCCGGTTCCGGTGTGCCGAACAAGACCAAGGTCGGTACGTTGAGCCGTGAGCAGGTCGAGGCGATCGCCAAGACCAAGATGCCTGACCTCAACGCAAACACGCTGGAAGCCGCCGTCCGCATCATTGCCGGCACGGCGCGCTCCATGGGTGTGAATGTCGAGGGTGTCGAGGCCTAGCCTGTCCCTGAGCGCATTCAAGGCGCTCGCGACCCGTGGGAGGCGCCCCGCGAAGGGGCTCCGTTTGAACCACAGGAGAAGAGAAGATGCCAGGACCGAAGGTTAGCACTCGCCAGCGGCGCGAGGGCAAAGTCGGCAAGACCAAGCACTCCAAGCGCTTCAACGCCATCGTCAAGCAGTTGGGCAAAGATATCGAGGCCATGGCGCCGGTCGATGCCCTCGCCAAGGTGAAGGAGATCTCGACCGCTAAGTTCGACGAGACGGTAGAGGCTGCGATAAACCTGGGCGTAGATCCCCGCCATGGCGACCAGATGGTGCGCGGTACGGTCAACCTGCCGTTCGGCACGGGCAAGTCGCGCAAGGTCGCGGTGTTCGCCAAGGGCGACCGGGCCGAGGATGCGCGAGCAGCCGGGGCGGATGAGGTCGGCGCCGAGGAGCTGGTGGAGAAGATCCAGAAGGGCTGGACCGGCTGGACGCAGTTCGACCTTTTCGTGGCCTCGCCCGACATGATGCCACTGGTGGGCCGCCTGGGTAGCACGCTGAAGCAGAAGATGCCCAACCCCAAGGCCGGCACCGTCACCCCCAACGTGGGCCAGGTGATCCGCGACATCAAGGGCGCCACTCGCGCCGAGTACCGCGTTGAGAAGGCCGGCATCATCCACTGCCCCATCGGCAAGTGCAGCTTCCCGGTCGAGAACCTTGAGACGAACCTGATGACCTTGCTCAGCGCGTTGCTCAAGGCCAAGCCCGCCGCAGCAAAGGGTCGCTACATCAAGAAGATCACCGTAAGCAGCAGCATGGGCGTGGGGTTGCCCGTCGACACCATCGTGGCACAGAAGACGGCCGAGAAGGTCTAGATCGAGGTCACGCCAGGGCGGCGCCCGCTGCCCTGGCTGCCAAGCGGAACGAGGGCGCCCTTTGGGGGCGCCCTCGTTGTTTACGATGGCTGGGGGACCAGGATTCGAACCTGGGTTAACGGCTCCAAAGGCCGCTGTCCTGCCACTGGACGATCCCCCAACAGGCCGCGTAAGTATACCCCGGCGACGTCGGGGTGCTGTGTCCTCCGTGAGCTCTGCGTCGGAGCTCAGCCCTTGGAGTTGCGGATGTGCACGATCTCGCCGTCGTGCACGATGTACTCCTTGCCCTCCAGGTGCATGTGTCCCGCCGCCTTTGCGGCGTCCCAGCCGCCTGCCTCCTCGAACCGCTCGAAGGCCATCACCTCGGCACGGATGAACGTGCGAGCGATGTCTGTGTGGATCGATGCAGCGGCGGCCAGGGCGGTAGAGCCACGGCGCAGGGTCCAGGCCCGAACTTCGTCCTCGCCCACCGTAAGGAAGCTGATGTATCCGACGGCCTGGTAGGCTTCGCGGATCACGCGATCCCGAGCCGGTTCGGCAATGCCGAGGGCCTCCAGAAACTCACTCTCCTCATCCGGAGACATCTGCGCGACGTCCGCCTCAACCTTAGCGCAGAGGGTCAGCGAGGCGATGCCGTGGGCGTCAGTGTACGCGGCGACGGCCGGTTCATGCGGGCACTCGCCGCCCAGGTCGTCCTCGCCGATGTTGGTGACCACGATGAGCGGCTTCCCGCTCACGAATGCGAAGGAGCGGAGGCACTTGGCGTCCTCCTCCGCGATCTCAACCGTGCGAATCGGCTTACCCTCGGCCAGGTGGGCGTGTAGGCCCTGCAGGACGTGCATCTCGGCAGCGTCCGATGCAGTCAAGCGTTTCGCCAGCCGGCTCTTGTCGAGCCGCTCCAAGCGCGCCTCCACGACGACCAGATCGGCCAGGATAAGTTCCTCAATGAGCCGTTCCAGGTCGCGACGCGGGTTGATCCCGCCGTCTGGATCTGGAAGGGATGGGCTGGAGAAGGCGCGTAGCACGATCAGCAGGGCGTCCATGTTGCGGACGCCTGCGAAGAAGTCGGCGCCGAACTTCGCGCCGCGGTCGCCGACCGCCACGCGCGCACCGCCGTCCGTGACCTCCAGTAGGGCCGGTACGCGCTTCTTGGGGCGGCAGAGCTCTACGGCGACGTCGAACCTGCGGTCGGGTACCTCCACGGCGCCAAGGTTCACTTCGTCGGTGTGGGCGCCGTAGGAGTGCACCGCGGCGGCCGCGCGGGTCAGTGCATTGAAGAGCGTGGTCTTGCCGCCTTCGGGTAGACCGATAAGTCCTACGCGCATGGTTCACTCCAGTTAGGCGTCGGTCGGCGTTGCCGGCGCAGGGTCATGGCGCTACTGCGGCGGAGCGGTATTGGACGGTGGGCGAGGGCTTTGCCCACGGAGAGTACCAAGCCAGCCAGCCGAGCCCAATGATGGCGACCAAGAGGGCGAGGCAGACCAAGCTGTGCTTAGCGGTGGGCGACAGGCCGCCCTTGCGTTGTGCCCGTGTCGGCATCTCTATCCCATCATGCGTGGCGGAAACCTGGGCGTCCGGCGAGGCCGGCAGACCTAGAGCGCCGCCACGCGCTTGGCGCGCTTCCTCTCCACGATCCGAACAAGCCAGATACTGCCGATATACAGGATGATGACCGGGATGATCATTACGAGCATGGTGAAGACATCGTTGCTGGGTGTGACGAGCATACCGACGAACGATATCCCGACGATGGCGTGCCGCCACGACTTCTTCATGCCGGCCGAGGTGAGTATCCCGACCCAAGCAAGGAACATCAGGATCACGGGCAACTGGAAGACCAGGCCGAACGCGCCCATGAGCTTGACCATGAAGAGCACTAGCTGCTGCGGATCCTGGTAAAGCACCGTTCCCTTGGGGAACCAACGGACATAGCCGAGGAACCAGTACATCGCATACCGAGCCACCCAGTAACCAAGGCAGACGCCGGCTATGAATAGCACGATCGACAGCGGGCTCACGTACCGGAGTGGACGGCGCTCCGTCGGCGTCAGCGCCGGGGCAACAAAGCCCCATAGCTCCATGGTCACAAAAGGCGACATCACGATGAGGCCTGCAACCACCGAAATCTGGAGTACCACGAAGAAGGGCTGCGTGAAGCGCGTAAACATGATCCGGACGTCAACGCCGGATGCCTTCAAGGCCACTTCCATGGGGTAGTAGAGCAGTGAGTAGATCGGCTTGAACAGGAAGTAGCAGATCGTTGCGCCGATAACCAGATAGAGCAGAGCGCGCATGATGCGGCTGCGGAGCTCCGTGAGATGCTCCGTGAGCTCCATCCGCTTCTCGTCGTAACGTTCAGTCTCGGTTGGGGTGGTGGACATATACGAGTGTTGTTCCGATCAAGAGGCTACGCAGACACACATCGGGCGACACAGCAGGTTGCACCTGTGCCGCCCGACACAATCACAAAACCCCAGCGGGGCCAACGACGCCGGCTACTTGGCGATCTGAAGCTCAGTAACGGTGACCGACTTCAGGGTCACTTGCTTCGATGTCTCAGCTGAACCCATGCCCATGCTGCCGCCGGTCATGCCGTAGAGGCCGCCGGGCGCGCCGGAGCCGCCCATGCCGGGCATCCCAGGCATGCCGCCCATGCCGCGGCGTCCCATCCCCGGCATGCCGCCGGAACCGGGCATGCCGCCCATTCGGGTCCGACCGCGTCCACCGCCCATGCCGGGCATACCCGGAGCGCCTGAGGCCAAGCCTCCTCCGCCGGGCATCATCGGTGCGCCGGAGCCACCCATGGAGGGCATCGGCGGCGCGCTCATGCCGCCCATCATACTGCTCGGCATTCCTGCGGCGCCACCCATGCCACCGGGCATTCCCGCCGCGCCGCCCATGGCGCCGGGCATACCGGCCGCACCACCCATCGCTCCGCCCATCTCGCCGCCGCTCATGAAGCCGGTGGAGGAGACAGCCTGCGAGGTCTTACCGGATATCTCGAGGTTTCGGACGGTTTTGATGAGCGTGCCGGTCTTGTAGGCAACGTAGATATCGCAATCGAACTTGATTTCTGGAGTATCGATCTGCATCGATCCGATCACGACCGGGCTGTCCTTGGGCAGGGTGCCCTTGTAGGTCTGTTTGATGACGGCGGTTTCGCGACCCGACTGCCACTCAAGCCGGATGAAGGTGCTCTCTACGGAGACCTTGGGGCGCTTGTCGGGGGCCATGCCGGGTACATCGATCTCGACGTTCGGTGTGGTCCACTTATCGCCGACCCGGACCTGCTGGGCAGGGAGAATCGGGAGCACCAGATTGGCGCTGACAGGTACACCCAGCGTCCAGAACGGGTCGTTGGTCTTGTTCTCCTTGGGATAGAGAACGACGCCCTGGCCGTCAACTTCCTGGTAGATCGACTTCGGCAGTGTTTCCTTCGGGTAGGTGGTTTCCTGGCCGTTGTTCCGAACCGCCAGCTTGGTCATTCGGTTACGCACGATGGCGCGGCCCGTGCTGCGGTAGACATCCTCGACGGCTAACAGCAGTTCGCTGTTCTGGGAGGCTACCTCGATGTCGCCGGTGCCGGTCGTGCCCTGCGAGAGGCCGGCCAGGATCGACGTGGTGCCGGTGCGCTCATACGTTCGGTTGGAGCCATCCTCAAACCGGTACCGCAGGGCGATGCCGTCGTTGCCGGCGGGGATCGCATTGGCCAGGGTCACGGTAACGGAGCTTGTCTCCACCATGCTGGAGCCGCCTGCGTTGCCCGGCTTGGGAATGAACAGGGTGGCCGACAGGGTGTGCTGGCCATCGTCAGGCAGTGTGGTCTTGGGCTTCCGCGGCGACTTCACGAGCACCTTGGTGTCCCAAATGTACTCAAACATCTCGCCGGCCTTGGCCTTGTCACGCTGCTCCGACGTCGGCGTAAGCGCCACGCGGAACTCGCCATCCACGGCGTAGGCCACGTATCCACCGGCAGGGATACTGGCAAGCGGCACCCGAATGGGCACCTTCTCGCGCACGGTGGCGCCGTCCGGCGGGAAGCGGATCGTGAACGGGGGGCTGTTCTGCCCGGACGCGGGCGTAAGGGCCGTACCGGCAAACGCCAAGGCGCCCAGCACGAAGGGCATCCATCGCAGGCTCATCGACGACTCCTTCTTGGTATCTCTGCGCATCGCGGCCGAAGTGTAGCATAGGCTCCCGGTAATGTCAACGACCGGGTGTACGCGATGCGTCGCGGGACGGCATATGCCGCCTCCGGCAGACGTTGACTTGATGCCGCTACGGTAGTACACTTGAGACGTCAGCAGTGCGCTCATTGGTTACCGCTGTGGGGTCCAATGAGGAACGAACCGGCGCCATACGGCGTCGTTCAACATGGGGCTCGATCTCCTCGGACGAGGTAGTCGTGGTAGAGCACAATGCGAATGCAATCGAATAGGGCGCTTGGCGGTTTGGCCATCGCCGGCCTGCTGGCCTCTTGCGCTCCCGTGGCATATGCCCAGCAGGCAGCTGTGACACGGCAAGAACGGCAGTTGCCGGCTTCATTGCGACACTCGCTTTTGGCGCATGACGGCCAGGTTCTGGCGCTTGCGTTCACTCCGGATGGCAAGCGCCTCTTTACCGGCGGCGAGGATCGCATGGTGAAGGCTTGGAACGTGGACGATGGCTCATTGGACGAGGCGTTCGAGGCGCACGACAAGGCGGTGCTTTGCTTGGCCGTCTCGCCGGACGGGCGTATGTTGGCTACCGGCGGCGCCGATTGCACCGTTCGCATCTGGGATGCCCTGACATGCAAGCTCCGCACCCGTATCGCCGCCCACACAGAGCCTGTTAAGGCCCTTGCTTGGTCTCCTGACGGCTCCCTGGTCGCTTCCGGGGGTGCTGACAGGCTGATCGAAATATGGAAGCAGGACGGCTGCCAGGTGGGCGTGGTGGTTGGGCACGACGGCCCGATCACCGGTCTTGCGTTCACAAAAGACGGCATGGCGCTACTCAGTTCGGCTCAGGACAGCTACCTGAAGGTCTGGCGCGTCAGCGACCTTGGCTTGGTGGCGCGGCTGAAGGCACGGGACCGAGCTGTTGCACTGACCTCGGTAAGCGCCGACTACTCCGCGGTGGCTGCAGGCGGCCCCGGCGGCAAGGTTCGCCTCTACGCCCTGGCGCCGCAATCGGCCGGAGCACTGGGGACCTCCGTGATGGACTGGAACATCGCTGCCCTTGAGACCGGCAAAGACGGCGCCCTCGTAGCGGTGCTGGGCGTCGACCGTAGCCTCCGTTCGTTGGCAAGCAGCGATCTACCGGCACTTGTGGCCGCGGTAGGCAAGCGCGGAGCCGTGACGGCCAGCACGATCCGCTAGCTAGCTCCCCTCTCATGCGCGGAGTGACCTGGCGGTCCCGCCGGGTCTGATCTCCATTCAATGGCAGACGGCCTGCCTTTTCGGCTGCATGGGCAACCGGAAAGGCAGGCCGCTGCGAACTCCAAGGTCGGGTAGGGCTTACTTCACCGCCGGAGCTGTGAAGCCCTTCATACCCTCCTCGGTGTTAGGCACCTTAAGTTCGCCGGCGGCGATGCGTGCGCTGAGGTCGTCGATGGCAGCCAGTGTGGCGGCGGGCACTGCCGACTTGGTGAACTTCATTGGCGAGAGGCTGAGCCCGTTCTCCTTGAGCCCCAAGACGCGCTCGCCGGCCTTCCAGTCGCCGTTTGCGGCGTTCACAGTGGCCTCGTAGACGGCCACATCCACGCGCTTCATCACGCTTGTCAGAATCCGTCCCTCGTGGAGGCCATCCTGGTCGGCGTCCACCCCGATGCCGTAAAGGCCCTTCTCCGCGGCGGCGTCGAGCACCCCCAGGCCGCCCTTGCCGGCAGCGTGCATCAGGACATCGGCGCCGTCCTTGATGGCCGCAAGAGCCAGCTCCTTGCCTCGAGCCACATCGACCCAACTGCCGATGTACTTCACGAGGACCCTGGTGCCCGGCTTGCCGGTCTCCGCGCCCGCCCTGAAGCCCACTTCAAACCGCTTCATCAGCGGGCTCTCCATGCCGCCCACGAAGGATACGGCGCCGGTTTTGCTCATGCGAGCGGCCAGGAAGCCCGCAAGGAAGGTGCCCTCCTCCTCGCGGAACTTCACTGCAACGCAGTTGGGCAGGTCCGGCGCGGAGCCGTCGATGATGGCGAACTTTGTATCCGGGTGGCGGGCGGCCACCTCCTTGAGCGCATCCTCCATCAGGTAACCGACGGCGAACACCAGCTTGTACCCCTGTTCAGCCAGGCTGGAGAGGTTCGTCTGGTAGTCGCTCTGCTCCTTGCTCTCGATGTAGCGGCCCTCGACCGCGCCTTCATCGATCGCCTTCTTCAGCCCTGCCCACGCTGAGGCATTGAATGACTGGTCATCAATGCCGCCGGCGTCCGTCACAACACCGGCTGCGAACTTGCCTTTGGCGCCGGGCGCATCGCCATTCTTGTTCTCGGCCGACGGGCCGCAACCCGCGAGGAGTAGCGCCGCCGCCGCGAACGGCAGCCATCTCACCTGGTTCATGCGTGTCTCCCTCCCGTCGGCGCTCAGGAGCGCATCTTGTGGATGGCCGCTCCATCCACGTCCAAGGAGGCCTCCATAATGCCCTCGGCCAGAGTCGGATGGGCGTGGATCATCGTCTGGAGCTCCTTGACCGTGGCCTCCAGATGGATCGCCGTCACGGCCTCATGGATTAGGTCTGAGGCATGCGGCCCAACGATGTGGACGCCCAGGATTTCGCCGTACTTCCGCTCGGAAACGATCTTGGTCAGCCCGTCCTGCTGGCCCATGGCCATGGCCTTGCCCAGCGGCCGGAAGGGGAACTTGCCCACGACCACGTCGTAGCCGGCCTCGCGGGCCTGCTTCTCGGTGAGGCCCACGGACGCCACCTCGGGCTCTGTGAAGACGGGGCTCGGGATGGCCTTGTAGTCGATCTTCGCCGGGTGACCCATGGCGTTCTCGGCCGCCACGATGCCCTGGTGAGACGCAACGTGCGCCAGCAAGAACTTGCCGGTAACATCGCCGATGGCGTAGATGCTGGGGACCGCCGTCTGGAGGCGCTCATCCACGGTGATGCCGGACCGCGTCACGGCGACGCCGATCTCCTCGAGGCCTAAGCCGCCCGCCACGGGGCGACGCCCGGCGCCGACCAGCATGACATCGCACTCGACCACGGACGACTTGCCGCCGCCCTCAACCGTGACCTTCAGCGTCTCGCCGTCGCGCTCTACCGCGGTGACCTTGCTGTCCAAGTTGAACTTAATGCCCTGCCGGGTCATGCTCTTCCGGAGCTCTGCGGCCACATCGGCGTCGGAGAGGGGGAGTATCTCGGGCATCATCTCGACTACGGTGCACTTGCAGCCCAGGCCGGTGTAGATGTAGGCGAACTCCAGGCCCACGGCGCCCGCGCCCAGGACCACCATGCGCTGCGGTACGGCGTCGGCGTAGAGGGCCTCGTTGCTGGTCCAGATGCCGGGTCCGCTGAGGCCGGGCACCGGGGGCATTACCGGCTCGCCGCCCGTGGCCACGATGACTGTGCGAGTGTTGATGGTCTCGGTCGCGCCGTCCGGCAGGGCCACCGAAACGCTGTTCGGTCCGGTTACTCGGGCCGTTCCAACGACCTTGCGCACGCCATTGGACTTGAGGAGGGCTTCGACGCCGCCGCGCAGCGTGGAGACGACCTTGTCCTTGCGCTCCATGATCTTCCTGAAGTCAAACGACACTTCGCCCACGATGACGCCCATCTTCGACGCCTCGCGAACCGCCTCCAGACGCTCGACGCTGGCCAGCAGCGTCTTGGTCGGGATGCAGCCCCAGTTGAGGCAGACGCCTCCCCATCCCTTTGCGTCCTTCTCAACACAGACGACCTTGCCACCGAGTTGGGCAGCGCGGATCGATGCGACGTAGCCGCCGGGGCCGGAGCCGATCACAACCACGTACACGTCGAAGCTAGCGGATTGGGCCATGTTGTCGTTATCCTCCTTCGTAGACAGACCACGGGATTGTAGCATAGCGCCCTGCCGCCGGTCCCGGCTTCGTTGACGCTGACGGCGCGGGGTGGATATACTCCCCGCCAGCAAGCCGTCGCCGCTGCCGAACGCCGGCGCCCCTCCACGGGCCGTGTTGTTCGGCGCGCGGAGTGTTCGCGAGGCGTCAGGTGATGAGTGAAGCAGGCGGCGAGCCACGGAGCCGCATCACGATGTGGGTGGCGACGGCGGCGGTTTGCCTGCCGTTCGCCTGTCAGGTGCTGGAGGCCGGTTGGGCTCCAGCGGTGCCGTGCCTCTGGCGTTCGGCGTTCGGCGTGCCGTGCCCGGGATGCGGGTTCACCCGGTCGGTCTGCGCGCTGATGCACGGGTCGGCTCTGGACTCGTTGCAATGGCATCCGCTCGCCTCCCTGTGCGTGGCCGTGCTGTTCGTTCTGGCCGCGGCGGCGGTGGCCGAGAGGGTATCGCCGGCCGCCAGACGGCGCGTGTCGGAGGTGATCGATGCCGTCCTCCGGCCTGCGACGGCGCTGGGGCTGACCGGGCTGTTCGTGGCGGTCTGGATCGTGCGGGTCGTGCTCGACGCGTCGGGAGTGAGGTGGTTTCGATGGTGAAGCGGAACGGTGGCCGAAGTAGGGCCGCCCTGGTGGGCCTCGGCTTGTTGGCAACGCTGGCGGGTTGCGGTCGTAGTGCCGAGACCAAGCCGGGTGTCACCGAGATATCGGTCTGGCATCCGTGGGGCGGCGCCGCGACGCCGCGGATCGAGAAGGTGATGGCCGCGTTCGAGGCGGCGCACCCGAACATCAAGCTCAAGGTGCTCTTCACTCCCAACGACCTCTCGAATAACCAGAAGTTCTTCACCAGCGTTGCCGCCTCAAGGCCGCCGGATGTCGTCTTTGTGGATGGTCCGCAGGTCTCCGAGTGGGCCGAGCGTGGCGCCTTGCAGCCCATCGACCGCTTCATGATCGATTCCGGGGTTCAGCGCGAGGGGTTCTTCGAGCCTTGTTGGCGCCAGAACCGGTACCGCAAGCACGACTGGGCGCTGACCTTCTGCGCCGACCCGAACTTCGCCTTCGTCTGGAGCAAGAAGGACTTCCGCGATGCAGGGCTGGATCCCGAGATCCCGCCCGCGAGCATAGCCGACCTCGATCGCATGGCGGAGCGATTAACGAGGACCGAGGGCGGCAACATCACCCGTGTTGGGATGATCCCCTGGGCGCAGTACGGTGGTACCAACTCGCTCTTCACCTGGGGTTGGGCCTTTGGCGGCTCCTTCTACGACGAAGCCAACAAGCGCGTAACCGCCAACGACCCTCGGGTGGTCAAGGCGCTGGAGTGGATCGTCTCGTACGCGAAGAAGTACGACGTCACTCGTGTGACGAGCCTGCAGCAGGGCTTCGGCACGGCGCAGTTGGATCCGTTCTACATCGGCAAGATGTCCATGCGGTGCCTGCACATCAGCGGTGTCGAGGACATCCAGCGCTATGCGCCGGACCTGGACTACGGCGTCACGTTCATCCCTGCGCCGCCCGACGGGGAGCAGCACTCCTCCTGGGTGGGCGGATGGTGCATGGCGCTACCAGCGGGCTCCAAGCATCCCGAACTTGGCTGGGAGGTCATACGCTGGCTATGCGCGGACCGAACGGGTACCGGGCTCGTGGGGCGCGAGATGGGTCTCATGCCGGGCCTGCGCTCCTCGCCGGCGTTCCAGACGCTGAGTAACGCCAGAGGGTTCTCACAGTTCTACAAGATCCTGCAGGAGACGCGGCACCAGAGGCCGGTGATGCCGGTGCAGGCCTACTACATGGGGGCGCTCCAGCGTGCCGTGGACGCCGCAATCTACGGCAAGAAGACGCCCAAGAAGGCCTTGGACGACGCGACGGCTGAGACGCAGGCCGAGCTTGATGTGGTGCTGCGCGGCGGCTAGCGCCACGCAGCACGGGCAACGAGCATCCTACCGGAAGTTGGCCGGGTCCTTGGCGAAGTCGCGGAAGCTATCGAGCGACGGGAACCGGGTGGGGGCGCCCGTGCCTCGGATGATGAAGAACTGCGGCGTGACCTGGACCGAGCACTGTGTCGCGGCCCTGGAGTCGATCTCGATCGGCTTGTGGTTGGTCTTGCTCTCGAAGTCGGCTTTGAACTTGGCCATATCGAGCTTCAGGTCGCCTGCCAGCTTCATGGCGGCGCCGACTGCTTCGTGGTAGTCGGGCGAGGTGAACAGGTCCTGATTGTTGAAGAGCAGGTCGTGCATCTCCCAGAACTTGCCCTGGGACTCGGCAGCCGTCGCGGCCTGAGCCATGATCGGGGCGTTGATGTGGCTCGCGTTGATCTGGATGTGATGGAAGACGAGGCTCAGCCGGTCCTTGTGCTGCTCGACCAGCTTCTCTGCTTGCTTGGTGGCCAGGCTACACGTCTTGCACTGGTAGTCGCCGAATTCCACAAGCACGAGCGGCGCATCCTTCTTGCCCCGCATCCGGGAGCCCTTGGGGATCAGGTCCTCGCGCGTCAGCTTTGGAACCGTATAGGGTTTCTGAACAGGCTGCTTCACCTTCGACAGCACCGGATACACAGCAACGCCTACCAGCGCCAGGGCGACCACCAGCAGGGCGCCCAGGAACTTCGCCTCGCTCGATTTCTTCACTAACGATCCTCACTCAGGCCAGGGGAGATGGGTGTCCTGTTCCGGTCAGGCAAAAGCAGCGCGGCCAGGACGAGTACCGTTATGATAGCCGAGGCGATGCACCACTGGCACCATGCGCGGATGACGAAAGCTTCCAGATAGGTCAGCCAGGCCGATACGGCTACGGACGCGACAGCAACTGCAATCTGCACCGCGCACACGCCTGCGGCGACCGGATCCTCGGCGACGGTACGCACGACGGAGAGCGCAGCAAGAAGGCCGAATGCCGCGAGGCCGAACGCGGCCGTGGGGATGGCCTGGAGCCACGGCAGGCCGAAGCCGTTGGCGGTCGGGTGCTGGGCGACCTCCTCGCAGCCGCGTAGCGCGGTGCAACCGAGGCCCACCACGTTCATATGGGCGAGCGTCAGGTAGCCCGCGACGCCGATGCCGGCCAGGGCAAGGACGAAGACGATGCGGTTGGAGGCTTGCGGTGTCACGGGCGGCGGCCTTCAGTGGGCTTGGCGCCTCCCGGTTGCCCTTCTGCGGGTTTCGTTGGCTGCTTCTGGGCGGCAGGCTGATCGTCGTCCTCTTCCACAGGCATCTCCCACGTTCCCTTGCGGAGTACGAGCCGTTCGGCGCCTTCGGTCGTGAACAGCGTGACGGCCTCCGGCGAGGATCCCTTGCGGCCCTTGGTGTCTTCGACCTCCACCGGCCCGGCGAGCAGGGCGCGCTCCTCCAGGCCGAACCACTCGGCCTTGGGCGCCTTCAGGGTTCGGGTGTGATCGCTCACCTTCTGGGTGGCGACGATGGGTCCCGTGAGGACTGCGTACTTCCGCTTCTTGCTGTAGTGGTACTCCAAGCGCGGACAGGTGAGGGTCACGGCGTAGCGCTTTGAGTCGCCGAGGCTTTCGCCGTCACCTGCGGCCCTGGTGGGCGCGTCGGGCGACTTGGTGTTGCCGGCCTGCGCGTCATCGGCCTTCTCCCTGGGCTTCAGCGTCACGACGACCGACCCGGTGAGGACCATAACCTTGCGGCTCTTCTGGTAGTCAATGTCGGCCTTGTCGGCCGTAGCATCCACTTCAGTATCGGTCACAGAGAGATGCCCTTCGCCGTGGGCGAGGTTCGTCTTGTCATTCCACGTGAAGTGGTCACATGTGACGGACGCTCCCTCATCCGAGGTGGCGGTGCCGTCCTCCACGACGCCGATGCCGGTGCTCTGGTTGAGCTCCAGCGTGGCGAAGCGGAACTTCCAGGGCCGCGCCTGCTTGGCCGTTGACGGTACGGGCGCGGGGGGCTTGGGGGTCTGCCTTCCGGCCGCCGCGAGGCCGGCCGCCGCCAGCATCACGCAACCTGCTGCCGCGATCAGCCGTGCCCGGTTCAGGTGGGGAATTGAGCTCACTGGTCTGGATCCTCGGTAGAGATACGGGCCTCAAGCGTGCCGTCGTTAGCTGTCAACGTGTTGTCCGACACATTCAACGATGCGGCGCGTGCAGTGAAGCGCCAGTCACCCCGCCTGCCGGAGACCGGCCCGGGCAGGTCGAGCCGCTTGGCGTTGAGATCCCAGTAGAGGACAGCGGCGTCCATGTCTGAGTCCCTGCTGCGGAACCGCGCACCGTTCGGGCAGTCCAGGCGCCGCTCGGGGATCGAATAGACCGCAACAGGCGCTCGCGCCTCACCGTCGTCAGATCGCACCGTGGCCCCCTGCCTGAACTCAAGGCTGTCGGTCTGGCGGGTCCAGATGCAGGACGGAGCATGGAGGCGCTCGCGGCGAGCCGTCCTGAGCGTAACTGGTCCATGTAGCTCCAGGCGTCCGGCGCCGGCATCGTAGGTGGCCGCCTCGGCCCGCAGGCCCAGGGCCCTGCCGCCGTCGTAGTTCACGGATCCGTTGCGAATGCCTCGCATCTCGATCCGGCTTATCCCGGCGGAGAGGTCGGCCTCGGTGGGCGTGACCTTGATCTCGCGGCACTGAACACGCCAGAGGGGCTTGCCTCTGGATCGCGCGATCGAGACGCAGTCGGAGGCCACCACTGCCGGCTCAGGGACCATCATGGCGTCCGGCGCTGACGGATCGAAGTGCGACACCCAGGCGAAGAGGGATGCCAACGCGGCCAGCGCGGCGGTTGAACCCATCAGGGCGTGCCATCGGCTCACGGGAGCCCTCCACGCACAAAGGCCCCCAGAGCGGATGCTCCGGGGGCCAGAATCCGCAGGGTCTCTCAGTGCGCGCAGCCGAACGGCGGCGGCGGCGGCGCGGCGTTGGAGAACGCATAGGCGCTGGGGAGCAGCTTGTCGCCGTTGATGACGCCGCCGGTCAGCAGGTAGCAGTTGGAGGTTCCGGCCTGGTTGGTCAGGCTATACGAGTATACCGATCCGCTGAAGCGCACCATATCCTCGTAGTAGCTGAGCGCCGGTGGCCGAACCTCGAACTGCGTGGCGGTTGTGGGCGCACCGGAAACCTTCCACGTACCGTCGGCTGCCGTGGTGGTGCTGACCAAGGACGCGCCGTTGGCCGCCCGAAGGTTAACGGTTGCGCCGCCAACGGGCGTCGTTGTGCCGTCGACAAGAACCTTGCCGCACAACACTGGCGTGGTGCTGCCGGTCACGCTGCCGCACGGGCCGTAGGTGATCACCCCACCGCCGCCGCCGCCGCCGCCGCAGCCCACGAGAGATGCTACGCCGACCAGAGCGGCCGCGGCCATCGTCCGCCACAGCCAGTGTCCCGGTCGTGCTCCTGCCCGCAGTGCCATGCGTCTGCCTCCTGAGTGTTAATCCCATGCCCGCGACCCGTAGGCGCAGGCGTACAGCCTCACCACGTGCATTATACAGCGTAGTGCAAGGTCTCACAAGGCCGCCGGGCCCAGATTCGCATCTTGGCCGGTCCCTATTCCGCTGGAGGGCCCAACGTCCACCCGTTGCGGTAGCCGCCGTTCCAGTTGTACACGGAACCGCCGAACCGTCCCAGCACCGGGTCGTGGCCCTTCTTGCTGTAGTGCGCCACCTTCATGGAGACCGCGTGTCCGTCGGCCGCTACGACATTATTGCGCTTCCCGTGGACGCTGGCGTAGGCGCCGGGCCACCACGAGGTGTCCCAGTACCAGGGCACTGCCCAGTCGGTTCGCCGCACGCCGAAGGGCCCGTCAAGCAGGACGGGGCCGGCCTCTACGAGCAGGGCCGTCTGTGCGGGTATCTCCAGGTTGTCGAGCGGAAACGGGCCCGCGGTGAAATGGCCGTCAAACCGAACGTTCAGGCCGAAGCCTACTCGCACGGGACCGGTGCCGTACGGGTCGTGGGCGGACCCGATGGGATGCGTTGGGCAGGGCTCCAGCGGGTCCTGGCCGAGGTAAGGCTGCAGCAGCGACGCCCAATGCGCTCGCTTGCATCGTGCGGGCGGCAGGCACCCATCATAGTCCTGGGCATACTCCAGCAGCGCCGACCCGAGGCGCCGCGAGGACCCCACGCAGACGATGCGTCCTGCGCCCTCGCGCCGGGCCTGTTCCAGGAACGGGGCGGCGCCGGAGAGGGCGGCCGCCGTCGCCACCGCGATCAGCAGCGCCCGACCCGGACGTCGCCTGCGGACCATGGGCCCTGGCGATGCGGGCAACCCAGGCCGTTGCGATGCTTCATGTGCATCGCCGACCGGTTCTTGGGGTAGACTATCGGCTGCGAACAACTCTATACGGCTCCTTACCTGAGACAGTCGGCGCCCGATGGGCTTAATGCGTGGCACCCCGCCCGCGCCAGCCGAGGTGAGAACAGACCAAGCTGCCAGGGGCCTCAGGGCCTTCGGTTGTCCCTGTCATCTCACACGGAACCTCGCTCTCGGGCGGCGGTTCCGTTTTTGCGTTAAGGGCGCCTGAGTTCGCAGAGGAGGTGATATCAGAAATGCGAAGCAAAGGTCCACGACCCGACAAGGTCGAAACCGTAGGCCGCATGAAGGAGCTTCTCGAGCAGAGCAAGGGCACCATCCTGACGGAGTACCGGGGCCTTACCGTTGCCGAGATCACCAAGCTCCGCGGCAAGCTCCGCGAGGTCGGCGGCGAGTACCACGTCGTCAAGAATACCCTCTACAAGATCGCCATAGGCCCGGACATCACTCCCGAGGTTGCAGCGCTCTTCGAGGGGCCCACGGCCATCGTGTTCGCCACGGATGATCCTACTGTCACTGCTAAGGCGCTACTGGACGGGCTGAAAGAGATCAAGAAGCCCGAGGTCAAGGTGAAGGCCGCCGTCATCGACGGTAAGGTCTACAATGCCGAGCAGGTCGTCGCGCTCTCCAAGGTTCCGCCGCGCCCGATCGTGCTTGGGCAGGTGGTTGGAACACTGCAGGCGCCGCTTACCGGCTTTGCCGGCACACTCAACGGTGTGCTCAGCGAGTTCGCGCGCACACTGCAGGCGCTGACCAAGAAGATGGAGTCGGAGGCTGCCTGACAGGCAGCCGCCATGCGGCATCCGACGCACGACGCGTCGGCCAAGCGCCGCACGATTGTCACAAAAGTCTAAGGAGACATAAACAATGGCAGCAATTGAGGAGATCATCGCTTCTCTAGAGAAGCTGAGCGTGCTCGAGCTCGTAGAGCTTACCAAGGCCATCCAGGACAAGTGGGGCGTCTCCGCGGCCCCCGTCGCCGTCGCAGCCGCCGCGGCCGCGCCTGCTGAGGCCGCCGCCGAAGTCGAGGAGAAGACCTCCTTCGACGTCATCCTGAAGGGCGCCGGCGACAAGAAGATCCAGGTGATCAAGGTTGTCCGCGAACTGACCGCGCTGGGTCTGAAGGAAGCCAAGGACCTGGTCGAGGGCGCTCCGCAGCCCGTGAAGCAGGGCCTGAACAAGGATGACGCCGAGGCCGCCAAGGCCAAGCTCGAGGCCGAGGGCGCGAGCGTCGAGATCGTCTAGTTATCTGCCTTGCCCGGTCCTCCGGGCAGTTCGGCAGGCCGCGAACGGCCGGGGGCTTCACGCCGCCGGCCGTTCGTGCGCGTGGCCCGTTCAGCTTGACTCCCGGCAATACCCGTGTTCTATACTATGCTATGTCCCCGAGCCTCAATGCGTTCGATGAGGTGGGTGCGTGACCCTGGAACAACGTCAGGGCCGCATCCTCCAGGTCATCGTTGATGACTACGTAGCCACGGCCGAGCCGGTCGGTTCCGAGTACCTCGCCCGGAACTACGACTTCGGTTGCCGCGGCGCGACGTTGCGCAACGACATGTCCGAGATGTCGATGCTGGGCTTTCTGGTTCAGCCTCACACCTCGTCCGGCAGGATACCCACGCCCCAGGGCTATCGCTACTACGTTAACAGGCTGATGACGGTGCCTGATCATGCTCCGCAGGCCTCTTTCCACGCGGGTGCGCAATGGCCCGACCGCCCCGATGTGGAGGATCTGGTCCAGGCCGCGTGCCGCCTGCTGTCGGAGTTAACCCGGTACCCATGCGTCGCGTCACCTCCAGTGGCTCACGCTGCCCATCTGGTACGCGTGTTTGTCGCGCCCGCTAGCCTGCGTCATATTCTTGTCGTGCTCCTCTTTTCGACCGGTCAGGTGGAGCATCGCGTGGTTGAGTTTGACCCCGCGCCCTCGGCCGCCGTGCTGGACAGGGTGACAGGGTTCATTGACGCTGAACTGGCCGGCGCCGACGTTGCCCACCTCGCCGCGGGTGTCTCCCTTCGGCCCTCCGGGCAGATGGAGCCATGGCGAAACCTGATCGATACCGTGGGGCGCGAGGTGCTGGCCTCCGCACGGTCGATCTTCCAGGGCCGCGTCTTCCTCGAGGGCACCGAACACATGCTGCGCCAGCGGGAGTTCCGCGATGTGACCGCGCTGGAGCGCCTTCTGCAGGTCTTGGCGGAGCACGACCTTCTGAGCGAAGTCTTCAGCCGCTCGTTGACCGAGGAGGGCGTCATGGTCTCCATCGGTCCGGAGTCCGGGCACGAGGCCATGTCCTTCTGCAGCATTGTTTCAACCCCGTATATGATCGGCGACCAAGCCGGCGGGTTCATCGGCGTCCTTGGACCGACCCGCATGCCATATGGCGCGGTGGTCGCCCATGTGTCGATGGTCGCTCGGGAGCTGTCAGCCGTACTCACCCGCTCCAGCCTCTGCTAGCCCTTTGCAGGGCGGCGGCGTCCTCGTTCACGGCCATCTATCGCTCACTATCGTCTGAAAGGCGTCCCCATATGAACCGACGTTCGCACAAGCATCGTCCCGAAGCCGTTGAAACTCCCCCGTCGGAGACCTCCCCTGAGCCCGCGCCGCCTTCCGAGCAGGCAGACCAGGTAGCTGCCTCTGCCGAGTCGCCCTGCGCCGAACTCGCGGCCAAGCTGGACGAGTGCGCCAGGGAGCTGGATCAGGAGCGCAACGCCAGGCTGCGCGCACTTGCCGACATGCAAAACTTCCGCCGCCGCGCCGAAGAGCAGAAGCGCGATGCGGCCCAGTTCGCCATCAGCGACTTCGCCGAGGGCCTGCTCTCGGTCCTGGACAACTTCGACCGGGCGCTGGCGTCGGCCGAGAAGGCCCAGAGCTTCGAGGCCCTCATGGGCGGCGTCGCCCTGACGCAGAAGCAGCTGACCGATGTCCTGAAGCGCAACGGGCTTGAGCCCATTGAGGCAGCAGGCCTGCCGTTCGACCCCAACCTGCACGAAGCGATCCTCACCGCCGACGCGGACGACCTACCTGAGAACACGGTCATCGAGGACCTGCAGCGCGGGTACACCCTTCACGGTCGTGTGCTTCGAGCGTCCAAGGTCAAGGTCTCCGTACAGCCGTGAGCGGCTCCGAGCCTCGCTTCGGCACTGACGGGATCCGCGGCGTAGCCAATCGCGGGCTGACCGCCCATCTGGCGCTCAAGCTTGGGATCGCCGCCGCCCATGTCCTCAGCCGCCACGGAGTGGACCGGCATGTCGTCGTGGGCCGTGATACGCGCCTTTCGGGCGACATGCTCGAGGCGGCCCTGAACGCGGGACTGGCGGCCACGGGATGTCGCGTGACCAACGTCGGGGTGATGCCCACTCCGGCAGTATCGCGCATGGTTGTGCTGGCAGGCGCCGCCATGGGGGTAGTGATCTCCGCAAGCCACAACCCGTTTGAGGATAACGGCATCAAGCTGCTCGGGCCCAACGGGCGCAAGCTCTCCGATGCGCTGGAGGGCGAGATCGAGGCGGCGCTGGATGTCTGGGAGACCTTGCCGAGGCCCACCGGCGCCGAGATCGGCCGCATCGTCTCGTCGCGCGAGCTGGTCGCGGAGTATGTTGCGCACCTGACGGCCTCGTCGGCCGTGACTCTGGACGGCATGTCCCTGGTCCTCGACTGCGCCAACGGAGCGACATGGGCCATCGCGCCGGAGCTCTTCGCGAACCTCGGGGCCCGCGTGGACGTCATGCATGCCGCGCCCGACGGCGCCAACATCAACCACGGCTGCGGCTCGACGCATCCCGGCGACCTTGCCCAACGCGTCCGCAGGAACGGCGCTGACGCGGGTTTGGCGTTCGACGGCGACGGCGACCGCGTCATCATGGTCGATGCCGGCGGGCGGGTCGTCGACGGCGACCGGATGATGCTGGTCCTCGCCGAGGGCATGCGTCGCCGGGGCGAGTTGGCCCACGATACCGTGGTGGCGACCGTCATGAGCAATGCGGGCTTCGAGACCGCCCTGGAGGCGCACGGCATGCGCCTTGTGCGGACCGACGTGGGCGACCGCTACGTAGCCGAGGCCATGGATGCCATGGGCGCCGTGCTGGGCGGCGAGCAGTCGGGCCACGTCCTCATGCCGCGTTACACCCCCACCGGCGACGGGATGCTCACCGGCCTGCGGGTGCTGGCAGAGTGCCGCGCCACGGGCAAGCCCCTTTCCGTCCTTGCCGACGGCATGGAGACGCTACCCCAGGTGCTGCGCAACGTGCGGCTGCGCGACCGCGAGGCCTGGAAGAGCGACGCAACCGTGGCGGCCATGGTCAGCCGCGCCAAGGCCGAGGTCGGGCACCCTGAGTGGGTCTCCGTACGCGCCTCTGGTACCGAGCCCCTCGTACGGGTGATGGTGCAGGATCGTGATGCCGCGCGGGTCGACCGGCTGGTGGCCGGCCTGGTGCAGGCGCTGGAGGAAGCAGGGGAGTGAGCGCCGGATCGGCCCCGTTCGTGGGCGGCGACCTTGCGCCGCGAATGCGCGCCTGGGGCCTGCCGCTCAAGGCGCAGGGACCGCGCGGCACCTGTTCCGTCTTCGCCATCACGGCGGCCATCGAGTACGCCGTCGCCCGGCGCAATGCCTGTGGTGCGCCGCTCAGCGAGCAGTTTCTGAACTGGGCCGCTCACCAGGCCTCCGGCGAGGCTGGGGACGGCGGCTTCTTCAGCGACATCTGGGCCGGGTTCCAGGCCTACGGCGTCTGCGCCCAGGCCCTGGCGCCCTACAGCGAGACATATGACCCGGACTATCGCCCGACCACCGAGGCCCTGAGGCAGGCTGCGGCGCTCAGGGGCAAGCCGTTCGCCTTCCACTGGATCAAAGAGTGGGACGTAGAGACGGGGCTCACTGACGAGCATGTGGCTGCAGTCGGGGCATGCCTGCTCGCCGGATGGCCGGTATGCGCCGGTATGCGGTGGCCGCGGGAGGCTCCGTGGCGCGATGGGGTGCTACGGGCGCCGGACGATGCCGACGTCTACGATGGCCACAGCGTGCTGGTGACGGGCATCGCGACCGACTCGCTGGACGCCGTCGGTAGCCTTTGGTGGCTGAAGGACTCCGCAGCCGGAGGCTGCGCCCGTGCCGTGCCGGTCTCCTATGCGCGGCGCTACGTGAACGACCTGGCGTGGGTGGAGCTGCCCTAGAGGCGGCCGGGCCCGGAGGAGTGGGGTATGCGGCTGCATCTCGTGGCATGGTTGGGCCTCCTGGCGCTGGCGACTGCTGCAGGCGCACAGGAGACGGCATCGGTGATCTGGGCCAACGGCTCCAGGATTGAGTTCGGCGCCATGGCTGACGCGCTGGCAAAGGCTGACGTGGTCATGATCGGCGAGCAGCATGACCATGTGGCCGGGCACGAGATGGAGCGGCGGCTGGTCGAGGCCCTGCACAAGCGGTCGCCGCGCCTGACGCTGGCCATGGAGATGTTCGAGCGCGACACGCAACTTGTCATCGACGAGTATCTCGCCGGCCACCTGAACGCGAGCTCGTTCGAGGCGGCATCGCGCCCGTGGCCTCGCTATACCGCCGACTACAAGCCCATGGTTGAGTACTGCAAAGCCAACGGGCTACGCGTGGTCGCGTCCAACGTGCCGCGCCGCTACGTGAACCTGGTGAGCCGCAAAGGGCAGGTTGCGCTGAAGGCGCTACCGCGCCCCTCACGGAAGTGGGTCCCCCGGCTTCCGCTTGCCATGGACCTGCCGGAGGGCTACGCCAAGCAGCTCGACGAGCTGTTCGGCGGATCGCACGGCGCCACGCCGACGCCGGGCATGCCGACGCCCGCCAACATGAAGGAGGCGCAGGCGCTCTGGGACGTGGGTATGGCCGCGTCCATCGTCTCCGCCAAGCGCGATCTGGGACGCGGCGTGGTGGTCCATGTGAATGGGGCCATGCACAGCGACAGCCGCTACGGCATCGTGGATCGTCTCCGGCGCTTGGCCCCGCGGCTCAAGGTTGCGGTGATCTCGATCCGCCCCGACGCGGCCTACGCCACCTGGACGCCGGCCAACGAGGGTGTTGCCGACTACCTGATCCTCACGGAGCCGGCTTCGCCGCGCTGACGCGCGCGAAGCCCCTTGGTTGACTTCGGAGCGAGCGACCGCCCATAATAGGAATCGACGATCAGTTTTCGATCACCACGAGCGCCTACCGGCGCTGATCCATAAGGAGGACTACCCGAGCAATGCGCATCCCTCCGTCGAACGGCGGCTGCGCTGCTTTGGCACGTCTGCGGTCTTTCTGCAGCGGCCATCAGTGGCGCACACTGCTACCTTCGGTACTCACCATCCTGCTTGTCGTTGCAGCGACTGCAGCGCTCGCGCAGGGCGGCGGACAGCCCACGCACCGCAGCGAGGCTGACCTGATCGTTCCGGCCCTGAGCGGCGAGAAGTTCATGGGGATCGCCGGCTCCCACCTTCTCATGGTCGGGCTTGTGGTCTGCGCCCTGGCCATGCTCTTCGGCCTGAAGGTCTCCAACGACCTGAAGAACGCGCCGGTTCACCGCTCCATGCTCGAGGTCAGCGAGTTGATCTACGAGACCTGCAAGACCTACCTGTTGACCCAGATCAAGTTCATCGGCATCCTCTGGGCCTTCATCGGTTCGGTCATCCTGGTCTACTTCGGCTTCCTTCAGAAGTACTTCACGGGTAACCCGAATCACCAGCCGTACGAAGTCTTCGTCATCCTTGCGTTCTCGCTCGTGGGCATAATCGGCTCCACCGCGGTCGCCTGGTTCGGCATACGCGTCAACACGTACGCTAACTCCCGCACGTCGTTCGCTGCGCTGAACGGCAAAGCGTTTTCGGGCTATGCGATCCCGCTGAAGGCCGGCATGAGCATCGGCATGCTGCTGATCTCCGTTGAACTGCTGATCATGCTTGCCATCCTGCTCTTCCTTCCCAGCAACCTTGCCGGTTCCTGCTTCATCGGCTTCGCCATCGGCGAGTCGCTGGGCGCCTCCGCCCTCCGCATCGCGGGCGGCATCTTCACCAAGATCGCCGACATCGGCTCCGACCTGATGAAGATCGTCTTCAAGATCAAGGAAGACGACGCACGCAACCCGGGCGTCATCGCCGACTGTACCGGCGACAACGCAGGTGACTCGGTCGGCCCCAGCGCAGACGGCTTCGAGACCTACGGCGTGACTGGCGTCGCGCTCATCTCCTTCATCCTGCTCGCAGTCAAGGAGCCCTCGGTTCAGGTCCAGTTGCTTGTCTGGATCTTCGTCATGCGCATCGTGATGGTCGTCGCCAGCGGCCTGGCCTACTTCCTGAACGAGGGCGCGGCCAAGGCCAAGTACGGCGACTCGGATTCGTTCAACGCCGAGAAGCCGCTGACGTCCCTGGTCTGGATCACCTCCGCGATCTCCATCGTGCTCACGTTCGTAGTCTCCTACCTGATGATCCCGAACATCGGCGGCAATGCGACGCTCTGGTGGAAGCTCTCCGGCATCATCACCTGCGGCACGCTGGCCGGTGCCGTGATCCCTGAACTGATCAAGATCTTCACGTCGACCGAGTCTGCCCACGTGAAGGAAGTCGTCACTTCCTCCCGCGAGGGCGGCCCGTCGTTGAACATCCTTTCCGGGTTCATCGCAGGCAACTTCAGCGCGTTCTGGATGGGGATCATCACGATCGTCCTCATGGGCACCGCCTACCTGATCAGCCAGCACGGCCTCGGCGCCCTGATGCCGCTCGGCCCGCTCGGCCCCGACGGCCGGCCGCTGATTGACGTGTCGACGGTCTTCGCCTTCGGCCTCGTGGCCTTCGGCTTCCTGGGCATGGGCCCGGTGACCATTGCCGTCGATTCCTACGGCCCAGTGACCGACAACGCCCAGTCCGTGTACGAGCTCTCGACTATCGAGACCATTCCCGGCATCGAGGCTGAGCTCAAGAAGGACTTCGGGTTTGATGTCGACTTCGAGAAGGCCAAGTACAACCTCGAGGCCAACGACGGCGCCGGCAACACCTTCAAGGCGACGGCCAAGCCGGTTCTGATCGGCACCGCGGTCGTCGGCGCGACCACCATGATTTTCTCGATCATCGTGGCGCTCACCGCCGGCCTGACCATCAACGTCGATAAGCTCTCGATCCTGAACCCGCTCTTCCTCTTTGGCCTGATCGCCGGCGGCGCAGTGATCTACTGGTTTACCGGCGCCTCCTGCCAGGCGGTGACTACCGGCGCCTACCGCGCCGTCGAGTTCATCAAGGCGAACATCAAGCTCGACGACGGCGCAGAGAAGGCGAGCGTTGAGGACTCCAAGAAGGTAGTTGAGATCTGCACGCAGTACGCGCAGAAGGGTATGTTCAACATCTTCCTCGTTGTCTTCTTCGGCACCCTGGCCTTTGCGTGCCTCGACTCGTTCTTCTTTATCGGGTACCTGATCGCCATCGCGCTCTTCGGCCTCTTCCAGGCGCTCTTCATGGCCAACGCCGGCGGCGCATGGGACAATGCCAAGAAGATCGTTGAAGTCGAACTGAAGGAGAAGGGCTCCGAACTGCACGCGGCCACGGTCGTGGGCGACACGGTGGGCGACCCGTTCAAGGACACCTCGTCGGTGGCCATGAACCCGATCATCAAGTTCACCACGCTGTTCGGCCTCCTGGCGGTCGAACTGGCGCAGCAGATGACCACGACCAACCGGTACATGGCGGCGGCGGTGCTATTCGCCATCATGGTGGTCTTCGTTTACCGCTCGTTCTACTGCATGCGGATCAACTCGGGCAGGCCTGAGCCCGCCCACGCCGCCAAGTAGCTCCAGCAGCCGGCCAACAACAACGCCCGCCTCCGGTCTCCTCGCGGAG
>CAJBBX010000063.1 GCA_903951425.1 uncultured Chthonomonas sp.
CCGATCGGCATTCAAGGCGGGTTGGGACCCCTCCGCTCGAAAATCGAGCTTGGCGCCGCTAACCGCCCCCCGCTTGCACCCAGTATAGCGGGAATCGGGCTTGTTGCCAAGTCCCCCACGCTCAAATCCTGCCGCTAACCACCCCCTGTTTTGGGCCTCTGCGGAGGTTAGCGGCAAACGGCTACCTGGTCCCATGGCTTACTCCTCCCTTCGGCGAGTCTACCCCGCGCCGCTACACGATCTTCAGGCCGGGCAGGGGCGCCTCCTGGCTGCGCCCCAGCGTCTCCGCCTTGGCCCAGCAGGAGGCGCATACCGGGTACGCGCGCAGGCTGTCGTTGCTCTTCACCCACTCCGCCGCCTTGGCCAGCACCTCGGCCAGCTCGTCCTTGCTCAGGTCGGCCTCGAAGAGGCTGAACTGCATCCGCTCGCCGTAGCCCTCCAGCAACTTGGCCAGCTTGCGGCGCCCCTTGTCGGACTCCAGGTCGTAGGCGATCACGTAGCGCGCTCGAACCATCTCCACGCCTCCTCAGCGCTGGCCGAACGGCTCGTAGGCCGACCCGTCGGCCAGCGCCAGGCGCATCCGCCGCGCCTGCCGCCGGATGATCCCCGTGAAGGTCGTCCGTTCGCCGGCCGTGCGGTCCTCGAACTCCGATGCCATGGCGCGGTGGTAGAACTCGATGAAGAGCGGCCTCCCGGCGTCGTTCATCCGGACACCGCCCTCGGAACCCGCCTCGAAGTGCTCCTCGCGCAGGACGCGCCGGTTGACCAGGCTCAGCACCAGGCGGTCCACCACCGGCTGCCGGAACTCCTCCAGCAGGTCCAGCGAGAGAGACGGGCGGCCGTAGTCGAGCTCATGCAGCATGCCCACCGTGGGGTCGAGCCCCTCGCCGGCCAGCGCCGCCGTGACCTCCCCCTCCAGCACCGCGTAGCCGAAGCTGAGCAGGGCGTTGGCCGGGTCGCGAGGCGGGCGGCGGGAGCGGACCGTGAAGGTGAACCCGCCCAGTAGCATCCGCCCGAAGGCCTCGAAGTAGACCCGCGCCGCGTCGCCCTCCACGCCCAGGACGGCGGCCGCGTCGGGCTGGTCGTCCAGCCGATGCCGCGAGCGGTCCAGCGCGGCGACGGCGGCCTCCACGTCGACCTCGGCATGGTTACGCCCGAACCGCTGCACCAGGAAGCGGGCGTTGCGGATCTTGCCGGCCACGATGGTGCGGGCCATGGCCAGGCGGAAACCGGTCTCCTCGTACCGCTGGAACTGCGTGTGCCGCAGGTCGACGTTCTTGCTCTCGCGGGCGGCCAGCCGACCCCGCAAGCGCCCCCCGGCCGAGAGGAGCACCATGTCGATGCCGCCGTCCAGCAAGGCCGCCATGGCCGGGGTGCTCACCTCCACGGCGCCCACCAGCACCAGCCGGTCCAGGTCCCGCAGGTGGGCATAGCCGAGGGTGGATCCCTGCTTCTTCACCAGGAGGCGGCCCCCGGCCTTGTGGATGCACGCCCCCTGCTCCTGCACGTAGAGTACGCTCACCGGTTGACCTCCTACTCGTCGTCGAACATGTCGGCCGAGACCTGACGCCAGGGCTCTCCGGCGGCGGCCCGGGTGCGGGTGGGCGGACCGCCCACGGCGCGCGGCGACTCCAGCAGGCCGTCCAGCGGCGTCCGGCAGGTCCGGCCGCAGGCGCAGAGCCCCGCGTCGCCCATGGCAGCGAGCCATTCACGGATCTTGCCGCAGGTGATGGGCGGGTGCTCGCGGTCCAGCTCGGCCAAGCGCCGGTCGCAGATGGAGCGGCTGTAGTCGGAGCAGTGCGACATGACCTGATGCAGGTAGCGCCCGCCCTCGTCGCCCAGCCGGCCCGCGGTGAACAGCACGATGACGCGCTCGTTGTGCGGCAGGTTCCGCTCGCGGGCCGCGCGGGCCTCGATGCCGGGCAGGACGGTGCACTGACGGGTCAGCTGCGCCACGCCGCCGGTCCAGCGGGCGGGAGCGGGGCGAGGCGGCTCGGGCTCGCGCGGCTCCGGCTCCGGCGACGGGAGCAGCTCCGGCATCACGGGAGGCGTGGAGACGCAGGCCGAAGAGCCGTAGTCGACCCCCAGGAAGCAGAAGCCGTCGGACAGCGGCTGGACGCCGCTCTTGGACTGGTTCAGCGAGAGGCCAAGCCGACCCAGGGCCTCCGCGACGCGGCGCAGGGCCGCATTGGCCTCGGAGGAGGTGCGGCAGGCGAAGATGATGTCGTCGCCGTACCGCACGAACCGGGCGCCGGCGGCGATCATCTCGGCGTCCACGGCCGCGAGATAGAGGTTGCTGAACATGGGCGAGAGCGACGACCCCTGCGGCAGTCCGACGCCCGGCCGCAGGGCGCCGGCGTCCAGCGCACGGCGGACCAGATTGAGCAAGCCGGCATCGGTTCCGAGCTCGGCGATCCGGGGCAGGAGCAGGTCCAGGCGGACATGGTCGAAGAACCCGGCGACGTCGGCCCGGGCGAGCCAGGTCGCGCGCAGCATGATCTTCTCGACCTGGCGCGAGGCGTCGGCGGCGCAGAGGCCCGGCCGGTAGGCGAAGCTGCACGGCGACAGCGCCCGCTCGACCGCGGGGCGCATCGCCAGGCGGATGGCCTGCAGGACGATCCGGTCGCGGACGTTGTAGACCGTGAAGAGCCTGTGGCCGCCGCCGGGCTTGGCGACCTCGCGGCGGTCCGGGCGTCCGGGCTCGTACCTGCCCTCGAGCAGGGCACGCGAGATGATGGCCAGCGACTCCCCGGCGCGGCGGGCGAACTCCGGCACGGTCTCGCCGTCGGGGCCGGGGAAGCCGCTGCGGGTGCGGACGCGCTCCCAGGCCTCCTGCAGCATGGCCCGGTCCGCCACGTCGGCCAGGTCGAGGCTCGACGGCGTCATGGGCGCGGCTCCCCGGGCCTCGGCGGGACGCGGGGCGGGCATGGCGGCGACAGGCGACTGCAGCCATCGGCCCGTCGTGCTGGTGGTGGTGGCGCTCTGGTAGGTTGCATAGGTCTCCATGGGTTGCTTCCTCCTTGAAGCATGGGTTGTCGGCGATCGCGGCGCAGGGCGTCCTACACGATCCCCGTCCCCTCGGATCGGCGCAGGTAGGCGGCCAACTGGGGCAGGGTCTTGAGCTTCATCATCTGCGAGCAGCCGTCGTGGACGCAGCGCAGGTGGTACATGTCGAGCACGGTGCCGTCGTGCTCCTTCTTCTGTCTCAGGACCATAGGGCGGTGGTGCATCGGGCATAGGACATGGTCGTCGGGTTCGCCCACATGTTCGGCCACGCGGCGGCGGACCGACTCCTGCACCACCGGCTGCCTGCCGATAATGGCAATGTCGTGGCGGTCGACCTCCATCTCCGGTATGCCGGCCTTGTGGATCATCTGCACATCGGCCGGGCGGAATGGGATCGGCTTGCACTTGCGGCCGTCGTAGAACGCTGTACAGGCCCAGAAGAAGTCGCCCAGCTCGGGATCGGGCACGGTCCGGTGCTGGAGCGCCATGGGGCACCCGCAGGCGGGGCAACGCTTCTCCAACACCAGGGTGCCGGTGTGGTACTGCAGGACGTTGGCGTGGCGCGGGTCGAGGATCGGGGAGACATAATCGCTGCCCCCGGCCTCGGCGGCCACCTCGCCGGCACGGGCCTTCCGGTAGGCGGAGGCGGCGGCATCGCGTCTGCGGCGAAGCTCGTCGAGCGTCTCGGCGTCGCGGGTCGAGAGGCATCCGTCGCGGCTGAGCTTCCGCTCCAGGTCCTCGATCTGGTGGTCGGCGCTCGTCACGTCGGCCATGTGGCGCGGCGAGGCGGCGGCCGTCCCGGGGCGCGGCTGGATGATCTCCCGGACCGCCTCCAGCACGATGGCCTTCACGGTATCGCGGAAGACGCGGGCGATGGTGGATATGATGAGGCTGCCTATACCGAACAGGGCTTCGAGCATCGGGGTCTCCTTCTGGTTTGGCGGCGCGACCGCTCAGACGGCGCCGCTCCATGGACTCAAGGCGCACGGCCGTCGAGATGCGGCGCGCCGGCGCGAATTTGCTCGAATTTGGCGTCAGGGGTTGACAACGGGCTGGGTTGGTTCCATACTGGCGATCCGCACGGAGTGATGGTTGCCCGGTGCGGCTTCGGTTCCCCTCCGTTCGGGAACCCCCAGATCGCGGACCGCCTCCGGGTGGTCCCTCGCCCGACCCCCGTACCTTGCGGGGCTGCACTGGTCGCCCGGATTCCGGGTGGGCAGCGCGGGTTGAGGCATCGCGGTCGGAAGGGGTTCCGAACCATGACCGCATCCTCCGCCGCTCCGCAGGACCGCACCCACGAGCAGGTCTGGCTGCAGCTGCGCCTTGCCGCCGACCGCCTGGCCGCCCGCGCCTCGGTGCAGTCCATCCCGGACGGCATCGACGCGGTCTACAACGTCGCCGACGCCATCGCCGCGTGGGTCCGCCGCTGCGCGTCCCACCTGCCGGCCGAGGACCAGATGCGTGTGGCGCGGCATACCTACTACAGCCGCGTTCGCCGCACCCTGGCCGCCCTTGCCCGCTCGCCGCTGGCCCAGATGCGTCTGGAGCTGCGCGACGAGATGCCGGCGGAGGAGCGCACTCAGGGCCTCACCGCGGGGGAGCTCCTCCGCGCGCTGGACGCCGTGGGCATGCCGACCCACCGGGCCTACGCGGCGGGGCTGCGCCTGACGTACGATACCGACTGGGATGACGTGGCGGAGGCCATGCATCGCCGCTTCGGCCTCACGGCCACGGCGGCGGTCCTCCGCTCCAACTACTGCCGCGACATCCGCCGCTACGGCCACGCGGCGGCTCGCGAACTGGGCCTCATCGCCGACGATGAGGCTCCGGAAGCCGGGTCGAGACGGGCGCCGCCGATCCGACCGTCAGCCGTAGCCGTTGCCGGATAGATAGCCCGACCCGGCGGCCCCGTGCCGCCCCTCCTGGGCCTCCCTGCGGGGCCCACAAGATCGCGGTCTGCTGCGGAAGCGGCGGATCGCCTGGCCTGACCCCCGCACCATGCGGGGCGCCGTTCGCCGCGGTTGCGCGCGCGTCCGGCATCAGGGCCCGGCTGCGATCGGAGAGGGGCCATCGCCATGTACACCTCCGCCTGCCGCACCACCGCCCGCCCGAGCCTGGAGGGCATCGCCCAGGGCCGTTCGCTGGCCACCGCATGGGGCCGCGTCGCCGAGCGCCGCCGCTGCCCCGGCGTCGACGGCCAGACCGTGGGCGGGTTCGCGCGCAACGCCGAGGCGAACCTGGAGGCGATCGGCATCGCCCTCCGCACCGGCGCCTACGAGCCCCTGCCTGCCAAGCGCGTGACGTTCCTCGAGCCCGACGGCAAGGCGCGCACCATCGGCCTGGTGAGCATCCGCGACCGCGTGGTGCAGTCCGCCATGTGCGCGGCGCTCCGGCCTACGGTGGAGGTCGGCAACCCGCAGGTCAACCACGCCTACCGCCCGGGCCACTGCTCGACCACGGCCCTCGACGCCCTGTCGCGCGCCATCGCCGCCGGCCGCCCGTGGATCATGCGCACCGACGTCCGCGGCTTCTTCGACAGCATCCCGCACGACCTGATGCGCGAGACCGTGGCCCGCGTGACCGACGATGCAGCGTTGGTCGACGCCGTCATGCGCCAGGTCGAGGCCCAGTCGCCGGATCCGGCCCGCGGCCTCTGCCAGGGCGCGCCGGTCTCCAACCTGCTCAGCAACCTGTACCTCAAGGGCTTCGACCGCGGCGCGCAGCTCCGCTACCCCGGCGTCGTCCGCTTCTGCGACGACATGGCCGTGGCGTGCCGCACCCAGGAGGAGGCCTACGACGCCCTTGCGGCGTTCGCCCGCGCCCTGGACAAGCTGGGGCTGGCGGTGAACGAGGCCAAGACCGCGGTGACCCCTGCAAGCGAGGGCTTCACCTACCTCAAGACGCGCTTCGGCGCGGACGGCCGTCCCGCGCCCATCCTGGGCCTAACGCCTGCCGGCGACTCGCCGGCGGTGCAGGAGGCTCTCAGCGGCCGCTACGGCACGCCCGTGCAGCAGCTTGTGGGCGGTTGCGCCGTGGTGGGCGCCATCGCCGACGCCGCCGCCTCGGGCGCCAAGCCGTCCGGCGAGCACAAGAGCATCCTGCTCTACACCGCCGGCCGTCTGGGCTCCGCCGGTGCGGCGTTCGCCACCCGCGCCCTGGCGGCCGCACCGGGCCACGACGCGGCCAAGTTCCGCGGCCGCCTGGCCGGCCTGAAGACCGACGTGCCGCCCGTCCGTTGCGCCAAGGTGCGCTCATGGCTCGCCCAGCGCGGCGAGCAGGCCGTCTGCAATGGCTGCAACGGCTGCCACACCCCCCTGGCCCACGTGCAGGCGTAGGCGGCGCGGGCCGCTCCAGAGTTCTGGGGCGGCCCTTAGTGTCTATCTGGGGCCGGCCGGCAAGTCCGCAAGATCGAACCAGCGCAGCATCCCCGGCAGAAGCAGCGCCTTGACGGTGTCGCTGTCGTAGAGGCGCTCCCCTACCCAGGCGGCGCAGGAGGTAGGCACGCCGGCCAGGTCTACGGAGGCGATCCGGTCGTCCAGCGCCGCGGCCAGGCGGCCGTAGATGCCGCACTTCCCCGCCGCCAGAACGTCGATGCGCCTTGCGTCGAGCCCCGGAATGATGACGGCGAGGTCCAGCGCCCGCAGCACGTCGTAGACGCGTAGCGCGCAGAGGCTGTCGCCGAGCCACATCAGATCGTCCGAGAGCTTGTGGATGACGCCGTAGAAGCCCTCGGATGGGTAGGCATCGTTCAGCGGGAATGGCTTCAGTGCGCCCATGCCACTCACGTCCAGCACCATGACCGCCCGCCCGGCGGCGCAGGCGCTGCGGATGGCTTCGGCGTGAGACGCAACATCGGAACAGCCGCCGTCCCAGACCGCCACCGTCAGCGGCGCGTCGTCGGCTGCCTCGGCCGGGCGGAAGAGCAGCGAGTGGCCCATCAGGCCCTCCTGCGACCACCAGACGCGCGCCTCCACGGGGAGCCCCTCCCAGTCGGTGCGGAGGTAGACGCGGGGGTTGAGGTCGCACGGCGTCCGGTCACGCAACACCTGCTCGCGGAGCCAATCGGCCGCTTCGGCGGAGAGCCCCGCGGTACGGGCCGCGGTCACTTCCTGTAGGCGGCCCAGGTTGGCCTCAAAGGCGAACTCGGCGCCTGCGACCTCGCCCTGCACCTGCCCCGAGCGAGTACACCAGAGGTCCGACGCGGCCAACGGGGCCACGCGCCCTTCGTCCACCACCACCTCGCGGCCCAGCAGGTGGCGCGTGAAGAAGGCCGTGGCGGCTCGCGCCAGCGGCGGCGTGTAGGCGTGGCCGGAGACATCCTCCACCAGGTCGACGCACTCCTCGCGGCCGAAGAGCCCCCAGATGCGCTTGCACCGCTGGACCGTGCGGCGGGTCCCCTCGATAGGGAAGAAATCATCGGTCACCGCCAGGACGCGCACCGGCTTGGGCGCCATGGCCATGACGATATCCTCATGGTCGCAACCCGCGGCGGTGAAGCCGGGCCAGATCTGCTCGGCATCTTGCGCGCCACCCGTCCGCTGGTAGGTGGCGCGGTTCATGATGAAGGTGCCCGGCGCCGCCGCGGCCAGACGCGGGTCGAGAAGCATGAGCAGGGACGACTGCGTGCCGCCGCCCGAGTTGCCGGTGACGCCAAGGCGGGCGGGGTCGACCTCGGGCCGGGAGGAGAGGTAGTCCAGGCCGCGCATGGCGTCGTGGGCAAAGTACCTGGCCAGGAAGTCGCCCAGCGGCACGCATTGCGCCCCGGCGTGGTCATGCTCCGGGCAGCAGGCTCCTACTGTGGCCGATCGGCCGGCGGCGTCCCAGTAGCTGAGCCGCTCGCCCTGACCGATGGGGTCCTGCGCCAGCACGACGAGCCCGGCGAGCGCCAGGCGCTGGCAGACGGCCTGATACTCCGGGTAGGCCTTGGCGACCTCGGCGTGGCCGCAGAGGAAGAGCACGGCGCCCGTCGGCCCTTCCAGCCCATCCGGCACGTAGAGGTTGGCGGTGACGTAGTGGCGCGGGCGCGATTGGTAGATGACCTTCTCGATGCGGAAGCCGTCGCGCTGGATGACGCCGGTGATGACCGGCTCCAGCGGCGTGTCGGACGAGGGCAGGCCTCCAAGCGACGCGGCGAACCGCTCACGGACGCAGGCCTGCCGCTCGGCCACCTGCTCCGCCGTCGCCAAGGCGTCGCGGCCGGCGTCACCCGCGGCGAACGCGCGTTCGGAGCGACCGTATACATGGTTCTTCAACTGGTCGCGGACGTCGAAGAACCACTGGGCAGGCGAGAGTTGGGCAAGCTGCTCGAGGGTCATGGACTACTCCTTGGCCACCGCCGACGGCGTGAAGAAGATCGGCTCGGCGACGCCCGCCATGGGGAACGGGCCCTGGCCGCTCAGGTCAAGCACCAGCACCTCGTTAGTCCCGGACTGCAACCAGACGCCGGGGCAGTAGAGGGACTGCTGCGGCCCCTCGCACCAGTAGCGGCCCAGGTGACGACCGTTGATCCAGACGTGGCCCATGCGCCATGCGCCCATGTCCAGGAAGGTGTCCGCCGGGTCCCCGATCTGCAACGTCCCGCGCCAGATGACGGGCCCATCGCCCGTGCGGGGGCCGTAGTTCGCGGAGGCCGGATCGGCCAAGGGGATTGAGACAGACTCCCAACCCACCAGATCGACGCCGCCAAGGGCCACGGGCGTGAGGATGCCCTTGCGCTCGCCTGGGAGCCTGGAGGCGAAGTTAATGCGCCCCAGGTTCTCTACCAGAACCTCCAGCACGTCGCCCGGCTGCAGCGCGACGTCGATCCCCTCCGCCAGGTGACGACGATCAAGGACGCCGACGGCGCGGCCGTTCACACGGACGTGGGCGTAGTCGCGGACCAGATCGCCCGTCAGGCGGCCGCTCGCGGCGACGGTGGCAGCGTGGCGGTAGAGGACGAAGCCGTAAGCCTGATCCAGCGCCTCCATGCCGAGCGGATTAACGGCAGTCTCCGTCCGGACACCCAGGGCCGCGAGGTCGGCGGCGCCGTCGAAGGCGACCCGCCCGGTGGTCCCCAGGGCGGGCGCCACCGGCAACGAGGGCCAATCCTCCGAGCCGGGCGTATGGCGCATGATGGCTGCGCGGACGGCGTCGAACTTGGCTCTGGGCCGACCGCACTCGTCCAACGGCGCGTCGGTGTCGTACGAGGTCGTGTCGGGCTCGTAGGCATCGCTGAAGTTGGCGCCGGCCATGAATCCGAAGGTGGTGCCGCCGTGAGCCATATAGAGGCTGAAGGAGATGCCACGCTCCAGCATCCAGTCGATGCCCTGCGCCACAGCGTCGGGGCTCACGCGGTGATGCTCATCACGCCAATGGTCGAACCAGCCGCCCCAGTACTCGCCGCACATGCGCGGGATGCCCTGCCTAAACTGCGCCAGATTGGCGAACTGGGACTCGGGGTCGCCGGCGCCGAAGTTGATCGCGGGCAGCACATCCGGCAGCGTCCCGCCGCCCAGCATCTCGTCGGAGGCGCCGTCAGCGGTGAAGAGGGGGCCGTCGAAACCCGCCCTGCGGATGCTGTCGCGAATGGCAGCCATGTAGTCGTGGTCGGCGGCGTAGGAGCCGTACTCGTTCTCCACCTGCGTCATGAGGATGGAGCCGCCCTTAGCGATCTCCATGCCCGACACCTGTCGGCCCACCTCGGCGAGGTAGCGATCGGCCGCCCCGACGAAGCGGGGGTCGCGGCTTCGGATCACCATGTCCGGCTCCTTCAGGAGCCAGGCAGGAATGCCGCCCAGATCCCACTCGGTGCAGACGTAGGGTCCCGGCCTCAACAGCGTCCAGAGACCCTCCTCGGCCGCCATTCTGATGTATTCGGCCAGGTCCAGGTCGCCGGCGAAGTCGAACTCGCCCGGGCGGGGCTCGTGCACATTCCAGAAGACATACGTGCAGAGCGTGTTGAGGCCCATGGCCCGCATGGAGCGCATTCGGTGGCGCCAGTAGGGCTTCGGGACGCGCGTATAGTGCATCTCGCCGGAGCGGATGACGAAGGGCAGGCCGTCGAGCACAAACGACTCGCCCTCAATGCCGAATGTATGTGTACCGGACGCAGGGCTTGGTTCCATCATGGCGCAGCCTCCCTTGTTGGCCGAAGGCGGCGCGCCCGCCCCGACCGCGTGTCCTAGATCTTCAGCGCGGTGGAAACCGACATCTGGCGCACCTCGTCGGCGGTGACCTCTCGGCCCAGGCGGTTGGAGAGGTAGATGCCCTCGCTGATGAGCATCGTGTTCAGCGCCGTCTCAGCCGTGGGCCAGAGCGGCACGCGGCCCTGCTGGGCGCCGATCCAGTGGTGCTGGGCGCTGTCGTAGCACTCGCGGTCAGGGTCGAGCCGGTGTCGTCGCACCGACACCTCGCCCAAGTCGAAGGAACTGCTCACCTCGAGGTCGGCCGTTGTAGTGAAGTATCCGAACGGGTCCAGCTTGAGGCCGCCCTGCGATCCGAGGATGCAGCTACTGTCGAGGCCGCCCAGGTGCATGGCCCATGCCTCGATGATGTCGATGGTCAGGCCATCGTGGCACTTCACGAACCCGAGGCCCAACTCCTCCACGTCGTAGCCCGACGAGGTGCGCCGCACCTCGTCCATGGGCGTCTCCTGGTAGACCTTGCCGCTGATGCGCTCCACCTTCGGCAGGCCCAACAGGAAAAGGACCTGCGCGATGTGGTAGACCCCCATGTCGTAGAGCGCGCCGCCGGCGGCCACATGCTTCTTGACGAAGTTTTCGGTGCCGTAGCCATCGACGAACGGACGGCCGCGGCGGCGGAAGCCCACCGAGCGGGCGTGGTAGAGCTTGCCCAGCATGCCCGCGTCGCGGATCGCCAAGGCGGCCAGGTTCTCGTTCGTGAAGAGGGTCCCGAGCTGGATGCTGAGCATCTTGCCGCATCGGACCGAAACGTCCATCATGGCCTGGGCGTCGGCGAAAGCGCCCGCCATGGGCTTCTCGCAGTAGACGTGCTTGCCGGACTCCAGCGCGGCGATGGTGACCGGAGCGTGGAGGTTGTTGTGGAGGCAGACGTCGACCGAGTCGAGGTCGTCGCGCTCGAGGAGCTGCCTGTAGTCGGCGTAGGTGCTCTCGATGCCGAACCGCTCGGCAACCCGCGCCAGTTCAGGCGCATCAATGTCGCAAGCGGCAACGACGCGGGCGCCGGGCACGCTGCGGTACTGCTCCAGATGGTGCTTGCCGATCTGCCCGACACCGATGATGCCGATCCTGATCTCTCTCATGCCGCTGCCTCCCTGCCCTACCGGCTACTCGTAGCTGCCCAGCTCGCGGGCCAGCCCAATGATGCGCCTGAATCCCTCCAGGCTGACGCTGGACGGAACGGAGTGGTCCGACGAGAAAATGTAGCCGCCGTCCTTCTTGAGGTGCGGCATAACGCGGCGCATCTCCTCCTCGATGGCGGGAAGGTCGTCCCACAGGACCGCGTTGATGCCGCCGTGGAGGGTCAGCTTGTCGCCCCACTTCTGCTTGATGGCCACCGGGTCCATGCCGGCCTTCACCTCCAGCGGGTTGAGGCCGTCCATGCCGATGCCTACAAGATCGGAAAGGAACGGGTTGATGTCGCCGCAGGAGTGGAGGTGCGCCACGGCGCCGTGGGCATGGGCCCACTCCACCGCGCGTTGATGCACGGGCTTGAGTAGCCGCCGGTAGGTGGCAACGGAGAAGAACTGGTTCTTCTTGAAGCCCATGTCGTCGGGCCACGTGACGCAGTCGAAGTGGTAGCCGGCGTCCCAAACCTGGTCCAGCAGCGCCAGGTTCACCTCGAGGAAGTGGCTGAACATGTCCTGCATCCACTCGGGCTCTTCGACGAGGGCCATGAGGACGCGCTCGGTGCCCACCGTCCACGAGTGGGTGATGTCGAAGCCGAACCAGAGGCCCGCCTGGATCCAGGAACCCTCCTCGCGCCAGCGGGAGTAGTTCGCCTTCAGGTGGTCCCAGGGGATCCTGTCGGGAGTAGGCGTCATGCGGGCCTTGGCCTCGCGCCAGCTGTCCGGGTCCTTGATGACGAAGTCGAGGAACTCCGGCACGCCGCCCGCGTGCTTCCAGTTCCGCATCTTGGCGCCGTAGGAGGAGACGTGTACGACGTACTCGTCGGTCTCCTCGATAACGTGGGCCGGGTAGCGCGGGCTGATGTCGACGCCGATCCCCGCCACCTTGTCGAGGTCGAAGTAGTCGACGTAGCTGACGTCCGAGGGCATCCCCTCGGCCTGCCAGCGCTCGATGGTCGCGGCCCAGGGCCCATCGATGATCGGCACCCGGTCGGCTTCCTTGTGGTCGTACATGCGGCGAAACCGCTCACGAGACGTCAGCTTGGCGGACATGGAACCCTCCTTGCGGCAGCCTAGCGGGCCGAGACCTCGAGCCCTTCGCCGTCGATCATCACGTTGACGCTGGCCTTCATGTTGGCTGGGTCGCGCACCCAAGCCAGGTAGTGGCGGAGGCGCTCGGCGCAGTTGATGCTGTTGTGGGCCAAGACAAGCGCGCCGGGGCCAAGGCGGTCGAAGCAGGCCTCGAGGATGTCGAGGTAGATGCCCTTGCCCCGCGCTGCATCGCCGTCGGCGTCGAGGTAGAGGAGGTCGATGGGGCCTGGGTGGTCGCGTACCACGTCCACGGCGTCGGCGGCGATGATCCTAGCCACGCCGGTGGGATCGACGCGGCGGACGTTGCGCTCGGCACGCTCGGCCTCATCGGGCTTGATCTCGATGCCGAGTAGCTCCTTCGCCTCGTAACAGGCGCCCGGGCCCGCGCCGGCTCCGGCGTTGGAGAAGAAGGTGTTGCCGCAGAAGACGCCGGCAGCCACCATCACCGACGGCTTGCGGATCGCGTTGAGGGCGTAGAGGAGGCGCTGCATGCGCGGCGTGATGGCCGTCCAGGGAATCTCGAACGCCGCTGCCACAGCCGCGCGATGGGCCAGGAAGCGGTCATGGTCGTAGCCCACCGACTCGATGATGCCCTGCTCCCGCAACGCAGCCAGCACGTCGTCCACCGTGGCGATCTCGCGCTCCGCGGGCTCGACCTGGCGGTGCGGGTCGTCGTAGACCATCTTGTACTCGGTCCAGTCGCTGGAACGATGCTCGATTGCCACTCGGCGTCTCCTCGCTTGGGTTGTGCCCCCCGGGGGGCGTTACACAGTGATGCTTATCACGTCGGAGCGATGGCTGGCGGCGATGGACTGCCCCGGCGGCACGACCAGGAAGTCGGCCTCGTCCCACCGGCCCTCCAGCAGGTCGCGGAAGAGCCGCATATCGCCCTGGACGCGGGTGAAGCTCCAACCTCGGGCCGCGGCGTCCCGGCGGCTCTCCTCCTCGAAGGTCGGATCGCTACCCAGCCCCATGGCGATGTAGGCGATACCGGAGTAGTTCCGCGTGGTATTGCAGAGCATATCGAACAGGTACTTGGCGTTGTCCTCGCCGTACTTCTCGACCAGGTCGTTGTACTGGCTGTCCATGCCCATTTGGTGCGACACGGAGAGCTGCTGCAGCTCGCCGGCGTCCGTGCCGCGCTCAATCCACCCGGCGGTGTGGAAGTAGACGCCCGGGTTGGCGTGGAAGAAGTCGTGGTACTTCTCCTTGCTGCCAAGGAAGAGGGTGATGCAGTCGTGGGCGCGGGGCACGACGAGCGGGATGCCTCGGGCCGTCAGGCCGGCGATACCGTTGTTGCAGAGCGCGTATCCAAGCACGACGGCGTCGTACTGCGCCTCGTCCACGGCGTCGACCATGTCCTGCATCCGCGCCAACATGCCGGGAGCGCCGATGTCGTGCAGGCCCTTGGGCGCGAACTGGACATCGACGGTATGGGGCGTGTCTGCCAGGGCCTGGCAGAGCTCGCGGAACAGCACTTCGCATGCGATGAGCTTGAGGCGCACCTGGGTCTTCTCCTCGCCCGATCCTACGGCCGCAACGCCGCGACTACCGCCTTGATGGCCTCCGGCGTGGAGCCGCAGCATCCGCCGATGAACGCCGCGCCGGCGTCGCGCAGCAGCAGGGACTGCGCGGCGAACTCCTGCGCCCCGACGTCGTAGACCGTACCGTCGGTGGTCTGACGGGGCATGCCCGCGTTGGCCTTGGCCCAGACGGGCAACGACCCGGCGGCTGTGCATTCGTTCACCACGGCGACCATCTGCTCAGGCCCCATGCCGCAGTTGGCGCCCACGGCCGATGCGCCGGCCTCGGTGAGCCGCTTGACGCAGGCCACGACAGTCTCGCCCATGAGGGTACGGAAGCCCCGCGCCCCGCGCTGGTATGTCATGCTTGCCACCACCGGCAGGCCCACTGCCACGCCCGCGGCGACCGCCTCGGCGGCTTCGGCGAGGTCACTCATGGTCTCCACCAGGATGGCGTCGGCGCCACCGTCGCGGAGGGCTGCGGCCTGCTCCAGATAGACGTCGCGGGCCTCCTCGGCGCTGATCTCGCCAACGGCCAGCATCTTGCCGGTGGGACCCATGGAGGCGAAGACGCGGGCTCCCGTGGCCGCGGCGGCTCGGCGGGAGATCTCGACGCCGGCCACGTTGATCGCGGTCACCTTGTCGCCCAGCCCATGCCGCTCCAGCAGGACGCGGTTGGCGCCGAAGGTGTTGGTGAGGATCACCTGGCTGCCCGCCGCCACGTAGGCCGCGGCTACCTCCTCTACCGGCTCTGGGTGGTCCAGGTTCCACGGGTCCGGGGCATCGCCCACGGCGAGGCCGCGCATCTGCAGCTGGGTGCCCCACGCGCCGTCGGTGATGACCGGCTTGGCGAGGCTGAGTTCGGTCACTATGTTGGTCATGCGGTATCTCCGTTGGTGGGTGTCAGTGAGCCCATCGCCCGCCCTGTGCGGACCATGGCCTCCAGGTTCGCAAGCGGCGTCTCCGGGGCCATGTTGTTGCCCTCGCGGAGCACGAACAGGCCGCCCTCGCGGACGCCAGACTGCATGATGCGCCGTACCTCGGCCTCCACGTCGGCCGGTGTGCCGTGGCGCAGGAGGGCCACGTGCGGCCCGCCTTGGATCCGTATTCCGGGACCAAGTTGCGCCCGAAGCGCGGCGAAGTCGACCGGGAAGCCGGTATCGAACGACTGGATGCCAAGCTCGTCGCGGAGCGTCACGAAGTGACGCGTGGCGTCGCCGCAGAGGTGAATGCTGCGCATCTTGTCCGTGCCGAACCGGTCGTAGAGGCGGCGATGATAGGGCAGCACGTGCTCACGATACATCCGCGTTGAGATGAGCGCGATGCTGTCGTCGGCCATGCCGAAGCTATCCTGTGGCACGGGCACGCCGAAGCGGGCGCGCCAGGCCTCCATCCGGTCACCGATGGCCGTGGTGAGGAAGTCCATCAGGCCGTGGAAGCGATCCGGCTCGGCGGCCAGGAGCGTACAGAGGACATCGGGACCGAAGAGGCTGCAGCCCACCGTGAAGGGGCCGTCGCTGCCCATGCCGCACGCGTAGGTGGGAGGCTGCACAGGGATGCCCAGATAGGGCTCCGCCGCGGCCAGCTCGCAGAAGCGCTCGTGGTACTCGATGGCCCGGCCCATGAGGCCGCCGAATGGGTCCGGGATACCGCGATCAAGCAGATCCTCGGGCCGGTAGGCGAAGGCGGGCGTGGCATCCGGCACCTCGCCGCTACGGAACGCCACGGGACAGCCGAACCAGGCGGCCTCGAAGTAGTTCTGGAAGTCTACGTAGACAGGCCACGCCGATGGAGCGCCCAGTTCGGCGTCCTGGTCCACATTGTGCCTGAACCAGCGCTGGAAGCCGAGTTGCGTCCGGAACATGAGGTCCGGGTCCTCGCTGTACTCCTGGAAGGTGACGCCGTCCGGATTGGCGCCGGGCTCCTTCAGGAAGAAGCGCGTGCCGATGCCGAAGATGACCGGCGTGCGGCTGGGCGTCCCTTCCCAGTAGCCGCGCCAGAGGTCGGCCACTTCGGCATTGTGGGCGGCGAAGTCCATGTCGGCGAGGAGGTCTCCGGGCTGCAGTGCTGCACTCATCGGCCTATGCCTCCGGTCGGCCGCAACGGTCGAGCAGGCAGCGCGCCTGCTCCTCGTCCCGCGCCCAGGTCATGATGTAGAGGCCCTCGGGACCGACCGCATCGATGAGAGGCTCCACTTCGTCCACGGTGGCGCCCACCACCTGCACGGCCTTACCGCCGGCCTTGATGCGCCGGTAGAGGTCGTACCACTCGGGCGAGCCGCCGCCGGGACGGCCCGACTGCGGCGTCCACTCGATGGCGTCGAGATGCTCGATGGAAAGCAGGTTGTCCAGCTGCGGCAGGGCGTTGGTGCCGTCGAGGTGGAAGAGGCTGTAGTCGAGCCGTCGGCACTGATCCGCCAGGGCGGGCTGCACGAAGCGCCGGAAGGCGGAGGGGCTCAGGGCGCAGGCGAGGTCGCACTGGACCTTGGCGGTGCGGCCGGGCCCCCAGATGGCGAAGGCGCCCCAGGCGTTGCCGCCTGCGCCATCGTCCACGAAGGGTTGCATGGCCTCGAAGGCCTCGAACCAGCGCTCGTTGATGGCCTCGATGCTCCGCTCAACCCAGTCCGGCCGGTCGGCCATGTCGAACAGGACCTCCTCGTTGCCGCGCAACTGGGCCAAAGTGTCGAGGTTCTCGATGAGGTCGGGCATGCCCACGAGGTAGCGGCCCCGGTTGGCCTCCAGCCCCGCCCGGAGGTGGGCGAAGTGGCGCTCCCACCAGGTACAGGAGGGGTCGAGGGCGAGCGGGCGATCCAGATCGGCATCGGCGATGCTGGGATCATACCAGACCGTGACGTCATCAATGTGGCCCACGCCGCCCATGAGGAGGCCCAGGCTACCGGGACCGATATCGGTGGAGAAGATGGGAAGCGCCACGCCGCCGTAGAACGTGGCCGCCATATGGTGGAGTTGCTGCGCGACGCGGTAGGAGGGCGAGAGCCAGCGCTCGTCCAATCCCACGGGCGGCGGAGCGGGAAACCCCAGGATCGGCTTGGTCCGCGGAGCCGTGACGCAGAGGGCGAGCCCATCACGACGCCACCAGGCGAGGAGGTCGCGCCTGGCCGCCTCGACATCGGACTTGAACAGAGGGTCAGGCACCATGGGCGGCTCCGTGGCTTCGCGCCTACAGCAGAGCGCCGCGCCCCAGATCGGAGGGGCGCGGCGCAAAGGCCGGAGTTGTCGAACGCGACGCAAAGGGCGCGATCGGCGAACGCGGCATGTATGGATGGGCCTGAGCCCGACCTAGACTAGGAGCTGCCGGGCGATCCGGACGGCGCCGCTGGCGTTGTCGCTGAAGCCGTCGGCCCCGATCTCATCGGCGAAGCGCTGGGTGACAGGAGCGCCGCCGATCATGACCTTGACCTTGCCCTTGAGACCGGCCTGGTCGATGGCGTCCACGGTGGTCTTCATGCCGGGCATGGTGGTCGTCAGGAGGGCGGACATGGCGATCACGTCGGCGCCCTTCTCACGGGCGGCTTCGACGAACTTCTCCGGAGAGACGTCCACGCCCAGGTCGATAATATCGAACCCACCACCCTCGAGCATGGCGGCGACGAGGTTCTTGCCGATGTCATGGAGGTCGCCACGGACGGTGCCGATGGCGACCTTACCGGCCGACTTGGCGCCGGCGGCAACGAGCTTGGGTCGGATCAGCTCCAGGGCGCCCTTCATGGCGCGAGCTGCGATCAGGAGCTCGGGAACGAAGTACTCGTTGGCCTCGAAGAGGCGGCCCACTTCGTCCATTGCCGGGATCATGTACTTCGCGAGGAGCTCCTGCGGGTCAGCGCCCCCATCAAGTGCGGTTTGCACAAGGGACTTGGCCGTCGGTGCGTCGCCTTCAAGTACGGCAGTGTACAGTTCTTGCAAGTCTGTCATCGCATTGCCATCCTTATGGATTGGTGATTTGGGCTCGCCGGCCTAGCCTCTCGGGAACCGATCCGGATGAAGATCGGCCGATCTCCCGATGAGTACGTCCTCGTCCTGCTCTACGTCGGGATCCGTTTCCACGGCCCCAACCGGGCAAATCGCGGCGCACCGCGATGCGTCATTGAAACCGAAACACTCCGTGCACATGCTGGAGTCGATGACTACCGCGCCATCCACTTCGGTGATGCCGCCATTGGGGCACTCCGATATGCACACGCCGCATACGATGCAGCGTTCGTCATTGATGCGCCTTGCCATGCTTGCCGCAACTCCCGGGCCCTGCCCCTCGCCAGAGCGCACTACCGGCTGCTAAGAGTTCTACACGTAATCGGGATTCCCTCCATGGTCTGCGAGAATCTCCGGAATACGCCCTGATAGCTGCACCCTACCGCTTCACGGACGGTCTACCCGGTTACGCTCAAGTGTCCGTGACGCGGACTGGATGGTGCCTGCCGCCGGCGCCGCCTGCCGCCAAGGCAGAGTATACCCAATGCCCGGGATCACGTCGAAGGCATCATCCGCCGCCCAGGCCTCGCATTCCGGATGCAGGCAGACGCCCCAAGCAAAGGTATCCGACGTGACGACCAACCGGTCGCCAACGATGTCCGCCCTGATCTCGGAAGGAACGAACTCCAGGTCGCCGAAACGGGCGAGGAAGAGGCGATCGACCGCCGCGCTCCCGTCGCCCACATCGGCCCTTGCGAAGGCGCCGGACCGTGTGAGACCCTGGGCCTCCATGGCCGAGACGGGCAGCGCCGCCACGCAGGAGGCCGAGTTCGGGGCCACGGCGGCCCGGACCGTCTCGTCCAGCGGGAGGCCGCCTGCCAGGCCGAAGATGCCGAACCGCACGTCGCCGGTCCACGTCGCAGGCGTCTCGTTGACCAGGTAGACCTGCACCTCGTCGCCCTCGTGCGCCAGGACGACGATAACTGGCGCGAAGGCGCGGCGCACCGGGTGGTAGGCCAGCTTCGGCCGCAGGTAGTAGTCGACGATGGTCCAGCCGTGGGTCACGGGCCAGGAGTCGTTGTACATCCAGAAGATGGCAGAGGCGCTGCTGAACATGCGGCGGCGGTAGTTGCGGATGTACTCCGACAGCCCCTCGGCCTGCAGCATTGCGCTCAGGAGCGCGTAGTCGGCCATGGGCATGGCATCATGGCTAAGGCCGGTCCAGAGCCGAAGCGTCTGATAGGCGCGGCCAAGCTCGCCGGGCTGCGATGCGCGGATGGCCAGCGGGTTGTCGTGGTGCACCCAGGAGGGCGACAGCACCTTGCGGTCGGCCTCGGGCAGGAACTGGCGGAGCGTGGCAAGGCCCGTGGCGCCCAGGACGCCGCCCTCGTTGGGGAAACGGTCCACGTAGTCGCGGTACTGCCAGAAGTCGGCCGGCCCCGGCTTCATGATGGAGACGCCCCACGGGTGCTGGTCGCCAACGACGGGGTCGTTGGGGTCGCGGTAGTCCGGCGAGTAGGGCGAGCTGATCCAGTAGACGCGGGTTGGGTCCTCGCGGGCCGCCAACCGGGGCAGGTAGAGGTGGAACATGGCGTAGTGCGGGTGGGCGGGGCGCATGCCGGCATAGCCCCAGCCGTGGTCGCCCCACTCGATCTCGTTGCTGCCGCACCAGACGACGAGGCTGGGATGGTGCATCCGCGCCCGCATGGCCTCGGTGACCTCTGCCTCGACCTCGCGCACGAAGTCGGGATCGTCGCCGGGGTACTGGGCGCAGGCGAAGCCGAGGTCGTGCCAGATCAGGATGCCCGCCTCGTCGCAGGCGTCGCAGACCACTTCGGGCGCGTAGATGCCGCCGCCCCAGACGCGGAGCGTGTTGAAGTTGGCCCCTACGGCCCGGTCGACCAACTCGCGGTAGGTGTCGTCGCTCACGGCATCGTGGTAGAGGTCGGCGGGGACCCAGTTGCCGCCCTTGCAGAAGATCGGCCGATCGTTGACGCGGAGGATGCAGTAGCTACCCGTCACCGGGTGCGCCGACTGGTCGATCTCAACCTTGCGGACGCCGAAGCGCCGGACGCAGGCCTCCGCCGCGCCGCCGGAGGTCCATGTGACGCGCGCGTCGTAGAGCGCCTGCTCGCCGTGCCCGCGCGGCCACCAGAGGCGCGGTTTCTCCAGACGCAGCCCCACCTGCGCCAAGGAGTTGCCGGGTTGCACGGTGACGGCGACCTCAGCCTGCGCTCCGTCGATCTCCAGGCGCAGGAGCCCCTCGGCGAACTCAGAGCCGGTCCAGAGGAGCGAGACGCGGGCCGTCACCTCCGCCGAGGACAGGTCGGCCGAGGCGGCGGCGGTCACCCAGCATCGCTCGACCTTCGGCGCGGCGGCATACTCGAGCCTGACACTGCCGGTGATGCCCACGTTCATGAGCCGCGGGTGCCAATCCCAGCCGCACTGGTGCTGCGCCTTGCGGATCAGCGGGCGGCGGGTCATGCGGGCGGGCCAATCGGCGCCGTAGCCGGAGACGGGCCTGTCGTTCAGGGCATGGAGACCCGTCTCGACCAGCACGACCACCTGGTTCTCGCCGGGTCGCAGGGCCTGGGTCACATCGAACCGCGCAGAACGGTGGGCCGTGACGTGGCTGCCCACCTGAGCGCCGTTAACGAAGACGGTCGCGGCCGCCTCGAGCGTCTCGAAGCAGAGCCACGCCGATTGCCCGACCGCCTCCTCGGGCAGGTCAAAGGTTCGGCGCAGCGACCAGAACTGCTCCTCAACCCACCGGGCCCTCAGGCTGTTAAGGCCGATGCGCGGATCGTCGATGAGGCCCAGCCGCTCCAGCGAAGCATGGATCGTGCCGGGAACGCTCACCGATAGGGGGCACTGGCCCTCCAGGTTCGGGCCCGCCATATACTCCGGCGCGTCCTCGGTGAAGACGGCCTTCCACACCCCATCCAAACAGATCGATCCGCTCATCATCCCTCCCAGTCGGCCTCTTGCCGGTACGCCGGGTGTTTGGCCGCGGCGGGACCGGATTCCTGCGCCGAAACAGGACAACGAGGCGAACTGGGCGAATATGGCCGCAACCAGCAATGCAGCGCGGCACGCAAGCCGCCCGCGCCTCAGGAGCGATCGAATGAACTGCCTATCCGGGCCTCTGGGCGAGTTGGCCCTGCCGATGGCCGGCCGCAACCGCCGCATCTCCAGCAACGAGCAACCGAACTGGCAGGACGGCAACTTCGATATGACGCGCCTGGCGCCAGGCGAGACCTTCGAGATGCCCGTACTGAAGGGCCCGGGCGTCATCACGCATATCTGGATGACCAGCCACGCGGGCGGCGTGAACGAGCTGAACGCCCTGAGCCTGCGCATCTACTGGGACGGCGACCAGACGCCCGCCGTGGAGGCGCCGCTGGGCGACTTCTTCGCGGTGGGCCACGGACGCCCGGCCACGGTGGAGAGCGTGCCCGTGCAGGTCTCCCCCACCGGTAGCCTCACCTGCTACTGGCGCATGCCCTTCCGCGGGTCGGCGCGGATCGTGATCCGCAACGACAACATGGAGCGCTCAACCGGGCTCTACTGGCAGGTTGACTGGGTGGAGGTGCCCGAACTGCCGGCCGAGACCATGCACTTCCACGCCCAGTACCGGCAAGAGCATCCCGCGGCGCCGGGCGACTACCTGGTCGCCGACCTGGAGGGTGAGGGCGCCTACGTGGGCACGGTCATGTCCGTGACCATGGCCCAGGACGGCTGGTTCGGCGAAGGCGACGACTTCTTCTACATCGACGGCGAGGCCGTCCCGAGCCTGCAGGGCACGGGGTCGGAGGACTACTTCAACGACGCATGGGGCTTCCGCCCGCGCTGCAGCGCGTGGTTTGGGCAGCCGCGCTGGGAGGGCTGGTCGGCCGGGGACGGCGGCGTCTGCTACCGGTGGCATGTGCTGGACCCGGTCCGATTCAGCGAGTCGCTCCGATTCACCATCGAGCACAAGGGCAACTGCGCGGAGTCGGAGGACGGGTTTTTCATCGAGCGGCCCGACTTCCTCTCCTCCGTGGCGTTCTGGTATCAGGCGGGCCCGGCGAAGCGGTTCGCCGAGCTACCAGGCTGGCCCGATCGGCGCGTACCGTGGCAGGAGATCCACCTCCTCACCTCGCTTCGATCGGCGCGAGCCACCGGGAGCGCCTCGCCGCAGGTTCGCACGCTGGGCTTCTTTGGCGGCACTCCTGTGCTCCACTGGCCCAACACGGAGCCGGCGGCACGACTGGTGACCCCCATATCTGTAGATCGCGCCGGGCGGCACGCCATCCGGCTGACCACCTGGAAGGCGCCCGGGTTCGGCGAGTACGCCATCGAGATCGACGGAGAGCGCCTGCCGGTTACGCTGGACCTGAACGCAGCCGAGCCCGAGGCGGTGGACCTCCTTCTGGGCGTCCACAAGATGGACGAGGGCATCCACCTGCTCACCTTCGAGGCCGTGGGCGCAACGGCGGGGCCCATCGCGCTGGAGTTGCTGCGGTTGCTCTGCCTGCCGCCGGAGGCCGGGCGCGCGGTGAAGAACGACAACGAGGCGCACTTCATCCGGCTGGGTATCGGACGCGCGCTCTATGCCTACCGACTGGCCTACGGCACGCTGCCGGCATCGCTGGAGGCCATGGTGGAGTTGGGCATCATGGAGACGCGTTACCTGGCCGATGAGAACGGCCATACGCTGGCGCAGGGGCCTTCCGGTGACCGGTTCGAGGTGGTCAGCGAGCAGGGGGGCTGGACGCACAGCTGGCAGGGCCTGGACGCTCGCCGCTGACCCGGCACAGGCCATGCAGCCGCCCCTGACCCGCTACGCGGCGGGCTTCATGGGGCGGCCGTTGGCCGTCAACAGGTCGGCGATGCCCTGCATGACGCGGGCCATCATCGTCTCGCGGCTGGTTTCCGGTCCGAAGACGAGCGGCTCGCCGAAGACGACCGTGATCTGTGTGGGCTTCAGGCGCTTGGCGCCTGGAGGCCACATGGCCTCGGGGCCTATGAGGGCGCAGGGCACCACTGGGGCGCCGGACTTCTGCACGATGAGCGCCAGGCCGCCTTCGGCCGGCTGCAGGTTGCCGTCTGGGCTGCGGGTGCCCTCGGGGAAGAGGACGAGGCCCCACGGCACCTTCAGCACCGCCAGCGCATGCCGGATGGCAGCGCGGTCAGCCGAGTCGCGATGGACGGGGAAGGCGTGGCTACGGTCCATGAACCAGCCCAGCACGGGCGACTTCCATAGGTCATGCCGGGCCATGTAGGCGCACTCGCGTTTGATACAGGAGCCCACCAGCGGCGGGTCGAGGTAGCTGACGTGATTCGACGCCACGATGAAGGGGCCGGTCGTCGGGATGTTTGAATGCCCGATGATCCGGGTGCGGCCGACGACCTTGTAGAAGACCTTGGATGCGGCCCAGCACATCCGGTAGCCGAAGGTCACTGCGCACCCTCCCCTGCCTCGTTGGCCCAGGCCACGATGGCGTCGATCACCTGCTCCGGCGTCAGCCCGTCCGTCACCAACAGGCGGGCGTCATCGGCCTGCCGAAGGGGCGCCTCGGCGCGGGTGGTATCCCGCTCGTCGCGCTCGTTGATCTCGCGCAGGATGGCAGTCACGTCAGCCACGACGTCCGCTGCGACCCTCTCCGCGGCTCGCCGGCGGGCGCGCTCCTCGGCCGATGCCGTCAGGAAGACTTTCACCTCGGCGTCGGGATAGACCACGGTGCCGATGTCGCGCCCCTCCATCACCACGCCACCTCGGGCGCCCATTTTGCGCTGTAGGCCGGTCATGGCCAGACGCACACCCGGGTGCTTGGAGACCGGCGACGAAAGCGCGCTGATCTCCGGGGTGCGGATCGCGTCGGTGATGTCCTCGCCGTCCGCGAGCACGCGCTGGACGCCTGCCGCGCCGGGAGCGAACTCCAGGCGCATGGCGGCGGCCGCCTCACCGCAGGCCTCGGCGTCCGCGGGGTCGATGCCGCCCCTGACACAGCGGAGGGCGGCCGCGCGGTACATGGCTCCGGTATCCACGTAGGTGAAGCCCAGGCGCGAAGCCACGCCGCGGGCCACGGTGCTCTTCCCGGCTCCGGCCGGGCCGTCGATGGCGACGATGGGCCTTCGGGTCACTCTTGTTCCCCCTCGCCGTCCGGGCTCGGCGGCGCGCAAGCCACATACGAGATGCGGTCCGAAGTCGCCCGGACGGGCCTGAATGTGTAGGCGTGGTAAGCCTCGATACCCACATAGCCGGTGCGCTCGAGCATGGCGAGCACCTCCTCGTGACCATAGGCCCGCTGCGTGTGCGTCTCGATGAAGGGCCGCACGGTGCCGTCGCCGTCCACGTACTGGAAGCGCATGTTCACCGTGCAGTGGCGCGTTTCTGGGTCGTACTCGCTACGCCAGCGGTACTGCAATCGATCGGCGGTCGAGATATTATCCTGATCGAAGAAGCCGTTGCGTAGGGCATACTCCGAGTTCAGGTCGAACAGGAAGAGCCCGCCCGGCGAGAGGTGCGCCAGCACGCGCTGGAAGGCCTGCTGCAGCGCGACAGGATCAGTGATGTAATTAAGGCTGTCGAAGACGCAGACGCAGAGGTCCACCGTGCGCCCGCCCAGGTCGAGGCGAGCCGCATCCTGCACGAGGTACTCGATGGGCAGGCGGGCGGTGCGGGCCTTGGCACGGGCGTGGGCGATCATCTCGGCCGAGAGGTCCACGCCGATAACGGGCCACCGCTTGCGGGCCATCAGCTCGGCCATGGCACCCGTGCCGCAGGCCAGGTCGAGTACCGCACCGGGGATCATCAGGCGCCGCTGGAGCGATTGCTCGATGTACCGAAGCCACGAGCGGTAGGGCACGCCGCGCATGAGCTCGTCGTAGAACTCGGCGACGTCGGTGAACGAGGTGGGCCGGCCCGATGCGGCGGAGGTCACAGCCCGCCCCCGAACCAGCGCAGGAGGATCCACGCGAAGGCCACTCCCAGAGCCGAAGCCACGAGGTTCACCGCGTTGTTGTCCATCGGGCCCCAGCCGGAGACGCGCTCGGCGGCGGCGGCGCAGTGGGTCCGCTCCTCCACCGTGGAGCCGCAGACGCGGCAACGGAAGCGCGCCTGAATGCCCGCGCCGAGGATGCTGTCGGCCAGCATGGCCAGGAAGCCCGCCCAGGTGACTGCGAAGACCTCGCCCAGATCGGGACGCCAAATGAGCCCGGCTCCGCCCACCGGCCACCAGGCCGCCACCATGAGCGCCACGAAAAGAGATCCCGCCAGACCGGCAGCCACGCCCAGCAGCGTCACGCCGCCCGACTCGCCCGCAGCCACGTGCTTCCAAGTGCCGATCATCCTTGGGCGGGCACGGGAAAGACCGCCGATCTCGGTGGCCCATGTGTCCGCGTTCATCGAGGCCAGCGCGGCGGCGGAGAGGAGGAGCCACTCGCGACTGGAGGGAGTGCCGCCGGGGTTCGTGAAGGCGGACGCCAGCGCGATGAGCGCAGGAACGAGGCCGTTGGCCGCCACCTGCCAGGCGTCGCGCGCAGGCCCGGCGGCAACAGGCGCACCACGGCGACGGCGAACGCGCAGGCCCGCCGCCGAGAGCAGCGACGAGGAGGCGAAGAAGCTGACGAGCGCCACGGCGTGCGCGGCGCCGCCCAACCCGAACACCATGACGCCCACGCAGAAGGCGGCCACGCCGCCCGCAACGGTCAGGGCGCGAACGGCAACGCCTCCGCCCGCACCGGCGGCTACGGCCACGACCGCCGCGATCAGCCCGGCTGGATCACTCATACGAACCTCGGGTCACTTCCTCGAGACATAGCACGAACCGGCCACGCAGAAGCGCCAGTGCCGGTCCGCGGCCTTCGTCACGCCGATGCGTGGGCCAACCCGCACCTCCTGCAGCGCGGCCGGAGCCTCCAGCAGCGTCACGGGACCGGAGAACAGGTCGGAACCGTTGGCGGCGACATCGATGCCCAGCGCGGCGCAGAGCTTGCCCGGCCCTGAGCAGAGCATCCGATCCTCCTCGACACCACGACGGCTGTGCATCGCGTCCTGCCCCTGCACCGGCTCCAGCGCCCGGATCAGGACCGCCTCCCCTACCCCGGCCGGACCGGTCACCACGTTGGCACAGCAGTGGACGCCATAGATACGATACACGTACAAGGTACCCGCCGCCATGAACATGGCGGCATTCCGCGCGGTCGGTCCCCGGAAGGCGTGGCACGCAGGGTCGTCGGAACCGTAGGCCTCGGTCTCCACGATGATGCCCGCCGTGACGGCGCCACCTAGTCGCGAGACCAGCGTGCAGCCCAGCAGGCGGCGGGCCACCTCCTCGGTGCGCCCCTCCAGCGCCGAGGCCGGCAACGGCTCCAAGGTGGACAGCGTCACGGCTCGGCAACCGGGCACGGCAGTCCAGGCCAGACGGCCTGCCGGAGCAGGTCCTCGTACTGGCGGCCCGGCACGGCAGCGCTGACAGGGAACGGGATCGCCATATCGGCGCATAGCTCGCGGATGCGGGCCATGAGCAGCCCCTCGTCGTAGCGGCGGGAGATGTGGTAGAGGCCCAGGTGGCCCACGCCTGCCTCAGCGGCGCACCGCAGCACGTCGGGCAGTGTCGAGTGCGGGTGGACGCCCTCGCCGTGGCCATCGGTGTCGTGCAGGTCGAGGAACGTACACTCGTGCAGCAGCACACGCGACCCGGCGAAGGTGGCGGGCTCCAGCGGGACGGTGTCGCCGGTGATGCTGAGGAGGATATCCTCCAGGGTCTCTGTGATCTGCTCCTTGCCCAGCTCCATGCGGAGGGCGTCCAGCTCGCGCTGCGGCAGGCCGCGCAACTCGGGCTTCACCTTGTCGACGCTGCGCACGATCTGGTAGCCGACGCTCATGGTCCGCGTGGGGGCCGTGGGCGGGTAGTGCGCCGTGGCGAACGTGCGCAGGACATGGCGAGGCGGCTCGATGTCGAGGTCCTGGCCCGCGTCCATGGGGTTCCAGCGCACCTTCCCCGTGGACCGGGAGTCGAAGGTGGTGAGGAAGCCCGCCAGCGCCCGCCCCGAGCCCGAACCCGCCGGGTAGACGGCGGTGAAGTCCCCCGCCCCGCCGCGCAAGTTCAGGAGCTGCATGAGGCCCGCGCAGTGGTCTCGATGCGTGTGCGTGATGGCGGCCAGCCGGATCTTGTGGATGCGGCTGTCAAGCATGGCCGTGACCCCGTCGCCGGCATCGAAGAGGACGCGGTGCGTCTCGTCGAAGACCCACGTGGAGACGAGGGGCGTGGAGAAGATGACGATCTTGGGCAGGTTCACGCCGGGCCCGCTCCTTGTGGGCGCAGGGATTCGAGGAACTCCGCGCTCTTGATGTCGCGATCGATGCGGTACCTGATGGTCCACTTCATGCAGCGGCCCACCACCTGTAGGTCGGCGGCTACGCCCTGGAGCGCCACAATGCCGTCGGCGTCGGCGCCGGCCATACGGCGCATGAGGTTCAGCGCGGCGGCCGACAGCGGGATGGCGTCCATGGGCCTTCGGCAGCGTCCGCAAAGGACGCCGCCCAGCGTCGGGCTGTAGCTGAGGCCCTGCGCGCCGGGCTCGCCGCCGCACGTGACGCACTGCCCGAGGCCCGGCGCATAGCCCCGCTCGGAGAGCAGCTGCAGCTCGAAGGCGTGTAGCACCATGTCGGGCTCGTCGGCCCTGCGGCGCAGCAGGTAGAGCGCCGAGACAAGGGAGTCGAACATGTCCGGGCTGGGTTCGTAGTCCTCGGTGAGGCGATCGGCCAGCTCGCACAGGTAGGTCGCACGGGCGAGCAGGCCCAGGTCGGCCCGCAACGCCGGAAAGCTCTCCTGGACCTCGCACTGGGAGACGATCTCGAGGGACTTCCCCGACGCGAGCATGAAGCGCGTCAGTGTGAAGAGCTCCGTGGCCCCGCCGGAGCGGGAACCGGGCTTCCGCGCGCCCTTGGCCACGGCGTGCAACTTCCCCTGCTCACGGGTGAGGACGGTGATGATGCGATCGGTCTCGCCCAGGCTGATGCGCCTGAGGACGATGCCCGTCGCGGCGTAGGCGGGCACGAAGGTCAGGCCCGCCGCGTACCGGCCTTCAGGGACCGGACCAGTTCGGCGGCGGCCGAAGCCGCGTCGGGGCTGTCGCCGGCCTCGGCCACGACGTTGACCAGCGCGCTCCCCACGATGACGCCGTCGGCCAACTCGGCCACGGTCCGCACCTGCTCCGGCGTGGAGATGCCGAAGCCCACGCCCACGGGCCTGTCGGTCTCGGCTCGCACGCGGGCCAGCAGCTCGGGCAGGTCCGGCGGCAGGTCGACGCGCGCGCCGGTGACACCCGTCCGCGCCACGCAGTAGACGAACCCCGTGCAGAGGCGTCCCACCAGCCGGATGCGCTCCGGGGTGCTCGTGGGCGCCAGCAGGAAGACGGTGCCCAACCCCGCCGCGGCGGCGGCCTCCTGCCACTCCTCGGCCTCGTCGGGGGTCAGGTCGACCAGGATAGCCCCGTCAGCCCCGGCGTCGGCCGCGTCGGCGGCGAAGCGCTGGAGCCCGTAGGAGAGGATGGGGTTCAGGTAGGTCATGAGCACGATGGGAGTGTCGGCCGTGCGGCGCACCTGTCGGACGATGTCGAGGCAGACCGGGACGGTGGTCCCGGCGTTGAGGGCGCGCTGGCCCGCGGCCTGGATGCTGGGGCCGTCGGCCAGCGGATCGCTGAAGGGAATGCCCAGCTCTATGACGTCGGCGCCGGCCTCGGCCACGGCGACTACGATCTCGGCGGCGCGGGCGGGCGTCGGATCGCCGGCCATGAGATAGCAGATCAGAGCCCGATCGCCCTTGGAGCGCAGGACCTCAAGGGAGCGCATGAGCCTCGTCATCTCTGGCCTCCGTTCAGGGCGTTGCCAAGGCCCAGCGCGCTGACGGCCGTCTCCATATCCTTGTCACCGCGGCCGGAGAGGCAGAGCAGCACAGAACCTCCCGAGGGCACCGTGGGCGCCAGGGCGGCAAGGTTGGCGATGGCGTGGGAGCTCTCCAGCGCCGGGATGATGCCCTCGGTGCGGGAGAGCATCTGGAAGCCGACCAGCGCCTCATCGTCGGTCACGGAGACATACTCGGCGCGGCCCGTCTCCTTCATGTGCGAGTGCTCCGGCCCCACGCCAGGGTAGTCGAGCCCCGCCGAGATGGAGTGCGAGGGCAGCACCTGTCCGTCGCCGTCCTGCAGCAGGTAGCTCCGGCTCCCGTGCAACACGCCGGGGCGACCGACGCTCAGGGTGGCGCAGTGCTCGCCGGTCTCCACGCCGCGCCCGGCGGCCTCAACTCCCACGAGCCGCACGCCGGCATCGGGCACGAACGCATGGAACATGCCCATGGCGTTTGACCCGCCGCCCACACAGGCGGTCACCACGCTGGGGAGGCGGCCCATGGCCTCGGAAAACTGGGCGCGGGCCTCGCGGCCGATGATCGACTGGAAGTCGCGGACGATCATGGGGAACGGGTGCGGACCGACCACGGAGCCGACAATGTAGTGCGTATCGCGGACGTTAGCCACCCAGTCGCGCATGGCCTCGTTGGTGGCGTCCTTCAGGGTGCGCGTGCCGGAGGTGACGGGGAGGACCCGCGCCCCGAGCAGGTGCATCCGGTGAACGTTGAGGGCCTGGCGGCGGATGTCCTCCTCGCCCATGTAGACGTCGCAGCGGAGGTCCAGCAGGGCGCAGGCCGTAGCCGTGGCGACCCCGTGCTGGCCTGCGCCGGTCTCGGCGATGACGCGAGGCTTGCCCATGCGCTTGGCCACCAGGGCCTGACCCAGGGCGTTGTTGATCTTGTGCGCGCCGGTGTGGCAGAGGTCCTCGCGCTTCAGGTAGACGTCGCAGCCGACCTTGTCGCCCAGGCGGCGGGCGTGGTAGAGCGGCGTGGGGCGCCCCACGTAGTCGCGCTGGATATCGGCCAGCCGCGCCAGGAAGGCGGCATCCTCGCGGCAGGCCAGATAGGTGGCCAGCAGCTCGTCCAGCGCGGGCACCAGCGTCTCGGGCACATAGCGACCGCCGAACGCGCCGAAGTGGCCACGGGCGTCCGGCATCAAGGCATCGGGCATTGCGTCATCTCCTGAACGGGCGTACTCACTTAGCGGGCTGCGGCCCCGAAGGCGGGCGGGCAGCAGGCGCCTGCTGCTGCTGCATCCACGCCTTAATGCCGAGGATGAGGAACACATGGCCCACGATCAGCATGGTCACGCCGAGGAAGCGCAGTGCGGCCGACCGCGGCGACGCCATGCCCTCGGCGCCCTCGAAGCTGGCCGAGTCGGGCTTGTCCGGCAGGTAGAAGACCCGGAGCTTGGAGCCCGGCTGCAGCTTCTGCCAGACGGCAGCGTCGTACACGGTACGGGTTACGATCCGGTTCAAGCGGGAGCCGTCCTGAAACATGAAAGCAACCTGCATGATCGGTCTGCCGTCGGTCCCGGGCGGCGAATCCTTGTACTGAACGGAGCCCTCGGTCTGCGCGCCCAGCCGCTTCAGCTCGGACTGACCACCGGGCACGTAGAACCAGATGACGTAAGCCGCAGCGATCAACACGACCAGACCCGCGCCTATCCGCGCCATTGGAGCCATCGTTTCCCTCCTGCTACCCGGGCCCCGAGGCGCACAGGCCGTCGGCCCGGCGCACCGCCGCGATGAAGTCGCGGACGGCGGCGGCGCTCTTCACGCCCTTGCACTCCTCGACCCCGGACGAGACATCAACGCCGTAGGGACGGACGCGGCGGACGGCATCCTCGACATTCACCGGCGTCAGGCCGCCGGCCAGCAGCACCGGAGCGCCCGCGATCCGCACGGCCTCCGCGGCCAGTTCCCAGTCGAACGTGACGCCCGATCCGCCCAGTCCTGACTCGCTATACGCATCCAGCACGAAGGCGTCTCGCCTGCCGGGCTCGGAGAGACCCGCGGCGAGGCTCTCTCCGTCCTTGACGCGGATGGCGCGGAAGACCCGAGGCGGGGCCCAGACGCCCTCCGGCACGGCCTCGTAGACCTGCACGGCGTCCAGTGCACCGCGCCACGCCGGGGGCACATCCTCGGCCCGCCGCGCCACTCCCACCCGAAGCGCACAGGGCAACGCGCCGCGGAGCAGCTCCTCCGGCCGCCGGTCGGCCACGCAACGCGGAGTTCCCGCCACGAAGATGAAGCCCAGCGCATCGGCGCCCGCATAGGACGCCATGGCGGCGTCCTCGGCGCGCGTTATGCCGCAGACCTTGATGCGCGTCATGGCGCCTCGGGCAACGGGCTAGCCCAGGCCTCGGCCCGCCAGTTCGCGGACCTTGGCGCCGATGTCGTCGGCCCGCATGAAGGCCTCGCCCACCAGCACGGCGGCCACGCCTGCGCGGGCCAGCTTGACCACGTCGGTGCGGGTGTTGATGCCGCTCTCGCTCACCACCATCCGGTCGCTCGGCACCGCGGGCATCAGGTCCAGCGTGGTCTGCAGCGTCGTGCGGAAGAGGTGCAGGTCGCGGTTGTTGATGCCGATGAGGTTGGCGGGCGTCCTGACGGCGTCCTCCAGCTCGCCTCCGTCGTGGACCTCGACGATGGCGGCCATGCCCAGGGCGCGGCAACCGGCGATCATGTCGAGCAGGGCGGTGTGGCCCAGGGCGGCCATGATGAGCAGCACGGCGTCGGCGCCCGCCACGCGGGCCTCGATGAGCTGGTACTCGTCGATGATGAAGTCCTTGCGCAGGAGCGGGAGGCCCACCACGGCCCGGACGTCCGAGAGGTAGGTCAGGTTGCCGTGGAAGTGCCGCTCGTCGGTGAGCACGGAGAGGCATGTGGCGCCGTTGGCCTCATAGGTCTTCGCGATCTCGACGGGGTCGAAGTCGTACCGGATGATGCCCTTGGAGGGCGAAGCCTTCTTGATCTCGCAGATCAGCGCAGGCCTGGGCGCGTCGGCGATGGCCTTCACGAAGTCGCGCGGCCGGGCCACGTCGCGCACGCGGCGCTGAAGCTCGCCGATCGCGACGCGCCGCTTGGCCATCTCCACCTCGGTGCGCTTGTCCGCGAGTATTTCCGATAGAACGCTCATGTCTTGCGTAACTCCCCGCAGAGGGTCGTCAGCCGGTTCAACGCGCCGATCGCCCTGCCGTCCTGTATCACGCGGCGAGCCGCCGTGACGCCCTGCATCCATCCGTCGGCCAGGCCGCACACCTGCAGCGCCGCCGAGGCGTTCGCCAGCACGATGTCCAGCCGCGGGCCGGGTTCGCCGGCCAGCACGGACCGCAACATCGCCGCGGACTCGGCGGCGTCGGCGCCTCCGGTCAAGTCACCGTGCGAGCAGGCGGCCAGCCCCAGCCGCTCCGGCGTCACCTCGTCCTCGGCCACCTCGGCGCCGCTGACGCGGACCACCAGGGTGGGCGACGTGAGCGACACCTCGTCCATGCCGTCGAGGCCGCTGACCACCATCGCCTCGCGCACGCCCAGGCGCTGCAGCGCGCCGGCGACCACGCGGCAGAGGGCGGGATCGAAGACGCCCATCACCTGCCGCTCCGCGAGGGCCGGGTTGGCCAGCGGCCCCAGTATATTGAAGACTGTGCGCACGCCAAGTTCCCGCCGAAGCGGGCCGACCGCCGCCATGGCCGGGTGGTGGCGCGGCGCGAACATGAAGCCGATGCCGGCCTCGTCGACGCACCGGGCGATCTGCTCCGGCTGCAGGTCGATGGCCACGCCCAGGGCCTCCAGCACGTCGGCGCTACCGCAGTGGCCCGAGATGGCCCGGTTGCCGTGCTTGGCTACCGGAACGCCGGCCCCTGCCAGGACGAAGCCCACGGCGGTGGAGACGTTCAGCGAGCGTGAACCGTCGCCGCCGGTGCCGCAAGTGTCCAGCAGGCACTGCGAGCCAGGCGCCACCCGGACGCACCGGTCGCGCAGCACAGAAGCCATGCCCGCGACCTCGTCGGCCGTCTCGCCGCGCATCCGCAACGCCGCCAGGAACGCCGCCAACCGCACCGACGCCAGGGAGCCGTCCAGGATGGCCGACATGGCGTCGGCGGCCCGGTCGTAGCTCAGCGGGACGCCGCTCCACGCCTCGCGCAGCAGCTCCAGGCTCACGTCGCCGCTCATAGGATAGGCAGTGCCGGCGGCGCGTTGCGGTTCAGCGATCGACCGCCCTGCTCGGTGACGACCATGCAGTTCTCGATCCGAACACCGAAGCGGCCGTCAAGGTAGACGCCCGGCTCGTTGCTGAAGCAGTTGCCCGCGGCCAGCGGTTCGGAGTTGCCCTCGGTGATGTAGGGATGCTCATGCCCGGAGAGGCCGATGCCGTGGCCCAGCCGGTGGAAGAAGCGCGGCCCGTAGCCGGCCTCCTCGATGACGCGGCGGGCTGCGCGGTCAAGATCGCAAGCCGCCGCGCCGGGGCGGCAGGCGCCGTAGACAGCCTCGTGGGCCCGGCGTACGATGCGGTAGACCTCCACCGCCTCGGGGTCGGGCCGGCCGAAGGCCACCGTGCGGGTGATGTCCGACTGATAGCCCTGCAGGCCGCAGCCGATATCGACGATCACCACGTCGCCGCGCCGCAACCGGGTCTGGTCCGTGGCGTGGTGCGGCATGGCCGAGTTCGGCCCGAAGCCGACGATGCAGAACGTCATGCTCACGCTGCGCTCACGGTAGGCCGCGGCGATGACCTCCTGCAGCTCCAGCTCAGTCATGCCCTCGCGAAGGGAGCGGAGGGCCAGGTCGCAGACGTCGTCCGTGATCTCCGCCGATCGCTCGAGCAGGTCCAGCTCATCGGCGCCCTTCACCGTGCGCAGGGCCGACATGGCGCCCGACGCGCTGCGGAAGCGCGCCTGCGGAAAGAGCTCCTGCATGCGCAGCAGGTGCCCGGCGTGCAGCTCGTCGTCGATGCCCACGCACCCGTCGGCGCCGTCGCCCAGCGCCTGGGCCATGGCCGCGGCCCATCCGTCGGCGTCGGTCCATGGGATGACGGAGGACATGGAGCGGGCGTTGGAGGAGGCGTCGGCGGCATTCAGGGCGGGCGCGACGATACGGGCGGCATCGGCGGTCACGACCAGCGCCAGCAGCCGCTCATGCCCGGACTCGGCCCATCCCACGAGGTACCGCATGTGGTCTGTAGGGGCAAGCAGGGCGGCGTCCAGGCCGCGAGTGGCCATCTGCGCGCGCAGCGCGGCCAGACGTGAAAGGTACGGTTCCATAGCCCGAACATGGTACCCCACCGGGTACGGCGGGGAGGAGACGAGGGGGTGAAGGGTGCAACGGCGAGGCGGGCAAGGGGATCACTTCTCTGCCGCAGGAAGGCGCTCCCCTTGAGTCCTTCGACGTTTGGGGTGAAGCCCTGAACTGACACACCGGCATCCGGCAACCGACGCGCCGGCGTTGCCCGGCACGGGCGAAGCACCCGTAGGTGGATCGGCGCCGTCAGCCCGGCCGGCGCCGTTCTGGCCCTCGCTACCCCGCGATGAAGTTGCGCAGCATCTTCTTGCCGGACTGGGTCATGACCGACTCGGGGTGGAACTGGACCCCCTCTACCCGGCGCTCGCGGTGGCGGACGCCCATGATCTCGCCCTCGTCGGTCTCGGCGGTCACCACGAGGCAGTCGGGAAGGGTCTCTCGCTTGATCACCAGCGAGTGGTAGCGCGTCACCTCCACGGGGTTGTCCACGCCTCGGAAGACGCCCTGGCCGTCGTGCTTCACCAGGCTGGTCTTGCCGTGGAGGACGCGCCAGTTGCGGATGACCTGCCCGCCGAACGCCGCGCCGATGCTCTGGTGGCCCAGGCAGACGCCCAGGATGGGGATGACGCCGGCGAACCGCTGGATCAGCGGCACGGAGATGCCCGCCTCAGCCGGGGTGCAGGGGCCGGGCGAGATCACGATGTGCGACGGCGCCAGCTCGGCCACGCCGTCGAGCGTGATGCGGTCGTTGCGATGGACGGCGATCTCCAGGCCCATCTCGCCGAGGTACTGCACGAGGTTGTAGGTGAAGCTGTCGTAGTTGTCGAGCACCAGGACCATTGCGGTTACTCCAGGCCCATCTCGGCCATTTCGACGGCCTTCATGAGCGCACGGGCCTTGTTGACGCACTCCTGATACTCGCGCGAGGGGTCGCTGTCGGCCACCACCCCGGCGCCTGCCTGGATGTAGGCCTTGCCCTCCTGCACCAGCATCGTGCGGATGGCGATGGCCAGGTCGGCGTCGCCCCGGTAGCTGAAGTAGCCCACGGCGCCGCCGTAGAGCCCCCGGCGCGTGGGCTCCAGTTCAGCGATGATCTCCATGGCCCTGATCTTGGGCGCGCCGGTGAGGGTGCCCGCCGGGAAGCAGGCCCGCACGGCGTCGTACATATCGCACCCGGCGGCCAGCCGCCCGGAGACGCCGCTGACGATGTGCATGACGTGCGAGTAGCGCTCCACGACCATCAGCTCATCCACGGCCACGGTGCCGTACTCGCAGACGCGGCCGATGTCGTTGCGGCCGAGGTCGACCAGCATGATGTGCTCGGCGCGCTCCTTGGCGTCCTGCAGCAACTCGGTCTCGGCGGCGGCGTCCTCGTCGGGCGTGGCGCCGCGCGGGCGGGTTCCGGCGATGGGCCGCACCGTGACGCGGCCGTCCTCCACGGTGACCAGGATCTCCGGCGACGAACCCACCACCTGCCTCTCGCCGAAGTCCAGGAAATACATGTAGGGCGACGGATTGATGGAGCGCAGCGACCGATAGAGCTCGAACGGAGTGGCCGAGACGGTGGCCGTGAAGCGCACCGAGGGCACGACCTGGAAGGCGTCGCCGGCGGCGATGTACTCCTTGGCGCGGTCCACTGCGGCCTCGTAGTCCCACTGCGTCATGCTGGATGCCACCTCGGGGCGCGCGCCGGAGCCGGAGGGCGCGGCATCCTCGTGAGAGGCGCGCAGCATGGCCACGATGCGGTCGACATGCCGCACGGCCTCATCGTAGGCGGCGTCGGCGTCGGCGTCCACGCGGGTGTTGCAGACCACGCGGAGGCGGTGGCGCACATGGTCGAAGACGAGCACTGTATCGGCCAGCATGAGACAGGCATCGTCCACGCCCAGGTCGTCGCGCGGCGTGCCGGGCAACTCCTCGAAGTGGCGCACCATGTCGTAGGAGAGGTAGCCCACGGCGCCGCCGCAGAAGCGGGGCAGGCCCGGGTCGGCCACGTACCGGTGCGAGGCCAGCAGGTCGCGCAGCACGGTAAGGGGATCGGCGCCCGGCCCGAGCTCGGCCTCCTGCGCCTCGCCCTGCCGCCCAATGGTGACCCTGCCTCCGCGGCTCCGGAAGAGGGCCGACGGCGAGCAGCCGATGAAGGAGTAGCGAGCCATGCGCTCGCCGCCTTCGACGCTCTCCAGCAGGAAGGATGGCCCGGTGGAGGCGATGCGCTCGTAGGCCGAGACGGGCGTCAGGCGGTCGGCCAGTATCTCGCGCCAAACGGGCGACATGCATCCGGCGGGAGTGCGGCGGACGAACTCGGTTCTGGAGGGCGACACCATGCCGGGATGCTCCTGATGGCGCGGAACGGCTGGGCCGAGCCCGGCGCCGATCCACAATGCTGAGTGCCCTGGGAGGGATTCGAACCCACACTAGAGCGATTTTAAGTCGCTTGCCTCTGCCGTTGGGCTACCAGGGCGTGGGCGTCGGCGCTCGCCGCCAGGGTGCGGTAGTATAGCGGCAGGCACGAGTGCTGTCAATGCCGGTTCGTGCTATCGAGCACCCGGGCAGTTGCGTATATAATGGTGCAACCGCCGGCCGTTGCGGGCCGCCTGAGGCTCGCACGGCCACACATCCCTACAGGAGTGTCAGCCCAATGATGAAGACGCTTGCAGCGCTGATCGCCTTCGGCGCCATCTGCACTGCCGCTTACGCCGGCCCAACGACCAAGTCCAAGGCCGCCAAGGACGCTTGTGGCTCGTGCCCGTCGGCCGCAGCCGCCAAGAAGACCAACGCTCAGTGCCCATCAGCCAAGGCCGACTGCGCCACCTGCCCGTCAGCCAAGGCTACCGCCAAGTCCGACTGCGCCACGTGCCCGTCCGGTTCGGCCGGAGCCTGCCCCGTCAGCGGCGGCAAGCTCACTTCCGTGAAGTGCGGTGAAGGCTCCAAGAAGATCGACGTCGCCAAGCTCACTGCCGAGGGAAAGTACGCAGACTACAAGGGCAAGCGCTACTTCTGGGCTTGCGACCACTGCGCCAAGGACTTCAAGGCCAACCCGGCCGGGTACGCCAGCCGGCACACCGGCTTCATGGTGAAGACCGCCAAGGTCAGCTCCAAGGCCGCCAACTAGGCCCTCAGCCGCTCCAGCCTGACCCCATCGCCCAGGACCGGCCCCGCGCCGGTTCTGGGCTTTCTGCTATGGAGGAGGCCTCGTTGCGTTCACAAGCCCGTTGGATCGCCGGGTGCGCCCTGGCGACAGCGCTCGCGGGGGGCCGCGCCTCCGCCATGAGGGAGACGCCTGTGCAGCAGAGCGACCACGCCGCCAAGCGCGACGTCGACACCCATCACCTCTTCACGCCGCCCGCCTCCCAAACCCAATGGAAGGCCCGGCGCAAGGAGCTGCGCGAGCAGCTGATGCTACATACGGGGCTCTGGCCCGAGCCAAAGCGGACGCCCTTGAAGCCCGTCGTCACAGGCCACATCGAGGGCGACGGATACACGGTGGAGAGCGTGGCCATCGAGACCTTCCCCGGCTTCCGACTCTGCGGCAGTCTCTATCGGCCTCGCGGACGCAAGGGCCCCTTCCCCGCCATCGCCAACCCGCACGGCCACTGGCCCAACGGACGCCTGCAGGTAGAGCCCGACGTGCCCAAGGCCCCGCCGGCGCCCGGCGCGCAGGGTCAGGGCAAGGCCAACCTGCCCGCCATCGGCGCGAACCTGGCCCGCCAGGGCTTCGTGGTCTTCGCCTACGACATGGTGGGCTACAACGATACGGACCAGGCATCGCACAACCTGCCCGGTTCCGCCGAAGCGTGGGGCCATGGCGTGAGCCTGCTGGGCCTGCAGACCTGGAACAGCCTCCGCGTGGTGGACTACCTCTGCAGCCTCCCAGACGTCGACAAGGCCCGTATCGGCGCCACCGGGGCCTCGGGCGGAGGCACGCAGACCTTCCTGCTGGCCGCGCTGGATGACCGCATCAAGGTCTCGGTGCCCGTCAATATGGTGAGCGCGCACATGCAGGGGGGCTGCCTCTGCGAGAACGGCCCCGCGCTGCGCATCGGCACCGACAACGTGGAGATCGCCGCGCTCTTCGCGCCGAAGCCGCAGTTGCTCGTGGCATGCACCGGCGACTGGACCGCCAACGTGCCCACCGAGGAGTGGCCGGCCCTCCGCAGCGTCTACTCGCTCTACGGCGCGGCCGACCGCACGGCGTACGTGCAACTTAACTACGGTCACAACTACAATATCGAGAGCCGCGAGGCCATGTACGCCTGGTTCGGCAGGTGGCTACTCGGCGACGAGAACCGCGACCACTTCCGCGAGGCGCCCCTCAGCTTCGACACCGCAGCCATGCGCACATGGCGATCCGGCGTGGCCAAGCCCACGAGCGGGCCGCAGGGCAACGCCGCCGTGCTTCGGGCACTTATTGAGCGTTCGGAGGCCCAGGCCCCCGCCCCGCCCACGGATGCGGCCGCGCTGGCCGCCTACCGCAAGCGGATGGCTCCGGCCTTCCGGCGCCTGCTCTCGCTTCCTGAGCCGGCACCCACGTCGGCGGGCCGTACAGCCGGAGGAGCGGTGCTGCTGGTGACGGAGGCCGGATCGGCCGCCGAGGCCGCGGGCGTCGTGGCCGACATCAGGGCCAAGCGCGGAAACGCGGCAACGGAACTTCTGGAGTTGCCCGCCGTGGCCGCCACAGCAGCCGACCTCTGGGGCGCCTACTCGCTCTGCTACAACCGGACGCCCGCCGCCGAGGCCGCAATCCGCATCATCCGGGCCGCCTCGGACCTGCGCTCCCATACCGGCAAGCGCGTGCGAGTCGTGGCGTTGCGCGGCGCCGGTCCCGCCGCGCTGCTGGCCCGGGCCGCCTCGCCGGACATCGCCGAGTGCGCGGCGGACCTGCAGGGCGCCGACGGCAGCTACGCCTCCGCCCTGCGCGGCTCCTACGTGCCCTGCCTGCAGCAGATCGGCGGCCTACCGGCGGCTGTGGCGGCTTCCGGCGGCAAGCTGAGCCTGGGCGGCGCGGAGGGCCTCGACTGGCTGGACCGACTGGCGCCGCTCCTCTGCGGGTCGCTGAAGCGGACCGCCGCGCCCCTCACCGCCGCCGACGTGGCCCGGTAGGCCCTACTCCCGAACTAGCACGATCCGGTCGATCCAGATGCCCTTGATGCGGCCGGGGTTGTTGGCAGGCGACGCCCAGACATATGTGCCGGGCGTCGCCTGCACCACTCCCATGTCAACGAGCCGGTAGGCCGCGCCGCCGGCCTCGGCAAGGGTCAGGCTCCGGCTGGAGACGCCCTTGCCCTCGGACGATGAGTAGACGCCCACGGTCACCGCCGTCTCGGCATCGCCCTCGCCCTCGGTCCGCACGGCTATGTAGATATGCACCGGGCCGGTGAGCTCGTCCGGGATGGACGCCTGCACCGCCCACTGGTTGTGGTCCGTGCGCATGCGTGCGGCGCGGCGGTTGGATGCAGCGGGGTCCTCCACCACATTGACCCACGAGCCCAGGTTGAACAGGCGCATGTCGCCTTCCTGCAGGTCGAACAGCCGGTCGGCGGACACGGAAGCCAGCGCGGGCGGCGCGGCGGGTGGGTCGGTCAGCATCTCCACCCAGGTGTCGAGCCACTGCATGGCGGGCTGCCCCTCGGCGCGGAAGGTGGTCTCGTACCGCTTCGCCGCGTCGCGCAGGGCGCGGACCGCCTCGACGCGGGAGGCCGGTGCGGGAGGCTCGATGCCCCGCTTGGCGCAGGCGGCCATCATGCCCCGATGCTCGGTGGCCCACAGGTAGTCCAGCGGGAAGCGCTCGCGCCGCACGCGGGCCGCCAGGACCGGCTCGGACGCCACGGCGCGCTCGCCCTCGGCGAAGAGGCGGTAGCCCTCCAGCACATGGTCGGGCGTCATGTACCGGTCGTTCTTCCGGACGGCGTAGGCGGCCTCGACCAGCCGCATGTAGGCCTGCATGTAGGGAGCCGCTTTGCCGTAGTAGCCGTGAAGGAACTCGCCCTCTAGCTGCGCCTGGTTGCGCGACGGGTCCCATAGCAGGCGAGCCGTCACCCAGGCCCGCAGCCGGGCGAAGCAGGAGGCCGCGTTGTACGAGTCGCCCTGCACGAAGACGCCCACGGCGTGGTTGGCGGCGAAGAGGCGGATGTTGGGCCCGTAGACCGGCAGGCAGGGGTTCGGGTACCAGTACTCGCCGAAGCGGGCCACATAGGTCCAGATGTAGAGCTCGGGCGAGATGGCCGACCAGGCCTTCAAGTCATCCAGGAAGCCCCGGTTCTTCTCATGCGTGAAGGGCAGGCCATAGTCGCACTCAATGCTGCAGAGGCGGATCACCACGTTCTTGCGCGGCCGGGTCACCCTGGGCGCCTTGCGGGTGTACTGATACGCCAGCGTCTCCACGCGGAAGCCGGGGAACTCCTTCTCGATCCGCTCGGCCACGGCGTTCACGAAGCGCACCAGCGGCCCGCTGGGCGAGCCGTCCTCGGCCTCGATGGCCAGGCAGTTGGGGCACTCGCAGCGGCCCAGCCAGTCGTTCTGCGCGATGGAGATGAAGCCCGCATCGGGCTCTTTGCGGATCCAAGCCAGCGCGTTCTTGGCCATCTCCTCGACCAGCTCGGGGTTGGTCAGGCAGAGCTGGGCATAGTCCCACGTCCGCTTCCCCTCGCGGAGGCTGAACCACTCGGGGTGCGCCTTGGCGTAGCGGTCCGGCGGGATCAGTTGGTAGAAGGTGTGGCACCAGCCGAGTATCTGCATGTGGCCGCCCAGTTGGGCCGGGACCGGGTTGAAGTGACCGTTGACCCGGTTGTGGGCATCCCAGCCGCCGTCGTGGTTGGGCAGGTAGAAGTGCGGCTCCCGGCAGACGATGGCGGGCGCATAGGTGACGTCCATCTTCGGGCAGGTGATCGTGGCTGCCGCGGGGATCAGCTCGCCGTCCTCGGCCCACCAACGGCAGCCCACGCCGCGCTCAAGCAACTCGCAGGCCGCGTAGTAGACCCCGCGCAGCGCGCCGCCGGTGACGATCAGATCGCGGCCCGCCGTGCGCAGCACGATGCCGTCGGCGCCCAGGGCCTTGGTGTCGATGCGAGGCTTGAGGCCCGCGGCCTTGCGCGTGGCGCCCACATAGATCGCCGCACCGACCTTGCCGGACGCCCCTTCGGCCACGATGGCCGGACGGGCGCCGGAGCTCTTCTCGATGCACCGTTGCAGCTCAGCGGTCGCGCTCACCTCGACGGGCGTCGGCTTCGCAGGCGTCACCAGGACCATACGGGCCTTGCCGCCCTCGACAAGGGTATGCGCGGGCCGCCGGGCAGGCGCCCCGGTCAGCGTGGCCAGCGAAAGAGCGATCAGCGCGAATGGCGTCATGGCGGCCTCCCGTAGTGCGCGGTCACGGCGCACGGTCTGTGAGAGTTCGACGTCGGAGGCGAGGGCTCCTGCATGTGTGATGATGAGGGGGGTGAAGGGGCCGGCGTCCGTGCCCGTCCGTGTCAGTCCGTGTTCGTCCGTGTCAGGGCGTGGCGCGGTCCTCGGGCCCTGCGGCTGGTCGCACGAGGTGGCTGGTCTCCGCCGCTCCGAGTCCTGCAGGTGGCACGAGCAGGTCAGCGTCAGGGCCGTCGGCGGGGCGGACCAGCGTGCCGTGCTTGGTATCCTCGGCCACCCGCGCTTCGATGGCGGGCAAGGCGTCGCGTATCAGGGCACGCACGCGGCATGGGTGAAGTGGACGGCATCAGCGGGTGTGACCGTCGTGAGCCGAGCCGCCAGGCCCTCATAGGTTGCTGTCGGCAGTAGCCCGCCCGTAAGGACAAGCTCGCTCATCATCGCGGTCATGCGCCCGTCGGAGACCCGCTGAACTGTGGCGTTCTACCATACCTTGCCCAGTCAGCGTGCCCGTGAGTTATAATGACCATTCAATATCATAGATATAACTTGAACGCAATCTGCATAGCCTGTACCCAAGCCCCGAACCGCGCCGAACGAATGCCAGAACCAGAAGGCCGCCCAAACCAGCCACGTCACACAACCAAAGGCCAGGGTGACGGGGTTGCTGAGGCGCATCCGACGCTGCATCCGGCGACTGCCGTTGATGATCGCATCAAGCAACGCGGCGATCGCTGCCGGCGTTCCGATCTCCAACAGGACGCGCACGGCCGCTTCGACTTCGAGGATGCGCTTGGCTTGTACGAAGGGCGCGACGGCGCCGACGGTCGGCTCCCCTACCTCAACCAGCGCCAGGACTGCGGCCTCACGGACGGCAAGGCGGCGATGGCCCAGGAGGCGACAGGCGGCGGCCACTCCCGCCGGACCGGTCCGGACGAGGTTAGCAGCAGCTGCGCCGATCTCCGTCTGTGGCGCCGTAGCCACGGCCTCGCTCAGCCTGAGGACTGCCTCCGCCTCAGCCTGCATTTGCTCGACATCGAACCCCTGCCGCATCTGCGCTCGATCCCCATAGGTGTGGTCGGCAGCGCCCTGCCGGCAAGACCAGTGCTCGGCGCAGGGCGCGGGCTCTCATGCGTGGAGGCGCGGCGACGGCACACGGACCCACACGGACGGTGGCTCGGGCGCTCATGGTCTGTGTGGGTCCGTACAGGTCCGTGTTCGTCCGTGCCGCTCCCGCTTGCGCCATCCGGTATCCTACCGATAGCCGCGCCCACATACGAAAGGCCGCCGCGTGACCTTCCGCAACCAGCCAGCCGAAGCCGACCCGCCTGCCGCTCCCGCACGGAGTGGAGGCTTCGACGTGCGGGCGACGCTGCTGATCCTTGCGCTGGCATGCGCGCACCTGGCGCTGGCGGTACACGTACCCTTGGCGCCCGACGAGTGCTACTACTGGGAGTGGAGCCGACGCCCCGCGCTGGGATACTACGATCAGGGCCCCATGATCGCCTGGCTGATCGCGCTGGGGCGCGCGCTGCTGGGCGACACGCCGTTGGGACTGCGGTTGCCCTCCGTCGTCGCCGCGGCGCTGTCCAACCTGCTCGTCTACTCCATCGCCCGGCGCATGGCGGGGCCCGGCGCGGGCCGCCTGGCCGTGCTGATGCTCTCGGCCACGCCGCTGGCCATGGCGGGCGGCTTCATGGCGACCTACGATGTGCCGCTGGCGCTCTGCTGGCTGGGCTGCATCTGGTTTTCCATGCGGGCCGTGGAAGGCGGGCAGCGCCGCCATTGGGCCGCGCTGGGTGTCTGCTTTGGGCTCGGGATGCTGAGCAAGCACACCATGGCCCTCTATCCGCTCTGCCTGCTTGGCGCGCTGGCGTCGTGGCGTCCCGGCCGCTCATGGCTGACGCGGCCGGAGCCCTATCTGGCGCTGGCCCTAGGCCTGGCGGTCTACGCGCCGAACCTCGTGTGGCAGCAGGGCCACAACTGGGCGACGGTGCGGCATCTGGCGCACCTCTCCGGGGCCGTGTCCGACTCCACCGCCGTGCGGCGCATCGGCGATTTGTTGGGCTCCCAAGCGGGCGTCATCACGCCGCTGCTCTTCCTCGGCCTGCTCTGGGCATCCGTCCGCGCCGGCGGCAAGGGGCGCTCCGCCGGGGGCTTCGCGTGGCCGCTGGCGGCCGCCGCCTCGTGGCCCGTGCTGGCCTTCTTCGTCCTAATGGCCGCGCGCTCCAAGGTGCAGGCGAACTGGCCGCTCTGCGCATGGCTGTCGCTGGCCCCGGCCTACGCGGCGCTGGTGGCGCGGTCCGGCGGCAGGGCTCGGGGCTTCGCTGCCGCGGCCGTTGCCATGGCCGGCGCGTTGAGCCTGCTCATCGCCCTGCCCCGTCAGCGCGTGCAGGCGGGCATCCGCATCCCATGGAAGTGGGACCAGACCCGCAAAATGCAGGGCGGCCCGCAGATCGCCGCCGCCATCCAGGCAGTGCGCCGGGATATGGAGCGCGGTGGACGCCATGTGGCGGTGGCCGGCACAACCTATGACGCCGCGGCGCGTCTCGCGTTCTACCTGCCCGACAAGCCGCGCACGGTCTGCCTCTTCCTCGGGACGCGCATCAACGCCTACGTCGACTGGAACGCCGAGGGCGGCCTGAAGCCCGGCGGCGATGCGGTCGTCCTCGACGGCCTCCCCTCCTGGGACCCGAACCACCCGAAGCTGCAGCGTATCTTCCGCCGCGTGGAAGCCGTGCGCGAGCCCATCCGGGTCCTATACAAGGGCGTCTACCCAGACCCGGTGGACACGCTCTACATCTACCGATGCTATGGATACAGGCCCGACCCGCGATATGAGACACCCACGTCAGGCTGAGGCGCCATGACGCGCCGGGTACTGGTCATCGCCTTCCTGCTGGCGCCGATCCACGCGCTGTGGATCGTGAAGTCGGAGGTCGTCTGGGCGTTCGTCCACGCCTCCGTGCTATCGGTCTTCTTCAATGTGGTGGCCACGCTCTTCCTCGTCACCCTGGGCAACCTCTGGCTACGCCGGCGCGCGCCCAAGCTGGCGTTGAGCACAGCCGAGCTGGCGGGGCTCTACATCCTCCTCAGCGCTGCCACAGCCGTCTACGGGCACGACTTCCTGCAGGTGCTGGCCAATATGCTGATCTACCCCTACCGCCAGATGGAGGGCGGGGGGGCCTGGGTGGACGCAGTTCGGCAGCACCTGCCCCGATGGCTCGTGGTGACCGACCCCTCGGAGCTGAAAGCCGTCTGGCTCGGCAGCGCCAACCCCTACCGGTGGGCCGCACTCCGCGCCTGGGCGGCGCCGCTGGCCGTTTGGCTGGGCTTCATGATGCTGCTGCTCTGGACCATGACCTGCCTCACCACGCTTCTCCGCCGCCAGTGGACCGAGCATGAGCGCCTCTCGTTCCCGCTGGTGCGCATCCCCACCGAGATGCTGGTACACACCGACCGGCTCCTGGGCTCGCGGCTCTTCTGGACGGGCTTCGCGCTGGCGGCCGGGCTGGACCTCTGGAACGCCGCCTCCACCGTCTGGCCGGCGCTCCCCTCCATGCGGCTGCGGAACGAGCTGCAGCAGTTCATGACGCAGCGGCCCTGGAGCGACATGGGCTGGACACCGCTCTGCCTCTACCCCTTCGCCGTGGGCCTCACCTACTTCGTGCCGCTGGACCTGGCCTTCGCCTCATGGTTCTTCTACTGGGTCTGGAAGGCGCAGATGATCGCCCGGTCGGCCGTGGGCATGGAGCCCCTGGGCGGCGCCTATATGGGCGACCAGTCCTCCGGCGCTTGGATCGGCATCGGCCTCGTGGCCCTCTGGGGAGCACGGAAGCACCTGTTGTGGGCCCTGCAGCACGCCTTCACCCCCCGCTCGCGGATCGACGACGACCACGAACCGCTCCCGTACCGCGCGGCGGTGATCGGCGGCATCGGCGGATTCCTGGGCCTCATGGCCTGCGCCCACACCATGGGATTGAGCCCCGCCGTGGCGGCTCTCTTCATGGCGCTCTTCTTCCTGCTGGTCACCGCTGCCACGCGCATGAGGGCGGAACTCGGCCCGGCCACGCACGACCTCTACTTCTCCGGTCCCGAGCGGATCATGACCGCGGCCGCCGGGCCAGGCGCCTTCGCCACGCAGGACATGACCGTCATGTCGCAGTTCCACTGGTTCACGCGGGACTACCGGAGCAGCGCCATGCCGCACCAACTGGAGAGCTACAAGCTCGCCGGCGAGGCGGGGCTCTCGACCCGGAGCGTTATCTGGGCGGTGCTACTGATCAGCGCGTGGGCGTTCGTCTGCTGGTTCTGGGCCTACGCCCATGTTATGTACGACCGGGGCGCCATCGTCCGCGTGGCGCAGCCGGGCTCGGGCTGGACCATGCTGGCCAAGGAGTCCTACACGCGGCTGGACCAGTGGCTCACCGCCACGAACCGCGGCCCGGACTTCGCCGTGTGGCAGCAGTTCGGCTCAGGGCTGGGCCTCACGCTGGGCCTGCTGGCCGTTCGGGCGAGGGTGGTGGGCTTCCCGTTCCACCCGGTGGGCTACGCGCTGGCCGGGTCGTGGACCATGTCGTGGCTCTGGGGCTCCGTCATGGCCGGATGGGCGATCAAGGGCGTGCTCATGCGCTACGGAGGGCAGAAGGCCTACCGCACGGCCGCGCCGCTCTTCATCGGCCTCGTGGTGGGCGAGTGCCTGGCCGGCGGCGCGCTCTCGCTCTACGCCGCGCTCACGGACCACGTCACCTACGGGTTCTTCCCATGAGCCAGGGCGCGCCGCCCGGCTGCAGCGTCTTCTCGTGCCGCGCCATGGCCACCCAGTTCGATATCGTTCTGTGGGGCGACGCCTTCGGGAGGTTGCAGGCCGCCGCAACCGAGGCCATGGGTGAGATCGAGGCCGCCGAGCGGCTGCTGAGCGCGTTCGACCCGGCAAGCGAGATCGCCCAGCTCAACGCCCGCGAGACGCAGGGGCCGCTGCGGATCGACCTGCGCGTGCTGCGGCTGCTCGAGCGGTGCGTCCACTACACCGAGCAGACCGGCGGCGCATTCGACGTGAGCGTGGGTCCGCTCATGCGGGTCTGGGGCTTCCGAGGCGAACCCGAGGGCGACTGGCCCTCGGCGCGGGCAGCCACGGGCATGGACAAGCTGGACCTGGACCTCGACGCCGGTACCGTCGCCTTCGCCTCCGACGCCGTGCGGCTGGACCTGGGGGCCGTGGGCAAGGGTTACGCGGTGGACGCAGCCATGGACGTGCTGCGCGAGTGCGGCCTGAAGGGCGCCATGGTCCACGGCGGCAGAAGCACAGCCGCCGCTATGGGCGCCACGCCCGACGGAGGGCCGTGGCAGGCGCTGGTCCGCGACCCGAGCCCCGGAGCCAAAGTGCCCATGGCCCGGGTGGAGCTGGCCGAGGGCGCCATGTCCGTCTCCGCGCCGCACGGCCGCACCGCCGGCGGTCTGGGCCACGTCATGAACCCCCGCACGGGCAAGCCCGCCGCCGCAAGCCTCATCGCGGCTGTGGCGCACCCCTCCGCCGAGGCCACCGACGCCTACTCGACCGCCCTGCTCGTGCTGGGCCGCGAAGGCCTCCGGCGCCTGGGCGGCGTGGAGGGCCTCTCCGCGCTCTGGGCGCCCAGGCTGGCGGCAGGGGGCAGGGCCGCTCGCACCCTCGGACCCGCGTTCCGGCTGTCGCCCGATCCCGAGTCGCCCGTCAGCTGACGGGTATGATATCTTCAGACACTTCTGGGGGCCGCCCGCCGACATGCCAATGCACCGAACCGACCTGAGCATCGCCGGGCTCCGCCTGGCCCTTGAGACCGAGGCGCCGCCCGCCGACCTGGGCGTCGACGAGCGGTACGGCGCCTTCCATGCCGATGGCGACGGCGAGCCCGATATCCGCGTGGTCTGCCGCTTCGGCGAGCCCGTTGCGCCCGAGGGCAAGCCGGACTACACGGCCGAAGACATCTGGAGCATGTACGCCGGAGCCGACGGCTCTTGGACAGCGGTCATCACCTATCCCTCGCCGGACGGGGCTCCGCGCCCTCCGGCCCTGCTCTCCATCGACGCCAAGTGGCGCAACGCGGCGCTGACGGAGAAGCGCGCGCCGGGGCTCTGGAGATCGGTCATCACCGCCGGCGCGGCCGAACTGCTGATCCGCACCCGTCTGGTCCTGCATGACGGCCTGGTGATGCATGGGGCCGCTTTACAGGTGGGAGATGCCGCGGTGATCCTGACGGGCCACAGCGGAGCGGGCAAAAGCACACAGGCCATGCTCTGGCAGCAGGCCGTGGGCGCGCGTCCGCTCTGCGATGACCGAGCCGCCATCCGTCCTGACGCCGGCCGCTGGCTCGTCTACGGTACGCCGTGGGCGGGCACGGCGGGCATCGCCGTCAACGCCTGCGCCCCGCTGGCTGCCATCATCGTGCTTGAGCAGCACACTGAGAACGAAATGAAGCCACTCACGGCCGCCGAGGCCCTGCCTATGCTGCTTGCGCGCTCATTCCTGCCCTACTGGGACGCCGCGCTGGTGGGCACGGCCATGGGTTCGGCGCTGAACATCCTGCAGGGCGTGCCCATCTACCGCCTGCGCTGCCGGCCCGAGGCCGCCGCCGCCGAGATGGTCTGCGCCAGGCTCGGGCTCCGATGAGCCGGCTGGAGCAAGAGCAGCCGACGGCGACGCAAGCCGCAACCGGACAGGTCGCCGAGGGTCCACGCAGGTCGCCGCTATTCGACGTCTGCGTGCATGAGGTGAACCTGAACGGCGCCGTGGACGCGGTGAACGGCCTCATCGCCCGGGGTATGCCGTCGCATGTGGTCACGCTGGACGCCTCCATGTGCGTCGCAGCGCGCCGCGACCTAGAGTTGCGGCGGATCGTCCTGCACGCCGAGTTGGTGACACCCGACAGCGTCGGCGTCCTCTGGGCCGCCAAGCGCAAGGGCATCGCGCTGACCGACCGGGCCTCCGGCGTGGAGATCTCCGAGCGCCTTTGCGCCGCGTCGGCAGCCCGCGGGACGCGCATCTTCTTCCTGGGATCCGCTCCCGGCGTGGCCGAGGACGCCGCGATCCGCATGCGCGACCGCTACCCCGGCTGCAACATCGTCGGGACCATGCACGGGTACTACGACGCCGTGGAGGAGCGCAACGTACTCCATGCCATCCGTCAGGCAGCGCCCGACGTGCTGCTGGTGGCCTTCGGCATCCCGAAGCAGGAGAAATGGATCGCACTGCACCGCGAGGCGCTTGGCGTGCCCGTGATGATCGGCGTGGGGGGCAGCCTGGACGTGATGTCGGGCCGCGTGGAGCGCGCCCCCCAGTGGGCCCGCCGGTTCAACATGGAGTGGCTCTACCGGCTGGCCCAGAACCCCAAGAAGATCGGCAAGGCGCTGGCCTTGCCGCGCTTCGTATGGATGGCCCTCACCCGGTGAGGCGCTATGGGCGCGGCGGACCGGGCGGCGCGTCGCCGGGTGTGCGGGCTCGACGGCGCTTCTGCGCCTCCTCGTGCATCAGCGCGCGCATCCGCTCGAACTGCTCACGCGTGAGAATCTTGCGCACGCGCTTCTCCGTGGCGGCCTGCACCTGGAGCATCTTCTTCCGAAGTTCCAGCACGCCCTTGCGGGCGACTTCCGCCTGGCCCTCGTCGATATCGTAGGCGTCGTAGACCTCCGACAGCTTCCGGTGGCGCTCGCGCAAGCCGTCGAAAACGGCGCGCATCTGCTTGCCGCTATCATCGAAGACCGCCTCAAGCTGGGATTGCTGGTCGCGCGTCATGCCGATGCTCAGGCGTGCGCGCTCCTTCTCTTCATCCGTCGGGCCGCGGCGCGTGGAACCCGGACCCCGGACGCGACCGGGGTCATCGACCTGCGCCAAAGCGTGCAGGGGCGCCAACGTTGCCAGGGCCAACGCCGCCCCGGCCGCGGCTCGGGCGATCACTCGCTGTCCCCCGCGTACCCGATGAGGATGGCCTGCCTGGCGCTCCGCGTGGCGCGCATGCCCTCGTACCCGGCGTCATCAGCCGGATCCGGAGCGGGCAGCACGTCGGCGGCCATGCGGACGATCCGCACCTCATCCTCGGGCGCCAGGGTCAGGTTCTGCGCGGGCTGCTGCGGCCTAAGCGCAACCAGCGCCAGGGCAGCGGCGGCAGCGGCGGTGAGGGCAAAGGCATACCATGGCCGTCCGGTCGCACGTTGCGGCGCGGTCGTGCGAATGCGCTCGTAGAGGCCCGGCCAGAGGTCCGGCGAGGTCGGCTCCGCACGGAGCGGCGCCAGGCTCTCCAGAAGGGCCATCTCTTCGCGCAGCAGGAGGGCGCACCGGGCACATTTGGCAGTGTGCGCGGCGATGGGCTCTGCCAGTTCAGGTCGGCGACCCTGCAGCCAGGCCGCCGAGCTCTTCTCCAAATCCCTGCAGTTCATGGGACCGTCCTTTTGTAACCGTCTTCCAGCTTCGCCTTGAGCCGCTGCCTGGCGCGGGCCAGGCGTGTCTTGAGCACGGTGTAGGAGACGCCGGTGATGGCCTGCATCTCCTCGTAGTCGCGCTCCTCCAAGTAGTAGAGCACGATGAGCATACGATCGCTCTCATTGAGCTGACCGATCGCTTCACGTATCTGGCGCGCCTGATCTTCCCTTTCCAGGGTGTTCAGGGCGTCAGTCTCCGCGCTGCCCAGGGACCCGCGCTCCAACTGCCGCTCGTCCGGCCATGCCTCTTGCGGCCGGGCCATCTTGCGGCTGTGTGCGTCGCGCGCCAGGTTGGCGGCGATGCGGTACAGCCACGTCGAGACCTTGGCCCGGTACTGGAACCGACCGGCGTGCTGCCAGGCCTTGGTGAACACATCCATCGCGGCCTCTTCAGCATCCTCCCGGGACCCGCTCATGCGGTAGAGGAAGCGGAATATGGGCGCCTGGTACCTGCGCGTCAGCTCGCGGAGGGCTTGCTGGTCGCCGGAGGCGCAGCAACGCAGCACATCCTCATCGGGGAGGATCTGAAGGTCGCCGACCGACTTCTCGGTACGCCCCAAGCGCATTAAGTCATCCGACGCGTGCGCCGTAGTTCCATATCGCCACGCCAATGGTTGGTCTGTCCAAGGTGCCATCACGCTCACCGTCGCGCCCCGCCTCGCGGAGCCCAGTCTACTGGTGTAGACGGACCCTCGCTTCTGCGGAAACACGACACCCAACGGCGCCCAGAACGGTCTACTATTGTACTGCCTCGAAACCCGACGCGCTCGAATACCGTAGTGCGCCCGAGTCCCAATCCATGCGGCAGGTGCCGCGCCCCGGGGGTGAGATGAAGCGACTGAAGATCGTCCTTGGCTGTTTGGTGCCGCTGCTGCTCGTCGTTGGGGGAAGCTGGTGGGGCATTCGGCGGATGCTGACGAAGGTCCCCAAGCCGTCGGCGACGGCCACCGTGAGCCGCGGAACCGTTGAGATCAAGGTCACTGAGACCGGAACCATCGAGCCGCTCACGAAGGTAGACGTTAAGTCCAAGGTAGCCGGCCGGATAGCCTCCATGCTGGTGGACGAGGGCGATCTGGTGGCCGCGGGCCAGCTCCTTGCCGAGATCGACCCCACCGAGATCAACAGCCAGGTCGACCAGATGCGCGCCCAGCTCGACGGCTCCCGCGCCCGCCTGTCGTCTGCGTCCACCGGCGTGCGCTACCAGCGCGAGCAGACCTCAACCGGCGTCCAGGTGGCACAGCAGGCCGTGGCATCGGCGCAATCGCAGGTGGAGGTGGCAGAGGAGGAGAGCCGAAGCCAGCCCAGCCTGACCGAGGCCGACATCCGCCAGGCAGAGGCCTCGCTTCGCAGCGCCAAGGCCGCTCTGGACCTCCTCCGCACCGCCACCCAACCCCAAGCGCTCGTGTCCGCCCAGACGGGCCTCACCGAGGCGCAGACGGCATCGGCCAACGCCCAGCGTCAGTTGGCTCGCCAAAACCAGCTCCTGGCCAAGGGCTTCGTCGCCCAGCAGCAGGTCGACGCCGCAGGCACCGAGGCCGTCGCAGCCCGGGCGCGTCTGGACCAGGCACAGAAGCGCATCGACGTGATCAAGGAGCAGCAGCGGCTGGAGGTGGCCGACGCCGATGAGCGCGTGGCGCAGGCCGAGGCCTCGCTGGCCCGGGCGCGTGCCGCACGGACCATCATCAAAGTGAAGGAGCAGCAGCTCGTGGCGGCCCGCGCTGCCCTGCAGCAGGCCAAGGCGCAGCTGATCCAGGCCCGGGCCTCACGCCTGCAGGACAGCATGCGCGGTGACGACGTGGCCCAGGCGCGGTCCGGCGTGGACCAGATCGTTAACCAGCTCACGGAAATCGAGGTCCGCCAGCGCGACACGCGGCTCGTTGCCCCCATGGCCGGCGTCATCACCCACCGCTACCTCGAGAAGGGCGAACTAGTCACCTCCGGCGTCAGCACGTTCTCCAGCGGCACCCCCGTCTTTCAGGTGGCCGACCTCTCAACCATGCTGGTGAAGGCGACTGTAAACGAGGTCGACGTCCACAAGGTGCGCCTCGGCCTGCCCGTGGAGATCCACATCGACGGCGCCCGCGGCGTCATCTTCCAGGGCCGCGTCACCAAGGTCGCCCCGGCCGCGTTCGGCGGCACAGACGCCGCCGCCCAGGCGCAAGGGGCCGGCGGCGTGGTCCGCTTCTCCGTGCAGGTGACCGTGACCCGACCCGACCCGCGCCTGCGTCCCGGAATGAGCGCCCGCTGCACCATCATCATGTCACGCCGGAGCGGCGTGCTCCGCCTGCCGGCCGATGCCGTGGAGGGCTCGGGCGACAAAGCCTTGGTGCAGATCGCCGGGAAACCAGACCCGAAGAAGCCCGGGCAACTCACCTACACGAAGCGCACGATCCGCGCCGGCCTCCGCGGCGACACGTTTGTTGAAGTCCTCTCCGGGCTGAAGGAGGGCGAGAAGGTGAAGCCGGGCATCTTCACAGGCCCGAAGCGCAAGGGCGTTGACTTCGGACCCAAGCCCGACTAGCGGCGGCAAGATCCAGGAGCCCCCATACCGTGAACCTGCTTCGCAGCATACAGACCGCCCTGGCCAATCTCCGGGCCAACAAGCTCCGGTCGGCGCTCACCATGCTCGGCGTCATCATCGGCGTCAGCGCGGTGATCGTCATGGTCACCATCGTCGAGGGCGCTCGGTCCAAGATCGTCAGCGAGTTCGAGCGCCTAGGCTCCAAGCTGATCATCATCGCCTACGACCCCGGCAAGGCGCGCCAGGCCAAGGCCACCAACGTGCTCTCCGGTATGCGCATGGACGACGTCCGCGCCATCGCGGAGCAGTGCGACTTGGTCCAGAGCATGTCCGCCGAGTTGCCCACCGGCGAGATGCCCGCTCGGCGGCTGGACAACGAGATTCAGATCAAGCTGACAGGCGTTGAGCCCGATTTCGAGCGGCTTCGGAACCTCGAGATCGCCCAGGGCCGGTTCATCACCCGCGAGGACAACGATACATGGTCTAAGGGTGTGGTCATAGGCAGCAAGGTGAAGGATCGGCTCTTTCCCGGCGAGGATGCGCTGGGCAAGGACTTCGAGATCAAGGGCATTTCGGCTTCCGTGATCGGCATCCTCGCTCCGAAGGGCAGGACGGGCGGCGACGATCCCGACATGATGGTCCTGGCGCCCATCACGAGCATCCAGAAGCGCTTCGCCGGCGTCGAGATCGTCGGCGTCATCTGGGCGCAGCCTCGTGACGCTGAGATGGTGGAAGCCGCCATGGACCAGGTCTGGGCCTGCCTCATGCGGCGGTACAACAACGCTCCTGGTTTCCAGGTGGACAGACTGGAGAACATCCAGAACGCCATCAACCGCGTCCTCAGCATCTTCGGCCTCGTCATGGGCGGCATCGCCGGGCTGGCGTTGCTGGTGGGCGGCATCGGCATCATGAACATCATGCTGGTGAGCGTCACCGAGCGAACCCGCGAGATCGGCCTACGCAAGGCAGTGGGTGCCAAGAAAAAGGACGTACTGACGCAGTTCCTCATCGAGGCGGCCACGCTCTCCGGCGCGGGCGGCGTGGTGGGCATCGGCGTGGGAGCCGGCGTGGCCTATGCCATCGGCGCCATCAGCAAGCAGGTGATGACCGGCGGCATGGGCGGCGACCCGGGCATCCCGGTACACCTGCCGATCTGGGCCATGGCGGGCGCATTCGCCTTTTCGGCCTTCGTGGGCGTCTTCTTCGGCCTCTACCCGGCCTACCGCGCGGCCGGACTGGACCCCATCGAGGCCCTGCGGCACGAGTAGCCCCGCTCACCCGGGGCTACTGGGTCTCCTCGATGCCGAATCGCCACTGCTCGGGCGCGTCCTCAATAGGCAGTCCGAGCAGGAGCCTTCGGGCCATGGCTACGGGCATGGAGTTGCCGCGCAGGAACGCATCGTGGAACGCACGGTCGACCCATCCCGCCGCCAGCGCCTCGCGTCGGAGCGCCTGCACCTGCCACGCTCCCACCAGATAGGCGCACTGGTAGAGCGGCGGGTAGTCTCCCCGGAACGAGCGCCGCACCTCGGCCTCGGCCGTGCTCGGTTCGTGGCCCACCTCGTCGACCAGCATGGCAATGCACTCGTCGGCGCCCATCAGGCCCATGTGGAAGCGGAGCGAGAAGGCCACCCGCGCACAGCGGTGCGACCGCCAGAAGAGCATTCCCACACGCTCCGCGGGCGTGGTCGCGAAGCCCCGATCCCAGAGCAGCATCTCCCAGTGGAGCGCCCAGCCCTCGGTCCAGAAGGGGTTGTAGAAGAGCCGTCGGTAGGGGCGCGTGCGGCGGGCGTAGTAGGCCTGCATGTGGTGTCCGGGCACCAACTCATGATGGACCGTGGCCCGGGCGAAGGGTTGGTTGTTGGCCCGCAGGCTCATCAGCTTCGCACCGTGATCCATGCCGCTTGTAGGGTACGAGACACGGATCGTATCGCCGCCCAAGAAGAAGGGGTTGGCCTTCTGCTCCTCGGCGGTCATCATCTCCATGAGCCAGGCGTCGCGGGCCACAGGCGGCACGGCCAGCAGATCGCTCTCTTCCACGGTCTCGATGGCCTCAAATGCCAGATCACGGATTAGGCCAGGCTGGCTGCCGGGAGGACCATGGAGACCCTTCACGCGCTCCAGCGCGGCGCGCCGGTCATCGCCGAGGCCCATCTCCGAAGCGGCGCGGGCCATCTCCGCCAGGCACCACTCCATCTCGCGGTCGGCGGCGGCGATGAGCGCCTCGGGGCTCAGTGGGATCATGGCGTAGCCCAGCTGGCGCACCAGTTCGTCGCGCCCCACGGGGTCGCCCACGATGCCGTGGCCCGACGCGGGCTCAGCGGCGCGGCGCAGCGCCTCGGCGTGAGCGGTCAGCGCGGCCTGGAGCTGCTCGTGCGGCTTGGCAGCCCACCAGGCCGTCTCGGGGTCGTAGCCCGCGCGGAAGTCGTACCAGCTCCGCAGGGCCTCGGACACGGACTCCGCCGCACCCGCAGCCCGATGCAACACGTGGGGCGCCGGACGCGAGCCGTCGCCTCCCAGCGTGGCCCGAGCGGTTGCCAGGGCGGCCACGGCGTCGGAGAGCAGGCGGGCGTCTCCTGCGGGATCGGCGGGCTCGTGGCGCCGGCGGGAGTCCTGCAGGCCGATGATGGGAGCAAGGCCGGGAAGCAGGGGCGCCATCTCGGTCCACTGCTGGGCCTCCAGCGCCAGGCCACGCAGGCGAGCCGCGACCGTGCCGGAGAGCAGCACCAGGTCGGCACGATCGTCCGGCGCATCGGCCTCGGCGAGCAGGCCAGGCAACCAATCCTGCCAGCGATCGAGCAGCTCGGCGAGCCGCACCCGACCCCAGGCCGACCAGCGCCCGCCGCCCTGCCGATCCAGGTCCTGCCAGTCCTGATCGAACCAGCCCACGGCCTCGCCCACCGACGCGAAGCCCAGCCGCTGCAGTTCCGTTGCCATGCCGCCCTCCCCTGCCCTGGCCGCTACTGGTAGGCGAACTCGCCGCCGGCCACCGACCAGTCGTTGCCGAAGAAGCCCGCCGCACGCACGCCCGACGCGCCCTTCAGGAGGCTCTCCGCGGACCAGAGCAGGAGGTCCGGCAGGCCCGCGCCGGAGACGAAGATGGGCGCCCTGCCGGTGAGCCGCATGCCTGCTAGTCCGGTGCCTCCCACCACGGCCACGGACGCCACCGCCGAGCCTGGCCGTGGCCGCATGAAGAGGCAACCCAGGTCCTCGCCGCTCCACGTGCGCCCGTCCAGCGCGGCCGATCCGCGGCGCACCTGCATGGGCGAAGCGGAGAGCAGCGCGGGCCAGGCGGCGTTGGTGTCGGCGTTGCCGTACAGGACCACGCCCCGGTCGCGGTCACGGTCGGCGCGGAACTCGCTGTCCGGCAGCATGTCCACGGCGCCGTTGCCTCGGTACCACCAGGTTTCGGCGTCGAAGCGGGCGCGGGCGAAGGCCCATGCGTTCTCATCAGGAGTGCCCTTGGTTCCGTAGACCAGCACGAACCGGTGGTTCCAGGCGTGGCGGTAGGGCCCACAGCGAGCCGGTCCCTTGGCGTCGGCGGAGAGCGGCCCGGCCTGGAACCAGCCGGCGGGGCCCTTCTCCAGCGCCAAGGCAACCGCCCCGGCCGCGACCACGACCTCCTGCTTGCCGCCGTCGAGGTCCAGCGTCACCTTCTCGCCGGGGGCCAAGCCACCGAGGTCGAAGTCCATGCGCCGGACGTTCTCGGTCGTCCCCACAAAGCGGCGCACGGCAGGGTCGCGCCTAATCCGGGCGCGAGCGGGGAGCATCTGGCGCTGAGCCTGCTCAATGGTGAGCCAGCGCATGCGGCTGGAGGTCTCGGGGTTCATGGTCGTGAAGTCGACCGACCGCACGCTCTCGGCGGCCGGGATGGTCCGGCGGGCGAACAGGTCGAAGATCGCCGGCCAGTCGACGCAGCCAGCTCCGGGATCGCTAGCGGCGCCCCACCAGTGGCCCGCGCCGGGCTGCTCGTAGAGGGTGTAGTCCTTGTGGAAGCCCGACAGCTCCTGGGCCATGCGCCGGGCCTCGGTGACGGGCACGTTGTCGTCAGCATCGCCATGCAGGATGTAGACGCCCAGGTCGCGCAGGTTCGGCGCCAGCGTCAGGGTGTCGCCCTCTGCCGAGGCGCGGCGGAGCGTCTCCTCCACGGGCGTGGGATTGTCAAAGCGGCTCCCGCCGCCGTAGGAGACGAAGCTAACCCACCCGGCGCTGGGAGCGATGGCCGCGAACCGGTCGGGGTAGGTGACACCGTTGATCCAGGTGCCGTGGCCGCCCATGCTGTGGCCGGTCAGGTAAATGCGCGACGGGTCAGGCTTCACCTCGTTGGTCGCCAGGCGCAACACCTCCATGGCGTCCAGACGTCCCCACTCCTCCCAGTCGAAGCCGTAGGGGCGGCGGTTGGTGGGCGCGGCGAGGTTCAGCCAGGTCTTGGCGGCGTAGGAGTCGGCCTGGCCGATGCCCTCCACGGAGGCGCCGTGGAGCGAAAGCGCCAGTCCGGGCCGACGCGCGCCCACATCAGCGCCCGGTGTGGCCGGGTTGAGGGCGTAGTACTGCACGCTCCCGTCGATTTCGCTGATGAAGGTGACCTTGCGCGTCTGTGCAGGCGTTCGGACCCGAAGCCCAAACTCGCACGGCGCGGAGGGCTTGGGGCCGCCCTCCAGCTTGACCAGAACCTTAACTGAGCCCGTGCCTGAACCGTTCCATGCGATGTCGAACGGGACCTTACGCGCCGAGAAGGGCGGCACCGGCGGCACGGTCCGCTGGGTGGATGAGAGGCCGCTCCCTGTGGCACGAACCACGGCGCCGCGGAGCCAATGGCCGGCGGCGTTGATCACAAGCGCCGCACCCAGATGCTTACCGCGCTTTCCAGCCACCAGATCGGGAAGGGTCGGGTCGGCGCCGTCGACGTAGGCGGGCGCGGCCGGCTGACGCAGAGCTACGCGAACCTGCCCTCGGGCGCCCTGAAACAGCAGGTGGTTGTCGCCCTGCTTCAGCTGCACAGGCACGCGAAGCCAGCCGAAGCCATAGGGGTCGCCGCCACGGGGCTCGCCGTTGACGATGGCCATGGAGTGCCCCGAGGCCTCCAGGATGGCCACCCGCTCGGCCGGCGACTTGAGGCATAGGTAGAGGTAGCCACCTGCCATCTCGTCGCCGCCCACGCTACCATTGGCGGGCAGCGTTATCTGCTTCCAGGCGCGCTCGCCGCCCGACGCGCGGGGGACCGTGTCACCTGCGGCCGGAGGGCGCCATGCGCCGGTGACGATCTGGTGCATCAGCGCGTCCTGCACGATGGCGTTGCGGCCCGCACGGCCGATGGGGCCGATGACCCACGCCTTTTCGGGCAATGGGAGCGCATCCTGCGCCGCCGCCCCGCACGTCGATAGCGCTCCCGCCGAAACCGCCAGAAGCCGAAGTCCCCTCATGTGCCACCTCCGCTGTAGTTGCTGTCGCCGCGTCCTATCGCCGCAATGCACGTACCGCCGACCGGACGGCGTTGGAGCGCCGGCCACTTCGGCGGTACCCTAACGCACCGGCCAATGGCCGCATGGAGGATACCGTGCAGACGCCCGTCTCTCGCACCCTGGGAGGAGTTGCCATGCTTGCCGCGCTGCAGATGCCCGCGCCCGGGCAGGCGCCCTACGTCCGGGCCTACCCCGACCTGCGCCCTCTGGCCGATAAGACGCTGGTGGCGTGGGTCACTCCCGCCAACGTGACCCAACGGGGCGGCAGCGTACTCACGCTCGAATGCAGCGAGAGCTTCGACGGCATCGTCTTCGGCGAGATCAAGCCCGGCGCGTGGATGACCGGCAGCGAGCTATTCCGCCGCACGCAGTCCGACCAAGGCGCTTACCCGGCGGAGGCGGCGACGGGCAAGGGCCCCATCCGCGTGGCCGCGGTCTATCGGGGCGAGCAGGTGACGCTCTACCGCAACGAGCAGGTGTTGGCTTCGTACCGCATGGCCAACCCGCCGCTGAAGCCCGGCTCCGGCTCGCACGTCCTCATCGGGCTACGGCACCGCGCACGGCAGGGGCAGCCGAACAGCTACTTCGCGGGCACGGTGGACGAGGCCCGCGTCTACGCCTCCGCGCTTTCGCCCGAGGACCTGGCACAGGTGGCGCTCGGGAAGCCGGGCGGCCCAAAGCCGCTGGCCCGCTGGACCTTCGAGGATGCGAGTTGCCGAGATGCCGAGGGCGCCTTCCCGGCCGGCACACTGCACGGCGGGGCAAGGGTGAGCGGCGGCAGGCTGATCCTAAACGGGAAGGACGCGTACATGTCCACACCTGCCGGCCGCGTCTGGCAGACCGCCTTCCACTTCAGGCCCAAGGCCGGCAACTTCGCCGACCCGATCCCCTTCTTCTGGAAGGGCGAGTACCACGTCTTCTACCTGCAGGGCGATGCGGGGCTGGTGCCGTGGCAGCACATCGTCAGCCGCGATCTGGTCCACTGGAAGGAGCTGGCCACGGCGCTGGTGAGCGACGGCGCGCCCGACAGCCCCGACGGCGGCCACATGTTCACCGGCTCCGTCATGGAGCACGCCGGCACGTTCCACATCTTCTACACGGGCCACAACCCCGGCAACCCCGCCGCGCTGGAGGTGGTGTGCCATGCCACCAGCAAAGACCTGATCCATTGGAAGAAGCAGCCCGGCTTCACCGTGGGACCGGACGGCGTCCGGTACGCCGAGAAGCGGTTCCGCAACTGGCGCGACCCATTCGTCTGCTGGAACCCCGTGGCCCGCAAGTGGTGGATGATCGTCATCGCCACCGATCCCAAGGAGCCCGGCGGCGAGAACGAGTTCGGCCGGGCCGTGCAGGGCCTGCTCAGCTCTAATGACCTGGTCACATGGAAGGCCGAGCCGCCCCTGCCCGGCGGCCTCGGCGAGGAGTGCCCTGACCTCTTCGAGATTGACGGAGTCTGGTACCTCCTGGGCGGCGGCCGCTACGTCTCCGGCGCGGCGCCGGGCGGCCCGTACACAACGCCGCCGCACGCAGTCATCGACTTCCCGGGCGTCTACGCCGGGAAGCGCATGTTCGACGGCAAGCGGCACATCTGGGTCGGCTGGGCATGGGACGGCCCCAACCAGACCGACGAGGCCGTCGCCGGACAGGGTGTGCTGAGCTGGGGCGGCTTCATGTGCCTGCCGCGGGAGCTCTACCCCGGCGGCAAGGGCGAGATCTTCTGCAGGCCCGCCGCCGAGATCGCGGCGCTCCACTCGCGACCGGTGGCCCAGGCCGGACCGGCCACGCCCACAGAGGTGGCCCTAACGTCCGACGGCATGGTCGAGTGCGTGGCCCGCATCGAGGCCGGCGCCGACCTGACGCTGACGCTCCGCGACCAGTGCGACGGCAGAGCCTATCGGCTCACGGTGCAGCCGAACAAGGGCCGCATCACCCTGGCGACGCCGAAGTCGGAGTGGCATCGCGACGGGTGCAGGATCGACGCCACAAAGCCCGTCACCTTGCGCGTCTTCCTCGACGGCTCCATGCTGGAGTGCTTTGTGAACGACGCCTATGCCATCAGCCGCCGGGTCTACGACCTGGAGGGCGGCAAGGCTCGGGTGCAGTCATCGGGCAAGCTGACGGTCGAGACGCTGCGCCTCATGGGCATTGCCGGCGCACCGCCCATGGCGGCGCCATAGCTCACGCGAAGGAGACGATCCATGAGACAGGCTCTCGCAGCCCTTGCCGCCCTCGGCGCAGCCCTGCAGGCCGGCGCCGAAGTGAAGCCCGCCGCGCCACTCCAGGCGCTGCCGTTCCCGCCGGGCCAGGTGAAGCTGCTGCCCGGCCCGTTCCGGCACGCCCGCGAGCTGGACCGGAAGTATCTGCGTAGCCTAGCGCCAGACCAGCTCCTGCACACGTTCTGGCTGAACGCGGGCATCGCGTCGACCGCGAAGCCGCTGGGAGGTTGGGAGGCGCCGGAGTGCGAGCTGCGCGGCCACTTCGTGGGCCACTACCTATCGGCCTGCGCACTCCTCGTCGCGGCCGATGGCGACGCAGTCCTTGGGCGTAACGCCGCCGCAGTGGTCGCCGGCATGGCCGACTGCCAGGCGCGGATCGGCACCGGCTACCTGAGCGCGTTCCCGGATAGCTTCATCGACCGCGTGGACAACCGGCAGCCGGTCTGGGCGCCGTGGTACACGCTGCACAAGGTGCTCGCAGGCCTGGTCGACATGCACCGACTGGCCGGCAACCGACAGGCGCTGGCCGTGGCGACCGGGTTCGCGGACTGGATCGACCGCCGGTACGCCGCTATGCCCGACGACCGCATGCAGGCCATGCTCGGCAATGAGCACGGCGGCATCTCCGAGGCGCTGATCGAGCTCTACGCGGCGACCGGCGAGCCCAGGTACGGGGCCCTGGCCAGGCGGTTCGAGCACCACGCCCTCCTCGACCCGGCCGCGGCAGGCCGCGACACGCTCACGGGCCTCCACGCCAACACCCAGATACCCAAGTTTGTCGGCGCGGCCCGGGAGTACGAGCTGACGGGCGATCCGAAGCTCCGCAAGGCCGCCACCTTCTTCTGGAGCAGCGTCGCCAAAGAGCGGTCCTACGTCATCGGCGGCCACTCCGACGGCGAGATGTTCACGGCCAAGGAGCGGCTGTCGCAGGCGCTTGGCCCCAACACCACCGAAACCTGCAACACCTACAACATGCTGAAGCTCACCGGCCGGCTCTTCGGCTGGGAGCCCTCGGTCGTCCTGGGCGACTTCTACGAGCGGGCGCTCTACAACCACATCCTCGCCTCGCAGAACCCCGAGACCGGCATGATGTGCTACTACGTGCCGCTACGTAGCGGCGCCCGCAAGGCCTTCAACGGCCCGCTGGACAGCTTCTGGTGCTGCACAGGCACGGGCGTGGAGAACCAGGTCCGCAACCATGAGGGCATCTACTACCGGCGCACGACCGACGATGCGCTCTATGTGAACCTCTTCATCGCCTCGCAACTCACATGGAGCGGGCGCGGCGTGAGCGTCACACAGGCCACGCGCTTCCCCGACGGGGCGGCCTCCACGCTGACGCTCCGATGCGCGAAGCCGACGGCCTTCACCCTCCGCATCAGGCGACCCGCCTGGTGCCGGGGCTTCGCCTTGCGGCTGAACGGCAAGCCTGGCGGCGCGGTGGTCGGCCCCGACGGCTACGCGGCCATCCGCAGGACGTGGAAGTCGGGCGACACCGTGCAGATCTCGCTACCCATGTCGCTCAGGACCGAGGCCTTCCGCGACAACCCGAACCGGCTGGCCTTCCTCTACGGTCCCATCGTCCTCTGCGGCACAGCGCGCGCTGAGGGCATCTTCCCGGCTGTCGTCACGCCGCCCGCCGGGACCGCGCGAGGCTGGACGCCCGTGCCCGGCAAGGCTATGACGTTCCGCTCCGCCCCCGGCGCCTTCCGCGTGCCGGGCGCCGAGGCGCCGGTCACGGTGACGCTGGCGCCGTTCTTCCGGGAGTACAAGGAGCGGACCATCGTCTACTGGGACCGCTTCACAGAGGATCAGTGGCGGGCGCGCGCAGCCGCCTACCGGACCCAGCAGGAGCAGCTACGAGCTCTGGAGGCGCGAACGGTGGACGTGGTGCGCCCCGGCGAGGAGCAGAATGAGCGTGACCACAAGCTGGCGGGTCTGAACCACGGCTCCGGCGACTTCGGCGACCGCAAGTGGCGGCACGCGCCGGATGGCTGGTTCTCCTACGAGGTTAAGGTGCTGCCCGGCCTGGCGCAGGGCCTCTCCTGCACCTACTGGGGCAGCGACGTGGGCCCGCGCACCTTCGACATATTGATTGACGGCAAGCTGCTCACCACTCAGACGCTCAACCGGAACCGGCCCGAGGTCTTCTATGACGAGACCTACCCGCTTGCGCCGGAGATGCTCGCCGGCAAGGAGCGCATCACCGTGCGGTTCCAGGCCGGGCCGGGCCGCACCGCGGGCGGGCTCTTCGGCCTACGCATCCTGAAGCGCTGACGAGGGTCGGACATGATCCATGTTCTCGTGTATGTGATGGCGCTCATCTCCGCTGCCGGTCTGGCGCAGGGGCCGACCGCCGGGCGACGCGACGGCATGGTGCGCGTACCGGGCGGGACCTTCACCATGGGCGCGGAGGTGGCCGATTGCCCGGACGCTTACCCGCGACATCAGGTAACGCTGCGCCCGTACTGGATCGACAAGTGCGAGGTGACGCAGGCCGAGTACGCGGGGTTCTGCCGGGCGACGGGCCACACGGCGCCCATCACATGGCGCGGAGGGGCGCCCCAGCCGGGACGGGAGCGGTGGCCGGTGACCAACGTTACCTGGCACGATGCAGATGCTTACGCCGCATGGGCCGGCAAGCGGCTACCCACCGAGGCCGAGTGGGAGTACGCCGCGCGATCGGCGGACGGCCGCACCTACCCGTGGGGCGAACCCGCGCCCAAGGGCATGGCCGCGCTGGAGGACGAGCCGGCGCTGGGCTCCGTGGGGCGGTTCGTGGCTGGGGCCTCGCCGTTCGGATGCCTCGACATGACCGGCAACGTCTGGGAGTGGGCCCAGGACTGGTACGGCCCCTATCCGGAGACGGGACCGCGCACCGACCGGGCCACCCAGGCCATGGGCCCGACGGTCTTCTCGCCGCTCTCAGTCCACTACGGCCGCAAGTACAAGGCGCTGCGGGGCGGCGGGGCCATCGGCTACTACGGCGCACCCAACCTGGGCAGGACCTTTGACCGAGGCAGGGCCGTTCCCTACGGGTGCTACGACGGAACGGGCTTCCGCTGCGCGGCAGACGACGAGTCCCGAGCTCCGCGGACGGCCGACGGGGCCCAACCCACGCGCGTCCGGCACGCTCCACGGGTCGTCGCCATGCCGCCGGCGAAGGCCTCAGTGCCGCTCACGATCACCGAGGAGGCCGGTGTGCGGCGCGACGGTGAGATTGTCCGTAGCGGATTACCCTTCCCGCAGGGCTACCTGAAGGACGTCGGACGACTGGCGCTGGTCGGGACGAACCGACAGCCCGTGCCGCTACGCGCATCCATCACCGACCGATGGCGCGACGGTAGCGTGCGTTGGGCCCTGCTGGAGTTCCCCACAAGCGTGGGCGCGAGCGCGACCGCCACCGTGCGGCTGGAGACGAACGCCCCCGCACGACGGCGCGCGCCGATGCCGCAACCGACCGCTGCACTCCGGGCGGCCCTCGGCGCGGTCCGATGGCGGGTCGCGGCGGATGGCCGGACCCAGACCGTGCAGCCTCGCCCCGGCGACGCCGCCATCGGTCCCATCACGTTCGGGACAGGTGATCCCCTGTTCCAGTTGGCATCGCAACAGCGCCTCTGCTCAGCCGACGGCGCGGCCGTCGACATCACAGCCACGCTGACGCGACGCGGCGCCGCCGCCATGGCTTCGCTGACGGGCTGGCAGATGGAGATTGAGCTACCGGCCACGCCCGTGGCGGCCATGCTCGGCAACTCGAACGGCGGCATCCGGCTTGCGGGCAGGGCTGCGTCCTCATTGCTGCTTGAGCAGATCGACTCTGAGACCTGCCGCGTGCGTGTTACCGGACGTCCCGACGTCGCATGGACCCGAGCGCCGGGCTGGATCGCGCTTCGCTGCGGCGACCGGTGGATCGGCATCGCCATGGAGGAGTTCTGGCAGCAGGCCCCCGCCACGATCAGGGTCGAAGGCCGGCGGCTCAACATCGGTTTCGACGGGAGCCGCGAGGCCTTCGAGGCCGACCGAGGCATCGCCAAGACGCTCCGTTTCCGCATTGCTGCCCATGCCGGTCTGGAGGCTTGCGTCGAGCGGCTGAAGGCCCTGCAGGCGCCGCTCATGGCAGTGGCAAGCCCCGAGTGGAACTGCGGCTCCAGAGCGCTGGGAGACCTGGCCCCCTATGACCTGGACCGCTTCCCCACCTACGAAACGCGGGTGGCCGCCGAGTTCGACCGGTGGATTCGCAAGCGGCCCTACGGGTTCCGGAACTGGGGCGACGCCTACATGGGCGGGCCATATAAAGGCAAGAACGCCTACGCCAACCTCGAATACGACATTCCGTATGACTTCGCCATGCAGTTTGCACGGACCGGCAACCTCCGCGTCCTGCGGGCCGCCATCGCCACGGCGAGGCACCAGGCCGATATTGACACGAACCATGAGACAGGCCTGCCGTGGAAACACAGCCCGCGGCACACCGAGACCGAGGCCGAACTGGGCCATGTCTTCGTGCGCGGCCTCATCGCCTGGTGGCATCTGACCGGCGACCGGCGCGGCCTCGACGTGGCCCACCAGATCGGACTGCGCATCGCCGACGACCTGGTACACAACCGCGGCGTAGGCAACGAGCGCCAGATCGGCTGGAGTCTCTACGCGCTGACGGCCGTCTACGCGGCCCACGGCGACGAGCGCTGCATTGCGGGCATCCGGACACTGGTGGACCGCCTCTGGGCGGGTCAGGAGCCCACAGGCAGGTTCGCCATCCGCTACGACAACCGCATCGCCTTCTTCAACGGCCTGGCCATGGCCGGCCTGCGCGAGGCCTACGACGCCACCGGCGACGAGCGCGCCGCCACCATGGCCCTGCGTCTCGCCGAACGCACGCTGGGCTTCCGCCCGGAGTACGCCGGCCGCACACTGGATAGCCTGGCGTGGGCCTACGACCGCACGGGTGACGCCCGGTTCCTCGACAACGCGGAGCGCACCTGGGAGACGACGCAGGAGTACCTGGGCACGCGCCAGTGGGGACCCGACAGCACGCTCTTCGCCACCCGCTACCTGCCATTCCTGAAGCGCCTCGGCATGGCGCCGATGGGCAAATCCCCACTGTGCCTCACGCCGGCGCAGTGCGACACCGCCAATGGGCTCTACCTGACGCATCTGGCGCGGCCATCCGCCGGCGTGGCAATCCTGGACAGGACCGGCAGGCCATTCCGCATCGCCATCATACGCCACGGCAGTCTGGACCCGGCGACCTGCCTTCTCACGGCCACAGGACGCACGGTGGCCCTCATCCGGTTCGGCGCCTCGCCGGAGGCAGGCGTGCGCCGGACCGTGCGCGTGCCGGCAGGCCCGTCGGGGCGCGTGCTGCGGCTGGCCCTGACCTCGAAGCAGTCGCAGGGATGGGATATCGTCACCGACAGGGCGATGCCGCGGGTCGTGGAGGTCGCGGACCTGGGGATTCTCGACCGCCTCGTGCCCCGCGTCTTCTGCGCCGCCACGGGAAAGCGCATCCGCCTGACACTCAGGGCCAAGGGCGAGGGCTTCCACGGAGCGGTAATCAGCCGGCCCGACGGATCGATCGCGGCGCTGGGCAGGCGCTTCGTTGACTTCGGCGACAACGCCGCCTACACCTTCACGGTGGAGGCGCCCGTCCCCGCCGGTGTGCGCGGTAGGCTGTGGCAGGTGGACCTGCAGGACGCCGAGGTCATCGCCGCCGAGGGCCTCGCCGCCCACGCCGCCTGCAGCCGGGCCGCGTGGTTCGCGGTCCCGGCTGCGCGGGGCTCGCGCTACTCCCGGCAGATCACCCGGAAGCCCACGTTGTAGACGGTCTGCCACGGGGCGTAGGACAGGCGGTACGAGGCCGTGCAGCGGGCCGGACGGTCGTACCAACTGCCGCCGCGCACGACTCGCTCGGCGGCCGGGTCCGTGGCCGCATCGCCGCCGCCGGGCCGCCGCGTGTAGACCGAGCGGGTCCATTCCGCCACGTTCCCGTGCATGTCGTGCAGCCCCCAGGGGTTGGGCGCGAAGGAGCCGGCATCGGTCGGCAGCAGGGCGCCGTCGCTGAAGCGCGTCTCCTTGGGCGACCAGTCGAGCAGCGGGTCGGGGTTGGCCACGGGCTTCGGATCGATGCCCGCCACGGCCAGCGCGGTGAGGCTCTGGTCGGCCATGTTGGCCGCCCGGCCGAAGTCTGTGTCTAGTCCGCCGAACCAGAAAGGCCCCGCGCTGCCCGCCCGGCAGGCGTACTCCCACTGCGTCTCTGTGGGCAGGTCGAACTTGAGGCCCGTCTTCCGGCTGAGCCAACGGGCGAAGCGGTCCGCCTCGGCCCAGGTGACCCGGACAGCAGGCTGGTTCGGGCGATCCATTGGGTAACCGCGCGAGGTGTGGTCCTTGTTACGCATACCGATGACGCCGTTGTCGTGCCGCGGATCGAAGCGGGCATACTGGGCGTTGGTCGTCTCCGTGACGGCCATCCAGAAGCCCTTGTCCACGCGCCGCGCGGCCATGGGACGCTCGTCCAGCGCGCCGTTGTTCGACCCCATGACGAAGGCGCCCGGCGGCACGTAGGTGAGCCGCAGCTTCACGCCGTTCCCAAGGTCAACCACGCGCGAAGCCCTGTGGGACGCCCGCTTGCGCGCGGCGACGTCGGGTCCGAAGGGCCATCCGGCGGGATTGGCCTGGGCAGGTTGCGCAGGCGCCTCGGGCATGGGTGAGACCTCAGCCGACGGCGGAAGATCGGGCGGCATGGCCTCGTGGTCGATATCCGAGCCGCCGTACTTCTGTGCCAGCTCCATCATGCGGCGGTTGCGCTCAGGCGCGGCGCCGTTCTGCGCGGTCCAGGTACCGTGGCACGGCACGTTCAGGTCGATCCAGGTGTAGAGGCGGTCCCAAGCCTCGGGCGCCAGCTTCACGCCGTGGTGGCCCTTCTTCAGCATCTGAACCAGCTCGCTGGTGCCGGCGTCCCACTCGCGCGGGCGCTGCAGGTGGTAGTCGCTCTCGTTGCCGGGGCGGCGGACGAAGCGGTGCAGGGCCTCGTAGGCGGGCGTGAAGGCGCCTCGGTAGTTGGCCACGGCGGCGCGGGCACGGAGGTCCGGCCGCCCTGGGGTCCCGCTGTGGCAGCTGACGCAGTAGCGTTGCAGCACCGGAGCCTGTACCTCGCGCTCGAAGCCGAAGCCACGCGCTGGACCGAACCAGGGCGCGATCTTGGCCGGGACCATCCCCTCGGGCCGGGGCCGCCGCAGGCCGGGGGCGCTGCTCTGGGGCTCGTGGCAGCCCTGGCAGGTGGCGAACTCGCCGGGCATGGCCGTATACCAGGAGCGCATGACCTGAAGCGCCTTGCCCTCGGCGTCCAGCGGCTGCACAACCAGCGGCAGGTTCGCCGGCGCGGTGAAGAGGGCCGAACCACGGGAGTTCACCGGCACGGTGCCGAGAATGCGCTTAACGTCCCAGGGGCCGTCGATACCTACATTCACATGACCGCCCATGCCGCGGTAGCCGTAGTGGTTGGCGTAGACGCGCAGCGACTTCACGGTTCCGCGCGGCACGCCCTTGAGGCCCGGTCCGCGGTAGACGTCAGCCAGGAAGATGGTGGCGCTCTTCTGGGCGACCTTGGCGCGGTCGGGCGTGGCCGGCGGCATGGGTCGCGCCATCACAGGCACAGGCTCCAGCAGCGCGTATCCAGGCTCCTCGGCCAGGCAGACGAGGTTGTCGAACACGTCGGCCAAATAGATGCCCCAGGGCCGCCCGGCGGGCTGGCACGAGACGAGGAAGTACTTCTCGCTGAGCGGGAAGGGGTGCAGGAAGCGAGGCGAGGTCGTCTCAACCAGTTGGTCGCGGATGATCGGATCCACTCGCTTGCCGAAGCCGGGCACGCGCTGCACCACGCCGGACGCCTCGTGGCGGCCGCGGGCAGGGTCGAGTACCATCAGTTCGCCCATGCGCGGCACGCCGTGGTGGCCCGAGACGATGGCTGTGAGCTTGCTGGGATGGCCGGGCACGGGCCGCGCATAGAAGAGCGAGTTGGGCCAGAAGCTGTTGGACCCATACTCCTCCATCTGGTTGGAGCCGTCCGGGTTCATCTTGAAGAGCAGGCGCGAGAAGTAGTGCGGCGTGTCGCTGTACTCCCACCGGGTGTAGAGCACCTGGCCGTTGTTGAGCACGCGCGGGTACCAGCTGTGGTCCTGGTCGTAGGTCAGTTGCCTTGCCGAACCCGACTTCGGGTCGAGGAGGTAGAGCGAACCGACCGAGTCGCCGCCGCCCACGCAGGGCACGCCGATGTAGCAGGCCGTGGAGCAGTAGACGATGCGGCCGTCGGGCAGGTAGGCGCCGCTGTAGTTGTCCACATCCGGCTCTTCGCCCGGTGTCACCTGTCGCGGCTCGCCGCCCTCCGTCGGCATCTCGAAGAGCTGGAAGCGGTCGTGCGTGCCAGGCATGGATAGGAGGAGGCGCCGGGCGTCCCAGTGCGGCTCCAGATCGCCCACGAAGGCCCCGCCCTGCGGCTGGTAGACCACCGACCGGGCGCCAGTGGCGATAGAGAGCCGCTCGATGCGGTTATCGTAGCCCCGTGCGGGGATGGAGGAGTTCCCCTGCCAGTTCTGCGGCAGGCCCATCAGCTTCTCGGACCGGCGCACGAGGAGCAGTTTGTCGAACCGGAGTAGCGGGTTCGCCAGCAGGGCCTCGCGGCGCAGGGCGGCCAATTCGGCTACGGCGGCATCGCGGCCTCCTTCGGGCCCCTTGGTGATCGCCGCGCAGAGGCTGTCGATCCTGGCCAGGTAGGTGGCGCCCTTCGGGTAGCCCGCGCCATGCTGGGCCATCAGGTCGCGGACCGCGCGGCGCAGGGCCGGCACCGGGAAGCCCGCCACGGCGGAGACGGGATCGATGACATCGCCCGCCGAGGCATCGCCGTCGAGCCGGAAGAAGAACCCCGAGCCGCCCGAGATGTTGTAGACCTTGGCCAGCAGCCGGTTCTCGCCCGTCCGGAGCGGCAAGGCCAGGCTGTCCTGGTCAGGCGCGGTCACTCGCGGCACATCGTTGGCCAGGAGGCGCACGCCGTTGAGCCAGACCGCCAGTCCGTCATCGCTGCCGAACCGCGCCATGACCGTGCGCGCCGCAGGCGAGGTGATGGTCCGCATCAGGTAGGCGGAGCCGTTGTCCGGCAGGCCCAGATCGTGCGATTGGCCGTCCGGCATGTCGCGCTTCACCCAGCTGACGCCGGCCACGGGCTCGGCGCACGAGACCGAGCGCTCCGGCCCGAACTCCACGGCGAAGCCCCGCCCCTCGGTAGGCGTGAACGGCCCGGCCACGTACCAGGAGCCCATGGTGAGCGTTGGCTTTGGGGCCGCCGGGCGCTTCGCGGGCTTCGGCGCCGCCAGCATGGAAAAGAGGGCGACAGTCGCCGCGATGCAGGCCGAACGAACTAGCATTGGGGGATACTCCAGCGGTCAATGGGTCTGCCGCCTAGTTCGCCGCGGGCGGCTTCGGTTCCTGCCCGATGCGCTGCAAACGCGCCAGAGGTAGAATGCCGGTATGGACCGCGATAAGAACCCTCGGCCCTCTTCCATGGCCCGCTACACCCGCCGGCGCGAATCGATGCCCGGCGTGCTGGCGGAGCTCATCCGGAAGATGGACACGGGAGGGAGGATACGCGAAGCCATGGCCATGGCTCACTGGGCCGAGGCCGTGGGGCCACGCGCCGCCCAGTCGTCGCGAGCCGAGCGGGTCCAGAACGGCGTGCTGCACGTCTGCACCAAGAGCGCCGCCTGGTCGCAGGAGCTGGCACTGCACAAAGTGCGCATCCTCCGGGCCATGAACGAGCGCGTGGGCAAGGGCGTCCTGACGGACATCCGGTTCCGCGCCTCGGGCTTCAAGGCCCCTCCGCCGGCGCCCGAGCCCGAGCTGATCCCCACCGAGCAGGAGCTGGCCGCCCATCCCCCGACCCCGGAGGAGACCGCCGGCATCGCCGCAGCCGTAGCCGCCATCGAAGACCCCGCCCGCCGGGCCCGTGTGGCCGACGCCCTGGCGCACCAGATCAGCCTCCGCCGCTGGCGCATCGGCCATGGTTGGCGGGTCTGCCCCATCTGTAACAGCCTTTATCTCACCGAAGGCCCCCGCTGCCAGCTCTGCACCATCACGAGGCGCAAGGCGGGCAGGTAGGGGCTTCCTGCGGTACAGCGGACCGCCACAATCTGGCTCCACGATAGACGCAGGCGAGCTGTGTGCGCCGCACGGTATGGCGAGACATATCCATCTCCTCAGCGATGCCGCGCTTCGGCTGTCCCATCCACAGCCGATACGCGATGTCCACAATGAGCTCCACCTCCAGTCGCTCCATCGGCACGTTTCTCCACTGCGAGGCTAGCCGGTCGGCGGGACCCGTGGCAACAGACCGAGCGGCATGCTATGATCCCCCATCGAACGTTCGGCGGCCATTGCAGGCTGCCCGGCGAGGAGGTGGGACGGATGGGGTTCCAGACGACGCGGCGGCGGATCGTTGGGCTGATTGCCCTTGCCCTGGCCACAACCACCGCGCAGGCGGGGCCGCTACCGGGTGACGCTCAGGTGACGGCGAAGGGGCTGGCCATCGTCGGACGCCAGAAGGGGGTCTGGACGGCGCCTCCGCTCGTCATGCCCACGCGCAAGGTGCCGGACGGGCCGCTGCTGGGTAATGGCGATGTGGGGGTGGCCGTCGGCGGCGTGGTGGAGCGGCGGCGGTACTTCGGTCTGGGCGAGGCCGGCGGCGCCAACGTCAACGTGAAGCCGGTTGATGCGAACGCCTCGCCCGAGCGACACCGGTTCTGGATCGCCAAGAACGACTTCTGGAAGTCCAAGTCGGTCTACCCGAACGCACACCCCTGCCCCATCGGCGGCATCGACGTCAGCATCCCGGCGCTGGTCAACGGCACGTACCACGCCGAGCAACTCCTGGCGACCGGTGAGGCGGTCCACACGCTGCGGGCCACCCAGCGCATGGAGGATCCCCCGCCCTTCACCCGCCCCGGCACGACCGTCAGGATGCGCTCGTGGGTATCCGCGACCGAGAACCTGCTCATCATCGAGCTATCGGTGGACGGCGACCCCGGCGACCTGGACCCCTTCTCGCCCACGAACCTGGTCGGAGTGGATGTCTCGCTCTGGCCCGCGACGGGCAACGAGGCTGAGACGGCCACCGGCAACCTGCCGGACGGGACGTGGGCGGTGCGTCGCTTCGTCTCCACTACCTCCTCCATCGCGCTGGAACAGAAGCCGTCGCGCTGGACCAGCGAGGCCGCGGTGGCCATGCGCCTGCTGAACCACCGCAAGCCGGGGTTGCCCTGGAGCCGGGGCGACGGCTGGCCCGCCGACCGCTTCGTCCTCTCGCCGGCGCAACCCATCACCATCGCCGCATCCATCGTGACCAGCGAGGAGGCGAAGAACCCGCTGGCTGAGGCCAAGCGCCGGGTGGCGGCGCTCGACCCGGTCCGCATCGCCTCCCTGCGGCAGGCACACGAGCGCTGGTGGCAGGAGTTCTGGTCGAAGTCCTACGTCGAGGTTGGCGACCCGCTGGTCGAGCGCTTCTACTACGGCTCGCTCTACCTCATGGCCTCGTGCAGCCGGAACAACCGGTTCCCTCCCTCGCTCTTCGGCAACTGGACCACGGCCGACGGGCCATCGTGGCAGGCCGACTACCACCTGAACTACAACCACCAGGCGCCCTGGTGGGGCGTCTTCTCGGCCAACCATGCGGAGCTGGCCGACCCCTACGATACGCCCATCCTGGAGTACCTGCCCACAGCCCGCGCCAACGCCCGCAAGTACCTGAAAGCGCCGGGGGTCTACTACGACGTGGGCATCGGGCCGAAGGGGCTCGAGACAGCCTTCATGCCGGACGGGCACTCCATCCCCGGCGAGGGCAACCGCATGTTCCTGGGCCAGAAGAGCAACGCGGCCTTCGCGGCGGCCAACATGCTGATGCGCTTCTACCACACGTACGACGCGGCCTACGCCCGGCGGGTCTACCCGTTCCTCAGCGAGACGGCCGCGTTCTGGGAGGCCTACCTGAAGCTGGAGGACGGACGCTACGTCATCACCAACGACGCGTCCGGCGAGGTGGGCGACGGCGGCAGCGACAAGAACAACTGCCTCTCGCTGGGCCTGGTTCGGATGCTCCTGCGCGGCATGCTGGACGTGAGCGCGGAACTGGGAGTGGACGAGGCGCGGAGGCCACGGTGGCGCCGACTCCTGGCCGGCCTAAGCGACTTCCCCACTGCGGTCGTCGACGGCGTCCGGCGCATCCGAGGGGCCGACGGCGGGCCCTCGGCGTCGCGCGTCGGGCCGGGCCGCAACAACACGCGCATCGAGTTCATGGGGATGGTCTGGCCCTCGTGCGTCATCGGCCTGGGCTCGGACCCCGAGATGCTCAAGGTGATGCGCGACGACGTGAAGGGATGGGCAGAGCCCGAGTGGATCGGTCACTTCAACGGCTTCAGCATGACCTATCCCGGCGCGGTCCGAGTGGGCCACGACCCCGAGGACGTCCTGGCAAAGCTGCGCCGGAACCTCACCGAGTGGAGCTTCCCCAACCTGATGATCTTCAGCGGCGGTGGCGGCATCGAGAACTGCGCCGGCGTACCCTCCACGATCAACGAGATGCTCCTGCAGAGCCACGAAGGGGTCATGCGCCTCTTCCCGGTCTGGCCCAGGAACCGCGACGCCTCCTTCGGCCGCCTGCGAACCGTGGGCGCCGTCCTGGTGAGCGCCGAACTGCGCCAGGGAGAGGTGACCTCACTGGTGATCGAGAGCGAGAAGGGCCGCGAGTGCGTCCTGCAGAACCCCTGGCCGGGCAGGGCGGTCAGGTTGAGCCGCAATGGCCGCCCATCCGAGACTCTCACCGGCAACCCCCTGCGCATCCGGACGGCTGCAGGGGAGCGCTTAGCCATCACCCCTGAGGATGGAGCGAGGTGAGGTAGCCGACGCCATGGCCTAAGCAGGACTCGCGCCGACAACACCGAACCTCTTGACATCTCGCGCCTTCCTGAGGGACCCGCATATGACCGTCGCGCTTGCACTCCTCGTGAGCTCCGCCCTGCTGCTTGCGGCCGGAACCGGGGCCTCCGCCGCACCGGACGCGCCCTTGAGCCCGCACCAGCTACCCGCCATGCCGGCCGGCCTGCACCTGCAGAGCTACGATGACTGCGGCGTGCCGGGCCGGCAACCGCACATCCGGGAGGCCGGCATCCACACCTATGCCCCGGGCTCGTGCAATGGCGGCGAGCGCGCCCTGAGCATCTCCTGGGCGTGGGACGTCATCCATGCCGACTACACAGGACTCAGCGCCGACCGGCCGTATGCGGTCGCCGTGACGTACGCCAACGAGACCTTCAACGGGCGGGTCCAGAGCCTCTGGGCGGGCGGCGTCTGCCTTCACCCGGCGCATCCCCTGCCCAGGGGCGGCGCCGAGCGGCTCATGTTCGCGGTTCCGCAAGGAGCGATCCGGGACGGCAAGCTGACGCTGGAGTTCAGGCTGGAGGGCCCGGTCAACGTCGTGGTCTCGGCGGTTGAGCTATGGTCGGACGAGCCCTCGCCGGACGGCTTCCGGCTGGTGGACCTCTCGGCGCTGGCGGGCCCGCTCACCGGTCGTCTGCTGGACCTCGCCTGGTCGGGTGTTCCACAGGTGCGCATCGGCATAGCGACCGAGGCCGGCGAACTGGCCCACGTCACGACCGACGCCAACGGGACCTTCCGGGTGGCCCGCAACAGGTTCGAGGCGGCAGCACGCACGAACGGGCTCGACGTGGCTGCCGAAGCCGCGCCAGGCCTCCGCGTGACGGCGCATGTGGCGCCCAGCGAGATCTACTACGAGCCGATCCGGTACCGCCCGCTACCCGCGTCGGTGCTTGGCGACGTCGCGCCGTGGCGCAGCCTGAACGGGTCCTGGCTCGTCTCGACGGAGGTCGCGGACGCCCGCGCCAGGGCAACCAACGATCCCGGCTGGAAGCCCTTCCGCGTGCCGGGCCAGTGGGTGCAGCAGGGCATCGACGTGGCTGCCGACAAGCATGTGGCGATGGCCCGGGAGTTCGAGGTCCCTGCGGCATGGCGGGGCCGAAGGGTGATCCTGCGCTTCGATGCCATCCACGCCGGCGTTCGGTACTGGATGAACGGCAAGGAGCTCGGGTACTCAGAGTGCCTCTATACACCTGTGGAGTGGGACGTGACCGACACGGTGCGGTTCGGAGCCGCCAACAGGCTGGACCTGGACATGGTGCAGGAGACGGAGTCCGAGGCGCTCTCCTTCTCCAGCGGCTACGCCTTCCACAGCCTGGCCGGCATCGACCGGTCCGTCCGCATCTTCTCGCTGCCTCAGACGCACGTCCGCACGCTCTGGATCGATGCGGAGCTCGACAGCTCGTACCGCGACGGCGAACTCGGCATCAAGCTGAATGTGGTCGGCGTTGCCCTCCTTCCGAACGCGAGGCTGCGGGTCTCCCTGGCTGAGGCATCCGGCGCCCGGCCGAGGACCATGGTCGATCGGCCGCTGCGGGAGTGCGTTGCCGCCGATGGTTCCGGCAAGCTTAGCATCGGGATCGCCTCACCCAGGCGGTGGACGGCCGAGACGCCCGACCTCTACCGTCTGGACATCGACATCACGGATGGGCGCGCGATAGTGGAGCGCGTCCGGCGTTCGATCGGATTCAGGCGGGTCGAGGTGAAGGGGAGCAAGCTGCTCATCAATGGCGTTCCCGTGAAGCTGGCCGGCGCGTGCCACCACGAGACACACCCGCTGACCGGACGCGCGGATACCGCCCGGTTCGCCGGGACCGACGTGGCGCTCCTCCGCGACGCCGGGCTTAACTACCTGCGCACCTCGCACTACCCGCCCAACACCGAACTGCTGGAGCAGACCGACAGGCAGGGCGTCTACGTGGAGGTGGAGGCCCCGTTCTGCTGGGTAGGCGAGGAGGGCGGCTTCGGCAAGCTCCGCAAGTACCTGGACCCCACGTCGGCCATGGTGGACTACCACGGGCACCATCCAAGCGTCATCGTCTGGTCGGTGGCCAACGAGAGCGCCTTCAACGCATGCTTCGAGCAATCGGCCAAGCTGATCAAAGAACTCGACCGCAGCCGCGCCACCACGTTCAACAACCCGGACCCGAAGCGCATCTGCGACATCGCCAACGTCCACTACCCGCTCATGCCCTTCGACGATGTGACCAAGGACGATCCGAGGCCGCTCTTCCTGGGAGAGTGGTACTTCCCGGTCTGCCACGAGCAGACCGATGTGCGGCTGAACCCCGGCCTGCGGGAGCTATGGGGCGCCGGCCAATCCGACCCCGAGAGCCCACATGGCAGGGCCTGCGCCGCCGAGTACGGTAAGCCCTTCATGCAGCCCGGAGAGCCGCCGGGGGCATGGACCAGCATCGTCCGCTCCGAGCGCGTCCTGGGCGGGGCCATCTGGGCGCAGTTGGACGAGCCCTACTTCCTGCCCGGCGGAAAGCAGGCGGGCTACGCGTGGGTCCACGGTTTCTGGGGCATCACCGATGCGTGGCGCCGGCCCAAACCCGAGCAGTGGCTCTCCAAGCTCATCTTCAGCCCAGTCTGGTTCCCCAAGCGGAGGCTGGAGTGGTCGCCGGCTATGCGCACCGTCGAACTGCCGGTGGAGAACCGGTACTCGTTCACCAACCTGCGCGGCCTGACGTTTGAGTGGGCCCTGGGCTCGGCGCAAGGCGTGGCGAGGACCACGGCCGGGCCCGGACAGACCGGCATGTTGGCCATCCCGGTGCCGGGAGCCATCGCGCAGGGCAGCCGCCTGGAGGTTCGGGCCAAGGACGCACGAGGCAGCCTGGTCAGCGCCTGCGTCGCCACGGTCGGAAGCCGCCGGCCGCCCGCGCTGCCCTCCCTGAGCGGCGCACCGCCCCGTGTGTGCCGTGCCGGCGGCGTCTGGACGATCGCCGGGCGCGGCTACGCGCTGAACATCGAGGGCGAGACCGGGGCGGTGACGGGGTCCGGATCGGCGTCCGCCATCCGGTCGCTGCCGATGCCTCATCTGACGCGGTTCGACTTCGGCGACCTCCGAGGTCCCAACTCGCCGCCCTACGCCGTCTTCCCCACGGCGGGATCACGGGTGATCGAGTCGCTGACGGTCGAGGTGAATGGCTCCGGCGCCGAAGTCCGCGTACAGGACCGCTGGGACCGGATGCGCGGTGTCACGACATGGCGCCTGAGCTCCGCCGGCCTCGGCGAGGTGGCCTGGGACTACGAGGTCACCGGCGACGCCATCGATGCGCGCGAGGAGGGCATGCGGGTCCTTCTGGCGCCCGAGTGCCGCAAGCTGAGCTGGCGGCGCGAGAGCGAATGGGGCGTCTACCCCAAGGAGAGCATCAGCCGAGAGGCGGGTTCCGCCGTCGCCGCCCGCGGCCCCAAGGCGGGTACGCCTCTGCGCGAGCAGCCCACATGGACCTGGGCCAGAGACGAGACGGAGCAGGGCTCCGCCGACTTCCGGTCGGTGAAGCTCAACGTGACCCGCGCCGCCGTCAGCGGCCCCGCAGGCGGGCTTCGTGTAGTCGCTGCGGCCGACCGGCACGTGCGGACGGCCCTGGCGCCCGAGGGCACGTGGCTCCATGTGCTGACCAGGTGCGCCATAGGGCCGAGGACGCTGACGAGCGGAGACCGGCTGCACGGCACGGCTCTGCTGGAGTTGGCCGGGCGCCGGTGAGCCCTAGCCGGTTTCTACGTACCGCCGCCAGACCGCCACGGAGGATGAAATGCCACGTTACCCGATCACCTGGATAGTGCGAGCCGGCCTGTGCTCGCTCCTGGCCGTATCGTGCCGCGCGCCGGCTCAGATGGTCACTGGAAGCGGCATGGACGGCTTCGCGTCCGCATTCGGCCTGTCGGGCAAGGACGTGGTGGTTCAGGAGACATCGTTCCAGGTGGCAGGTAAGCCTGCGGCGAACGTCCTGTGGCCGGGAGAAACTGCAACCGTTACGTTCCATGTGAAGGCAGCCGGCGGCTACAAGGGGCGGGCACGGTTCGACGTCATCCAGTACGGCACTCGCGCCATTGCCGGCGATATGTGGAAGCCGCAGGTGTTCAAGATCGCCGATACGAGCTCGACCACGGTCGACGTCAACCTGCCTGCGCAGGGCGGCTTTGTGACGGTCCGGCCGAAGATCGGCGCTCGTTTCGGCGGCTATGCCGTCGTGCTGGATCTGCCCGGCAAGGGCCGGTTCTTCTGCGCTACCTGCTGCCGGACCGTGGCGGCCGAGCCGGGCCGGGTCTTCATGCCCACCTTCGCCATGGACCTCGGCTGGCCGGGGGAGATGTCGCCCCAGGTCTTCAACGCGTTCAAGAAGATGGGCATCAAGGGCGCCCGCGTCGAGGTCGGCTACAACACCATCGCCGACGCCCACACGGACTGGGCGCTCGCGAACGACATTACGCTGATGTTCACCGTGGGAGCCGGTGGAACGCCGGCGGAGTGGATGCCCATGGGCCGCGGGCGGCCGTGGCTGAACGCCGACGGCAGCATGCGAAACGGGGAGAAGGAGGACCTGGCCTGGACGCCCGAGCATGACCCGCAGTTCAAGGCGTACCTGAAGGACGCGCTGATCAAGCACGGTTGGCCCAGGGGACCGGTCAACGCCGTCGAGCTGTGGAACGAGCCGTGGGAGGGCGTCTCCATCTCCGGCTGGGGCGCCGACTGCCTGCGTTTCCGTGAGATATACCGGGTCATGGCTGAGGCGGTCCTCGAGGCGCGCCGCGAGGCCGGGGTCAAGGTGATGGTCGGCGGGGCATGCTCGTCCACCAACACGCGGGACAAGCTCTTCTGCGACGGCACCGACGAGTTCCTGCCGCTACTGGACTTCGTCAGCATCCACTATCAGCCGCTCGCCGCCGACCCGGCTCTGGTCCGCAAGTGGATGGACAGGAAGGGCGCGTACGGCCGTGTCCGCGTCTGGGATACCGAAAGCTGGGTGGGCAACAGCGACGACCGAGTGGCCGCCGTGATCGCATCGATGCGCGCCATGGGGCAGGACCGGACTGCGGGCATCTACTACGGCAACGTGGACACGTCCGAGAAGCCGCGCATCGACGGCAAGGAGTACGCCGTCTGCCAGGTCTGGGCGCCGGGCGCGGCGATCGCGGCGGCCAATCGCATGATCGGCCAGCGCGCGTTCAAGGAGGTCCTGTTCAAAAACGGGCTTCCGTGGGTCTTCTCGTTCGCGGGGCTTCCGCGCAAGGTCGGCGGCGCGCGCACGGGGCCCATCGACCCAGACGACGGAACGCTGGTGGTCGTCGGCGACCTGCGGCAGACCTACGAGCGGAACCGCTGCCTCTTCCGGTCTGTGGCCGTCCGGGCCGATGCGAACATGGTGATCGCCGACGGCGGCGGGTTGTTCGTACTCCATGACTTCTACGGCAACCCGGTCCCCTCGTCGGGCGGCAGGATCACGGTGCCGCTGAACGGGCGGGGCACCTTCCTTCGGTCAGACGGAAGCCCCGGCTCCTTCGCCAAGCTGGTCTCGGCAGTGCGATCCGCCGTCATCAAGGGCATCGATCCCGTCGAGATCGTCGCATGGGATATGACAGCGCCCGTTGGCGCTCGCCCCTCGGTTCGGGTGAAGCTGACCAACGTCCTGAACCGCCCCATCACCGGCAGGCTGTCCGGCCGAATGGAGGGCCTGAACCTGGCAGGAGCGCAGCAGGCCGTACGCTTGGCGGCGAACGAGAGCCGGGAGTTCGCCTTCACGATCACGGGCGGAGCCGCACGCGACGACAACACCTACCCGCTGGTCGCCACGTTTGAGGGGCCCGCGGGCCGGGTCGAGCATGCCGAGAAGATGCACGTGAACTACATATCGCGGCGCACCATCGCCGTGGACGGCCGGCTGGACGACTGGAAGGGCGCCATACCGCAGACGTGCGCGCAGGCCGTGGGCGCCAGTGTCAGCGAGCAGGCCTACCTGCCGTTCCGCGACTGGAGCAAGCAGGTCAGCGCCGCCCCGATCGAAGCCTATGTCGGCTTCGACGACCGGTATCTCTACTTCGCCGCCAGGGCGCCCGCCGTCGCCGAGACCATCCGCTACGCGACGCGTGACGACGACAGCTTTTTCTACCCGGAGAAGGCCACCGATGCCGGCAAGGAGCGGACCTGGCCTTCGGGCGTCCGCCGGTTCTCATACCGCAAGGACCCGGATATCCCCTCCGGGCACAACCTGCAGATTGCGCTCAATGTCATCCCGGAGGATCGGAAGCCCGACATGCTTCCCTACCCGGCAGGCACCATGCCCCGCTTCTGCGCATACCAGGACACGGACTACGAGTTCGCGCTGAACAAGTGCAAGGACGGCGGCACGGAGGTCTTCTGCCTTGCCCGCGTCGGCGCGCCGCGAAAACACTTCTACCCGCGCCAACCCAGGGCGCCGGTCGACGGCGGGCCCGTTGCGGGCGCCAGGTTGGTGTTCGACGGAACGACGCTGGAGTGCGCCATTCCGCTGGACACCATGCCCGAGGTCGCCGCCAGGCTCAGGTCAGGGCGCACGATTAAGTTCACGTTTCGGAGCAACGAAGGGGGCGCGATGGAGCTTGCGGCGGGCAGGAGCGTCTCGAAGGACAACCCTCTCACCTTCCACGCCGACTGGACGACCCACTGGGCCAACGAGTTGGAGTTCGGCGTAGATAAGTGACGGCAACGGCCGGCGGCGAGATCAGCCGTCGGACTTGCCGCACGTCGATCGAGGAGTCATCCGCATGAGTGAGGGATTAACGCGCCGGTGCGCGCTGGCGGGCGCCGCCTGCGTAGCGGCTGCACTGGTTCTGGAGCCGGAACGAGCCGCGGCGGTCACCCGTGATCCGCTGCCCTTAAGTGGGATCGTCCTGCCCGACGCCGGCATCGCCGAGGCATACGAGAAGGCCGCCGCGCAGAACGTGCTCGCCGCTGTGGATGACAGCGTGTTCCCCGGCTACTTCTCCGTCTGTGCCGACCGGAATGGGTTCGGACGTGGGTATAGCTATCCCTCGCTCGACGGGCACCAGCTCACCGATGCTCTGCTCATGCTTGGCCGGGCAGAGACCGCAAGGCGGAACTTCGCCTACGTACGCACGTTCCAGAAGCCCGACGGCCGCCTTCCGCTGGCCATCCTGCCCGGCGTGAAGGAGGTGTCGGGACAGGCCGTCGACCCGAACGGAGGGCTCTACACACACTGGGTGCCCGGCAACCCTCTGAGAGCGCTGGCCGGGCCCACCTACATCCAGAACGCCGATGTGATCTACCGGGCGACGCTGGACCGCGTCTGGCTGAAGGCGCAGATCGCCTCCGTGAACCTGGCCGCCGACTACCTGGCATCGCTCGTGACGCCGGAAGGGCTTGTCGCCGGCGGCGGCTACTACGTGGAGTTCCCGACCAGGATCGAGTACGACGGCGTCGCCCAGTGCCACGCGGCAGACGCGTTTCGGCGGGTGTCCGCCCTGAACCGGCTACTCGGCGACAGTGGCTCGACCAAACGGTACGCGACGCTCGCGGCCCGGGTCACAGCTACCTTCCGCCAGCGATACTGGGTCGGCGACCACTTCGGCGAGTACATCCACCCGCAGAAGGGACTGATCGACAAGCACGGCCTGACCGACACCAACTGGGCGGCCATCGCATGCGGCCTCGCCGACGCCCGACAGGCTGCGGCCCTCTGGCCGAAGCTGCGCGACGAAGCCGGGTTCGCCTATGGCGGCATGCCCACAGGCATAGCTGCCAAGCCCGACACCTACGAGGAGTGGGAGTTCGCCCTTCCCGGCCATCGGCACGACCTGGCCGCCATGGGCCGCGTCTGGTACCTGGAGTGCTGGGCGCGGGCACGGATGGGCGACGCCGACGGCATCATCCGAACGCTGCAACAGGTGTGTCGCGCCGGCAAGGCGAACGGCTACTACTGGCGCGAGCGCTACCATCCGCCGGAAGGCGCGGGCGCCGGCCCGAACACCTACTGCGAGTACCCCGCGAACCTGATCCGCATCGTCAACCGGTTCCTGCTGGGCATCGACCTCGGCCTCGACGGCTCCGTCACCATAGCGCCCACCGTTCCCAAGGCGTACCGGCAGCAGGGCTTCGGGACCACCATACTTCGTGAGGGCTTCCGCCTCACCTACCGCATGGATGATCACCTGCTCGAGGGCGCCTACACCGCGCGCCTGCCCGTGCTACTCAAGGTGCGCTGCTGGAACGGAACCACCAAGGTAACGCGGCTTCGCGCCTCCGACGAGCCGGCGCGGGTGACGGTGCGGATCGGATAGGCTGGGCGGTGAGAGATAGGTGTAGCGGCAGCGCAGTGGCACTCAGGATGCATCGAGTCCAAGACCAACACGGCTCAGACGGCCTGCTTCTACCCGATGAACGGCACGCGCAGCATCGGACGAGAGATGACCAACAAGCACGGGCTCGTCGAGACGCATGGTGCGAGCCCGTCATGCCGACCACAACGTTGAACGCGGCGCTTCTCTAGGCCTCCGCCACTTCGTCAGAGATCTCCGCGATCGCCGCGAATTGCTCCAGAGCGGCCTGCAGGTCCTCCATGATCTCCCGGGCGATCACGTCGGGCGGCGGCAGGTTCGCGGAGTCCTCCAGCGAGTCGTCCTTGAGCCAGAAGAGGTCGAGGTTGGCCTTGTCCCGCTTGGTCAGTTCGTCAAACGTGAAGGGCCGGAAGCGCTCGGTCTCGGCCCGCTCGTGGCGGTTGACCGGGTTGTAGCACGCCACGAAGTCGTCCAGATCGGCACGCTGGAGGGGGCGCTCCTTCAGTGTGAAGCGCTGGTTCGTGCGCAGGTCGTAGATCCAGAGCTTGTCGGTCCAGGCCTGCTCCCGGGCGGGCTTGCGGTCGAAGAAGAGCACGTTCGCCTTCACGCCCTGGGCGTAGAAGATGCCCGTGGGCAGGCGCAGGAGCGTGTGGACGTCGGCCTGGGCCAGCAGGCGGCGGCGCACCGTCTCGCCGGCGCCTCCTTCGAAGAGAACGTTGTCGGGCACGACCACTGCCGCCCGGCCGTGCTGCTTCAGGACCGTGAAGACGTGCTGCACGAAGTTGAGCTGCTTGTTGGAGGTGGTGGCCCAGAAGTCGTCACGGTTGATGGTCAGGCTCTCGCGCTGGTTCTCGCCCTCCTGGTTCACGATGGTGACGCTGCTCTTCTTGCCGAAGGGCGGGTTGGTCAGCACCATGTCGTACTCGCCGTGCTTTCTTGCCAGGGCGTCGCGGGTCTGCACGGGCAGCGTGCCCTCGGCGTCGCCGCCGATGCCGTGGAGCAGCAGGTTCATGGCGCAGAGGCGGGTCACGGCGTCCACCAGCTCCACCCCGAAGAGCGTGCCCGACTTCAGCGCGTGTCGCTGGTCGCGGTCCAGCTCGTAGTGCTTGGCCAGGTAGTCGTGGGCCGCCAGCAGAAAGCCGCCGGTGCCGCACGCCGGGTCGCAGACCGTCTGGCCCGGCCGAGGCGCCATGGCCTCCACGATGGCCGAGATAAGCGGGCGCGGCGTGAAGTACTGCCCGGCGCCGCCCTTCACGTCCTCGGCGTTCTTCTGGAGCAGCCCCTCGTAGGCGTCACCTTTCACGTCGGCGGAGAGGCTGGTCCAGGTCTCCCGATCGATCAGGTCGGCGATGAGCCGCTGGAGCTTGGCCGGGTCCTGCACCTTGTTCTGGGCCTTGCGGAAGATGAGGCCCAGCATGCCGCCCTTCTTGCCCAGCTCCAGCAGCACGTGCCGGTACTGCACCTCCAGCGCATCGCCGCTCACGGCCAGTAGGCTCGCCCAGTCCAGCCCGGCCGGCACGGCGACGGCCCGGTCCGGGTGCAGCCGCGCCTGCTCGTCTGCCATCTTCAGGAAGAGCAGGTAGGTGAGCTGCTCCACGTAGTCGCCGTAGGAGAGCCCGTCGTCCCGAAGGACGCTGCAGTAGTTCCAGAGCTTCTGGACGAGGGCTTGAGGGTTCGTGGCGCTCATGTCGGGGTCACCTGCCACGGCGTGGATGTCGGTGCTGCCATCGACGTTACGAGCGCGTGCGGATCCACGACACGTACCGCCCAACGGAGCTTTGCAGCGATGTTGGCCGCATCCTTTACGCCGGGAAAGAGCTTTGATGGTGGGTCCGGCAACTCGCAGTGGAGGACGACGCGGACGCGGGAGAAGGAGCGGCACTTCTGCCAGAACTCCCTTAAGCCAGACCCGACGCTCGCAGCGCTGTTGTGGTCATTTGCGCCGGCTGCCGGAAGCAACGCCAGGGAGTCGCGGGTCTTGAGCGCGATCTCGTCCCACACCGACAGGTCCTTCCCGCGCGCGTTGGCCCGGTAATCCTTGACCTCCACCAGCCACAGCACGCGGCCGGCGGGATCATACGCGAGGAAGTCCAGCTCCTTGGCGCCGCCGCAGAAGCTCTGGAAGTGCTTGGAGTAGAACGCGCATCCCGCAGGACGGCAGATCGACCACTCGTCCGGGAAAGCAAACGTGACGGCGCCCTCGGGCAGGTGCTGCGCCATCGCTAGAGCGATTCCTGCGCGGCGAGGTACCGCTCGCTCTGGTCTATCTCTGCGTCGAGTGAGTCGATGGGCTCTATCTCGTCAGCGCTGCCGCCCACGGTGAGCCGAACCCTCAAGCCGTCTCTGGTCGGCGCCAGGGCGTAGAACCGCCGATCCACCCGCTTGAAGGGCTTGCTCTGGAGCAGCATAGAAAGCTCGCGCATCATGACCAGGCTGTGCGTTGCCAGGATCACCTGTGTTCCGTTGGCCGCCACCTCCACCAACAGCCGGGCGAGTTGCACCATGATCGCGGGATTGAGGTTGGTCTCGGGCTCGTCCCAGAACAGCACGGACTGCTTCGCCAGCGCGCCGTTCGCCAGAAGGTACGCGACGGCGCCCAGCTTGCGGTAGCCCTCAGCAACCAACGGGATCTCGAACCGGCCGCCGCCGGGCTGGACCAGGGTGAACCGGTCGTTCTCAAGCTGTATCGACCCGCCAATGATCTTCTCAACCGCGTCAAGCAGCGGCCGCACCTGCAGCAGCTTCGGGCCGCGTGGCAAGGGCTTCCCAAGGGTCAGGCAGAGATCGTAGTACGTCTCGTCGATCTGCAGAGCGTAGTTCCGATAGAGGGCAGCGAAGCCCGGGTACATCGTGAGCATCTCCTTCGTCGGGAAGAAGACGGCCTCACCATCGTAGAAGAGGTCCGGGGCGTTCACGAGTATGGCATCCGTCACGCTCTTGGTGGAGAACCGGAAATCGAAGTTGGCTCCAAGTCGATCCCGGAGGCCGATGGAGACATCGGTGCGCTGTACTCCCGCGCCTCGCGTGCTCAGTCGGCCGATGCCCTCGCACCGAAACACGCCCATCAGCTTGTTGGCCAGCTCCTTCTGCTGGGTTGCCTTGTCGGGGCGCACCTGAGTGCGTTCGCGTTGTGCCATCTCCTGGCTCCATCGGACGCACGCGTACGCGAGCTTCAGCAGGTGGCTCTTGCCGGTGGCGTTGCTCCCGATCACGACGTTGATGCCGGCTGCGAACTCAAAGGTGGCGTCACGCAGAACCGAGAAGTTGCTGCAAGTAAGCCGTTCGATCATAGCGTGCTCCTGGCGGGGTTCGTGCGAGATCCCGTCCCCGTCTCTCCTCGACTAGCCGCTACCCGGAACCAACCCCGGCGGCTCGGCCTTGTAGAAGCGCGCCAACTGGCCCACCTGCCGTAGCGTGGGCTGGCGGGCGCCGGTCTCCCACGCCCGCAGGCGACCGGCATCGACGCGGAGCCGCGCGGCCACGCGGTCGGCAGCGTGACCGCTCTCCTGGCGCGCCCAGGCAAGGATCCGAGGGTTCGGCATCGGCGCGACTATCAGTTCCATGTCAGGTCATTGTAGACTGCTGGCGGGTCGAACGTGTGGCCGCCTCACACCAGGACGGCTTGGTGCTCGTCCGCCATCGTCAGGAAGAGCAGGTAGGTGAGCTGCTCCACGTAGTCGCCGTAGGAGAGCCCATCGTCCCGAAGGACGCTGCAGTAGTTTCAGAGCTTCTGGACAAGGGCGGTGGGGGTCGCCACCTACTCAAGACCCAGCAGCACGAACCTGCGGCGTACCGCGCCGCTCGGCGTTGTGACGGTGATCTCGCTCAGTCGCGCCACGCACGGCTCGTTCGTCCTGCGAATCATGTCCGCGACCTGATCCTCGTCGAGGGCCGCATCGATTCGTCCCTTCAGCACCTCGTCATCGTCGGTCCGCAGGTCGAATCGCCACGATTCAAGCGTGGCGCCTCGGAAAACGCCTCTTCGCTCGACCTCCTCGACCTTTTCCAGAGACTGTTGCAGCCTAGTGCACCCTTGACGGGCTCGCTCGGGCTTAATACTGACCACGAGATCCCCAGCATGCATCTCAATCCCGGCGCCTCCCTGGCTGAGCACGTCGAACATCTCCTTCATGCGCCCTAGAACACGCTCCGGAATGTCGTCGAGGCGCGCCAGGTACGCGTCGTCCGAGTCGGCAACGGCATCGAGCGTCAGCGCGATATCGCGGAGTGCCTGAGCCAGTTCATCGCCTGCGAACAGGTTGGACGACGGAGGTGCGACAAACTCGAAGCCGAACGATCCGCGCGGAGTGCTCGCGATCATTAGGCGGGCATCCTCCTCCTCGCGCCTCGGCCCCCGCTCCCCAACGCGACCGAACCGATGGGCCGCATACTGTGTCTTCACAGCCTCTAGGTAGGGCCGCAGGAAGTCAGCAACGAAACGTGCGTCGATTGCAGCCGATCCCTGTACGGGTTTGCCTGCGAAGTACACGACAGACCGCACCGGAGCAGGCTGGTGCCCGAGGGCTTCTAGGGCCGAGCGAGCTGAGTCCGAACGTAGTGCCCACTGGCGACCCATCATAGGGTGCCCTCGGAAAATGGAGGCGAAACGCTCTGCTTGGACCAAGTCACGGGCGAGGAATGCCCGGTCGGTTGGCTCTGGCATGTCCATTATTCCTCGCCATCGAGCGTGCGCAGAAACTCAGTTGCCTCCGCATCATCGCTCGCGGTATTGAGATCTACCTGTACCATCCCTTTCCAG
>CAJBBX010000064.1 GCA_903951425.1 uncultured Chthonomonas sp.
CCAGTTCACACTGACCGCAGGATGGTCTGCCTTGCCGCCGGGATCGGTCCAGCCCGATCGTCTCGTCTCCCGAACGAATCGGGAGTACTGCGCGTTCGTCACCGGCGTCTCGGCCAGGAAGTATGCCGGCAGGCGAACGGAGAACGGGGACCCGCCGCCTTCGTCGCCAGCCGGTCCGCCCGCGAGGAACTCGCCCTCCGGGATCATGATCAGGACCGTGCCGTCCTTGGGATTGGTGATTCCTCCCGGCAGCCGGGGCGCCGTAGGCGCAGCGACGGGAGGCGTCCGTTCGGTGACCACGACCTGCGGCCCCGCCGGTGCCACGGCCGCGCAGAGCGCCTGCGGCGTGAGGCGCGCCTTGGCGTCCCTGACCAGGCAGCCGCGCACGATGGCTGCCGCTGCCGGGGGCAGACCGGAGGTGATGGCCGGCTCGGCCGTCAGGGCCAGCATCGTCAGTTCCGTGTCGTCCCTGGCGGCGTAGGGTAGCGTGCGTGTGAGGCACTCCTGCAGGACCGCGCCGAGCGCCCAGACGTCGCAGAGGGGATCTACGAGGCCCTCCAGCATCTCCGGGGACATATAGACGGGGGTGCCGCGGCGGCTGGTGGCGTAGATGGGCGCTCCCGGCGCCGGGCGTGCACTGCCCGGATCGGCGCCGGACGCCCGGACCAACCCGAAGTCGCCCAGCTTCCAGACGTCTCCCACGCGGAGGATGTTGGCGGGCTTCACGTCGCGGTGGACGGCGCCCTGCTCGGCCAGGTAGGCCAGCGCGGCCGCTATGTGGCGCACCACGTGGAGGGCCTGGTCCACCGTCATGGCGCTGGTGCGACGCATGACCTGAGCCAGGGACTCGGCGGCCAGCTCCGTGGCGATGTAGATGCAGCCGTCGGCCCTGCCGCCCCGCACGACCCCGGCGCTCCGGTAGGCGATGAGGTTCGGGTGGCTCAGCTGGGCCATGGCCCTCACCTCGGCCACGAGGGCGGCGCGGGCCGCAACGTCCGGCGGCTGGAGAAGCTTGACGGCCACCTGACCGACGACGCCATCCATCACCAGTTCATCCGCGGCGAAGACTGAGCCGTACGACCCCTCGCCGAGAAGGGAGACGAGTTGGTAGCGATCGTCGATCACGGCGCCGATCAGGGATTCGGGTTGCAGCAGCGACACAGGCATCACTCCAGATCAGGTTCGGGGCGCTCCGCGCCCACGAACGTCAACGTCAACGACGCGCCGGGCTCCGCCCGGCGGCAAGGGGTAAGGTGGTAAAGCCGCAAGCCGTAATCAAACAGTCCTGGCGCCGCGGAAACCGAAGTTGTCGAAGCGGTCGTCCGGGTAGCCGTAGAAGCGGTCGGCACACCGGAAGTTGACCGGGCTGCCGTCGTACCACGACCCGCCGCGCAGCACACGGGCGTAACCAGTAGACGCTTGTGCGGTATCGCCGCGCTTCCAGCGGGCCGGGGCGCCGCTCTCGTACCAGTCGGCGCACCACTCCCAGACGTTCCCGCTCATCTGCCGCAGGCCCCACGGGCTGATCCCTTCCGGATACGACCAGACGGAGCAGGTCTCCTCCGAGCCCCTGTTCTTGTCGTTCCTGCACCGCTTGCCGTCTTCCCAGTCGTCGCCCCACGGGTAGACCCGGCCGTCCAGGCCCCGGACGCCCTTCTCCCACTCCAGCTCCGACGGCAGCCGCAAGCCGGCCCAGGCGCAGTAGGCGGACACATCGTCCCAGTTCACACTGACCGCAGGATGGTCTGCCTTGCCGCCGGGATCGGTCCAGCCCGATCGTCTCGTCTCCCGAACGAATCGGGAGTACTGCGCGTTCGTCACCGGCGTCTCGGCCAGGAAGTATGCCGGCAGGCGAACG
>CAJBBX010000065.1 GCA_903951425.1 uncultured Chthonomonas sp.
GGCCACCAAGATCCTGGAGGAGCTCGACGTCCCGCAGCCGCTGATCCGGATCGACGCGGCCCTGGTGGAGGTCACCTCAGGCGCGCTCGACCAACTCGGCGTCGACTGGAAGTGGGCTGACGGCGGCTTCAACTTCGGCATCAAGATGGACCCGAATGCCGACACCGGCAACGTGGGCTCCGGCAAGTTCACGGGAGGCGCACCGCAGGTCTCCGCCTTCTCGGCTGCGCTCTCGGCGCTCGTGGAGAAGCGGAAGGCCAACGTGCTGGCAAGCCCGAACATCGCCTGCCTTGACCGTGAGGACGCTTTCATCTTTATCGGCGAGCAGCGCAGGTTTGTGGGCTCATCGGTCGTCAACGCGAGCAACCAGACGCTGGTCCAGGGCACGGAGACGGTACCGGTCGGCGTGGCGCTCCTGGTCTGCCCCATGTCGCATCCCGACGGCAGCATCTCCATGCGCGTCCACCCCGTCGTCAGCTCGATCTCGGGCTACGTCGGCAACCTGCCCCAGACATCGGGCCGGGAGGCGGAAACGGTCCTCAGGCTGAAGGCGGGCGAGGAGCTGGTCATCGGCGGGCTCGACCACTCGGAGAAGGGTAGCACCACGGACAAGGTGCCGCTCCTCGGCGACCTGCCGCTCCTGGGGCAGCTCTTCCGCAGCAAGTCCAATTCCTCGACCAAGACCGAGGTCGTGCTCTTCCTGCGCGCATACACGGTCGATACCTCGCCGGCCCCGAAGCGGAACTTCGCCAAGGGAGGAAGCGGCCAGTGACCACCGAGTCTGGACAGCAGAAGGGGAACGACCCCAAGACCATCGTCGCGCTGGTCGTAGGCATCATCGTCGTGCTCGTCTTCGTGGTCTGGCAGATCACGAACGCCATGGCGACCAAGAACCCCGCACCGGCGCCGAGCGCTCAGTCGCCGGTTTCCGAGGCGCCTGCGGCCGGCCCTGCCGCCTTGCCGTCCGTTTCGACCGCTACCTCCGCGACCGGCACCGGCGATGTGGTGCTGGCCCCGACGGTCGATCCCTTCAAGCCGCTGACCGTGCGCGAGGTGCTGGCCATGGCCAGTCGGAGGCCCAACGCGGCAGGCTCGCCGACGACCGGCCTCCCGCCGGCGCCTGGCGGAACGAGTTCGCCCTGGACCGGCTCCATGCCGACGCCGCTGCCGCCGGCAGTGACCGGCCGGCCGCCGGTTGCGCCCATGGCGATCCAGGCGCCGCAGCCGGCGCTCGCCGGCACGTTGCTAGGCGGACAGCCTACCGGCATGTTCCGTACCGACCGTGGCCTGACCCTGGTTCCGGTGGGCGGCTCGGTCATGGGATGGACGGTCTCTCGCGTAGACGAGGGCTCTGTCGTGCTGCGCTTGGCGGGTCGCGTGGTGCGGTTGACCATCGATCCTCTGGGCAAGACGGCCGGCTCTCCGTCCACTCCGCCTGCAGGCACGCCGCGCACCTCCCTGCCGGGCCTGCCTGCAGGCACGGTTCAGGCGGGTCGGAGCCCTGTGAGGAATGCGCGGAGGCGCATGGCTCGCCGACGCCCGGCCGGCGCTGTGGCCTCGACCTTCTGGAACCAGGACCTGATCATGCGGGAAGTAGCCGATCGGGAGGCCAGGGAAGCGGAGGACCAGTGCATAACCGGTCCGCCGGACCTGCTCCTGACGAGCAACTGACCAGAAGCGCCCGCCGGCGATGTCGGCGGGCGCTTTCGATTGCAGTTCGACGTCGGGCTAGGTGGCGGGCGTCGCCCCGGATGCCGACATCCACGTCAGGTACGCCCCGGTCATGTTGCGCGTCTCGAACCCGTTCTGGTTCAGGACGCGGCACGCGTAGTAGGAACGCTGCCCCGACCGGCAGTAGACGAGCAGCGGCTTGTCCTTTGGCAGCTCCCCAAGACGCCCGCGCAGCTGGCCGAGGGGAATGTGGACGGCCCCGGGAATGCGCCCCTGCGTCCATTCGCCCGGCTCGCGGACATCCAGCAGCACGGCGGACCCTTCGGCCAGGCTTGCCGCGTCGCGCCACTGCGCCAGCGCCACATCTCCCGCGCGCACGTTCTGGCCCATCATGCCCGCCAGATTCACGGGGTCCTTGGCGGAGCCGAACGGCGGCGCGTAGGAGAGCTCCAGGTCGGCAAGGTCGTCGACCGTTAGGCCCGCCTGCATAGCCGTGGCCAGCACGTCAATCCGCTTATCGACCCCGTCCTGCCCAATGGCCTGGGCGCCCAGGATGCGTCCGGTGCCCGGGTCGAATAGCACTTTCATCGCGATCTGGGTGGCGCCCGGGTAGTAGCTCGCATGGCTGAAGGGGTGGAGGTGCAGCGCGTCGAAAGCCATGCCCGTGGCGCCCAACATGCGCTCGTTGGCGCCCGTAGCCCCGGCCGTAAGCCCGAACACGCGGATGATGCCTGTGCCCCAGGAGGCCTTGTACCGTGAGTTGCGGCCGGCGATGACATCCGCGGCGATGCGGCCCTGTCGGTTGGCAGGACCTGCCAGCGGAAGCAGGGACCATGCGCCGGTGACCCCGTGACGCACCTCGACGGCGTCGCCCACGGCCAGGACGGCAGGGTCGCTGGTACGCATCTGCTCATCCACGCGGATGCCGCCCAGCGCGCCGATCTCCAGGCCGGCTTCGCGCGCCAGAGCCACGTCCGGGCGAACGCCCATGCCCAGGATCACGAGATCGGCAGGCAGTCGCGCGCCGCCCTTGAGGACGACCACCGAGGCGGCGCAGCTCTCATCGACGCCCGGCTCCTCGAAGGCTGCCACCCCATCACCCAGGTGCAGGTCAAGGCCATTCGCTCGGATCTCGGCGTGGAGGCGGTTGGCCATATCCATGTCCAGCATGGCCATGACCTGCGGCAGCGCCTCCACAACGGCGACCCGCATGCCGCGCCGATGGAGCTGCTCTGCCATCTCCAGGCCAATGTAGCCGCCTCCCACCACCACGGCGCGGCCACCGGCGTGCGTGTCGCAGTGGGCGGCGACTGCCTCGGCATCGGGGACGGTGCGCATGGCGAAGTGGCCGGGCCGCTTGATGCCGGGGATGGGCGGCACGAGGGTGGCGGCGCCGGGCGCCAGCACCACGTGGTCGTAGGCCAACTCCTCGGAACCGCCGGTGATGAGGTCGACTATGGCGACGACGCGCCGTTCGCGGTCGATCCGCACCGCCTCGGTGTTCACCCTCACGTCGATGTTGAAGCGCGACTTCAGTCCCGCCGGCGTCTGGACGAGCAACTCCTCGCGGTCGGGTATCTCGCCGCCGACGTGGTAGGGCAGGCCGCAGTTCGCGAAAGACACGTAGGGCCCACGCTCGAGCATGACGATCTCAGCGGACTCCGACAGGCGGCGGAGCCTTGCGGCCGCGCTCGCGCCGCCGGCTACGCCGCCGATGATCACAACCCGCTTCGAAGACATGCTGTCACCCCTCTGGCGTCGGCGCGCCTATCCGCAGCGCTGCTGCGACCGAATGCAATCGATCAGGTGGAAGATGGCCCGGTTCGCGACCTGGTAATAGACGAAGGAGCCCGTGCGCTTGCACTCCAGGATGCCCTGGTCCTTGAGGATGCGGAGTTGCTGGCTCACGAACGCCTGGCCCGCCTCGCAAGCCTCCACGATATCGGTAACGTTCCGCGGCTCATCGCTCTGGCGCAGGAAATCGAGGATGCGAAGCCGAAGAGGATGGGCGGCGTTGCGGATGATGGGCGCGACCTGCTCCAGGACGCGCATGTCGATGAGTTCGATGTCCGTTTCGGGCATCTGGTTCGGCCTCCTCTGCCGTCGACTCCAGTATATCACAAGAACCATATATCACGCTCTGTCGTCGTCGTGGAGGCTGCACGAAGGCAGGGCTACGCGAGAGGTGAGTGCAGATGGGCCTGCGGCTGGGCGTGGTGGGAGCGTGTGGGCGTGGCGGCAGTTTCAGCGCCGTTTGCCGAGCCTTGCCGGGCGTGGAAGTGACGGCGGTCTGCGACACGAATGAGGCCGACCTGCCTGGTGCTGCTCAGGAGTACGGCGCGGCCGCGTTCACCGACCTCGGCGCGATGCTGGCAGCGTCGGTCGTCGACGCTGTCGTGATCGCCACGCCGATGCCGTGCCATGCACCCCAGGCCGTCCAGGCGCTTGAGGCCGGGGTCCACGTTCTCTCCGAGGTGCCCGCCGCGGTCTCTCTCGATGAGTGCCGGGCCCTCACGCTGGCCGCAGGGCGCTCCCAAGCCCTCTACGCAATGGCGGAGAACTACCTCTACTCGCCCCAGAACGTGGCCATCCGCGCCATGGTCCGGGAGGGCCTCTTCGGCCAGGTCTACTACGCCGAGGGCGAGTACCTGCACGAACTGAAGCAGCTGAACGAGATCACGCCCTGGCGGCGGCGCTGGCAGACCGGCATCGACGGCAACACGTATCCCACCCACAGCCTGGGCCCGATTCTGCAATGGATGCCCGGCGACCGCGTTGAGAGCGTTTCCTGCGCGGGCTCCGGGCGGCGGCACCGCGACCCGCGTGGCGATGCGTACGAGAACCAGGCGAGCACGGTCACGCTCTGCCGCATGCGCTCCGGAGGCCTCGCCAAGCTGCGGCTGGACATGCTCTCCGACCGCCCGCACGCCATGACCAACTACCAGTTGCAGGGCATGGACGGGGCCTACGAGTCCGCGCGTTCCGCCGGCGAGCGGGACCGCGTCTGGCTCCGCTCGGTCTGCGGAGCCGGCGACTGGAAGGATCTGGCCGACGTGGCTCCTGCCCACTACCCGGCAGGCTGGCTCAAGGCGCAGGAGCAGGCGAGCAAGTCGGGCCACGGCGGCGGCGACTACTACACGCTGGTCGACTTCGTGGAGGCTATCCGCGACGGTCGCCCGCCCGAGGTGGGCATCCATGAGGCCATGGATATGACGGTCCCGGGCCTCGTGAGCCAGGCGTCCATCGGGCAGGGTTCGGCGTGGCTCTCGGTGCCCGACTCGCGCTCGTGGACCGGCGAGGGCGTCGCGACCCCGCAGCTACGGATGCGGTACCCGGAGTGGCGCCTTGCCTCGCCGCCCGAGCCCTCAGTCCCGCCGGGATATATCCTGCGGCAGATTCGACCTGGCGAGGAGCAGGCCTATGGGGCGCTCATGGCGCGCGCCGGGTTTGACCATGTCTCGCCGGACGGCGCGGTGAACCGTGTGCAGGGCGCTCTGCCGGGCGGCTTCTTCGTGATCGAGCATGAGCCCACAGGCGCCATTGTGGCCACTGCGTTCGGGAGCCATGCGCCCACGGTGAGCCACCCCAATGGCGGCGCGCTGGACTGGGTCGCCGCCGACCCGCTGCACTCGGGCCGAGGCCTGGGGCGCGCCATCACGGCGGCGGTGACGCGCCTACTCGTCCAGCGCGGCTATCGCGACATCTACCTGTTGACCGACGACTGGCGCCTCCCGGCTATCGCATGCTACCTGCAGCTGGGCTGGGAGCCGATCATCGACGGACCGCAGATGCGGGAGCGCTGGGGCGCGGTCCATGCGTCCATGCGGCCGCGCAGGTAGCTTCGGCGACCGCAATCGTTAGGGGTAGAATCGCCATGTCACGGTCCGTAGGCAATGCCGGGAGTTCCGGCTCAGGAGGGCTGCATTGAGTATCCAGCTGGTTGATGAGACTGAGGTTCAGGGCCCTGACACCGGTGTCGGCGGGTGGGTCGTGGTCGTCTACAACAATGACGTCAACACTTGGGACGAGGTGATCTCGGTGCTGCGTCGGGCGACCGGATGCACCGAGGAGCAGGCCGAGATCGAGACCTGGGAGATCCACAACCTCGGCAAATCGGTGGTCCATCACGGGCGCCAGGGCGAGTGCGAACGTGCCGCAGCCATCATCCGCAGTATCGGCATCAAGGTCGACGTGATCGAGGACTAGCCTGGGCGCCGGGCTACGGCGCCAGATGCCCCAGCAGGTCCTCGCAGTTCAGCACCTTCTCCGCCAGGTCGGTGGCTACGAAGTAGTAGTGGTTTGACGCCTCGAATCCGAGGCGGCTGTCACCGGCCTGCAGCTTCGCCAGCCGCACCGCCAGGTCGCGCTCGGCCTCGAGTAGCGCTCGCATGGCCGCACGGGCCTGCTCCGCGCCGGACCCGCCTGATGTAGCGGCGTCACGGGCCATGACGAACCTCGCCTGGTTGGCGGAGCTGCGCAGGTGGATAGAGCAGGCCTCCATGATCTGCGCCTCGTCCAGCGCCGCCGCCAGGTGCTTCGGGCTGAGCCCCGGCTCCTGGGTGGCCGCTCGGAGCGACTCGGACCCCTTGGCGAAGCCCTCAGCCGCGATCTCCATCTGGTGCGCGAAGACCTCCGGCGGGTAGATCGACCTCCAGCTCGTCAGGTCGTCGTAGGCGAAGCCCACCATGGTGGCCGTGTAGCCGGTCCGCTCCAGCCAGAGCAGGTTGGCCGGTCCGCCGTGCTGAGGACCGCTGTAGGCGGTGCCGATGTGGAAGGGGAACTGAGCCATGGCGTCCGATGCGGCGCCCCAGGCTGCCGCCCCGGCCTCGGCCAGGCGCGGCCCGAAGCGCTCCGTTGCCACTTCGCGGATCGCCCTGTCCGCCGCGGCATCTGCGGTTACGCCCGGCTCGCGGGCGTAGGCTGACGCCAGTGCCACGGCGCGCAGGTTCGGCGACGGATAGCCGCCCAGCGTCCAGCCCAGCATGATGCCGCCCACGCCCGACTGGACCAGCGAAGCTGCGTGCCGCGCCGCCGTCCGGACGGTGGGCGTGTAGGGGACGGCGGACATCTCCCAGCTGTTGGCCGCCTGGATTTTGGCGAAAACATCCAGTCCGCGGCCGCGCGCCTCGGCCCAGTTGCGCTTGGCCCTTGGTCCCGGCCCAACCACGCCCAGGCTGTACTCGCCGACCTCGCTTGCCACACCGCCGCGCACGATGGGCATGGACCATTCGCTGACGCTCATCTGGGCGCAACCCTCGGGCAGCAGCCGGGTGATCTCGGCGCACTTGTCCTCGGGCCACCCCCAGTCCCAGCTGATGAGCTTCGTGCGGGCGCCTGCGGCGCCGATGCCCTTGGCGATGGCCTGCGCCACCGACGCGATGACGGGGGCCGAACCCAGCTTGGAGCAGCGTGGGCAGGCGGCGCCGCCGCCGTGCGACCAGCAGTTGGTCAGGTTCTCAGACGCGGAGATCGTGAAGATGCCGGCCAGTTCGGGCGCGGCCTTACAGATGGTCTCGATCGAATCGGAGATGCACCGGCTAACGGGCTCGGCGCTGATGCAGAGCGTCGCGTGGTCGCCTCCGGGCACTCCGCGTAGCTCCCTGTGGGTCTCGAAGAAGCTCTCCGGCATGGCCCGCGGCTCGTTCATGTAGAGGTACACGCCGATGCCGTGGCGGTGCGCCCGCTTCACCAGCCGCTTCAGTCCATCGAGGCGCTCTTGCCAGTGTTCGCTCTCCCTGGCATCCCACGGGAACGGGGCCAACTTGCGCAGGACGCCCTGCAGCCAGACCCCGGTCACGCCTGCCGATGCCAGCTTCTTCAGGTAGCCCTCGGGGTAGGGGTCGCACTGGCTGTCGAGGAGCGGGTCGCCATAGGGGGCGAAGTAGGAGTAGCAGTAGCGCGGCATCCGGTCCGTAGCGGCATGCGCGTCCGACGTCTTGCCGGCCAGCCGGCCCACGAAGGCGAAGAGGGCATCCTCCGGTGCGCCGACGCCCCGCGGAAACCACTGCCGCATCTTCTCGGCCATGGCGATCTCAGCACGACGGACCTCCGGCGTCGTCGATCGCCAATGGACCGGCGCACACTTGGGCTTGGAGCTACCCAGCTTGATGTAGAGGAAGTCGTCCTCGCGCAGCGTGAATGCCAGATGCTCCTGCGTCCATCCGAGCAACTGCAGGAGCTGCTCATAGGGCAATAGGTGCCAGTTGCGCCGGATCACCGTGATGTAGGAGCGGCGCTGTTGGTCGCTCGTGACGGCCGGCGGACCGGCGAGGCCCATGGCGCGGCCCATCCGGCGGACCTCGGCCGGCGTGGCGCCGATCGTGGCGGCGATGCGTGAGACGGGCGCCAGCATCCAGTTGCGCCAGACCACGGCGTGGGCGGTTGTTGGGAAGTGCGGCGCCTTCACCGGCTGCGGTTCGGATCCGCGCGGCAGCTTGCTGGTGTCAGGTGTCTGTGCCATCGAAGCCTCCTTCGGCCCCAGCGCAGGGCCCGTCGGAACAGGTGCGCTAGCGGCCGCACCGGCCATGCCAATGGCGGCGGGTATGAGCAGGAGCATCAGGGCAAGGCGCACGGGCGCGACCTCCATGGTGGCGGCGAACTTGCCGCAGTAACCGGCGCCGATCAGTCTCCGGCCAGACGGGCTCGGCACTCCTCGGTGTCAGTCTGGCCGATGCGCGCCTTGGCTGCCTCAACAGACGCCGGGACCGTTACGATCCCCGCTACACGCTGGGCCACGGCCACATCGATGCCTGCCCCCGTGTCGCCGTGGAGCATGAGCTCGACGGGCACCAGCATCACGTTGGCGGTTCGCACGAGTTGCCCCAGCCACTCGACGAAGTCGGGATGCGTGATGTCGGCGCCGGGCCCGGGATCGACCAGGACGCGCGCCGCGCGGCCCATCATCAGGTCCGGCGGCGCCGGCAGGCCAGGCTGTGCAAGGCAGCCGATGCGGACCTCGCCGAACGGACGGCAGTCGGCCATGCAGGCCTCCTGTGCGGGGGCCAGCCGGGACAGCGCCTCGCGGGCGGGCATGGCGTCCTGGTCGCCCGACGCCACCAGCGTGATGTCGGACCTGGCCGCCCACTCCAGCAGCACGGCCATATCCGGCGCCGCGGGATCGGCCACGATGGTCAGCGGCTTGCCGGGCATATCGGAGAGCACGGCCGAGATATCGCCCGATTGGTACTGCGCCTCCTCGCCCGAATGCAGGAGGCTCAGGCCGGACATGAGGCAGACGGCGTCGGCTCCGGCATCAATGGCCGGCGCCACATCCTCCACCGACCAGGCGAGGCCAGAGACGCGCACGGTTCGGTTGTCCAGCGTCCGCGCGGGTTGATGGATGCGGTCAATGTAGTAACGCTTGCGCGGCGCGATGCGCTCATGGTCCGCCTGGAACGCCGCCACGGTCTCGGCGGTCGGGTCCACCACCACGACGCCCCGGGTGCCGTCCACCAGCATGAGGCTCGTGTCGTCGATGGTGTCGCCTGCGCCCGCGGCTCCCAGCACCATGGGGACCCACGGACGACCGATTGGGCGGTCCACGTTCTCGCTGACGACGCCCACGAGGCGTAGCCAGTCCGGGAAATCGCGCACCGTGGGTTCGGCCGCAGGCAGGACGAGAATGACGTCGAACGTGGTGGAGGGCTCGCCGGAGGCGTTGCGCCGGAAGCCCTGCAGGCCGGGAGGGGGATCGGCCGGCACCATGCCGTCGCGAACGCATACGGCCGCGCCGAGGGCGATACCGGGTACGCATGGAACGCCTCGCAGTCGCTGCACGCGCCCCTCCTTCCGCGGTCGGCGGCTGCCGCCGCGCTCTGTGGTGAGAGCCGGGCCGGATCACAGGCCCGGCTCATGGACTCAGTCTACTCTTTGGCCTTGGGGCCTCCGCCAGAAAGCGCTAGGTTCGGAGGCGCCTGCATCTTCACTGCCGGCTTGGCGGCCTCGGCGGCAGCATCCTTGGTTGCCTGGTCGATGCCGGAGGCGCCGTCGGAGCGCTTCTTGAACCAGTCCGAGGCGATGTCCATGTGCCCGGCGGCCGCCGCGGCTGCAGGTGCGGTCGTCTTCGGCGCCTGCGGCTTGTCCTTGGCCGCCAGCGCCTCCTTGATCTTCTTCTGCTGGTCCTGCGCAGCCTGCATGCGCATCTTCGTCTGGGCTTCCATCTGGGCCTTCTGGGCCTCAGCCATCTTCTTTGGATCCGGTGGCTGCGGCTTCTCGGGTGTCATGGTCCTCTGGATGGCGAAGGAGACGGCCACGAGGCCCAGTATCAGTACCAGCAGACTGGCGACGGTCATGGTGCGCGACATAGTTGGCGATGGTCCTCCCACAATCGGGCTCCGCGGTCGGCCGCGGCTGCACGGATTGGATACCGGATTATACGGCGGTATCGTTCCGCAAGTCAACGGACCGACCCGACTGCGGGCATAGACCGACGTCGGCCCGGCGATATGCAGAGGAAACAGGACCACGTGGGACGAACCTACCATGCAACACCGCCGCCGTCGTTCGCGGCCGTACCTACAGCAACAAGGGAGTGCTCCACATGGCGATAACAGACGTAGCCCCGGCGCTAGGCAGACTGCGCACCGCGGCGGATACGGTCCTCAACGGCTTTCCGATGGTGCGATGGACCAGGGTGAGCGGCCCCGGCGCCGACGTGGTGGAGCAGCACGGCAACGGCGGTATGCCCGGCCTCCAGATCATCTCGGGGCAGGATGTCGTCCTCCGCACCGACCTGGAGGTTCCTGCCGAGGCGCTGGGCGTTACGCTGACCGGCGATACGCTGGAGGGAGTCCTCTTCTCGCTCTATCCCGCGGACATCACCCTGGCGGGCGAGCCCATCTTCTCGGATCACATGGCGCCCGTGGCGTCCGGTCCGGCCCTCTTCGTGGTGACGCCGGAGCTTAAGGCCGGAGCCAACGGCCCCATGGAGCTGCACATCCGCATCCCCGGCTTTCAGACGACGCCCTGGTTCCAGTTCCGGCTGACCACGCCGGGCCTCCGCGCCCGCTTCGAGGCGCTGGACCTCTGTGGGGCCCAGATCGCCCTGGCCCAGGCCCTCTGCGCCTCGCCCGGCGATGAGTTCGCGCTCGCCGCTGCCGCATCGGCAGTGCCCTCGACCATCCCGGAGGCCGGCGCCGACGTCGCCGCCATGTGCGCCGCCGTGGAGGCCGCCCTGGCGCCCTTCGCCCAGCGAGCTAAGTCGATCCCGGTCCACCTGGTCGGCCACAGCCATATCGATATGAACTGGATGTGGACCATGCCGGATACGATCGAGGTCATCAAGCGCGACTTCCGCAGCGTCCTCAACCTGATGGACGAGTTCCCGGAGCTCACCTTTTCGCACAGCCAGCCCGCGACCTACGAGGTCATTCGGGAGCAGGAGCCCGCGCTCTTCGAGAAAGTGCTGCAGCACATTGTCGCCGGCCGCTGGGAGCCCATGACGCTCCAGTGGGTCGAGGGCGACGTGAACATGGCTTCCGGCGAGGGGCAGGTCCGGCAGATCCTAGAGGCCGTGGGCTACTCGCGCGACGTGCTCTGCTACCACCCGCGAGCGTTCCACTGCCCTGATACCTTCGGCCACGCAGGCAACCTGCCGCAACTGGCGGTGCAGGGCGGCGCCGTGAGCTACTACCACCATCGAGCCAACCCCGGCGGCTATACGCAGTGGCCCGCCTACTGGTGGGAGGGCGACGACGGCACGCGCGTCCTGGCGATCTCCACCGGCTCGTACAACGGCGAGATTTACCCCCGCGACGTGGCTGACGCGGCCATCCGCGCCATCCGATCCGGCCTGCCCGAGGGACTCCACTTCCACGGCATCGGCGACCATGGCGGCGGCCCCTCGCGCCAGAACCTGCAGGCCCTGCGCCGCTTCGGCCCCAATCGGCTCATGCCCAACGCCTACTGCAGCACCGTTGCGGCCTATACCGACGGCATCCTGCGCTCCAACGCCGCCCTGCCCACGCACAAGGGCGAGACTTCGACCATCTTCGAGGGCTGCTACACCACCCACGCCGATACCAAGTTCTACAACCGCTCGGGTGAGAACCTCCTCACCAGCGCCGACACCGCCGCCGCCATGGCGGGCATCGACCGCGTCGAGCCGCTATCGCAGGCATGGCGCAAGGTGCTCTTCAACCAGTTCCACGATATCTTCGACGGCTCTGCCATCCACGAGGTCTATGAGCTGAACCGCGAGGAGTACGAGGAGGCGCGCGACGTCGCCGCCTCGGTGACCAACGACGCGCTGGACCTGGTCGAGATGGCCGTGGACCCCGGCTGCATCGCCGTCACGAACCCGCTGGGCTTCGCCCGCAAGGAGTGGGTCACGGTCCCCGGCCTCAGCGCCGAGGGCTGCGCCACGCTGACCGACGGGCAGGGCCGCTCCGCCGTGGGCCAGTACACCGCCGAGGGGCTCGGCTTCGTGGCTGAGGTCGGCGCCTTCGCCACTGCGGGCTACCATGTGACCAACACGGCTGCCGGCGCACCGGGCCTCACGGTCACGGCGACCTACGGACCCAGCAACCCGCACCAGGTGGCTCCGGATCAGGCCGAGGCGGGCATGCTCTACTGGCGCGTCGAGACGCCCGTCTTCACCGCCCTCGTGCGGCGGGACTGCGGCGTGATCGTCTCGCTGACCGACAAGCGGATGGGTCGCGAGCTAGTCTCCTTCGGCGTCCGGCGCCCCAGTGACTACATGGATACGGCGCGGCCCGACCTGGCGCTCAACGTCCTGCAGTTCGTCGACGAGTGGCCCCACCCCATGACCTCATGGCAGATCCAGGAGGTCTACAGCCAGTTCAGCCTCATCCGCGGAGCCGAGACCCAGGTACTGGAGACGGGTCCTGCCCGCGTCGTCATCGGCGTGAAGCAGAGCCACCGCGAGACGAAGATCGAACAGAAGATCGTATTTTACCGCGATCTCGACCGCATCGACTTCGAGGCCGACGTGGACTGGCAGGAAGTGGGCAACGCGGAGAAGGGTATCCCCAACCTGAAGGTGGCCTTCACGGCCTCCATGCCCGAGTGTGAGCCCTGGTTCGAGACGCCCTTCGGCGCCGTGACGCGCCCCAGCGACGGACAGGAGGTTCCCGCCCTCCGCTGGGCCGACATCGGCGGCTCGAACTACGGCGTGGCGGTCCTGAACGACAGCAAGTATGCCTACGACGCCATGGGCTGCCGCCTGCGCCTCACGCTGGTGCGCACCGGCTACGATCCCGACTACGCATCGGACCTGGGCAAGCAGTGCGTCCGCTATGCCCTCCTGCCGCACGTGGGCTCGTGGCAGTCGGCCGGAGTGGTCCAGGCGGGCCTCAGCTACAACCAGCCGCTGTTGGCCCGGCTCAAGTCGGGCTGCGCACCGCTGGGTGACGACACCTCCCTCCGGCCGGTCCTCTCCGGCTCGCCGGGCGTCGTCGCCGCCTCCATGAAGCGCGCCCAGAAGGGGAGCGGGGTCGTCATCCGGCTCTACGAGTCCACTGGCTCCGCGGGCCTGGTCCGCCTCTCCGGCCTGGCCGCCGGGGTGACCGTCACGGTCGTCACGGTCACCGAGGACGTGGTGGGCCCGGCCACCGTGGTCGACGGCTCCGTCGAGCTCGCCCTGCGCCCGTGGCAGGTGGTCTCGCTGATGGTGCGCGGCTAGGAGGTCCACGGCCATGCCTGCACTTAAGATCGCCCTGGTGGGGGCCGGAAGCCGCTCCTTCGGCCCCGCCACGGTTCGTGATATTCTGCTCAGCGAGCCGCTCTGCGCCGAGGGCGTGGAGTTGCGGCTCATGGATGTCGACCTCACGGCCGCCGAGGCCGCGGCCGCCGATGCGCGCGCCGTGGCCGCCCGGCTTAAGCGCAACGCCGCCGTCCCGGCTACCGACGACCTGTCGACCGCCCTGGATGGCGCCGACTACGTCATCAAGGCCATCGAGCGCCGCCGGTATCACTTCTGGTCGCAGGACTTCCATGTGCCGCGCCAGCACGGGTTCCGGCAGGTCTACGGCGAGAACGGCGGGCCCGGTGGCATCTTCCACGCCCTGCGCAACATGGGGCCCACGGTGGAGGTGGCGCGGGCCATGGAGCGCCGATGTCCCGACGCCCTCCTGCTCAGCTACACCAACCCCGAGCACAAGCTCATGGAGGCCGTCTCGCGCCTCACCGGCGTGGAGGCCGTGGGGCTCTGTCACGGCTTCGCCATGGGTCTGGGTCAGGTAGCGGCCATGCTCGGCATGGAGCCCGCGGAGATCGACGCCGTGGCCTGCGGCATCAACCACTGCACCTGGTTCCAGGCCATACGCGACCGGCGCACGGGCGAAGACCTCTACCCGGCCCTGCGCTACGCTGAGGCCTCCGGCGATGAGCTGGCCGACTGGCACGACATCGGCCTCTCCCGCATCCTCTTCCGCCGGCTCGGGCTCTGGCCATCGCCCGGAGCCAACCACATCGGCGAGTACATCGGCTGGGCGGACGAGTTCGTGGCGTCGGAGCTACAGTACTTCTACGACCCCATGGCCGGCGACCCGTGGGCCGCGGGCCAGGCGCCGGAGTTCATCTACTCCCTGAGCGGCGACACCACGAGGCGACCCTGGGTCCGGCCTGAGCAGGTCGAGCCCGGCATCGACGAGCGGCCGCTGACCCCGTCGGGCGAGTATGCCGTGCCGATCATGGAGGCGCTCCAGGGCGCCGGCAGCCGCGTTATCGACGCGGTGAATATCCCCAACCAAGGCAGTATTCCCAACCTTCCGACGGAGATGATCGTCGAGATGCCGGTGGACGCCTCGCACCACGGCCTGGCGCGAATGCAGATGGACCCGCTGCCCGAGCCGGTCTCGGCCATCCTGCGCACCCAGGGCGCCATCCAGCGCCTGCTGGTGGAGGCCTACTCCGAGCAGTCGCGGGAGAAACTGCTGCAAGCCATCCTCCTCGACCCCACCTGCCACTCCTACCGCAACGCCGTGGCAATGATGGACGAGATGCTCCGCCTGCAAGCGGAGGCGCTGCCACCGCTCTATTAGCCGGACGGGGTAGCTTTCAGTCGTGCCGCGTCCGTGTGCGCCCGCGCCGGTCCGTGTAAGACGTTAACGGGCTCCTTCCCCTTGCGCGGCGAAGCCGCGGAGGGGGAAGGCCGGGATGGGGGTTGCCGTAAGCGTATCAGGCAGCAAGCACTCGGAC
>CAJBBX010000066.1 GCA_903951425.1 uncultured Chthonomonas sp.
AGGCCGAAGCGCATCACCAACACCATACGCTCTCGCGGGGTGAGCAGGTTCAATGCCTGCTCAATTCGCTCGCGGAGTATCAAATGGGACGCGGCGTCCGATGGCGAGACCGCCTCATGATCTTCGATGAAGTCGGCGAGGTGGCTGTCATCTTCCTCGCCCACCGGCATCTCCAACGAGAGCGGCTCAGGGGCGATCCGGTGTACCTCTGCCACGCGCTCTACCGGCATCTCAAGTTCCCGGGCGAGCTCTTCGATGGTGGGTTCACGGCCGAGCTCCTGCAGGAGCTGGCCGCTGGCGCGCATGAGCCTGTTAATTGTCTCAACCATGTGGACGGGGATCCGGATAGTCCGACCCTGATCCGCGATGGCCCGCGTGATGGCCTGGCGGATCCACCAGGTCGCGTAGGTGCTGAACTTGTAGCCCTTACGGAAGTCGAACTTCTCCACGGCGCGGATCAGGCCGATGTTGCCCTCCTGGATTAGGTCCGAGAAGGACATTCCGCGGCCCGTGTACCGCTTGGCAATCGAGACGACCAGGCGGAGGTTCGCCCTGGTGAGCTCATCCTTGGCACGCTGGCAGCCCTGTTCGATCTCTTTGGCGAGATAGATCTCGCGCTCCATATCGAGCAGGGGCGTTCGGCCGATCTCGCGGAGCCACATCCGCACAGAGTCGTCGAGGGCCAGCAGTTCGAGGTTGGCCTCACCATCAGCAGCAGTTGGATCCTCTGACGCGTGACCATCCACATGCGCAGCCACGGCGGAGATCTCGCCGGTGCGGCTCCGCGCGACCACTTCAACGCCCTCTTCGGCGAGGGCGTGCAGAAGGTCTTCAATCTGTTCCGAGTCCAGGTCCTCATTGACGAAGGTGTCGTTCACTTCGTCGAAGGTAAGGTAGCCCTGATCCCGGCCGCGCCCAACGAGGCGCCTGAACTCAGCGTTATCTCTGACGTGTTCCAAGTTCCCACCCGTAGCGCGACATAGATGCGCACCACCGCCGGGCTCGTCGGAAGTCAGCCCGAACTGGAGCCCTTGAGTTCCCGGAGGACCCTCATATACTCGGCCAGATGACGCTCATCCTCGGGCCCGAAGGACTCCCGAGCCCGGAGCAGTCCAGCGAGCTGGTCCTGTACCTGTGCTACCCTGGCCCGCCGTAGCCGCTTGGCCTCGGCGCGAACGATATCCGATGACAACCGTATATTGGCCAGCGCCACCGAGGATTCCTGCAACAGCTGCCGCAGGGCATCGCAAAAGGTCTCGTCGCCCTGCGCTTCGGCCGCTGCAATCAGGCCGGCCTCGTCGGTGTGCGGCCCGCCCATGCCGTCGCGAACTTCCGAGAACAGCCTGGCGGCGACGGGCGAGCAGAAGTCGCCGACCACGCAGCAACTCAACACGTCGGTGCGGCACTCGACGGAAACCAGCGCCCGCACAAGCAGGAGTTCGGCGCGCCGCTCGGCGGTCAGGGCGGCCACTACCGGCGGCGGAGACGCGGGAGCGGGCGTCGGGTCACCGGACTGCACGGCCCGAGGCTGTACACGCATACGTCGCGCATACTCCTCGGCATCGCGGTGAAGCTGGTCCTTCACGATGCTCGCGCCGTGAGCCCGCATTGGATGGTAGCTCCAGACCTTCTCCATGTGCATATCGCGCTCCGTGCGTGACGGCACCGACGCGAGGATGGCAATCAGCTTCCGCAGAAGCGCCGCCTGCCCCTCGGGCGCGCCTGTGTCGGTCTCTGCCACAGCCTGGCGTAGTTGGTACTCGACGCGGCCGACGGCCTCGGTGACCGCGACCTCGAAAGCCTCGGCGCCTCGTGTCCGCAGGAGCGAGTCGGGATCCTCCCCCTCCGGGAGCGAGATCACCCGAACCTGCAGTTCCTGCTGCTCAAGTATCTCGGCCGCGCGTAGCGTGGCCTTGATACCGGCGCGGTCCGCGTCGTAGCAGAGAACCACGACAGGGGCCAACCTGACCAGCTTCTTCGCGTGGTCGCCGGTCAGGGAGGTCCCAAGCGTCGCCATGGCAGCCGTGAAGCCCGACTGATGGGCCGCGATGACATCCATGTACCCTTCCATCAGGATGGATCGGCCGGAGGCGGCCACGCTACGGCGGGCAAAGGGCAGGCCGTAGAGCAGCTTGCTCTTGGCGAACAGGGCCGACTCCGGGCTGTTGAGGTACTTCGGCTCCTCGTCTCCTACGGCCCTGCCGCCGAAACCGACGATCCGCTCCTGCTCATCGTGGATCGGGAAGACCAACCGATTGCGGAAGACATCGTAGTAGCGGCTGCCGTCCTTGCTGCCGACCAAACCGCACTGCGCCGCGACGCGCAGGTCCAGCCGGCGGGACCGCAGGAACGTGGTTAGGGCGTCCCAGCTTTCCGGCGCGTAACCTAGGCCCCATCGCAGCACGGAGTCGGCCGTGATGCCGCGTCGGTCCAGGTAGGTGCGCGCCTCGTCCGAATGCGCCAGTTGCGTTCGGTAGTAGTCCTTCGCAAGGGCATTCATCTGAAGGAGTGCGTCGCGTTCGCCCGTGGGCATGGACGTTCCGCCGGTACGCGCAAACTCCAAGCCGGCGCGAGCCGCCAGCTTCTCGGCCGCCTCGACGAATGACATATTCTCCATGCGCTGCACGAAGCTGAACACATCGCCGCCGACGCCGCAGCCGAAACACTTGAAGGACTGCGTGACGGGATCAACGTTGAAGGAGGGGGTCTTCTCCTGATGGAACGGGCAGAGCCCCAGCCAGTTCCGGCCACGCCGCTTCAGCTGCACGTGGGCGCCGATGAGGTCGACGATGTCGGATCTCGACCGTATCTCTTCCTTGTCGGCTGCCACTTGACCCTCGCAAGAACAGAAGGAGCCGGTCGTAGTGACCGACTCCTTCGGAGAAGAGCGTGCCGGAGGCTGCCAGGCGCAGCGCCAGCCGGGACAGACTAGTCGGCTTCGGTCTTGGCGATGGTAATGCCCACGACGCGCATACCCTTGCCATCCTTGCGGTCAACCAGCTGGAAGGCCACATGGGCTGACTGGCTATAGTCAAGCGTCATGGTGTTGCCCGACTTCTCAATCCTGGGTGGCCAGCCGTAGAGCGTGTAGACCTTCTTGGGAGCGTCGCCGAGGATGATGCCGCGGGAGGTGACGCCGCCGTTCTTGTAGCCGAACGACTGGATCTGGATCACGCGGCCGTCCTTATTGAAGAGGAACTGCAGCGTGTTCGGACCCTTCTCGTAGACCCAGGAGACTTCGCCTTCCTCGGCCTCAGCCGCGACGCCCGGGGATCCGGCGCCGAACACGCCGCCCATGGCCCCGCCCATACCGGGCATACCCATCATGCCGGGCATACCGGAGCGGCCCTTCATGCCGGGCAGGTCGGCGTCGTCACCGGGCTCGCCGGACAGGGCGCCGCCGCGGCCCATACCGCGCAGCCCAGCCATGCCTCCCATGGTGGGCATGGGGGGAGCGCTCATGCCGCCGCCCATCATGCCGCCACTACCCATTCCGCCACCCATGCCCATGCCGCCGGGCATACCGGCCGGGGCGCCCATGCCGCCGCTACCCATGCTACCGCCCATGGGGGGAAGCATCGGGGAGCCGCCGCCCATGCCGCTAACGCCCATGGCGCCGGGCATACGCTTGCCGCCGCCGGCAGCGCCGCCGCCCATCATCATGCCCATGCGTCCGCCGGGCATGCCGGGCATACCAGGCATACCGGGAGCGCCGCCGGCGCCCATGAGGCCGCCCGTGGTGCTCTGGCCCATCTCACCCATCGCAGGCGCCCCAGCGGCGCCGACCTCTATCCGGGTGGGCTGACCATGCTTCTTGAGGACTTCGCGCCACTCGCGCCAGATACGGATCCCAAGCAGTTCGCGCTCAGCGGCTGGTGCGGCCTGTGCCGGGGCCACGGAAGCGGCCAACGCCAGCGCCGCCAGCGTACCGGCAAAACCGAGCAGAGATCGTCGCATGAAATACCCTCCTTGAGCGGGACGCGCGAGGCGCCACTCCAGAACTCCATATACCCGATTATGAGCCCACTCGATACGCCTGGTGGGCGAAAACGCATGCATCCACGTCGTCCAGCGCCGTGAGCTACCGTCGGGCGGCGCCGTACCTGCCAACCAACTCGTCGACCGTCACCATAGAGAAGCCCCTTGAACGGAGGCCTTTCAGGATCGCCGGAAGCGCATCCACTGTCGACTGCCTCCCATTGTGCAGGAGGATGATCGACCCCGGCTTGCTGCTATCCACGATGTGGCGCACCAGGCCCGCCGGGTCCGTGCGCTCCAGTTTCTCGCCATTCACAGTCCACATGCAGGGGACCATGCCCCAGGCTTCGGCCACCGCGGTCACCTCGGGGCTCAAGTTGCCCCCGGGCGGCCGGAAGTAGCGTGGCCTGCCGCCGGTTGCCGCCCGGATGGCGGCGTTCGTGCGGAGCATCTCACGCTCTACATCCAACCGAGCCAACCGGCTCACGTTAGGATGCGAGTAGGAGTGGTTCTCCACCTGCATCCCGGCCTCTTGCAGCCGGCGGACCAACTCCGGCCGGGCCGCTGCGTGCCGGCCAATAACAAAGAACGTGGCCCGAGCCCCCTGGCTCTGCAGCGACTCAAGCAGCTTATCCGTGATGCCCGGCATCGGTCCGTCGTCAAACGTGATCGCCACCACAGCCGACTCGGTCTTCACGCGCCAGATCGGGCCTTGCGAAGGTGTACGCATCTGCGACTGGAGCCAGCTACGGACCCGGGCGTCGTCCGGATTGATCGCAGCCACCGTCTCAACGTACCGCCTTGCGCCGACCACATCACCCGCGGCTTTCGCGGCTTCGTAGGCAGCCAGGTTGAGCGCGGCGCGCCCAACCTGGAGGGTCACCAGACGCCAGACCCCGTCCAGCGCCAGCTTCCACTCCCGTGACAGCGGCGAGGCCGGCGCCTTCGGGTTGGCGACCAAGACGCGGCCACGCCAGATGGAGCCCTCGGCCCCACTCCTGTCGTACAGGCCCACCTCCAGCGGGTGGATGCCGTTCCACGCGGCGCGGCAATCCCATTGGTAGACGCTGGGGGCCGAATTGCTCACGCAGAGCGTCTCTCCGTCCACCTTGAACGCAACGAAGCCACCGGCATCAGGGCTCGATTTCGGCCGCATCTCGACGAACCCACTCGCCGGTTGCGGCGCGGCGGTCCAGAGCGAACCCACCGTGTAACCGGCCGGCACCCGCTTCGCAAAGAAGGGACGCAATGGCCGGGCTGCGTCGAACGACATCAGCAGGCCGTCGCGCTCTTGGAACGGCTCCCCGACCTGTTCGGTAAGAGCTTGGTCCAACAGCGGCACTGCTTCGGACGGTCGGCCTTGTTGCACCAGCGCCACGGCTCGAAGCGCCAGGCCCTGCTGCCGCAGGTCATTCGGAAGCGGCAGGTCGGGCACGCCGCGCGCACCGGTCATCAGCTCTGCGTAGCGCTGCGCCAGCATGCATCGGGCGCGGTCGCCACCCATGCCCGCCTTCCGGAAGCAGTCGGCGGCGGCGGCGGCATCGCGACGGTGCAGGGCCTCCAGTCCCAGGCCATACCAGGCCATGGGGCTATCCGCCTCTACCGCAAGCGTCTTCGTGAACGCTTCGCGAGCGCCGGCCATGTCACCGACAATGAGCCGCGCAACGCCGTACAGATTTCCAAGGTTCGCATCGATCCCGCGCTGGTCCGCCCACTCGTGGATCGCCACGATGGCATCGGCGGCCCGTCCCTGCTCCAAGAGTCCAGCCACCACGCGAGGCGCGGGAGACTGGGCCAGCACGGCCGGGCCTGCTCCAACCAGGCACATCATCGTCAGGATTCGACAAGTTGCCCTTTTGACGACGCTCACGGCGATGCGGTTACTCCTGGCCAGGCGGGGCGCTAGACGCGGGTCGATTGCCACTTGCCATACCTGAACATAGCGATCATGCAGACCCCGGAGACCATAGTCGAGCCCGACATGGCTAGCCACGCGCCGGTGGAGCCCAAGCCCGCATGTCCGGCCAGCAGATAGGCGACAGGTACCCGAACCAGCCAGAAGGTGAGGACTGTCACCATGGTTGGTACCACGGTGTAGCCGGCGCCCTGCAGCGAGCCGGTCAGTACCATGCTGTACGCCAGGAGCGGCTCTGAGAACGCCATGATCCGCAGGTACTCCGCCGCACATCCGCGAACGGCCAGGTCCTTCGTGAAGACAGCGGCGAACGGCGTCGCGGCGAAGTAGAAGAGGGCGCCCATGGCGCTCATCACCACGCAGGCCTGTAGCGCCGCGGCCCAACCGTACTGCCGCGCACGCGCCGGCATCTTTGCGCCGAGAGCCTGCCCGACCAGCGCGGCTCCGGCGACCCCGAAGCCCAGACCAGGCATGAAGGCGATGGACTCGGCGGCGAGCCCAATGCCCAGCGCCGCCACAGCCGCCGTGCCCTGCGGCGTCGAGGCGAGGACCGCCGTGAAAGCCATGGAGGAAGACGAGCGCAGGAGCGCCGTGACGGCCGCGGGCACACCGATCCGAAGCACACGCGTGGCCCACTCGACGGAGGGCATCAGGCTTCCGAGACGCATGGACGGCGCCAGCGGCGTTCGACTGAGGCCGTACAGGGACGCGCCGAGGGCCACGAACTGCGAGATGGACATGGCGAGGCCGCCGCCTGCCACCCCAAGCATCGGGAAGCCCCAGTGGCCCAGCATGAGGGTCCAGTCGCCAGCCAGATGCACCAGGTTAGCCACTATGGTTATCAGCAACGGCGTCCGTGTGTCGCCGATACCCCGGTACGCAGCTCCGATGGTCATCACGGCGAACGACGGCACGACACCCCAGAAGGCGGCCCACACAAAACGGGTGCACTCCACACGAACCGCGGGGTGGAGATCAATGCTGTTGAGATAGGGCCCAAGCGTTAGGGCGCAGACACCAATGCCCAGAATGCCAAGGAGGGCGGAGAGCGAGACCGCCTGGGCGGTGGCCCTGCAGGCCGACTCCTGGTCGCCGGCCCCGGTGAAACGGGAGACGAGGGCGGTGGCGCCGACCGTGATGGCGAAGGCCGCCGACACCATGACGAAGAGCACCTGGCCGCCGATAGCCACGGCCGCCAGCGCATCCGATCCAAGGCGCCCGACGAAGAACCGGTCCAGCAGGGTGTTCAGCGTCATCAGGGAGCTGGTCAGCACGGAGGCCCAGGCCAGCCGCCAGACGTCGCCGTGAACGGAGCCCTGCGAGATCGCACTGGTGAGCTTCGCGGGGGCGGTTGGTGGTGGCATATTGGGTCTATTCTACCGCTCGAGGATGCATCCCCGACCGGCCGTGAGGCCCGCCGTGCAGGGATTGGCGGCGCCTCCGTCGTAAATGACACGAGCCGCATCTGTGCCCAGGCGGCCCGGAAGGCCAAGGCATGTGCCGGAACAGCCACAGGAGATTGCACCCGTGAACGCCCACTACAGCCGTCTTGCCGACACCATCGTCAGGCACTCGCTCAGAGTCCTGCCGGGAGATAACGTGCTGGTTGAGGCTACTAACATACCGGACGCCTTCACAACGGCGCTGATCGATCGCATCGCCGCCGCCGAGGGGCGTCCCCACGCCCTCCTTCAGTCGCAGAAAGTACAGCGGGCCATCTACCGCGCCGCAACCGTCGAGCAGATGACGTTGCTGGGGGATGTAGAGCGCACGCGGATGGAGGCCATGCAGTGCTACGTCGGTGTGCGCGGCAGCCACAACCCGTCGGAGATGTCCGACGTGCCCCAGGAGCGGATGAACCTCTATGAGCGCCACGTCTGGACGCCTGTGCACGGACAGGTGCGTGTCCCGAAGACACGGTGGGTGGTCCTCCGCTGGCCGCACCCGAGCATGGCCCAGGCGGCCCGCTTGAGCACCGAGGCCTTCGAGGAGTACTACTTCCGGGTCTGCGCCGGTGTCGACTACGACGCCATGGCACAGGCGCTGGAGCCGCTCCACGACCTTATGGACCGCACGGACCAGGTCCGCATCACCGGCCCAGGCACCGATATCAGTTTCTCCATCAAGGGCATTCCCACGGTCCCTTGTGCCGGCGGCTGCAACCTGCCCGACGGCGAGATCTTCACGGCGCCGGTACGCGACAGCGTGAACGGCACGGTCCGGTTCAATGCACCATCACTACAGCGCGGCCGGACGTTTGAGCGCATCGAGCTGCAGTTCCGTGACGGCAAGATTGTCCAAGCCACCTGCAGCCAGAACGCCGCCGAGCTCACCTCAATCCTGGACATGGACGAGGGCGCCCGCTACGTTGGCGAGTGGTCGCTCGGCGTGAACCCCTTCGTCACAACGGCCATCGGCGATACGCTGTTTGATGAGAAGATCGCCGGGTCGTTCCACCTGACGCCAGGCAGGGCCTACGACGAAGCGGACAATGGGAACAGGTCCGACCTGCACTGGGACCTGGTCTGCATCCAGCGTCCGGAGTACGGCGGCGGCGAGATATGGTTCGATGGCGTGCTCATCCGCAAGGATGGCCTATTCGTGCTTCCTGAGCTCGCGGGCCTCAACCCTGACATCATGGGCGGAGCCTGAGCCATGAGAACCCTCAGCATTGCTGTTGCATGCCTGTCCACAGCCGTTGCCGGTGCGGCTCCGGTCGGCCTGACGTCTATCGATGTGCAAAACGGACGCATCTCGGCGAACCTGCTGAGCAACCCGGGCTTCGAGGCCGAGCGGCCCGGCGGCATGGCGGCAGGCTGGGAGTGGGATGCCCGGAACACCACCGCAGCCGGCGCCCTGGACCGACAGGTGAAGCACGGTGGATCGGCCTCGTTCAAGATCACCAACCGGACGCCTTTTGGAGCGCACGTCTACGGCATGCTCTGGGCTTCGGCGCCGGTGCGGCTGCAGCCCGGCACTCAGTACACGGCCAGCGCGTGGGTCCGGTCGGCCGATCCCGGCACTGCCCACCTCATGGGCGGTGCGGCGTGGCAGTTCCGGGCGGCCCTGATCAGGACCGGCGGGGAGTGGCGGCGCATCGTAACGACCTTCACTCCGAGCGAATCGGACGCCGACTTCGTGCTGCGCGTCAGCACCGAAAGCCCCACCGAGGCGTTCTGGATCGACGACCTGAAGCTTGAGGTGGGCGGCGCCGCAACGCTGGCCCTGCACGACGGCCCCGAGGGGACCATACAGGCGGCGGCCGTTGAGAACGAGCGGACCATCGAGCGCGATGGGCCCTTTGAAGTGGACTTCGACCTGAGCCTACCGTCGCCGGTGCGCATCACCTTGTCGGCGGAAATGGCCGGCGCCGGCGCCCCGGTACACCGGACCATGGAGATGGACGCCGGCGCATGGATCGTTCGCATCGGCGGCACGGCTCAGTCGGCCGGTGCGAAGCCACAGGCTGTACGGCTCACCTTGCAGCCCGATGTCGGCCCGGCCACGTCTACCACGGCGCAGGTCCGCTTCCACTCGCCCTCCGCGGCCCGCCAGACGGTGCAAGCAGTCCGAACGAGGCTGCCGGCCTTGGCGGCCACGGTGAAACGGCTCAAGACCACCGGACTGGATACCAGCTATGCTGACGTGGACCTGCAGGCCCTGCATGAGTTCGTCAGCTACGTGGACCGCGACATCGAGATCGGCCAGACCAAACGAGCCCTCGACGAGCTTGCCGAGATGGCGACGGTTCAGGCGCGCTTAACCGCCACGCTGGCCGACAAGCGAAGCCTCCATCGCGTGCCGCGCTGGACCGGCAAGGAGCGCCCAGTGCTGGAGGGTGGCTCGTTCGTGGCTTCCACTCGAACGCCTGGCGCGAAGGCTGATGTCCGGCAGACTACCTTCTTCACCGGCTACGGCCACTTCGGGCGGGTCGTCACAGACCTGCCGAAGTGGAAGGCGCTGGGCTGCAACATCATCCAGGTCGAGTTCGGCCCAAGCAGCGTCCTGCCCGAGCCCGGGGTCGTCTCTATGGGCGTCGTGGAGGGGTTCCGCCGCACCCTCGACCTGGCACAGGCGAGCGGCGTGGCCGTCTGCCTTCTTATCAGCCCGCACTACATGCCCGACTGGGCGTACGCTGCGTTCCCGGGCCTTCGCGCACGCACGGGCGGCTTCCTTCCTTACTGCCTCCACGACGCCGACGGCATGGACCTCCTGAAGCGCTTCATCCGGACCGCCTTGCCGAGCCTCGCCGACCATCCTGCTCTGCACAGCATCTGCCTATCCAATGAGCCGGTGTCCAAAGAGAGCCCCTGCACGGCGGGCGCCAAGATGTGGCATCGCTGGCTTGGCGAACGGCACGGGTCGGTGGCGACGATCAACTCCCGGTGGGGAGCGACGCTCGATTCCATTGACGGTGCGCCGTTGCCGGACCCATTTGGGCCTCGGCCCGATCCTCGGATATGGAACGACTATGTCCGCTTCAACCAGGAGTTCTTCGCCGGTTGGCACAAGCAGCTGGCAGATGCTATCCACGAAGTGGCGCCCAAGCTACCCGTACACGCCAAGACCATGAACTGGACGCTGCTGGGTGACCAGGAGGTGGTCTACGGGGTCGATGCCTACCTGTTCAGTAAGCTCAGCCAGATTAATGGGAACGACGCGGTCAACAACTACACGTTCGGCGGCGGCGACATGGCACAAAACTGGGAGCAAAACGCCATGGGCCACGACCTTCAGCGGTCGTGCCTCGAGGCGCCGGTCTTCAACAGCGAGAACCACATCATCACCGATCGCGACACGCGGCCGGTGCCGCCAGAGCATGCCGCCGCCGCGCTGTGGCAGGCAGCCATCCATGGCCAGGGCGCCACGACCATCTGGGTCTGGGAGCGAACCGAGGACCCGAAGTCGGATTTCGCCGCCAGCATCATGCATCGGCCTGCAAGCGCGGCCATCGTGGGCCGCGTAGGACTTGACCTCATGCGGCTGGCGCCAGAGGTGACGGCGATCCAGCGGAGCAGGCCCGATCTGCTGTTGCTCCAGAGCATCAGCACGCTGACCTGGAACGGCGGTCGGCACGCCGACTGCCTGGGCAAGGTCTACTCAGGCCTGACGCTCCGCGGGCTGAAGGTCGGCTTCGTCACCGAAAGGCAACTGGAGGAAGGCCGCAGCCCGGCGGGCCGAACCGTGCTGCTCTGCTCCGTGACCCACCTCTCCGACAAGGCCCGGTCCACCCTGACGGCTTCCGGCGCACGGCTGGTAAGCATCGGAGAGGACAACCTCCGCTTCGACGAGTACGGGGCGGATCGCAAGCCTGTCGCCGGCCGAGTCGCCTACCGGCACGGCGCCGACGGGCGGCGCCAGGTCTGGCGGAGCATGGGCGCGCTGGCCGCCGAGCTGGGGTTGCGTCCTGCGGCTCGTGTGGCCGTGGCAGACGGCTCCGAGCCCTACGGCGTGGCATGGCGCTGCGCCGTGAGCGGCAAAGGCGTGCTGGTGAATGTGATCAACTACAACCACAAGCCCATTACGTTGCGCGTGTCGGCCGCCTCGGGTCCCTGCCGAGCTATGGATCTGATCGCCGACCGGCCAGTCCGGGGCATCATAACCCTGAAGCCGCTGGAGTACCGCCTGCTTCGCCTTGAGCCTGCCACCGGGCCTCGGTCCTGACGCGGTGGAAGATGCCGACGCTCAGGGCTCCTACATGGCGTACAGGTAGAATAGTGCGCTCACGAAGGCTGGCCCGCGCGGCACAGGAACCCTGAACCATGGCATCGTCCATCTACAATCTGCGGCTCGATACTCTGCTCCCCCGCGTCGGCACGGCGGTAGCGCTCGGCGCCCTATGCCTGCCGGGCTACGCGCAGACCCCTGCACCCAGTGTCAGCGCCCGAGCCGCGATTCTGGTTGATTGCGCCACGGGGCAGGTGCTCTACGAGAAGGACGCCGACCGGCGCCTACCGCCGGCCAGCACCACCAAGATCATGACGTCGATCCTGCTCCTGGAGAACACGCGGCCGGACGACGTCATCGTGGCTGACGAGAAGACCGCGCTGACGGAGGAGACGTCGATCCACCTGAAGCCCGGCGAGAGGATCAGCGCCCACGACGTGCTGTACGCGCTGCTACTCAGGTCGGCGAATGACGCCTGCGTCGCCGTGGGACACCATATTGCCGGGTCCGACGCCAAGTTCGTCGAGATGATGAACACCAAGGCAAGGGAGGTCGGCGCCGCCAGCACGACGTTCAACAACCCGAACGGCCTGCCCGACCCCAAGCACCTGACGACGGCACGCGACCTGGCGCTGATCGCTCGGTACGCAACGCAGTACCCGGACTTCAACGCCGCCACCCGCACCAAGACATACCTGATGAACTCGCGGACCACCAAGGACGACCTGCGCCTCCGCAACAAGACACGGCTGCTCTGGGCCTATGACGGCGCTGACGGCGTCAAGACCGGATGGACTACGCAGGCCGGCAACTGCCTCGTGGGCTCCGCGACTCGGGGAGGCTGGCGCCTACTCACGGTGGTACTGAACAGCCCGGATACGACGGGCGAGACTGCGCGGCTTCTGAACTACGGATTCGGGAACTTCCACCGGGTGCCTGTGATCGCCGGGTCGCAACGCGTGGGCCAGGTTGGCGTGGTCGGCGGCGCGGCACAGAGCGTCCAAGCCGTGGCGAAGCAGGAAGTGCAGGTCGTCGTTGCGAACCGGACATCCGCCACGCCCACGGTTCAGACGAAGCTACGGCCGCTCAAGGCTCCTGTGCGCGTTGGGGCCCCCGTCGGCGTGGCTGAAGTGAGCTTGAACGGTCGAGTGGTGGCATCCACCCCGCTACTGGCCGCCGCATCGGTGGAGATCGCCAAGGGGTCCGGCCTGCTTTGGGGCTTGATCCGGGTGTTCCTGGCGGCGCTCATAATCGTGGGGGTAATTTATGGTTCAGCGGCTTCAAAAGCTGCTCGCATCCGCCGGTATCGCATCCAGGCGAAAATGCGAATTGATCGTGGCCTCGGGTAGGGTCACAGTCAACGGTAGGGTTGTCAGTGACATGGGGTCCAAGGCGGACCCCGATAGGGACGATATCAAGGTCGACGGCAAGCCGCTCAACACCGGGACACGCCGGATCTATGTGGCGCTCAACAAGCCTGCGGGCTTCGTGACCACGGTCTCCGATCCACACGCCGAGCGGACCGTCATGGAGCTCGTCAAAGGCATTCGAAAGCGCGTCTATCCTGCCGGACGCCTGGACGCCGACACCACCGGCCTGCTGTTGTTGACCGACGACGGCGACTTCGCCATGCGCGTCACTCACCCGTCGCACCAGCTCGGCAAGGTCTACCGAGTGCTGGTTCAGGGCGAGGTGAGCGCGTTTGCGGCGACCGACCTTCGGACCGGCGTCATGCTGGAGGACGGCATCACAGCCCCTGCCGAGGTCGAATGGGTCGGCTACGACAAGCCGGGCGACCGGACGATGCTCGATATCACCCTGCACGAAGGGCGTAATCGCCAGGTGCGGCGCATGATCGAGGCCGTCGGGTATCGCGTGCTGGTGCTGCACCGGCGCTCCGTAGGCCCCGTCGATGTGGGCGACCTGGCGCCCGGCGAGTGGCGGTACCTGACGGAACAGGAGGTCGCCGGCTTGCTCGCGGCCACTCAGGGCTCCGAATCCGGCTCCGAAGTTGCGACTGACGAGGTCGAGCCCGTGGTACCGGCAATGATCTCGTCCGACCCGCCGCCGCCGCCGCCTGCACGGGCACAGCGTCCCGGACGCGCGCCGCGCCAGAAGACGGGCCTCGACGCACGGAGGCCCCCGCAGCCGGAAGCGCCCGCGCGGCCGCGCGGCCCAGGATCCAGGCCCGGCGGCGGCGCTACCAGACCGGGCGGAGGCTCCAGGCCAGTCGGCTCAGGCGGCAGGCCCGGCTCCAGCGGAACCAGACCAGACGGCCCTCGACCGAGCAACGCAGGCCCCAGAGCAACAGGCGGCCCGAGGCCTGGCGGCGGCGGAACCAGGCCGGATGGCGCAGGCCCAAAGCCCGGCGGCGCTCCCCCCAGGCCTAGCGCCGGCGGCACGACGGGCGGACCGCGGAAGCCGCGTCCGGGTGCATCAGATCACAAGCAGACCTCGCCAGACCGTGGAAAACCGAAGCGATAGCGTCGTGCAGGCCGCCGGCCGTAGCCGCGGCTGGCTGACGCCCCTGATCGCTGCCCTGCTGCTCGGCGCAGGACTGCTGGTCAGCGTAGCCATGGGGCCGGCCGACGTGCCTGTGACGCCCATGCAGGCTGTGCGCGTCGTCGCCTACCACGCCCTTGGGCGCGGCCCTGAGCCGCCGCTGGAGGTCGACGCCATCGTGTGGCAGGTACGCCTCCCACGCGCCCTGTGCGGAGCCATGGTGGGCATGCTGCTGGGAGCGGCCGGCGTCGCGCTACAGGGGCTGTTGATGAACCCGCTGGCGGACCCCTACACGGTGGGTGTGTCCGCGGGCGCGGCAGTCGGCGCCGCGACGGCCGAGGTGCTGGGGTTCGGGGGCATACTGATGGGCCTGGGCGCCGTCGCTCCTGCGTTTGCGGCAGCCCTGGGCGCGGTCGCCCTGGTCTATGCGTTGGCCCGGGTCAACGGCCGCGTGGCGGTACACACCTTCCTGCTGGCGGGCGTGGTGGTAGGCACGCTGCTCTGGTCGCTCATCCCCCTGCTGATGGTCCTGGGCCACCGCGGCGACGACCTGCAGCGCATCTACTTCTACCTCGTCGGCAACCTGCAGAGCACTGATTGGCTCCGTGCATCCCTGCTCACACCGTTCTGCGTCATCTGCTGGGCGTTGCTCCGGCTCTGGGCCGCTGAGCTGAACCTGATGGCCCTGGGCGAGGAGACGGCCCACCACCTGGGCGTCGACACGGAACGCTTCAAGCGCAAGGTGTTGCTCGTCGGCTCGCTGGCCACTGCCGCGGCGGTTTCCGTGAGCGGCATTATCGGGTTCGTGGGCCTCGTGGTGCCACACATCGCACGCCGCCTGACGGGACCCGACCATGGCCGCCTGCTACCGGTGGCCGCCATGCTGGGAGCGGGTCTGGTGCTGGCCTCCGATACGCTGGTGCGGGTATGGCTCAATGACCTGCCCGTCGGGATCGTGACCTCCATCGTCGGTGCGCCGATCTTCTGCCTACTCCTACGGGCGCGTCGGGGCGTCGCATGGTAGACCTCCCCCGCCGCGGGCCAGCGCCAGTACGTGGATCGACTGTGTACCCGCTTTCAGCAACGCCACGCTGCATGCGTTGGCCGTGGCCAGTGTGGTCACCACATCGTCGATGAGCAGCACGTCTCTGCCCACCAATGCGCCGGGCAAGCCCTCGAAGGCGTCTTCCACGTTGGCAAACCGGTGGCGCCCCTTGAGCAGCGCCTGAGGCTCCGTGGCCCGGACACGCCGGACGGCGTCCAGCTCCAGCGGCAGGCCGGTCTTCGCTGCCAGGGCTTGAGCGAGCAACTCGGCCTGGTTGAAGCCCCTCTGGCGCAACTTGCTCGGGTGCAGTGGGACGGGAACCAGCACAAGCTCGCGGCCGGCGAGAGGCGCGCGGGCCAGGGCGGGCAACATGGTCAGCGCCAACGGCTCGGCCAGCCGGCGGCGGCGATCGTACTTCAGCCGGTGGATTGCCGTCCGCACTACTCCGGCGTAGGCATGGGCGCCGCGGGCCGCCACGAACGCGAAGGCCCGGCCGCCAATACACCAACGGCAAAGGCGCGCACTTCGCTCTTCGGGACCGGCTAGGGGCTCCGCTTCCGCACCGCAACGGAGGCAGATCGGGCCGGGGACCGCCTCGAACTCGGACACGCAGGCCGCGCACAGGTACTGAGGTCCGAAATCGCCGCAGACGAGGCAACGCGGCGGGTAGAGCAGATCGAGTGCGCCGTCGAGCAGTAGCCGAGTCGCCGCAACCAGGGCGGCGGCCGCGGTCGCCACTACGGCATCCCGAGCTCGGCCTCGACACCCTCCGCCTTGGCCCGAACGGCGTTGAGGAAGCGGGCGGCGCCGACGCCGTTCACCACGCGGTGGTCGAAGGTCATGATCAGGTTGGCGATGCGCCGGAAGCGCACCGAGCCATCGGGACCGGGGATCGGCTCATGGAAGGGCGCACCCACGAAGAGCGTGGCCACTGCAGGCGCAACCACCACCGGCACACCCCGCCGCAGGCCCGTGTCGGCCAGATTGGTGAGGCTCAGCTGCATGACATCGGTCGTCTGGTCGTGCCCCGCCTTGGCGTGCTTCACGGCGCGGTGCATGGCAGCGGTGAACGCGGCGAACTCCAGCGTGTCGGCGTCAGCGATGCGGGCCATCAGCAGCTCGTCATCCTCGCGGGTAACGGCGACACCCAGGTGGAGGTGGTCGTACTGCCACAGCGTCGTCTCGTTGTGGTAGACGCTTCGGAAACGCGGGAAGTCGCGTACGGCCCTGGCGACGCACCATGCCAGCACGGTGAACGGTGTCGGGGTGCACCCGGTGGCCTCGCGCACGGCGCGCTTAACGGCGCTGTGGGCGCGCTCCACGGGTGACCATTCCACAGGAAGCTCCTCAACGGCCGGCTGAACCGCCCGCGATGACTGCACCAGGCGGTGGACCAGCTTCCGCTGGTAGTCCGGCACGGGCACGGCCATATAGGGAGCCCGGAGTGGTTGCATGGGCTCGGGCGCGGACGGCCTGGCAGTCGCCAGCGCAGCCGCCACGTCAGCGTCGGTGACCCTGCGGCCCAAATGGGTGGCTAGCTCGGCCAGCGCCTGGTCCGACATGCCGTGGGAGCGGGCGTAGGCGCGGGTCCGGGGTGGGATAGCCGCGTTCCTGGCGACGGGCGCAGCACCCTCCGGCTCCGCCGATCGCGGCTCGGACGGGCGCGTCGGCGCGGAACCTACAGGGGCTTCAGGCGCGGCTTCGGTCTCATCCGTCTGGACATACCCGATCACCGAGCCGATGGGCACCACGTCGTTCACTTCGACAATCCAGCTGGAGACAAGCCCGGCCACGGCGCATTCGACCTCGAGGACCGCCTTGTCGGTCTCCATCTCGAAGATGGGCTCATCCTTGCCCACGGGCTCGCCCGTAGCCTTGATCAACCGCAGGATACGCACATCCTGCAACCCCTCGCCCATCTGCGGTACCCGGACCTCAAACACAGCCATGAATCGTCCTCACGCTCGAGTCTACGCCGCCTAGCCCATTGTAGCCCGAATGGCGGCCAGCACGTCATCTACGTCCGGCAGGCAGCCATACTCAAGCTCAGGGCAGAACGGTACAGGCGCGTCAAGCCTGGCCACAATCTGCGGCGGCGCGGCGAACAGGTCCCAGCGCTCGGGCCGGCTCGTCATCTCCGCCACAAGCGTGTCGCCGAACCCGCCGGTCCGGCTATCCTCCTGTAGCACCACGAGGCGGCCGGTCTTGCGCACCGAGGCCGCAACGCCCTCATAGTCGCAGGGAGAAATCCACCGGAGATCGATGACCTCTACCGAAACGCCCTCAGTCCGAGCAGCCTCGGCGGCCTCAAGCGCCAGTTCCACGCAGTTGCCCCACGCCACCACGGTGACGTCGTCGCCAGCCAGCCTGCGGGCCACGCGCCCCATGGGAGACGCCTCCCACCTGCGGACCTCGTAGCGCTTGCGGAAGATGTGCTTGGGCAGCAGGTACAGCACAGGGTCGTCGCTGTGGATTGCGGTCCAGAGCATACCCGCCGCGTCCTCCGGGGTGCTGGGGCAGCAGACCCGCAGGCCGGGCAGGTGCGCCCAGAGCCCCTCGTTGGTCTGGCTATGCCAGGGACCTCCGGCAGGCAGGTAGGCGCCGCATGGCGCGATCAGCGTCATCGGACAGGACCACTCGCCGCAGGTGCGCCATCGAAGCGTGGCCGCCTGGTTTATCAGCTGGTTCAGGCCCGTGCCGATGAAGTCGATGAATTGGATCTCGAAGATCGGTCGCCAACCCACCGCCGCAACGCCCACGGCGGCCCCGATGATAGTGGCCTCAGCCAGCGGTGAGTTGAAGACGCGGTCGGGAAACTCGGGGCTCAGTCCCTTGGTGACCCCGAACACGCCGCCCTTGGGATCGGCCACATCCTCGCCGAAGACGAGGGTCCGCGTGTCCTCCGCCAGGGCGGCTCGCAGGGCGGCATTGGCCGCCGAGACCATAGTGGCGCCTCCCGAATCACTCGCCGGCAGCGGCAGCGGAGGCGGCGCGGCCTCAGGCAACGGGCCATAGACGTGGCGCGTCAACTCGGAGACCGGCGCCTTCGGCTCCACCTCGGCGGCGGCGTAGGCGGCCTCGACGTCGACGGCCATGGCCTCGCGGACCCCCTCGACCTCAGCCTCGGTGAGGAGGCCCTCGGCCACCAGTGTGGCCGCGAAGGAGGAGACCGGGTCGCGTTGGACGATGGCGGCAAGTTCCTCCGGCGAGCGGTAGACGCGATGGTCATCCGACGAGGTATGCGACGCCAGCCTGTCCAACTCGCACCAGAGCACCGTGGGGCCACCGCCCGCCCGCGCCAGGGCGACGGCCTCAAGGCCGGCCCGGTAGACGGCCCTCGGATCACGACCATCGACCTGCACCACGCGATCCATGGACAGCGCACCGATGCGGTAGGGGTTGTGGCCCTCTGTTGGGGTGCTGATGCCGTAGCCGTTGTCCTGCACCACGAAGATGCAGGGCAGCGCCTCCTGCAGCGCGAAGGCCCAAGCCTCGAAATACTCGCCCTGGCGAATGGCAGCCTCTCCCACGCAGCAGAGCGTCACACGCGTCGTGCCGCCAAGCTTCTGGACCCAGGCCGTACCTGCAGCGGGAACGCACTGGCTAGCCGTAGGCGTGGCCACGGAGACGATGTTGCGCTCGCGGGAGCAGTAGTGCCCATGCATGGGCCGGCCCGCGCCCGACGATGAAGCGGTGGCGTAGAAGGAGCGGGCGATCTCGAGGTTCTTCATGCCGCGGGCCAGACAAAGCGCCCGGTCGCGATAGTAGGGATAGACGACGTCATCCGGCTCCAGCGCAAAGGCCAGCGCCGCCATCGCCTCGTGGCCAAGACCGGCCACCTGAAACCAGCCACGGCCCTGCCGCAGCAGGATGCCTTCACGGCGGTCCCCTTGCCGCGACGCCTCCATGATCCCCAAGAGGCGCAGCTCAGGCAATCCGCCAACCAACGCTGCATCGGATCCCATGACGTGGGGCGTACCTCCCTACGGTCGGCAGACGCCTCGGCGCGCTGCCAGAACAAGTTACCGCACAACAGCGGCGCAAGCCCCTCTGGTTGGGCTGCTAGTCGACCAAAGCGCGGGCGGCAGCCTCTCGTGCGGCAGGCATGAACCGCTCACACGCGGCGCAGAGCGTGCAGGGACCGGTGTGGCAGTCATCCGTCAACTGCGCGGCCTGGGCCCGACGCCACTCGGCCTTCAGGTACGCCTTGCTGACGCCACAGTCTATGTGGTCCCACGGCAAGGCCTCGGCCAGCGGCCGACGCCGCTCCGCCGCCTCCTGGACCGAGACGCCCGTAGCCTCGAACGCCGTAAGCCAGCGCGAGTGCAGGAAGCCCTCGTCCCACGCATCGTACTTGGCGCCCGCCCGCCATGCGCCCTCGATGGCATCAGCCACCGATCGGTCGCCGCGGGCAAGCACGCCCTCGACCTGCGACGGAGCCGACCGGTTGAACCGCAACTGCACCGCCTTGTCGCGGCAGGAGTCCCGCAGAAGTTTGGTCTTGCGCTCAATCTCGGAGAGCGGGTCCTGGGCACACCATTGGAAGGGCGTATGGGGCTTAGGTACGAAGGGCGATACGCCCACGCCGATGGTGATGTTGCGGACTCCCATCCGCCGCGCAACATTGGCCACGCGCGACGCCAGCGCGGGGATGGCGACCACGTCCTCGTCGGTCTCCGTGGGCAGCGAGATCATGAAGTAGAGCTTCAGCCTGCGCCAGCCGCTTGAGAAGGCCGCCTCGGCAACGGACATCAGGTCGGCCTCGGTGACGTTCTTGTTGATGACGTCGCGCAGGCGCTGAGTGCCGGCTTCCGGCGCAAAGGTGAGGCCCGTCTTGCGCACGGACTGGATGTCGGCGGCCAGCTTCACGCAGTCCCGGTCGGCCCGGAGCGACGGTAGCGAGACGCCGATGCGACGACCACCATGCTCACGCAGCAGACCCCCCACCATGGCCTCCACGCCGGTATGGTCGGCCGTGGAGAGCGAAACCAGCGATATATCGTCGTGCCCCGTGGTGGCGACCATGCGGCGGGCGATCTGGAGGACCTCGTCCACCGGGCGCTCCCGCACCGGCCGCGTGACCATGCCTGCCTGGCAGAAGCGGCATCCGCGGGTACAGCCGCGCATCACCTCGATGGCGATGCGGTCATGCACGGCCTCGATGTAGGGCACCACGGGTTCGGTCGGGTACCGGAGGCCGGTGATGTCGGGCACCAGCTGCCGCCTGATCCGGCGCGGCGCACCGGGCATGATCGGACGAACGCCCTTCCCATCGACCGGCGCGTAGAGCGAAGGGACGTAGACGCCCGGCACGGCCGCCAGAGACTTCAGCATGTCGGTGCGGGAGCCCTCGTGGGCCTCGACGGCGGCGAGGAGAGCGGGCAGCACCGGTTCGGCCTCGCCGATGACGAAGGCGTCAAAGAAGGGCGCCATGGGCTCGGGGTTGAAGGTGCAGTGTCCGCCGCCGAGGACGAGGGGCCAGTCGCCTTCGGCCCGCTGTTCCGCCCTGAGGGGGATGCCCGCCAGGTCCAGCATGTTCAGGACGTTGGTGTAGCAGAGCTCGTTAGCCAGCGCGATGCCGAGGACGCTGCACATGGCCAAAGGCGTCTTCGTCTCGAGCGTGAACAGCGGTAGCCCCGCCGCGCGCATCTCCGCCTCCATATCGAACCATGGGCAGAAGACGCGCTCGGCCGCCCAGCCGGGGATGCTGTTGACGGCGTCGTAGAGGATCGAGATCGCCAAATTGCTCATGCCCACTTCGTACACATTGGGGAACGCCACGGCCATGCGGCGCAACCCGGGTTCGAAGGGCCTGACGATCTGGTTGAGCTCGCCACCGACGTATCGGGCGGGCTTGGACACGCGCGGCAGCAGGTCCGCGAGCCGGTCGGCCAGTTCAGAAGCTGGGATTGGGGTCATAGGGAGCACACGAAGAGAATAGCACACGCATTCGCCGCCATACCGGGCAGGAATCAGGTCGGCCGACAGCCAATGTTACGCAGCCCAATTCGAAGCCACTCCCGATCTTCCACGCAGGAGGTCCCCATCGTGTCTTCCCAGACGCGGACCGAGGGCGGCCGGCCAAGCCCAGGCGCCGCAGCCCCGTCCATTCCCGCATACACGCCGGATGCCATCTGTGCCATCGCCGCGAAGTTCGGCCTCACCGAGGGCGTCGATGTACAGGAGTTCGCCAGCAAGGGGAACATCAACGCCGACACCTACCTCGTTCACGCCGGGCCTGCGGACGCCCGCAGGGGCTACCTGGTCCAGCGGCTGAACGACGCCGTCTTCACACGGCCAGACCGCGTGATGGCCGCCATGGATGCCTGCCTGGCAGCGCAGCAGAGCTACCTCGGCGCCGAACCACGGCCAGGTGGGCGCGACTGGCAACCCATGAATCTGCTCCGCACCCACGACGGCGAGTTGCTCGTGGCCGCGCCCGGCGCCGGCCAGAAGGCCAGTTGGCGGTGTGTGGACCTCATAGAAGGGTGCCACACCTACAAGAGCCTCGGCGAGATCCCGGACGTCGATGAGCGGCTCCGCATCGCCGAGGAGGCGGCGCGGGGGCTTGCGATCTTCGGCGATGCCACCTCGTCCATCGATGTGGCGAGCCTGGCGGACCCGTTACCCGGCTACCGCAACACGCGGATGTACTTCGACCAGATGCTCTCAGTCCTTCGCGGTAGCCGAAGCCTGGCCGAGGCGGCGCCCTACCTGCCGGAGGACGGCGACCTGCGCGACAGCACGGCGCACCTCTACATGGTAGCGCTCTCGTCGCGCCAGTTCCGCCACAGGCTGGAAGACCCCGACCTGGAGCACTACATCACGCAGGCCAAGGCGCACATGGAGTATGCCATGACGCTGCGCCGTGGCATGGACTCGGGACGCATCCGCCGAAACGCCACCCACGGCGACACAAAGCTGGACAACTTCCTGTTCGACGATGCCACGGGCCTGGTGCGGTCGCTCGTCGACCTCGATACGGTGATGCCCTGCACCTGGCTGGCCGATTGGGGCGATATGGCGCGGAGCCTCTCGAACGTGGCAGGCGAGAAAGAGCCCGACCCGGCGAAGATCGACGTGAACCTGCCCGTGTTCGAGGCGCTGGCCCGGGGCTACCTCTCCGCCACGAAGCTCGTGACGCGTGTGGAAGTGGAGCTCATGGTCGATGCTGTGCGCATCATCGCGCTGGAACTGGGCGTCAGGTTCATGACGGACTTCCTGCGCGGCGACACCTACTTCACGCCAGGGCCCACTGACCCGCCGGAGATCAACAAGATCAGGGCGGTCGCGCAGATCACCCTCTTCGAACGGGTCACCGAACTGGCTCCCCGCCTCAAGGCCATCATCGCCCACTACGCCACGCAGGCGTAGCAGGCAAGCAAACAGCCCGGGCGCCTGATGGCTTCCCGGGCTGTTTCCGATCTACTGCGCCGGCGTCAGGCGACGCCCAGCACCCGCTTCAGGGCGCCCTCCAGCATCGAAAGACCGGTGTAGCCGGCCGTCCGGCTCCGGAGGTTGCCCTCCGCGTCGAACAGGAAGTAGGCCGGCACGAACTCGTTCTGGAAGGCGTCGGCCACGGCGTGGCTGTTGTCTACCGCCAGGGGCTCGGTGATGCCCATCGAGGCCGCATCCACCCTCACGCGCTCTACGTCCGTATCCTCCGGTTGGCGCGGCATATGCACCGCAACCACCTTCAGTCCGTTGGCCGCGTACTGCTCGCGCCATGCTGCCACGGTCGGCATATTGTCGTGGCAGACATGGCAACTGATGGCCCAGAAATGGACGAGCAGGGGCGAACCGACCAGGTTAGTCCGGATAACCGAGTTGTTGATCCACTCGGTGGCTCCGCTCAACTCCGGCAGCGGGGTCCCTGTGCGCATGGGCATGACGTGTTGCTCCTACCGGATCAGACGTGGGCCTGGCCTGGCTTCCAGTTCGCCGGGCAGCGGCCGCCGGACTGGATCGCTTCCAGCACGCGAAGAGTCTCGTCAACGCTACGGCCGACGTTCAGGCTGTGCACCACGGAGTACTGAAGCGTACCCTCGGGATCGATGATGAAGAGGCCACGCAAGGCGATGCCCTCCTCCTCGATCAGCACGCCGTAGTCCGACGCCACCTGCTTGGTGATGTCGGAAGCCAGCGGGTACTGGAGGCCGGCGATCCCGTTCTGTCCCCGAGGGGTGTTGATCCAGGCCTTGTGCGAGAAGGCGGAGTCGATGGATACGCCAAGAATCTCGGCGCCCAACTCCTTGAACTCGCCGACGCGATCCGAGAGGGCCAGAATCTCAGTCGGGCAGACGAACGTGAAGTCCAGCGGGTAGAAGTAGAGCACCAGCCACTTGCCGGCGTAGTCCGAAAGGCTGACCTTGGTATCGTCGATCGCGCCGTCGACGACGACCTTCATCGCGAAATCGGGCGCGGGCTGGCCCACCTTGGCGCCGGCGTCGCAGCAGCAGTCGCAATCACAACTCATTGTGCAGTCCTCCAATGAAATGGGACGAGAAGCCGTGTCTGAGGCGCAGTGAAGCCCTCGCGGCCTTGTCTTCGGACCTAGATACGTACACAGCAGGCTGAATGACGCCCCGCAGGCACGGCTCCGGCGGTTTTCGGTATCATTTGGCACACACTCAGGGTCGGCCGTTGGGGCCGCCCGGTCAGGTTCAGGTATTACGCATGCGACTCACGAAGCCCAGCTCCGGCCTCTTCATCCCGGACGGCTGCCCTGCCGAAGCCGCCCTGTCCCGCACCACGCATCTGGCCATCGGGGCCCATGCAGACGACATCGAGATCATGGCCATGCACGGCATACTGGCGGGCTTCGCCAGTTCTGAGCGCTGGTTCACCGCGGCGCTGGTCACCGACGGCTCCGGATCGCCGCGCGACGGAGCCTACCGCACCTACACCAACGAGCAGATGCAGGCGGTCCGCCGCCGGGAGCAGGACAAGGCGGCAGTCGTCGGGGAGTACGCGGCGGTTGCTTACCTCGATTTCACCAGCGCCGAGGTGAAGGACCCCACCTGCGGGGCCACGGCGGCCGACCTGCGCAAACTGCTTCTCGCCACTCGGCCGCAGGTGGTCTATGTGCACAACCCGGCCGACAAGCACGCCACGCACGTGGCCGTCTGCCTACGTACGCTGGCGGCGCTGCGAAGCCTCCCCGCCGATGCCCGGCCCGAGCGCGTGCTGGGATGCGAGGTCTGGCGCGACCTGGACTGGCTGTCCGCCGCCGACAAGGTGATCCTGGACGTGAGCGAACACGACAACATCGCGGCGGCGCTGGTGGCGCTGTTCGACTCGCAGGTGGCAGGCGGCAAGCGTTACGACCACGCCACCATGGGTCGCCGGCGAGCCCACGCCACCTACCTTGAGAGCCACGGCGTGGACCAAGCCGAATTCGTGAGCTACGCCATGGATCTGACCCCGTTGGTGGCGGACCCGACACTCGACGTACAGCAGTTCGTCGGGGCACTGATGGGCCGGTTCGCGGCCGAAGTGGCAGGGAACCTGTCATCGCTAGGCTGAGTAGCCTGCAGCGGCTCATGAAACCTTCCGGCGCCGTTCGTCGTCATATCAGATGCAGTACACGGGGGTGATTGGTGTCGACCTGAGCGATGCCGTGTCCGGTTGCGAGCCGAGGTGCCGCTGGCCTCGTTAATAAGCGGCAAACCAACAAACGCGAACACTAACCAGTACGCGCTCGCAGCCTAAGGGCTGCGCGTCCGTCCCCCTCCTGTCGGCCGAGGGGAGCCCGGGCGTAACCTAAGCCGTCTAGCTACCGGAAGTCTGATCGCCGCTCCGGTAGCGAAACCAAGGTGATCTGGCGCGGCAGGATCCTGTCTGTGGGAGCCGAGAGCGCGAGATCAAAACACAGAACACGCTCGTAGTAGCCGGGGGCGGGTCCTCTGGGACCGGGGTTCGAGTCCCCGCACCTCCACCATTTCGCGCCGGCCGACGCCCCGTCGGCCGGCACGACTGCCGTCAGTCCTCCAGCGCCAAGCCGATGATCCGGTCCAGCAGGTCTGGGAACGGTATCCCTGCCGCCTGCGCCGCCTCCGGCAGCAGGCTGGTTGGGGTCATGCCCGGTATTGTGTTCGTCTCCAGCACGACCAACCCGCGATCCGACACGATCATATCCGTACGCGACATGCCCCTACAACCCAGGGCCTGATGGCAATTGCAGGCAAGCTCGGCGGCCTCGGCCAGCGTCTCTTCGGGCAGGCGGGCGGGGATAACATGCCGGCTCCCACCGGCGGCATACTTGGCCTCATAGTCGTAGAAACCGCTAGTGGGTACGATCTCGATGGTGGGCAGCGCCTCGGGCGTGCGGTTGCCCAAGACGCCCACGGTGATCTCCATACCAGGGAGGAACTCCTCCACGAGGACCACGCTGTCCCGTGCGAAGGCCGCATCTAGAGCCGCCGCCAGTTCATCCCGTGACCTCGCGATGGAGCAACCGAAGGTGCTTCCCTCGCGGCTGGGCTTGACGACTACGGGGTAGCCAAGGGCCTCCACGATGGCTGCGTCGACGTCGTCCGCATTGGCCGCGGAGCGATTATCCAGGACGAGCCCATCAGGCACAGGGACGCCCTCGTGCCGGAGGACCCGCTTGGCCGCCGCCTTGTCCATGGCCAGCGCGCTTGCGAGGATGCCCGAGCCGGTGTAGCGAAGCCCAAGCAGTTCGAGGAGGCCCTGAACCGAGCCGTCCTCGCCTCCCCTGCCGTGCAGGGCCACGAAGACGACATCGGGGCGGGGCCTGCCGGATGCTTCCGCCAGCGCCGCCAGATCGAAAGGCGCCATGTCGCCTGCGTCCGATCCGGGAACACGCCCGATCGCTGCCGCGTCGATGCCGACCGGTGTATACTTGTCCTGGTCCAATGATTGCAGGATTTGGCGGCCGGTAGAGAGCGACACGGTCCGCTCCGCCGATATGCCGCCCATGAGTACGGCTACGTCGATCTTGCTCACCCCGTTGCACCTCAAGTCGCATGCCGTCCGTCGCCGGAGGCTGGCTTGATGGTAGCACGATGGGGCAACGCAGACCCGACGTCAGTAGCGAGGTGCCATGAAGCCGATCACCCTTGAAGATGCCTCACGCGCCATGTCCGCCACGCCGATAGGCCTCCATGGGCGGACATTCAGGAGTGTCTGTACCGATACCCGCGAGGGGACGCAGGAGGCGCTCTTCTTCGCCCTCCACGGCGACCGCAGCGATGGGCATTCGTTCGTGGCATCCGCCGAGATCGGCGGGGCCGCCGGCGCCGTGGTGGAACGTCAGGTGCTCGGCGTCCAGATGCCGCAACTCCTGGTGGCCAACACCTATACGGCCCTTGGGCAACTGGCCGCCTTTTACCGGAGCCTCTTCACGCCCAAGGTAGTCGGCATCACGGGAAGCGTGGGAAAGACATCCGTCAAGAATATGCTCGGCACGATCCTCCAGCTCACCATGCCGACGGTGGTATCTCAACGGAACCACAACAACGAGATCGGCGTGCCCAAGACGCTCTTCGCCATCGAGGATCAGCACAAGGCCGCCGTTGTCGAGATGGGTATGCGGGGACTCGGACAGATCACCTACCTCGGGTCCATCGCAAAGCCGTGGGCCGGCGTCATCACCAACATCGGCGTGAGCCATATCGAGTTACTCGGTAGCCGCGACGCCATCGCCGAGGCCAAGGCAGAGCTCCTGCACGAGCTACCGCCCGACGGCGCGGCCGTGCTTCCCTTCGACGACGACTACTTTCCCGTGCTGTACCACCACGCTCCCAGCAGCACCATCACGTTCGGTGCGCGAAGCGGCGCCGACCTGCAGGTGACGGACATCCAGCTGGTCGACTCCGGCCACACGGAGTTCCGCATCAACGGACACCTGTTCCGAATGGCGAGCCCGGGCGCGCACCTGGCGATCAACGCCGCGGCGGCCTGCGCTGCAGCGACGCTCTTCGGGATCGGCCCCGACGTCTGCGCCGGGGCGCTGGCACACTACAAGCCCAGCGCCATGCGGATGGAAGTGAAGGAGCGCGCCGACGGCCTGACCGTGCTGAACGATACATACAACGCGGCTCCGGACTCGATGGCCTCGGGCCTGACGACGCTGGTCTCCATGGCCAACGGCCGGCACGCCCGCGCCGTGGCGATCCTGGGCGACATGCGCGAGTTGGGCGCCCACTCGGCCAACGCCCACCGCCAGGTCGGCAAGCACCCGGCCATGCGCAAGGTGAGCCTCCTGATCACCGTGGGAGACAACGCCGCAACCATCGGCGAGGCCGCCGGCAAGACCGTGCAGCACCACATCCACATGGACGATACCGCCGCTGCAGTGGAGGCCGTGGCCGCCCTGCTCCGACCCGACGATGTGGTCCTTGTGAAGGGTTCGCGCGCCCTTGAGCTTGAGAGGGTTGTGCAGGCGATCCTGGGCCAGGAGGCCGACGCAGGGGACTAAGCGCGTTGCGGCGGCAAGCGAGACGGCCCGGCCGGAGGAGTGCGGCCGGGCCGTCCTGAGCTATGGGACGAAGACCTCGTACTCCCGCTCGAGGGTAATAGAGGCTCCCGGAGCCAGGTCGACCTCAGGCGAGAAGAGCTCCAGGTTCACGCGCCCCGACGGCGCCGAGCGGTTAAGCAGGCATCGGGCCACCTGCCCGGCCCCGAAGCGGCTCACCACCCTGGCACCGTCCGGCCAGACCAGGCTCCACGCGCCTGTGGGGAGGTTGGCGCCCTCCAGCCAGGTGTTGGTCTCGTCCGCGCCGCCGGAGAGCTGCGTCACGGACGCCGCCCCCGTGCTTGTCGCCGCCTCCACCCTGGCGCCGGCCATGATCGGCGTGGCGAACTGCGGGTGTACCCGTAGGCAGGCCTTGCGCACCGCGCCAGAGGCGTTGGTGAGCGTGGACCGCACCTTGAGCATGGGCCGCGCCGCGTCCACGGAGACTACCCGCGTCAGGCGCATTCCGTTGGAGAGCATCGCGGCCAGCGTTACCGAGGTCGCGCTCGCGTCCAGAACCTCGTACCGGTCGAGCCAGCCCGGCGACCTGTAGCCGGACTCGGAGTACTCATCCCAGCCCGAGTCCTCGGCCGTCAGTCCCCCACCGGACCGCGACTGGTAGGCCAGTTCGCGGCCACTCGCGCCCTGCAGGCTCAGGATGCGGCCGCCAAGCTCCGGCGCCACAGCCACAGTAAGCCCGCCGCCCCTCAGTGTACGGAGGGAGACCCGGGGGGCTGTGCGCGGCACTGTGGCAAGCCAGGCCTCCAGCGCCGCGTCGCCGCCACCCTCGCGGACGGCTGTGACACCCTCGGCGCGGGCAGTGGCGGCGAAGGCTTCGGCCAGCGCGGTCACGTCGGTGGCGCCCTGCTTCACCAGTGCGTCGCCCTCCTTCACCCAGAGCCCGGACTGGGCCATGGCGATCTGAGCGTAGATCACCGGCAGGCGGGCGACCCTCACGCGGTGTAGCATCACCGCATCGCTACGCACCGCCGCCTCGGCCTCGTCGAACAGGCCCGATGCCGATGCCAGGAACGCAGGGGTCAGGTACTTCGACGGATGCGTGTAGATCTGCATATGGATGCCGTCCTGGGCGAGTACGGAGTCATGCATCAGGCCGAGGTACCGCATAACCTGCGGCGCCGCGGCGCCGTAGTAGGCCGAGCAGAACTCACGCGTCGCCTTGGCAGTGTCGTAGGACGGGTCCCAGAGCGTCTTGGCGAGGATGTAGTTCCGTAGCTCCTGCAGCTCGGAGCCCTTGGTGAAGTAGCAGGACTCCTCGTAGATGCCCGTGACGCCGTTCTTGATGAAGAACTCGATATTGGGCCGAAGCACCCGCAGGTTCGGGAAGGGGCAGATCGAGTGCGCGTAGTTGATGACGTAATCCCAGATCCAGAGCCGCTTGCATATGCGGGCCCAGCCCTGGAGATCGGCCACGAACGACTTGTTGAACTCGTCGCGCCCCAGTGGGTGGAGGAAGCAGCACTCAATGCTGCAGAGGCAGATGATGACGTTGGGCCGTGGCTTGGTGATCGTCGGCGGCTTGCGGGTGTACTGGTAAGCAAGCGTCTCGATGGCCACGTCCGGGTGGTCCTTGCCAATGGCATCCGCCACCGCGTTCACGAACCGGAGCATGGGGCCGGCCTGGCTACCCTCCTCGCGGGCCACCGCCGAGCAGGCGTCGCACTCGCAGTAGTTGAAGGTGTCATTCTGCGAGACGGAGAAGACCTTGGTGCCGGGGTTCTGGTCGATCCAACGGCGCACACCCTCGATGGCGATCTTCAGCACTTGCGGGTTAGTGAGGCAGAGTTGCGCGTAACCTGACTGCCGCTTGCCACCCACCAGCGAGAAATACTCGGGATGCTCGGCGAAGTAGCTATCCGGCGAGCAGAGAGCCGCGAACGTGTGGGCCAGGCTGTGCACGCCGACATTGCCGCCCTGGAGAGGACTGATGGCATGGAAAGCCCCGTTCATCCGCACGCGCGAAGCGAACTGACCCCCCTTGGCCACGGGGTAGTCGCCCCCGCGGTACTCCAACGGCGGCAGGTATTGCTTATCTAACTTACCCACAGTGATCGTGCCACTAGTAGGCCAGGTCGAGCAGTCGGGCGTGAACCAACGGCACCCGACGACCTCCTCCAGGAAGCTGTAGACGGCGTAGAGGGCGCCTCGCCGCCGTCCGCCGGCGAGGTAGGCCGATCTGCCGTCGGTCTTCAGGTGGATGCCCTCGGCCCCGAGGCCGTCAACCTTCAACGGGGCCGACTTGCAGCGCCCGACAAACAGGCCGGGGCGGTCGCCTCGCTTGCTCTCCAGTACGATCGGGAGAGTCTCGCCGGTGACCAACTCCAGATGTGCGCGAAGCTCCCGAGCTGCGTAGGCCTCCTGTGGGCTCGCCTTGTCCGGAATGATGATGCAGTGCGTGGCCGAACGAACCGGCTCGCCGGCGAGGGTCAGCCTGGCGTGGCCCAGCGACCGCTGAACGGCTTCCAGTTTGGCGGCAGCCGCCGCCAGCGACGCCAGCGCGGCCGCGGCGCCGGCCGACGACTGCGACCTCAGGGGCGCCATGGCCGACGTTGCTGACGCCAGCCTCGCCTTGCGCTCAGCAACCGTCGACGGACCGGCCGGGCCGTTGAGGATTGACTCCACGACCATCTGGAGGGATTTGGCGGCGCGCTCGTCATCCGTGGTACGGCTGAAACCGGCGACGGCGGCGCCGATCCGCTCCGCATCCGTGAAGCCGTGCGTCGCTTCCGCGAAGCGAACCATGCCCTCGTGGTAGGTCGGACCGCCGCAGGCCACGATCTCCGACACGAAGCGGCGCCGTTCCGCGATGGTTCGGGTGGCTGCAGCGATGATCGTGGCCAGATCCGCCCGCGTCAGGCCCTGGGCGGCCTCCATCAGCTTCACGACCTCAAGCCTCTTGCCCCTGGTGATAAGCCAGCGGCCCAGCAGACGGACCTCGTCGGCCGAGGGCGAGGGCTTGGCGGCGATCTCCGCCATGGTCGCCGAAGCCGACGCAACCTTCACCACCTCGATGTCATCGATGCGGACGTCCGCCTGGGTGCAGTCCATAGCGGCGGCCGGGTGGACGTACATCGTGGCCGACGGAGAGACGAAGGTGATCTCGTACCGCGTCCACTCCTGCGAGGGCCTTACGGCGGCGGTGGTGACGAAGGCCCACTCATAGCTGTCCCACTCATAGCAGTAGGGCGCGTAGGCCGTGCCGCCGGTAACCGATCCCCTCGCCCAGAGCACGACGCGGTACCGCGCGAAGGGCTCCACGGAGATCCGGTCGCCCACTGCTGCCCAGTGCGTGGCGGCCGGCACCGCGAGGTGGGCGGACCGGGAGCCCGACCGCGCCGATCCGGGCTCACCGGTCTTTTCGAATCCCGGATCGGGGAAGACGTTCTGGGACTGGGCCGACGCCGCCACTCCAACCAAAGCAGCAACGCCAGCGAGCAGACGTCTCGACATGGAGACTACAGGAACCATGGCCACGCCCTCCTTGTTGCTTGGATCATTCGACAGACGGACGCATAACGCCTGCTTGGCGCGTGCATGTCGTGCGGTACGATTCCCCAACGCTTGGAGCGGCAGACCACGACCCGCCGGCGTCGGAGGCCCCGGATGAAGGAGCGGATCACAATGCGCGTGTCGGGACGGGTCCAGGGCGTCTACTTCCGCGCGGAGACGCGGAGCGTCGCCTCGCGGTACGGGCTATCGGGTACCGTTCGCAACATGCCGGACGGCTCGGTGGAGATCGTGGCAGAAGGCGAACATGACGCACTAGCGCGGCTTGCCGCATGGGCCAGGATCGGCCCGCCCGCGGCGGCGGTGACCGGGCACACGGTTCAGTTCGGCAAGGCCGACTGCGGGTTCGCGGGCTTCACGATTGCGCGGGACGGCTCCCATGGTTAGGCGCCCATGCGTACTCGCATGGGCGGCGCTGCTCTGCGCGGGCGCCGCCATGCCTGCCGCCGCCCAACTCGGCTACACCGTCAGCCGCGACGGGGCGATCACACACATCAGACTGGGCAATCGGAAGGTCATCAGCGAGGCCATCGTGGTGGCCGTGAGACCGGGCTGGTCCGATGACCTCTTCCGTCAGGGCGCCGACGGCGAGATAGGCAAGCCTGCTGCGGCGACTCCCCTCCGCATCCAGTCGACGCTCGGAGCGGGCGACGGGCGGGCCACGGTGTCCCAGGTCATCACCCTCACACCGACCGGGTTCCGGATCGCCTACACCGTAACGCCGCTGCGTGACGTTGACGTGGAGACGCTGATGCTCCGGCTGAACCTACCCGCTGTGGACCATGCGGGCGTGACGCGGTATGCCCTGGTCGATGCCGGTTCCGACCTCGGCGTCCTCCCCGCCGATCCCACGGGCGAGCAGCACGTGATCCTGGGCTCGCGCCCGGTGGAGCAGATCTACCTCGAGACAGGCGGCGAGACTGGCCTCCGCATGCGGCTCACGGGCCTGCAGGCGCAGTTGCAGGACAACCGACGATGGAAGGACCCGACCTTCTCGTTCCTCTTGACCGCCCGTGGAGGCAGGCTTCGTGCGGGAGAGGCCATCCGCTTCGCATGGAGTGTGGAGGAAGCCCCGTCCGCGACCCTGAAGGCCGAGATGGCGGTGGCCGGCGGTCGCTCGTTCGCCGACCTACCCATGCGCGACGGGCGCCCACTGGCGCTCCAGGCCGTCACGGCCTCTCGGACCCGTTGCCGCGCCTATGAGACCATCGGGCTCGACTGCCGCGTTGCGGCCACCTACAGCAATCCGTTCGACCCCACCGACGTCGCGGTCGACTGCTGGGTGGTCGGTCCCCATGGCCGGCGTCTCACCGTGCCCGGCTTCTACTCCGTGCCGGCGAGGCTGACCAGCCGCGGCGCCTCGGAGCGCGTGACGCCTGCCGGCGCGCCGTCGTTCCGTGTTCGCTTTTCGCCTCCCGAGCCGGGCCGATACACGCTGACGGTCGTCGTCCGCGACGGCTCCGCCGTGGTGCGCGGGAAGCCGATCACGGTTATAGCAGGACCGGCGGCGTCCAGCGGACATGTCCGAGTTGCCGGCAAGCGCCACTTCCGCACCGACGACGGCCGCTCCTTCGTGCCGATCGGCGAAAACATGTGCTGGGCCAATGCCAACAACCCCGTGGCAACCTACCGCGCATGGCTCAAGGGGCTCGGCGCCGCCGGAGGAAACTGGGTGCGCCTGTGGCTCTCGAACAACGAGAAGGGCACGGAATGGATGCCCGCGCCCACGGCCAAAGAAGGCACCGGCTCCTACTGTGGGCTCGGCCGGTACTCCATGGACAACGCCTGGCGACTGGATCAGGTAGTCTCCATAGCCGAGGCGGCAGGTGTTAGGCTCATGTTCTGCCTCGGCACCTACGGCGAGTTCACCGACGGCGGCTACTTCGGCGAGGGCAGTTGGATCAGTAACCCGTACAACGCCCGCAACGGCGGCCCGTGCGCCAAGCCTGAGGACTTTTGGACCAACGCCGACGCCCGCAGGCTCTACAAGCAGCGGCTCAGGTACCTGGTGGCTCGGTACAGCCACAGCACGGCGCTCTTCGCCTGGGAGTTCTGGAACGAGGTGCCGCCCACGCCCGCGCAATCAAAGTGGGTGGACGAGATGGCCCGGCACCTGAAACTGATCGACCCGAACCGCCACATGGTGAGTACAACCTATGGCGACGCCGTCACATGGCGCTCGCCGGCCATCGACTTCACCATGAAGCATATGTACGGGCAGGCGGGCAACACGCCTGACTTCACACCAGGCATCCAGCGCGACGCCCAGGAGGCAGACCTCCACGGCAAGCCCTACCTGCTCGCGGAATTCGGCATCGACTGGCAGACCGCCGACAGCCGCTGGGACCCGTCCGGTACCGGCGTCAGCATGCATAACGGGGCCTGGGCCGCCCTCATGTCCGGCGCGGCGGGTACCGCCATGCTCTGGTACTGGGACGGCTACGTCCACCCGAAGAACCTGTACCACATCCTGACGCCCGTGCGCCGCTTCGCCGACCGGATCGACTGGCTGAGGGCGGGGCTGGAGCCGGTGCGCAACGTTGGTGTCCGGCAGGAGAGCCCCAGTCAGGAGCGCTTCTCGGACCTCGTGCTGCCGGGTGCCGTCGAGTGGGGCATGCCGCCCAGCACCGTATACGAGGTAGGCCGCGATGGGTCGATCTCCGGCGGACCCATGGGCATGGCCATCGGAAGCCCACAGCGCGGCAAGCCGTCCGAGCTACCGACCAGACTGACCTGGAAGGTCGACATGCCAGCAGATGGGACCATCACGCTGATGCTGGGCCAGGTCTGCACGGCGGCCAACATGGTGATCTCGCTGGACGGCAAGCCGATCGTCACCCGCGAACTGCAGGCGGGCCCGGATGGCGCAGGTCCCTGGAAGCGCTCGAAGCTACTGGAGCAGTACAACTGCTACGTCGTGGACTACGACGAGCCCATCGCTATCCAGGCGCCGGCCGGCAAGCATGTGATCACTGCGGCCAACACCGCAGGCGACTGGTACCAAATCCGCTCCGTTACCATTCCGGCCTACCGGAGTAGCCGCTACCCGGACGTGAACGCCCTGGCGCTGGCCGGGCCGCGAACGCTCGTTGCGTGGGTACACAACCGACAGAGCAGCTGGCGCACCGACTACGACGGCAAGCGCCCGGAGACGCTCGACGGCGTCGTCGTCACCGTGCCCGCCGCCGACGCCGCGTGGCGTGTGGAGTGGATCGACACCTGGACCGGTAAGGCCCTCACGACGGCTCGCACGCACGCGGCCGGCGGCAAGCTGGAACTCCGGTGCCCGCCGTTGCACCGCGACGTTGCCGCGCTCTGTACCCGTTTGGGTAACGCCGGCACGACCGGCAAGACCCTCACGCCTCGCCGAAGAAAGGCTGACCGATGACCCGCTCCGTCCGAGCCGCCGCAATCTCAGCCGTCCTGATCCTCCTGGCTGCCGCAGGCCGTGCCGACTGGCCCCGCTGGCGCGGCGCCAACGCCGACGGACGCGCCCCGGCCGACGCCATCGCACCCAAGGCGCTGGCTGCAGCTCCCACCATTGCGTGGCAGGTTCCTATTGGAGTGGGCATCGCCAGCCCCATCGTGGCGGGCGGGCGGGTCTACGCCATGGACGCCGTTGGCGACAAGGAGACGATCCACGCCCTGAACGCCGCCACGGGCCAGGAGATCTGGCGCGCCGAAGTGGGGCCTGTCTACACTGACTTTCAGTCGAAGCCCGGTCCGCGCTGCACGCCCATCGCCGACGGCGACAGGGTTTACGCGCAGTCCTGCGTGGGCGAGCTTCTCTGCCTGAACGCCAGGGACGGCAAGATCGTCTGGCGATGCAGCTATCAGAAGGACCTCGGGGCTGCCGCCCCAGCAGAGTCTGGAGACAACCTGGGCGCGGCGCGGCATGGGTTCAGCTGCTCGCCCGTGATCGACGGCAACCGAATCGTGGCCAACGTGGGCGCCCCGGGCGCGGGCGTGGTCTGCTGGAACAAGCTGACTGGAGCCGTGATCTGGAAGTCGCAGGATGACCCGCCCGGCCACGTGGGCCCGATCACAGGCACTATCGGCGGTGTGCGGCAGGTGATCGTTTACTCGGCCATCGCGCTCATGGGTCTCGACGTGCAGACCGGCGCGCTACTATGGCGGATGCCACTGAAGTCGCGGTACGGGCGTCACGCCACCACGCCGATCCTGTGCGGCGACACGGTGGTGGTGGGCTCCATCACATTCGGCCTGACCGGGGTCCGCGTGACGAAGGACGGCCCCCAGTTCAAGGCCGAGCGCACATGGACCCACAGCGATCTGGGCGTGAGCTTCGCGAGTCCGGTGGCTCTCGGAAAGCTGGTCTACGGGCTCGGACCGGGAAACCGGCTCTTCTGCGTCGATGCCGCCACCGGAGCCAAGGTCTTCGTGAAGGACGGCTTCTTCTCAGGGCTGGTGAGCACCGAGTTTTGCGCCATGATCGCCTGGCCCGGCCTGATCCTTGGGCTCTGCGACGGCGGCAACCTCGTGACGATCGCACTGACGCCCACCGACGCCAGAATCACCTCTAAGGCCCCGGCGTGCGGGGCCAACTGGTGCCACCCGGCCATCTTCGGCGGCCGTGTGCTGGTGCAGGACGGTCAGAAGCTCACCTGCCTGGAGATCGCCAGGAAGTAGGAGAAGCAGAGGCGCCCGGCCTCCAGTTGGGGGACCGGGCGCCCTGTGCGTCAGGCAACGGCTCGCGTGCGGAGTGGCTACGGCTTCACGGGCTCCCCGCCGGCTGCGGCCGAGTTGTAGCTCGCCTCGATTACTTCCTGAATCGCAAGGAGATGCTCGACGCTGGTCTTGGGCGATCGGCCTGCGCGGATGGCCGCCAGCATCTCGGGCTGGGTCTTCGTGCGGCCCATGAACGCATCGCGCGTGCTCGGATCCGTATCCGGGTTGAAGACCTTGTTGACAGTCCAGGGCCGGCCGGCCTTCTCACGGGTAGTGTAGTAGGTCGCCGTGTCGATGGCCTTGGCGTCGTCGCCGTCGTTAATCGGCCAGACGCGCTCGACCGCCAGCGTGCCCTTGCTGCCCACCAGCCGGAAGCCCATGCGCTCCTGGTCGATGTGCATGGCCCACGCTGCCTCAAGGCTCATGGTGACACCGTTCTCAAGCTGGGCGTAGGACTGCATCCGGCGCTCCACGTCGAACTGGCCGCCGGGGTTCTTGGAGCCGCCGCCGTAGGGGCCGTAGCCCGGCGCACCCGGCTCGGCCTTGTCGAAGGCGCGCGCCGAAACCCACTTCGCCTTCGGCCAATCCATGACACCGAGGAGCCAGCCCAGGACGTGCGGCATCAGGTCGATGCCGGGTCCGCCGCCGCTCTTCTCCTTGATGCCGAACCACTGGCCATAGAACGGGATGCCGTTTCGGCGAACCCACCAGCCGGAGACCGACTGCAGGTCGCCGAACGCGCCGTCATCCACCATGCCCTCGGCCAGCTCGTAAGTCGGTGTGTAGTTGTTGTTCAACTGCGCCGCGCCCACCTTGCCCGACCGCTTGCACGCCGCCACGATGTTCTGGGCTCCGGCCAGCGTATTCGCCGCGGGCTTCTCCATGAGCACGTGCATGCCCTTGTCGAAGCACTTGACGCCCACCGGCTCGTGGAGGAAGTTCGGCAGGCAGATGCTGACGATGTCGCACCCCGAGTTCTGCACGAAGTCATCCACGCTGGTGTAGAGGAAGCCCTCCTTCGCCGGCACGGGGCCGACGCCCTGGTAGGCGTCCTCAACGACCGACCACTTAGACGGATCGGCGTCGCAGACGGCGCCCAGCGTCACGCCCTCGTCCCGCAGGTTCAGCCACCCCTGCAGGTGGAACTTGCCGATACCGCCATAGCCGATCACACCGACTTTCAGAATGTCAACCGCCGCCATAGCTCCTCCTTCGATGCCGCCGCTGACGGCAATCCCTGTGTCCTAGACGCGATGCATACCCGACGCCCGGTCAGACGGCGCCGAGTGCGTTGATGGAAGGTACGATAGCCGCGGCGCGGATTCCTGCTCGCGAGAGGCAGCGGACCAGAACGCGCCAGGGAGAAGCCTGTGGACGAGAAGCGCCCGATCGATCGCCGCACAATGCTCAAGGGCCTTGCCTGCGCCGGAGCGGGGTGCCTGAGCCTGGCCGCCGGGTCCCAGGTAGACGGCGCAGTACCAGTGGCCGAGATCGAGAGCCTCGGCCGCTCGGTCGGCAGGGCCTATACCGGGCCCGAGCGCGCCCTCATGGCCCGGGGCCTGGCCGAGAACCGCGATGCCCTGCAGGCCCTTCGCGCCTTCCCATTGACGGAGGCGTCCGAGCCGGCGCTCCTGTTCCAGCCGATCATACCGGGCGTTCGACTGCCGACGGGCAAGCCCGTTCTGAAGCTCTCGAAGCCGACCCATGCTACACGGACTGCCGCTGACGGCGACCTGGCCTTCGCAAGCGTTCTGCAGCTTTCGGAGATGATCCGCACGCGCAAGATCAGCTCCGTCGAACTCACGCAGTTCTACCTCGATCGCCTGCGCAAGCATGGCGATGAGCTCCACTGCGTCGTCACGCTCACCGAGGCGCTGGCCATGCGGCAGGCGGAGCGAGCCGACCGCGAGACCATGAGCGGCAAGCGGCGGGGGCCGCTCCACGGCATCCCCTGGGGCGCCAAGGACCTGCTGGCCGTGAAGAAGTACCCCACCGCCTGGGGCGCGGCGCCATACGCGGACCAGGTGTTCACTTACAACGCCACCGTGGCGCAGAGGCTGGACGCCTCGGGCGCCGTGCTGTGCGCCAAGCTGAGCCTGGGCGAACTGGCCATGGGCGATGTCTGGTTCGGGGGCCTCACGCGCAACCCGTGGCAACCGGACAAGGGCTCCAGCGGCTCGTCGGCGGGACCGGCCAGCGCCCTGGCGGCGGGGCTGGTGGCCTTCGCCATCGGCAGCGAGACGCTTGGCAGCATCATCAGCCCCTCTGTGCGCTGCGGCGTCACAGGGCTGCGACCCACGTTCGGGCGCGTGCCCAGGACGGGCGCCATGGCGCTGAGCTGGTCCATGGACAAGCTGGGCCCCATGGCTCGCTGCGTGGAGGACTGCGCAGCGGTGCTGGGCGCGATCTACGGACCCGACGGCTGCGACCAGACGGCCATCGTGGCGCCGTTCCAGTGGGACGCCGCAAGGCCGTTGAAGGATCTGCGCGTGGGGATCGACGAGGCGGCCTTCGCGGAGGCGGCCAGGGGAGCCGACGCACCGATCTACGCTGCGGTCGTGGACACCCTGAAGCGGCTCGGAGTGAAGCTCGTTCCTGTGAAGCTGCCGGTTATGGGGCCGGCATACGACGCGCTGGCGGGGCTGATCATCGGGTGCGAGGGGGCGGCCGCGTTCGAGCGGCTCAACTCCGACGGCAAGCTCGCAAAGCTCGCCCAGCAGACCGAGAACTCGTGGCCGAACCTCTTCCGCATCGGCAGCCTGGCTCCAGCTGCCGACTACATCACCGCCATGCGTGTTCGGCGCAATCTGCAGTTGGAGTTCGAGAGAGCCGTGGCCGACGTGGACTGCTACGTGACCCCGCCCTACGGCAGCCTGGTGGCGACCAACCTGACAGGGCATCCCACCGTTATCACCCGCTGCGGTCTGGTCAGCAGCCTGCCCCGCATGGTGGAGTTCACCGGGCGGCTCGGCAGGGAGGACGCCGCACTGCGCGTGGCGCTAGCGTACGAGCAGGCCACCGAGTGGCACAAGCAGTGGCCAAGACGGTTCGGAGGAACGGTGTGAAGGGCCGCCGGTCCCCATCGCGCGGGGACCGGCGGCTCAATCCTCGCTACAGCTGGATGACGCGCTTTTCCTTCTCGGACTGGTACCCGCCGAGGATCACCTTGAGCACGGTGACGCCCTCGTAGAGGCCCTGCTCCGGCGCCACACCGTCGACGATGCAGTCGACGAAGTGCTTGATCTCGCCAACGAAGCCGTTCTCCGGCTCCAGCTCATGCTTCTCGACCTCGCCCTGGAGCGGCTGGAAGTAGAGCGTGTTGCCGCGGCCGTAAATCTGGCCCTTCTCGCCGATGGCCGCGATCTGCCAGTGGCCGTTAGGCACGCCGTAGCCCCAGCTGGTCTGGAGCGTACCGACCGCGCCGTTGGCGAAGCGGACCATGGTCTGTGCGCTGTCATCGCCCTCCAGCGTGGGCTGGTTGTAGTTGGCGGTGAAGCTGACGACCTCGGTGGGAGCCGCGTTGGCCAGGGAGATCAGCATGTAGGTCGGGTGGTAGCCGGTGTCGATGGCGCAACCGCCGCCGCAGGTGTCCAGCTTGCCGCGCCAGCCCCAGTCGACCGTATTCCCGCCGCCGGCGAAGAAGCAGTCCACCGTGCGGAGGCTGAAGATGCGGCCCAGGCGGCCGTCGCGGATCCACTTGCGTGCCGTGCGGGGCGCCGGCTCAAACATCTGGTTGTGGGCGCAGACCAGGACCACGCCGTTGGAGGTGACGGCGCTCTCGATGTCGGCGGCCTCGGCCAGCGACATGCAGAGCGGCTTCTCGGTGATGACGTGCTTGCCGGCCTCGGCGGCCTGCACGATCGCGTCGCGATGCAGGTGGTGCGGCAGGGCGCAGTCGATGGCATCGACGACGCCGTCGGCCAGCATCGCCTTCCAGTCGGCGTAGATCGCTGCGGACCCGCTGGTCTCGGCCGATCTGCGCTTGGCGTTCTCCTCATTGACATCGCACGCGGCGGTCACTACCGCGCGCCCCTCGACGGCCTTCCATCCCGGCACATGGGCGCCCATGATGCCGCCACAGCCAACCAGTCCAACCCGGATCATACCGTACTCCTGTAGCGTGTCTTGGCCGAACCGCTGCCCGCCAGGGCCATTCGCAGCCGGCTGCGCCTAGGATTCACCGCGGCATCACCGAACGCCTGCCGTCGCGGTCCACAATGATGCATCTCTGCTTAGGAGAGCCTCCATGAGCGCAGCATCCGACCGCCGCACGGCGGAGTTCCTGGCGATCGCGGACCAGTTCAGGTTGGGCCATCTGGTCACAGAGTCGGCGCATCCCCTGACCCGGGACCTGAGCGGCGCGGCCGAAGCCGGAGTAGACAGGGCGCTGGAGCTGCTCTTCGCCGTGGACGCCGACGTGGTGGAGGGCTTCCGCCGGTTCACGGCATCGGGGCTTGCCCTGGAGATGGGGAACGCCGCGGCTGAGGCGCTTTCCCGCGGAGGGCGGCTCTTCTTCACCGGTTGCGGGGCCACCGGGCGGCTGAGCATTCAGCTCGACTCGATCTGGCGGAAGTACTGGCGGCGCATGGACGGCGATGCCGCGTACGCCGCCGACATGGCCGACCGCACCTTCAGCGTCATGGCGGGCGGCGACTTCGCGCTCATCAAGTCCGTCGAAGGGTTCGAGGACTACGCGTCGTTCGGCAAGAAGCAGATCACCGACCTTGGCGTGGGACCTGGCGACGTCGTCTTCGCCATCACCGAAGGCGGAGAGACCTCCTTCGTCATCGGCACCGCCTGGGCGGGACTTGAGGCGGGCGCGAAGGTCTACTTCGTCTACAACAACCCTGACGACCTGCTCCGCTCCCGTGTGGCACGGAGCCGCGAAGTGCTGGACGACGATCGCATCCGGAACGTGAACCTGACCACGGGGCCCATGGCGATCCGCGGCTCCACCCGGATGCAGGCGACCTCCAGCGAGTTGATCGCCATGGTAACCGTGCTGGAGACCGCCCTCTGCCTCCTGTTGCGTAGTCGACCGGAGGGGCATCCCCTCACGCCGGAGCGGGTGGGACCGCACACGCTGGCGGCGCTGGAGCAGGCCCACGCTGAACTCAAGGCGCCCTCGTTCGTCTGTTCGCTTGCACGGCTCGCCACTCTGGAGGAGGCGGCCTACCGGTGCGGCGCCAAGGCCACGTACCATGCCGACGGCCTGGGCATCGACGTGCTGACCGATACCACCGAGCGCTCCCCCACCTTCTGCACTCCGCCGTTCCGCAAGTTCGACGACCCCGAAGGCGCCGAGTCCTGGGTTTTCCTCTTCACCCCGCCCGACGAGACGCCCGCCGCCTGGACACGGCTGCTGGGCCGCGCGCCCCGCACCGTGCAGTGGAACGCGGACGATGTCCGCAGCATGGTCGACGTCGCCGTGGCCGATAGGCAGTGCGCGGTCGTGAACAGGATCGGCGGGGCTGAGCTCATGCGCTTCCGCATCGGCCAGGACGGCTTGCAGGCACGACAGGTGAACCCCGGAGACGTGGCGCTGGCCATCGCAACAGCCTCGGAACTGACCGATGAGGTGGGACGGAGCTTCTACGCGGATGCACTCAACCGCTGCGCGGCGGCCGGCGCACGCGCGGGCCTACTGCTCGTATCGCCCGACCCCGAAGCCCGGTGCACTCCCGAGACGCCGCCCGGCGCCGTCTGCGTTCGCCTGCCTGTGCCCCGGACGGACCTCATGCTTGACGGCGTGACCCGCGTCGCCGCCAAGATGGCATTGAACGCCTTGAGCACCAGCATCATGGTCCGCTTGGGCCGCGTGATGGGCAACACCATGATCTGGGTTGTGCCCAGCAACCTGAAGCTCATAGACCGGGCCACCCGCTACGTCGCGGACCTGGCGGGCATGGAGTACGCCGAGGCCTGCGCCGACGTCCACGAAGCCATCGAGTACGTCGCTCCACGCATGGAGGCCGGGCAGACCTACCCGCCGGTGGTCGGCTTGGTCACCCTCAGGGCGCTGCAGGGCCTCACGTTCGAGCGGGCGGAGGAGCAGCTGCTGGCGGGCCACGGCCCGGGACGATGAGCCGTCTCGCATCGGCCATAATGAGAGCGATGAAGCGATAGCCGGTCAGGAGGCGCCCGAGTGGCAACACAACTGAAGGCCGCACCCGACGGCCACGCTGAGCCCGGTCGCGCCGCGGCCAAGGTCAGGGCCGTAACCTGGCGTTCGTGCCTGGCGGCGTTCGTCCTGCTCTGGGTGAATGCCTACTGGGTGGTCCAGATGGAGCAGATTCGCTACTCCGCCCACCCGACGACCATCTCGCTCTTCTTCAACCTCATCTTCATCCTGCTCGTGATGACGCTCGTCAACCGGGCGGTGGAGCGCCGGGCTCCGCGGCTTGCCTTCAACCGGGCCGAGCTTCTCTTCGTCTACGCCGTGCTGGCCATCGGCTCCTGCGTCTGCGGTCATGACACCTTCCAGGTGCTGGTGCCCATGCTGACCTGGCCTTACCAGTACGCCGATGCATCGAACGGCTGGCAGTCGCTCTTCATCGACCCGCACATGGCCAAGTACCCCTTCACATTCCCGTTCAAGGACCTGATGAAGGGCTACTACCTGGGCAATGACACGCTCTACCGGATGGTCTACATCAAGGCCTGGCTACCGGTTGCGCTGACCTGGTCCTGCTTCCTTGGCGTTATGATGTTCGTGATGCTTTGCATCAACTCCGTGCTCCGAAAGCAGTGGACCGAGAGCGAGAAGCTCTCTTATCCCATCGTCCAGCTCCCGCTGCAGATCTCTAGCGAGCAGTCGTTCGCGCCGAAAACGGGGCTCTTCCGCAACCGGCTGTTCTGGTTCGGATTCGTGATCGCGGCAGCCATCGACTGCATCAACAGCCTGAACGTCTACTACCCAGGCATCCCCACGGTCTTCACGCCGGGCCGCGGATCCAGCTTCTTCAACCTGGCCGACTTCGTCACCAACAAGCCCTGGAACGCCATCGGCTGGACGCCGCTCTCCTTCTACCCGTTCCTGATCGGGCTGGGGATGCTGATGCCGGTGGACTTCCTGTTCTCGTGCTGGTTCTTCTATATCTTCTGGAAGTTGCAGATCGTCATCTCGGTGGCCAACGCTTGGGACCAGGATCCCCGCTTCCCCTATGCCAACGACCAGGCATTCGGCGGCTACATCGCCTTCTGCGTCTACAGCCTCTGGCTGAGCCGCGGCTACCTGAAGCAGGTGGCATTGCGGGCATTCGGCCGGCCGTCGGAACTGGACGACCGCGATGAACCGGTCTCCTACCGCACTGCCTTCATCGGCATGGCGGCCGGCATGGCGTTCCTGCACTGGTTCATGTACAAGCTCGGCATGGGCCTCTGGCTCCCCGCGGCGTTCTTCACGATCTACTTCTCCCTGGCCCTCTCCATCACGCGGATGCGGGCGGAGATGGGCACGCCGATCCACGACCTCCACTGGACCGGGCCGGACTGGATCCTCACCGAGACGCTGGGCCAGCGGGTGTTCACGCCGGGGCAGCTCACGGCATTCTCGATCTGCTACTGGTTCAACAGGGCCTACCGGTCCCACCCCATGCCGCACCAGCTTGAGGCCTTCAAGATGGCCGAGCAGACCAACTCCGAGTACAAGCGGTGGTTCTGGGGGCTCTGCGTCTTCGGGTTCATCGCGGGGGTCGTGGCGTTCTGGGCCATGTTGCACCTGATGTACGACTACGGAGCTCGAGCGCGGTCGATGGCATCCTTCGGTCCCGAGGCCTACACCCAGCTCGAGGGCTGGCTCAAGACGCCCAAGAAGTCCAACTTCGTGGCCCAGCTGGCCATCCCCGTGGGATTCCTGACTGCACTCTTCCTCCAGTACATGCGTGTGCGGTTCACCTGGTGGCCCTTCCATCCGCTGGCCTACGCCGTGACCGCCAGTTGGGAGATCAACCTTGTCTGGATGCCGCTCTTCTTCGCGTGGCTCCTGAAGGTAATCCTCCTCCGCTACTCCGGCAGGGCGGGCTTCCAGCGCTCGGTGCCCTTCTTCATGGGCCTCATCATGGGACAGTTCGTGGTGGGCAGCCTCTGGAACGTCTACGGCATTCTGCGCGGGGTTCCAACCTATCAGTTCTGGCAATAGGCCAACGGCCAACGCACATTTGGGAGGCGCCCCATGCTCACGACACTGCTGGCCCTGGTCATCGGACTGGCGCCGACGAACGGCACGGTAGCCCGGGCCAACGAGTGGCGGCTCGAGAAGGCCGACCTGAGCCGGATGTCCGCGGGATGGGGCAAGGCGCTGGCCAACGCGTCGATCCAGGGAAAGGGCCTGAGCGTCGGGGGCAAGGCGTTCGAGCGCGGCGTGGGGACGCACGCCTCCAGCACGCTCCGGCTCGACCTGCACGGCACGGCCACGCGGTTTCGGGCCTGGGTCGGCGTCGATGACGAGGTAGGCGCCGGCCTTGGGAGCGTCGTCTTCCGCATCTCCGCCGACGGCAAGCGCATCTACGACAGCGGCCTGATGCATGGGGGCGAACAGGCCCGGCCGGTGGACGTGGACCTGCGCGGATGCCGCGTCCTCACGCTCAGCGCCCTGCCCGGCGACGACGGCATCGACTTCGACCACGCCGACTGGTGCGACGCCGTCATCACCCATGCCGGCAGCGCGCCGGCGCCGGTCGTGCCGCCCAAGGAGCCCTTCATACGCCTGACGCCGCCCACGCCTCGGCAACCTCGCATCAACTGGCCTCGGCTCTTCGGCGTTCGGCCGGGCTCGCCGATCCTCTTCACCGTGCCCACGTCGGGCGACCGTCCCGTGCGGTTCCGCGCCTACGGCCTTCCGCCGGGCGTGACGATCGACGCCGCTACCGGCTCCTTCCAGGGCTCCATGGCAGCCGAGGGTGACTGGCCCGTCCGGGTGACCGCCACGAACCGCTCGGGCGCCTGCACCCAGACCGTGACGCTCCGTTGCGGTGAGACGTTGGCCCTGACGCCGCCCATGGGCTGGTCCACCTGGTACATGGCCTACACGAGCATCAGCGACGCGTTCGTGCGGCGGCAGGCCGAGGCCATGCGGGCCAGCGGGCTGGCCGACCACGGCTACAGCTACATCAACATCGACGACGGCTGGAACATCCGTCTCGGGGCCGACGACACCGTCCTCGGCGGCGCTCCCCGCGATGGGCAGGGCAACCTACGGCCTAACGCCCTCTTCCCCGACATGCGGGGCCTGTGCAACGCGATCCACGGACAGGGCCTGAAGGCGGGCATCTATATCTCGCCGGGGCCATCCACCTGCGCCGGCTACGAGGGATCCTGGCGGCGCGAGGCGACCGACGCGAAGCAGTTCGCCGACTGGGGCTTCGACTTCCTAAAGTACGACTGGTGCTCCTACGGCAACGTGGCAGGCGGCTCCGACCGGGTCCACATGGTGCGGCCCTACCAGCTGATGGGCGACCTGCTGCGGCTCCAGAAACGCGATATGGTCTACAACCTGTGCCAGTACGGCATGGGTGAGGTACAGCGCTGGGGCACGCAGGTGGGCGGAAACTTCTGGCGCACGACCGGCGACCTGGGCGCGACCTCGGACCTCTGGGAGAGCACCGCCGCCTGCGGGTTCGGCCAGGCGGGCAAGGAGGCCTTTGCCGGGCCCGGCGGCTGGAACGACCCCGACAATATCCTCCTCGGGCGCATCCTCTGGCGCGGCGCACTGGTGCCCACGCCGTTGACGCCCAACGAGCAGTACACCTACATGAGCCTCTGGTCGATCCTAGCCGCCCCGCTGGTACTGTCAGGCGACCTGACCCAGATGGACGACTTCACGCTCGGGCTGCTCTGCAACGACGAGGTGATCGCCGTGAACCAGGACGTCCTGGGCATCCAAGGCAAGCCCGTGCTCCGGAGCGAGGAGACCGAGGTCTGGGCCAAGCCCCTGGCCGGCGGCGACCTGGCCGTGGGGCTCTTCAATCGGGGCGACACGGCGGCCCGCATGTCGGCGCCGTGGAAGGCCCTGGGCATCTCCGGGCAGTGGAAGGTCCGGGACCTGTGGCGTCAGCGCGGCCTCGGTATCCATGAGGATCGGTTCGGCTCCACGGTGCCACGGCACGGCGTCGTCTTCGTCCGGCTCAGCCGGATGTGATGCGACTCGGGCCCGTCCGGCCGATGCCGGGCGGGCCCGAGTCTCCTTCGTCATACGACGGCGCGCCTAAGCCGCGGGCGTCGCCTCCACGACCTCAGCGGCCTCAACGGCGGCTGGGCCGGACATTCGGCTCACCAGGTCCTGCAGCTTGATGCCCGTCATGGCCTCGATGACCGGCGGCACCTGCGAGATGATGCCGGTAATCTCCGACGTGATGCGGCCGGCGCCGATTCCGCCCTCGCCGCCGGCGCCTGTGTTGACGAGTACGATCTTGTCGATGCGCGACAGCGGCGCCGAGATGGCCTCGGCGATCTGCGGCAGCTTGTCCACGAGCATGCTCGCCACGGCCGCGTCGTTGTAGGCGCGGAACGCCTCGGCGCGCTTCAGCATTCCCTGCGCCTCGGCAAGGCCGCGAGCACGGATCGCCTCGGCTTCGGCCAGACCGCGGGCCTCCACGGCCTTGGCCTCGGCAAGGCCCTTGGCTTCGATGGATGCTGCCTCGGCGAACGCCTTGGCCTTGTTCACCTCGGCTTCGGCAGTACCCGTCTTCTGGACCACTTCGGCCTGCGCGGCTCCCGACATTCGGGCGGCCTCGGACTGCCCCAGCGCGGTGGTCTTGAGGCGGAACTGCTCGGCTTCGGCGATCGTCTCGATCCGGCGCCGCTCGGCCTCGGCCGGGCGCTGCACCGTGGCTGTGAGCTCCTTCTCGCGACGTAGGATTTCCTGCTCTTCCATCTGGGTCTGCTTCTGCTTGGCGATGATCTCGACCTGGAGCTCCTGCTCCTTAACGGCCTGCGCGGTGGTGTACTTCTGCAGGTCGTAGGAGAGGTCCGACTCGGCCTTCTTCTGGTTCACCGAAGCGTTGTAGCCCTGAACCTGCAGCTTGTAGTCACGCTCGGACTCCGCGATCTTGGTGTCGGCCAGGTACTTGGCCGTGGCGGCTTCCTGGGCGGCCTGCGCGGAGCGGATCGTGGCGTCGCGGTTGGCGTCAGCCTCGCCGATCTGTGCGTCTCGCTTGACCTGCGCGATCCTCGTCTTACCGATGGCCTCCAGGTAGCCGCGGCTATCGCTGATCTCGCGGATCGTGAAGCTGACCACCTCCAGACCCATGTTGGTCAGGTCACCGGCGGAGACCTCAGCTACTTTCTGGGCGAAAGTGTCATGGGCCGCGTAGACCTCTTCCACCGTCAGGGTGCCGAGGATGGCGCGCAGGTGCCCGGCCACGGTCTGGTAGGCGATCTGCTTGATCTCTTCCTTGGTCTTGTTCAGGAACTGCTCGGCGGCGGTGCGGATGGAGACATCGTCGCCGCGGACCTTGATCTGGGCCACGCCGTCCACCTTGATGGGCACGCCCATCTTGGTGTACATCTCGGGCGTGACAATATCCAGGGTGATGAGCTCCAGGGACATGGTCTCGCAGCGCTCAAGGATCGGGTTGATGAGCGAACCGCCGCCCTTGACCACTCGGAATCCGAGCCGATGGCGCTCACCGTTATCGTCGGTGATCGTCTCGCCCTTTCCTCCGGAGATGACCAGAACCTCGTTGGGTCCAACCTTGCGGTAGAGCTTGCTGTAGATGGTGACCAGGGTGAGCAGCAGGAGCACTACCAGTAGCGCTCCGGTGCCGATGAGCTGGATCATTGGGACGCCAGGGGGCATGTCATGTCTTCCTTTCCTCGAACGTTGCGGGTCAGTCGGCCTGTCGGGCGCCGCTACCCATCCATGGCTATCACGTGCGCGGTGCCCTTCTCGACCCTGCGCACCCGAACGCTGGCGCCCACGGCGATGAGTTCGTCGCCGTCGGCCACCGCGCGAAACGACTGCCTTGAGCCCATATGGGTGATGCAGACCGTACCCGCGGACTGCCCCATGATGGGCGCCGTCACCTTTCCGATGATGCCGCAGATGTCCTGCTCGCGGCCGTGGCTGCTGGACTGTGCGCCGCCGAAGAAGCGGCAGATGATCCACCAGGAGGTGTAGTAGAGGCCCGCGCCGCCGCCCGCGGCGAACAGGAGGCTGGTTCCCACGCCGGCCCCGCCCAGACGGCTCAACACGCCGCCGCCGCCCACGCCGACGAGCAGGCCCATCAGTGTCATGGGGTTGACGTATGCTAGGAGGTTGGCGCGGCCGATGCCGTCCTCGGCTCCGGCGTCATGCTCAAGGTGGCCACCGTCGTGGCCGTGGTGACCGTGGGACGCCTCCAGGCTGTGCCCGGAGTGGCCAACATCAGCGACATGGCCTGCGCCGCCGTCGTGGCCGCCGATGTGGCCGGCGCCGCCATCGTGGCCCGCAACGTGGCCTGCGCCCTCGCCGCCTGCGCCGCCATGGGCATGGCTGATTGCGTGGGTCACGCCGCCCATCAGCAGATTGAAGCCCATGTAGACGCCGCCGAGCAGCAGGCAAGTCCAGTATACGATGTCCAACGGATGCATTACCGTGTTTCTCCTGCCCGACGTGCGGGGCCACAGTCCGGGGCCATGCGAATCGACGTAGATCGGGGCCGGTGCGTTTCGGGTACCTCCGGCAGCCCGACCCTCACCGCCACCTGGCCTTGCCGGGCTCAAAGACCGGAGGTGGGTAGGCGCTCGGCGCGTACTTCGCATGGCCGTCCATGAAGCTGAAAGCGGCGGAGTTCCGGATATGGCGCCAGTCCACCAGGTCCGACAGCCCCGTGCGGTTGGCCCCGGAGCCCTTCGCATCGAAGAGCTGAACGCACTCCGAAGGCGCCGTCACCTTACGCATGGGCAGCATCGAGACTCGTGCATTCATGGCATAGCCGTAGGGCACCTGCCTCTGGACAGGGCAAATATGCAGGCCAACGTTCTTGGTGTAGGGTAGCAAGCCGTTCGTCCAGGAGCGGCCTATGGGCACCCTCTCATCGTAGTCCTGCGTGTACATCAGGACGCCCAATGAAAGCTGCTTCACATTAGACAGGCACGATGTCGCTGCGGCAGACCTACGTGCCTGCGAAAGGACCGGCAGGATGATCGCCGCGAAGATCGGCAGGCAGAGGGCCATGGCGCCCGAGACCACGATTGCGCCGATGGCGAGCCCGTGTCCGCCGCGCGCGTTCAGCTCGCGGTTGCTGCGGACGAGCGAAGCGATGCCCAGAGGCAAACCCACCAGCGCGGTGATGCCACAGGTCGCAGCCCCAAGGATGGAGAGTGCCAACGCGACAATCGCCATCGGGTCTGTCGGCGCTGTCGGGCGCGGCCGTGGGCCCGGCGGCGCGCCGGCGCTTGGCCCGTGGGCTCCGGTCGGGCTCGGTCGCTCCTGCGGCGCCGGAGCCCGCATGGCGCCTCCACAGAATGCACAGAACCAGGCAGCATCAGGGTTCTCTCGGCTGCACGATGGGCACAACATGGCGCTACCTCCCGGGTGGCAGATGGCTGCACTGTCATACAACAATACTGCTAACGGCGGCTGATTCGCAACGTGCTGCACAGAGAGGCCCAAGGTCGCTGCCTCCGGAGCCGGTCTGCTTTGCTCCGCCCGACGCCGTTCGGGTATACTCGGCCTCTTACCGGTCAAGGCTAGGGAGCAACGGCAAGCCCATGGACAGCATCCCCCAGGGCCACCTCTCGTTCGAGCGGGAGCGCGGCGTCAGCGGCATCGAGATCTCACCGGGCGTGGCCCATCTGACCGTAGCCATCGGCGACGGCAGCGGCCGCTCCGGCCAATTGGGCAAGCTGTTCCACTCGCTGGCCCAGGCTGCGGTGCCGATATTCCTCATCAAGCTGCACGCGAGTTCGGCCACGTTCGCAGTGGAGACCGCCTCAGTGGACGCCGCCGTTGCCGCGGTCAGCGCCGCGGGCCTCAGTGCCGCGTGTCGCCAGGGGCTGGCGCTAGTCAGCATCCATGCGTCCAACGTGCGCGACCTGACCGGCGTGATGGTGAAGGCAGTGGATGCCCTGCACGAAGCCGGCGCCCGCCTCTACGGAGCGGGCGATTCCCACAGCTCGATCCAGTGCCTCATAGAAGGATCCGCAGCGGACCGCTCCGCGGCTCGCTTGCGTCGGACCTTCGGACTGGGGAAAGCCGATGGCTGACATCGTGGTCCAGAAGTTCGGCGGCACCTCCGTCGACCGCGACGAGCATCGGCGGCTTGCTGCCCGCAAAGTGATGGCCGCCCGCGAGGCCGGCATGCGCCCCGTGGTGGTGGTCTCCGCCATCGGCCGACGCGGCGCGCCCTACGCCACCGATACCCTGCGCGACTGCCTAAACGGCATCGATCCATCGTTCACGCCCAGCCTCCGCGAGATGGATGTGATGATGGCGTGCGGCGAGCTCATCTCCACCGCGGTCATGGCCGTGACCCTGCAGTCCATGGGCGTTCCCGCTGTTGCCCTTTCCGGTGGTCAAGCGGGCATCGAGACGGACACCTCGTTCGGCGGCGCCCGCATCCTCGGCGTCACGCCGCAGGCGATCCTGGATGCCGTCGAGCGGAACGAGGTGCCCGTCGTCTGCGGCTTCCAGGGCGTCACCCGCTGCGGCGGCCTGGCCCCGCACGGCGATATCACGACGCTGGGCCGCGGCGGCAGCGATACGACTGCCTCGGCGCTCGGTGCGGCACTCCATGCCGCCCGTGTCGAGATCTACACCGATGTCGACGGCGTGAAGACCGCCGACCCCGACATGGTGCCTAACGCGGCCACGCTGGATGTCTGCACCTACCCGGAACTCTTCGAAATCACCCACCTCGGCGCCCAGGTGGTGCACCCCCGAGCCGCCGAGATCGCTATGGACTACGGCATTCCGCTCTGGGTTAAGTCCACCTTCAGCGACCATCCGGGCACCTGCATCGTGCCGGATGGCGGCGAGCCGGCGGCGGCGCAGAGCCGGGTGACGGGCATCACCCACTCGGGCCGCGGTGTCTTCTTCCGTATTCAGATCGACAATGAGGTCCACAAGCCGCAAATCGAGCAAGAGGTCTACCGGCTGATGGGCCGGGCCGGTATCAACATGTACATGGTCTCGTTCAGCGAGAACAGCCTCTCGTTCGCCGTGAACCGCGACCTGTACCACCGCGCCCAGGACCTGCTGGACGGCATGGTGGTGCCCATCGGCAGCAACCCGAACAACCAGCCGGCCAGCCACTTCTACATCTTCAAGTTCGCCAAGGGCCTGGACCTCGCCTACAGCGCCCAGCGGCCCCTCCTGCGCCCGGTGGAGAGTTTCATCGAGGTGGTGGACGTGCCCGGCGAGGTCTTCGAGAACGTGACCATGGTCTCCGTCGTGGCATCGGGTCACCGGCACACGCCGGGCGTGATGTCCGCCATCTTCGAGACGCTGGACGCGGCAGGCATACCCATAATCCAGGTGGCAGATTCCACCATGTCGATCTCGTGCCTCGTGCCCGAGGCCAACCTTGAGCAGGCCGTGCGCCTGCTGCACGACGCCTTTGGGCTCAGCGGGACGCAGGCTTGAGAGTGAGCCTTCTGCTCAGGAGCCACCATGCCCGACGCGCCGGAGAAGCGACCGATGGGCTCCGGACTGCCGCCGCCGCCGGTGCAAACGCCGCGCCTGAAGCGCCCGCCCAGGCCGCCCAGCGACGCGGACCCGGACCTGCACAAGGCGGGATTGGCCTACTCGATCCCGTCGGCGCTGGCCGCGCCGGTGATCGTGCTGACGCTAGGCGGCGCCTGGCTGGACGGCCGCATGCACTGGGGCGGCGTGGCGACGCTGACTGGAGCGATCCTGGGTTTCTCCGCGGGGCTGCTGAATGCCATCCGACTGGCCAATCGACTGAACCGATGAGGGCGTGGGCGGTCTGCCTGAGCCATGCCTGACGAAGGTCTGCCGAAGAGAACGCTCCGTACGGGTGCGTGGGTAGCCGCTCTCTTCGTACTGGTATTCGGCTTGCGCGGGCAAGCATCCATCTCGGTGGGTCTCGCCATTGGGGCGGCTCTGGGCCTGTTCAGCCTCTGGAGCCTCGCGTACGCGGTGCCGAGGGTGCTGCACGGCCGAAGCAGGGCCAAGCAGGTTCTGCTCGCCGGCTTGCTGCTGGCGAAGCTGCCCATCTACGGGCTGGTGCTAAACTATACGATGGGTTCGCGGCAGGTCAGCGCGCTGGCCGTGCTTTGCGGCGTGGCCCTGATCCCTGCCGTGCTGACGCTCAAGGTAATCGGGTACCAGATGACCAGAGAGCCCGACGAAGCTTCCGGAGAAGACGCGTGCCGCAACAAGATGGCCTGATCCAACTCGCACAAGGCGACCACAGAACTCCCGAGGCTCCTGTCACCGGTCACACGGAGACCCATGCCGCGGCAGGGCACGGCGAACACCAGTATAAGCTGGGTGATATCCCCAGTCCGGGGCTCCTATTCACCAACGCCCTGCTGGTGGCGCTCGCCATCATCGCATTCGGCTTGCGCGCCACGCGCAAGCTGGAGGCGATCCCCAAGGGATGGCAGAACCTGGGCGAGTTCATCGTCGAGACCTTCATGAACTTCACGCGGGGCATCATCGGCCCCGGCGGCGAGAAGTACGCCCCCTTGGTGGGCACGCTGTTCATGTTCATCTACATCGGCAACCTGTGGGGCCAGATCCCATACCTGCACTCCCCCACGGCGAACCTGAGCACGACCCTGGCGCTGGGTCTCATCGTTTTCTGCTACGTGCAGTACGTGGGCATTCGGCAGCAGGGCTTCAAGGGCTACGTGAAGCACTTCTGGGGTCCGATCCCGGCCGCGGGCATCATCCTCTTCCCCATCGAGGTGATCAGCGAGATCGTCAAGCCATTTACGTTGGCCATGCGCCTCTTCGGCAACATCTTTGGCGAGGACACGGTCATCATCGTGCTCGCCACGCTGGGTGTGGGGATGCTTCCGGCCCTGCCGATCCTGCCCCTGCACTTCCCGGTGCTCCTGCTGTCGCTACTGACGACGTTTGTGCAGGCGCTGGTCTTCACGCTACTCACCTGCATCTACATATCACTGCAGAGCCATCACGACGAAGCGCACGGCGAGCACGGCCACGCCGCCGAAGCGCATCATGCCGCATAAATCGATCTGGATTTCGTATAGGAGGTCGTTAACGTGATCTACTTCGCATTTCTCGCACTGGCAGTTGGTCTGGGACTTCCCATCGCCGTCATCGGCGGCGCCCTGGGTCAGGGCAAGGCCGCTTCCGCAGCCCTTGAGGGCATGGCGCGCCAGCCCGATTCGATCGGCAAGATCCAGACGGCCATGATCCTCGGCCTCGCCTTCATCGAGTCGCTGGTGATCTTCACCTTCGTCTTCCTGTTCCTCCTGAAGTCGCAGCTGCCGGCCGATCCTGCCGCCGTGCTGACCGCGTTGCAGTCCATCAAGTAGCTCGGAGCTCGACACGTTTCCGGGCCGCCACGGCGCGCCCGGACGATTCCGCGCTCGGAGTGAACACCGGATGCTCAACTCTCTGCTTCAGAGTCTCAACATAGACCCGCTGGTCATCGTGCTGAACGTTGGCCTCTTCCTGATCCTGCTTGCGGTGATGAACATCATCTTCTGGCGCCCCATCACGCGTCACCTCGATGCGCGCAAGCAGCAGATCAAGGGGGCGCACGCTCAGGTCGATCAGACACGGCGTGACATGGAGGCGCTTCGAGCTGAGTACGAGCAGCGCATCGCCCAGATAGAAGCCGAGGCGCGCGGGACCATCCAGCTGACGGTCAAGACAGCCCAGGCCCAGCGGGAGGAGATCCTCAGCGCCGCAAGGCGAGAGGCGGACCAACTCCTAAGCGACGGCAAGTCCCAGGCGCAGTCCGACCACGACAGGCTCTCCGCCGAGATGCGCGCCACGCTGGACGACATGGCCATGCAGGTGCTCCTCAAGGCGACGGGCTCGGCTCCGTCGGCCGACCAGAAGCGCCTCGTGGACGAGTACATCGGGCGGGTAGCCGCCGCCAACAGCCAACCTCAGCAGGCAGGATAGCGACGAATGCCACTTCACGCCCCCTGGGCCCTTGAACATACGCCGGACGTCACCGATCCGCAGTGGCTCATCATCCGCATGGTGGGCTTCATCCTGCTCGGGCTGATCGTCTGGAAGTTCGCAGTGCCCGCCGTTGCCTCCATGCTGGCCGAGCGCCAACAGGACGTGGCCGACACGGCTGAGCAGGTCCACCAGACCATGCAGGACGCCGAGATGCTCCGGGACGACTATCGAGCCCGCCTTGAGAGCATCGAGGACGCCACCGAGGCCCGCATGGCGGAAGCCGTCATCGAGGCCGCTGACCTCAGGGAGCACATCCTGGCCGAGGCGGCGACCCTGGCTGAGGCCGTGCGCCAGCGAGCTAGGGACGAAGTGCTGCACGAACAGGCGCGGACCACCGTGAAGCTGCGCCAGGAGTTCGCCAACAACGTCGTCGCTGCGGCGGCCCATGCTGCGCGGCAGTCGCTGACCACCGAGGATAACAGCCGGCTTGTTGCCGACTTCGTGGCCGATCTGGGAGCCAAGGCGTGAGCGGCGCCGATCCCAGGGCGGCGAGCCGCTATGCATCGGCTCTCTTCGCGGCCTCGCAGAAGACCGGGCAGACCGACGTGGTCGGGGAGGATCTCGCGGCCCTCGCCGGCATCTGGCGGTCTACTCCTGCAATGTCCGCGTTGCTGACCAGCCCGACGGTCTCGTCGGAGCGGAAGCACAGCCTCGTGGACACGGTCTTCGGCGATGCGTGCCACCTGACGCGCTCGCTGCTGCACCTGCTCATTGCCAAGCGTCGCGAAGCAGTCCTGCCGCAGCTCCAGCTGGACTTCGGCAGGCTTGCCGATGAGGCCAAGGGCGTGGTTCGGGCCGAGGCCTCGGTGGCCTTCCCCATCTCCGACCAGGAGACGGCCATGCTCGCAGCGGCGCTATCGCTTCGAACCGGGAAGAGCGTCGAGCTCAAGGTTCGAGTCGATCCCTCCGTCATCGGCGGCGTGACGGTACGACTGCAGGATACGGTGCTGGACGGGAGTGTTCGCGGGGCGCTGGAGCGCGCGCGGGAGTCGCTGCTCAGATAGATTGCGCCGACCCGCAGCGACCCGGGTGCGGGCGGATCTCATGACGGAGAGGTGATCGTGGCTATTAGACCCGAAGAGATAACTGCCATTCTTGAGCGCGAGATCAACGCGTACGAGCGGCAGGTCGAGGAAGTCGGCGTCGGAACGGTGCTTCAGGTGGGCGACGGTATCGCCCGCATCTACGGCCTGAAGGACTGCATGGTTCAGGAGATGCTCGAGTTCCTGGATGAGAAGGGCAACCCGGTCACCGACGAAGAGGGCAACGTCATCCGTGCCATGGCCCTCAACCTCGAAGAGGACAACGTCGGCGCCGTCATCCTGGGCAAGGACACGGCGATCCATGAGGGCACCACGGTGCGCCGCACCACCAGCATCATCTCGGTGCCCGTGGGCAAGGCACTGGTAGGCCGCGTGGTCAACGCCGTGGGCGATCCGGTGGACGGCAAGGGCCCCATCGTAACGGCTGAGCGCCGGAACATCGAGATCCGAGCGCCCGGCGTCGTTGATCGGCAGCCCGTTCGGGAGCCGCTACAGACCGGCCTGAAGGCCGTCGACGCCATGACGCCCATCGGGCGTGGCCAGCGTGAGCTGATCATCGGCGACCGCGGCACGGGCAAGACCGCCGTTGCGCTGGACACGATCATCAACCAGAAGGGCACCGGCGTCATCTGCATCTACGTGGCGATCGGCCAGAAGCAGTCCACCGTGGCCAACGTGGTCCGCACGCTGGAAGCGCATGGCGCCATGGATTTCACGATCGTCGTTACCGCATCGGCTTCGGATCCGGCGCCCATGCAGTACGTCGCCCCCTATGCCGGCGTCACCATGGGCGAGTACTTCCGCGACCAAGGCGGTCACACTCTGTGTGTATACGATGACCTCTCCAAGCACGCGGTGGCCTACCGGCAAGTCTCGCTCCTGCTCCGGCGTCCGCCGGGCCGCGAGGCATACCCCGGCGACGTCTTCTACCTCCACAGCCGCCTGCTGGAGCGCGCCGCCAAGATGCGTGACGAGTACGTGATCGTGGAGAACGGGGCAGCCGAGGGAGCCACCAAGGGTGTCGACGGCAAGGTCTACCCCAGCGACTACGGCCTCGATGAGGCCAAGAAGGCATTGTCCGGTATGACCGGCGCCGATGGGCTCGAGATCCGCAAGATCGCCACGTCCGGCGGTAGCCTGACGGCCCTGCCCATCATCGAGACGCAGGCCGGCGACGTGTCGGCCTACATCCCGACCAACGTCATCTCCATTACGGACGGCCAGATCTTCCTGGAGGGCGACCTCTTCTTCGCGGGCATTCGGCCGGCCATCAACGTGGGTATTTCGGTCTCCCGCGTGGGAGGCAACGCACAGATCAAGGCCATGAAGTCGGTCGCCGGCCGCCTCCGCATGGACCTGGCTCAGTACCGCGAGGTCCAGGCGTTCTCGCAGTTCGCCTCCGACCTCGACAAGGCGACGCAGGCCCAGCTTCAGCGCGGCGCCCGCATGACCGCGTTGCTCGTGCAGCCGCAGTATGCGCCGATGACGGCCGCCGAGCAGGTGATCTCCATCTACGCCGGCTTCAACGGCTACCTTGATGAGGTGCCCGTCGCCGCCATCAGCCGGTATGAGGGCGAAATGCAGGCCTTCGTGGCCGAAAAGTACCCGGAGATCCCCGAGACGGTCCAGCGGACCGGACTGATGAGCGACGACACCCAGGCCACGCTGCGCAAGGCGCTGGACGCCTTCAACAAGCAGTTCAAGCACTAGCCCGCCGGTCCTACGAGCCCCATCAAGGGCGTCCCGCCTCCGTGAACGGGTCGGGACGCCCTTCTGCTTTGGCGGCGTCGTACGCGGCGAGGCAGGAGGATCGACCGCCCGCGTCCAACCTAGGGCGCAAGCCGTGACCTCGTTGCGGCCACACGCACCATAGGAGCTCGCAATGGCGGATTTCCCACGCACCATCGTCGGCGGCGTTTCCATGCCCCGGATGATCATAGGCACGAACTGGTTCCTCGGCTACAGCCACAGCACCGCGGCCAAGGACGCCCTGATCACCGGCACATTCAACGAGCACAAGAAGCTGGCGGACGTGGTCGCGGTCTTCCTCGGAGCGGGCGTCGACGCCATCATGGGCTTCGGCCGCAATCCCCTGCTCCAGGCCGGCGTCCACGAAGCCGAGCAGCGCGTCGGGCGCAAGTGCCTCATCGTCTCCACGCCGACGTTGCCCGTGACGGCCCAGACGCCATCTCAGGGCTTCGATATGGATGAGATCCGCACGCTGCTTGATGGTGAGGCCGCCTGCGGAGCCTCGCTCTGTATGCCCCACACTTCGTCCACGGACGCGCTCGTTGACGGCTGCACGCGCGAAGTCCGCCAGATGGCACCGGTCTTCGCGGCCATGCGCGAGCGCGGCCTGGTGCCGGGGCTCAGCACGCACCTGCCCCAGACCATCGTCTACACCGACGAGACAGGCTTGGACGCCGAAACCTACATCTCCATCTACAACGCCATGGGCTTCCTCATGCCGCTGGAGGTGGATTGGACACACCGGATCATCACCAATGCACGCAAGCCGGTGATCACCATTAAGCCCATGGCGGCGGGCCACATTCGACCGTTCCAGGCGTTCCATTTCGTCTGGAGCACGCTTCGCCCACAGGATATGGTCACGGTCGGCACATTCACGCCGGACGAGGCCAAGGAATGCGTCGACCTCTCGATGAGCATTCTGGAGGGCCGGCAGGCCGACCTCACGCTACAGGAGACCCGCAGCAAGGCGGCCGTGAAGACCGCGAAGTGACCGGCGGCGGCAGGTTCGGTCTGACGGCCCTTGCGGTCGCCCTGTGCAGTCTGGGCAGCCCGGCCGTTGCCGCACCTGCCACCTCGGCCACCATCACCGCGCCGAGCGGCTCACCGTTGGCCGGATGGCTCCGGGGACCCATCCGGCTGGGGCTGACCGACCTGGCTGCCAGACGCCAGGTTCGCCTCTCGGCCGTATCCGACGCGCCCAGCACGGATGCCACATTCACTGTGCAGTGGTCGGTCTCGGGCTCCAAGACGAGCCTCGACCTCCGGATCGTGCGCAAGGTCAGCCCATGCGAGCACGAGGTCGTCGTGGAGTTGCCGATCCTGAACCCCGCCCTGGAGCTCTTCACGCCTACGGAATTGGGCAACATGGAGTTGGGTAGCCTGCCGACGCATACCGGGACGCCGTATGGGCGCATGGCTTGGGACGACGGCGCCTGCTGGGTCCTGCCGCTCGTCAGCGCGCTGGACGGGCACAAGGACGCCGGGCTCACGGTGGCCTTACCGCCGGAGCCGTCGGTCCCCCACCTCGTCGTCGAGTGGCGAAACGCGAGGCGGCTCCTCCTGCACATGGGGCGCAGGGGCCTCGGCGCGGGAGCCGACATCAACGTCCGCCTGCTCTTCTACGCCCATCACGCCGACTACCGATCCGCCCTGAAGGCCTACGCCGACGACTTCGCGGCCTACTTCCGACCGGGCCTCCCAAGGGGGCCTTACGAAGGGACGTTCTGGTACCACCACATCCACGACCAGCCGCCGACCGATGAGGTCGAGAACCAGGATGCCCGGTTCGTCTGGTCGAGCTTCTGGTTCACGCACCTCGGGAACTACCTGCCGGACGGGCCGACGTGGGAGCCCTACACCTTCGCCAACTGGTGGGCGCTACGGCGGCCCATGGACGACAACACGATCCGGGAGTACAGCAGGGATTTGAGCCGGCGCGGGATCGGCGTGTTCGCCTACTTCAACGTCACGGAGTTCGGCGGACGCGGCGGGGCAGGCGGCGGCGGCGATGAGGCGGCGGCCCTGCTGCGTGAGAGGTTCGCGGACGCCCTGATGAAGGACCCGAACGGCGCGGCCATACCGACATGGGAGGGCGCCATGGCCATGAGCGCAGCGCCGGGCCTCTCGCTCTTCCCGTTCCTGCAGGACCAGGTGGCTCGGCACCTGCGCCGGTTGCCGGAGCTCGCGGGCTTCTGCATCGACCGGCTGGACTGGGCGAGCACGCTGGACTATGGCCACGATGACGGGCGCACCATGGTCGGCCGACGCCATGTGGCCGACATGGCCGACGCCGTCTCCGCCGGGGTGCAGGAGGTCGTCAGGCAGGCTCATGCAGCCGGCAAGCGGGTCTACGTGAACCAGTTCTACCGGCTCGAACCCCTGAAGGACGTTGACGGCTACTGCCACGAGAACGACTACCTGCTCGGCCTCAACTGGCTGTCACCGTTCCGCCCCGTCTCGGCATGGCACAAAAGCACGACCTATGCCACGGACCCGCTGCGGTTCGAGGCGGAGATGAAGCGGAGACTGCTCTGGGCGGTCTTTCCGCAGATGGTCAGCCGCAAGTTCCCCATCTCGCAGCAGGCGGCCTCGGAGCATGGCGCGGAGGTGGTCGAGGCATATACTCCCCTCTTCGCGACCCTCCGCGGCATGTCGCAGGCGCTTGAGGCGCACTGCGTCCGGATATCGGGGGCCAATGCCGCCAACCTGTTCGTAGCGCCGGGCGGCCGATGGGTCGCACCGGTCGTCTCGCGCACCACGTTCCGGTGCGCCTCAGCCGCAACACAGGCCTCGCCTCCGCGCCTGTCGATCCGATGCGCCGGCGCGTCGAGCATCCGCTGGGGCAAGATGGTCAGCATCGGCCGCCCGCCCGTCATGCTGGCACCGATCCGTCGAAACGGGGGCGTGGACTTCCTGCTGCCCGGGTTTGCCGACGCCGCTGTCGTCGTGGCAGGTACGAATGCCGAGGCCGCCGTACCTGCAGGAGATCCAGGCCAACCAAGCCCCGTCAAGCAGGAGCCCGAACGACGCCTCGGCCGGATCGCGGCGATCCGGTCCGCCCTGGTCGTCTGGGGATCGCATGTGGGCGCCAGGTCCGGCGCGGCGTGGCTCTGTGCAGGCAAGTCTTCGATCCGGCTGGCAGACGGCGCCAATCGGCTTGCCATCCCTTGCCGGGGCAAGGCCGCACCAGTGATCTCAACAATCGCCATACGGACCCGAGACGATGGCTCCTGGTTCGTCCCCACGGCCGCGGAGATGCGGGTTCAGGGCGCCGACGGGCTGTGGCGCCGCGCGGCCCGCTGGGATCCCCGTGCGGCATCAGCCACGGACGGCTATGGCAGGACCATCGTCCTCCGCCTCGCGCCTGTCACTCCCGAAACGATCCAGCGATCCACGGCATCGCTCACGGGCACTACGGCCACCGGAGGAGAGCGGCCAATCGGCGCGTCACGCCTTCTCGCGCCCAGCCCTGCCGGGGAGGGCGTTGGCAGGTGGCGGATCGACGCCAGCGGTGCGCCATGCATCTGGGAACACCCGAGCCGCGATGCCCGCGCACTGCCCGTAGGCGGCGCCGAAGGCCGTGCGGCGGTCTGCTGGTTCGGGAGCGACGCGGTGACCCTTCGACTAGCGCCTCCCGACCGCGCGCCCCATCGGATCTGGGTCTACATCCTGGACTTCGACCACAACGGCCGGGAGCAGACCCTCAGCGTCGGGGACGAGGAGGGCGCACTTGCGTCGATCCGCGTCACCAAGGCACAGGCGGACGCAGGAACATGGGTTGCGTGGACTGTGACCGGGCCGGTGAGCATCACCGCGCAGAAGCTCACCGGCTACAACGCCGTCATCTCGGCCGTCGCAGTCGAGGATTGACGCGAACTACCGGGCCGTAGCCAACAGCTTCCGGAGCAGGGGCTCCAGTGCGTCTGCGTGCTGCACGAAGCCCAGGTCGGTAGGATGCACGCCGTCCACCGTGCCCTCGTCGCCGCGCAGCAGGTCGGCGCCCGGAGCCACATGCACCCCGGTCACCCGGGACTGCTTCAGGGCGGCCACGGCCCGGGCCTGCACCTGCGAGGCATGGCTCTCCTTGCCGCCAGAGTGGATGCTAGACTGGCCCACGAACAGGATCGGCGTACTCGGGTGCGCCTTGCGGAGCGCCATGGCGAGGTAGGTCACCTTCCCCGCCATCTCGGCGTCGGGCATGCCGGCCATGTTCCAGAGGCAGTCGATGACGTAGGCGGCCGGGTCCAGTTCGGCCAGCAGGTCCGCCACCGCTGCCTCCATCCTGCCCGAGCCGCTGAAGCCCAGGTTGATCACGCTGCGGTCCAGCCTGCGTCCCAGGATGGCCGTATGCGCCATGCCCGGCCTGCTGGCGCAACCGCCCTGCACGATGGAGGTGCCGTAGAAGACCACGGGCCGTCCACGACCACCAGGCCTCTCCGGCGCGGGGTCAAGGGTCTTGCCCGATGGGACGCCCACCTCCACCGACTTGCAGCCGTTATAGAGCGGCAGGTAGACGAGGCACTCCACCAGCCCGGCCTTGCCCTGGGCGACGGCCTCCAGCCCGGCCCTCATCTCATGCGACAGCCCGCCGGCAGGCCGGCCGTTCTGCACAAAAGACCATGGCCCATCGCCGACGCGAGCATAGAGGTCCAAGCCGCTCACCCCTGTGGCCGGCATGTGCGGCATGGCCTGTTCGGCCTCCAGGAGCGTCCATCGAACCGTCACCGTGGGCGAGTTGGTCACGAAGCGCACCGCGACGCCTGCTGAATGCCGGCCGAGGCCCCAGAGCGACTCCGGTACGCGGCCGTGCGCTGCCGCAGGAAGGCGACTGAAGGGCTCGGCCACCGCCGTCCAGCCCATGCCCTCAAGCATCAGTTCGTGCGCGGGCCGCCATCTCACGTCTTGAGCCTGCGTCGCGGCGTCGCCACCGACGGTGCAGAGCATCAGGACAGCACAGAGCCCGGTCGTCATCGCCATCAGCATGGTGTTCCGTCCTTCTCAGGCCGCGCGAAACTGGCCCTGAAGCCTATTGCTGAACCTGTAGGCGCCAGGCACCGAGGTCAGGGCAGACTCAGTCTAGCGTACGGATCGCGCTGCGGGCTCCAGCCCGGGCGCCGATCAGAGCCCGATGGCGACGCTCAGAGCGTCATCGCCGCGGCTCGCGCGGTCGGCCAGGTCCTCAAGCGTCACCGTTGAGAGCCATCGGTGCAGCCGCTGATGCGTCTCACGCTCCAGTTGCCCCACCACTGCCGCCGCGGCTAGCGAGCTGGTCACCACCGCTGCCGGCACCTCACACGGCACAACCGCCCCCACAGCCAGTGCGGCATCCCACACGGTGACCTGCGACGTGGGCCGAGCCAGTGCGTGGCCACCGCCCGCGCCCCGAGTACTGCGCACCAAGCCTGCGCGCTTGAGCATCAAGAGGACCTGATCGAGGTATGCGTCGCTGAGGCCCTGCCGTGCCGCCACGTCCCGGCTCTGGGTCACGGCGCCCGCCTGCGCAAGGTCGATCAGCGCCTGGAGGGCGTACTCCAGCTTGCTGCCGAAGGGTGTCATGCGTCAGGCCTTCAGGGCCTGGTCGAGGTCGGCAATGAGGTCATCGACGTGCTCGATGCCGACCGAAATGCGGACCAGATCGGCCGTGATGCCGGCCTTAACCCGCACATCCTCGGGCATGGAGGCGTGGGTCATGGTCCAGGGCTGCTCTATCAGCGACTCGACGCCGCCCAGCGACTCGGCCAGCGCAAAGAGCTTTACGGTGTTGAGGAAGCGCTGCACGGCCTCATCGCCGCCCTTCAGCCGGAACGAGAAGGTACCACCGAACCCGCGCATCTGGCGCTTGGCCAGTTCGCGTTGCGGGTGGGAGTCCAATCCGGGATGATGCACGGCAGAGACCTCCGGATGGGCCTCCAGCCAATGTGCGATTGCCAGGGCGTTGGTGTTGTGGGCCTCCATGCGGAGGGGCAGCGTCTTGATGCCCCGAAGGACGAGGAAGCAGTCGTGCGGCGCAGCGCACGTGCCCATGGCGTTCTGCAGGAAGTAGAACTGCTGGCCGAGCGCGGCGTCGCCGGTGATCAGCGCGCCGCCTACCACATCGGAATGCCCGTTGATGTACTTCGTGGTGGAGTGCATCACGATGTCGATGCCCAGCGCCAGCGGGCTCTGGTAGTAGGGCGAGAGGAACGTGTTGTCGCAGACCGTAAGCACCGATCGACGAGATGCCAAGTCCGCAATGGCTTCCAGGTCGAGCAGGTTCATCAGCGGGTTCGTGGGCGTCTCCGTCCAGATCATGCGCGTGTTGGGCCGGAAAGCCGCATCCAGCGCCTTCAGGTCGCGCAGGTTCACGAACTCGGGCTCAATGCCCTTGTTCGCCATGATGGACGTGAGCAAGCGGTAGGTGCCGCCGTAGAGGTCATCATGGACGATGATGTGGTCGCCCGCCTGCAGCAGGGCCAGCGCCGTGGCCTCGGCCGCCATGCCGGTGGCGAACGCCAGGCCGCGCACGCCGCCTTCCAGCGCCGCCAGACACTCCTCGAGGGCGTGGCGGGTGGGATTGCCGGTCCGTGAGTAGTCGAACTGGCCGGGCTCTCCCACCGCGCGGAACGCGAACGTAGAGGTCTGGTAGATCGGCTGCATGACAGCGCCAAAGGATGGATCGGGCCCCTGCCCGGCGTGAACGGCCAACGTTGCGAACTGCATGGCGACGTAGTCTCCCCTTGGCGCCCACTCGACGCCCATTTGCCCGACAGATGACGGTGTTAGGCCAAATCCGCATACAGCGGCGTGGAAAGATACCTCTCACCGGTCGAAGGAAGCACTACGACGATCAGCTTGCCGGCGTTTTCGGGGCGCCGGGCCACCTGCACGGCCGCCCATACGGCGGCCCCCGACGAGATGCCGGCGAATACGCCCTCAGTTCGGGCCAGCCGCCGCGCGGTGTCGACGGCATCCGGTGCGTCGACCTTGATGACCTCATCGATCAGGTCGGTGCGAAGCACAGACGGCACGAAGCCTGCGCCGATGCCCTGGATGGGATGGGGACCGCGCGGCTGACCCGACAGCACGGCGGAGGCGGACGGCTCCACGGCGACCGCCTGGAAGCCGGGCCTGCGCTGCTTTAGCACATCGGCGACGCCGGTCAGCGTTCCGCCTGTGCCGACTCCCGCGACCAGGATATCGACCTGGCCATCGGTATCTCGCCAGATCTCCTCGGCGGTGGTGCGGCGATGGACCTCCGGGTTGGCCTCGTTGTCGAACTGCCGCGGGATGAAGTAGCGCGGATCAGCAGCGGCCAACTCCTCGGCCCGCCTGATCGCGCCGGGCATACCCTCGGGACCGGGCGTCAACACCAGATCAGCGCCCAGGGCGCGCAGCAGGGATCGGCGCTCCTGCGACATGGTCTCCGGCATCACAAGCGTCACCTTGTAGCCCCGTGCGGCGGCGACGAACGCCAGGGCGATCCCCGTGTTGCCGCTGGTGGCCTCCAGGATCACGGTGTCTGGACAGATCTTGCCGGCCTGTTCGGCAGCCTCAACCATGGCCACGCCGATCCGGTCCTTCACACTTGAGAGCGGGTTGAAGTACTCGAGTTTGGCCGCCACAGTGGCGACGGCGCCTTCAGTCACCTTGTTCAGGCGAACTAGGGGCGTGTTGCCCACCAGGTCGACGATGCTGGATGCGATGTTCACGAGAAGCCTCCTCCAAACGGCGACGCGCCGCCATGCTAAACATGAGTACGCCACTTGACTTAATCATGTTACCCGGTTCGCGTCGTTCGGGAGGAATCGCGCCCGCCACCGTCCAACGGTGTGTCGACATGGAGACAGAGCGAAACCCCAACGCCGACACGTCGTCACGGCGAACTGCTGCCGGGGGCTTCTGCGTGAGCCTGCTGCACCTTGGCGACCTTGCGCACCTTGCGGCGTTCTACGAGCGGCTGACACCTGCCGTGACGGAGCACTTCGTCCCGGATGGCTTCACCGGTCCCGATCGCCTCGCGGACCATCTGGCCAGCGCGACCGACGGCGATGCGATCTCGTATGGGTTGACGTCACGGGACGGCCATATCTCGGGCCATGCCTTCGTAGAGCCGCTCTGGGACGGGCCGCCGGTCCTCGGCATTGGGCTCGAGGAGCACCTCATCGGTTGCGGCCTCGGCGCGGAGCTGATGCGGGCGGCGCTGGCGGACTGCGACGCATTGGCGTTGCCGGTAGTCACATTGACTGTGGTCAAGACCAACTTGCGCGCTCGATCGCTCTACCTGGGCTTCGGCTTCGTGGCACGGGGCGAGGCGACCTTCCGACGGCCAGGCGACAGCCTGTACATGGAGCGCCGCCTTGGTGGACGGGACGGAAGCGCTTAGGCGCCCTACGCCCGCAGAGCGGCTCGGACAGCCGCCAGATCGGCGAACATTACCGCCGATATCCGTGCGGCAGTATCTGCCAGCCGTCCTGCCTCGGCGCCTCCGAGCACGATAACGACCTGATCGCCCACGGTGGCCCGCAGGTCAGCCAACTCCAGCGAAGCCGCTCCGATATCCGGGACGCAGGTGACGCTGACGCCCACCATTCTTGCCCCGACCTCGCGGGCGGCCCGCCCGAGGTCAGCGCCGGGCAACCCCGAACCGAGATAGGCCGATCGCCAACCCTCAGCCTGCGCGGTGACGGCCACCATGAGTGCGCCCAACTCGTGCTGGTCGCCCGCCAGCGAGCCCAAGACGATCCACGGGCCCACCGCGGGCCTGCCACTCTCCAGCATCTGGCCCAACGCGCTACGTAGGGCGCCGGTGGCCAGGCGCTCGTGGGCCGGGGCCACTTCGCCGCGTCGCCAGGCCGTTCCCACGCGCTGCAAGAGCGGAGTGGCAAAGCCCGTGATGAACACGGACGAGGAAAGGCGGCGCGCAGCATGGTCGACGGCCCGCGATACGCCATGCACGGAACTGGCCGCCACAGCCTCGAAGGCGAGATCAACCAACGCCTCGGGACCCAGCCCTGCCAGCGGAGAGGCCACAAGGCCGACCGTACCCCGGGCGGACAGGGCCTCCAGATCCTCATCGGTGAGCCGCGCCACCGCTGAGATGGTGTGGCCACTCTCCACAACGGCATTGAGGAGTTGAAGGCGGTGCAGTTCGGCGTCCGTGTAGAAGCGGCGGTTCGAGGCAGAGCGAGCCGGGGCAACTGCGCCGTAGCGCCGCTCCCAAGCCCGTATGGTATGCACCGAGATGCCCGTGCGGTTCGATATCGCCCTTATCGTGTGAATGCCGTCCATCGGGACCTGTGGGGAGCTGGATTGGGCCGCGGCTCTCCGCTCCCACGCTCCTGTTAGCCCATACGAGATAACCCTGTAGGAGTTCGCCCGAGGTTCGGCGTGTAAGTGCTAGAGGATGCGGCGCCTGAGCGTGTAGCTGACCGTATCGGCCACCACAACCATAGCGACGAGCACGAGGAGGTACGTGGCCACCTTGTGCCACTGGAAGTAGTTGATCTGCGCGATGAGCTCAAAGCCGATCCCGCCGGCGCCGACGATGCCGAGGATGGTGGCGGCGCTGATGTTCAACTCCCAGGCATAGAGGGTGTGGGCCATGTACTGCGGCAGGGCCTGCGGCAGCATCCCGTAGACGAAGACCTGGATGGGCCTGGCGCCGACGGCCTTCACTGCCTCAATAGGGGCGGGATGGACGCTCTCCAGCGCCTCCGCGTAGAGCTTCGCCAGCATAACGAAGGAGCCGACGGCGATGCCGAGGGCGCCTGGAAACGGGCCCAGTCCGACCATATAGACGAAGAGTACCGCGTAGACCAGAGGCGGCACGGCCCGGAGGATGTTGAGGGCCGTCTTAACCGTGGTTGAGAGCGCACGGGGCAACGCCGAGGTTCGCGCAGCCACGAAGCTGACAGGGGCAGCCGCCAGCGCCCCCAGCACGGTGCCGACCAACGCCATCTGAAGCGTGACGATGAGCGCCGCCGCCGCCTTCGGCAGGACCGACAGGTCGGGAGGAGACATCTGCCCCATATACTCGCCTGCCCGCCCGAAGCCCTCGATGAGACGGGCCGCATCAAACTCGCTACCCCGCAGGGCCCAGACGAAGACCGCCAGACCTGCTGCCACTCCAACCGGGGCGGCCCACCGTCGAACATAGGCCAGACCGGGACGCCCTCCGAGCCCGCCCGTCACTCTGGCCGTCTCTGGCCGGTCGGAGCCTGCGAACGCGGCCGCGCCAGGCGTACGCCGTCAAGCGGGCAGAAGAGCCAGTCGGGCAGCACGGGCTTGCCGCACCGGGGGCATGCGCCGAGCGCGCGCCGAGGGCCCGCAGGTCCGGCGCCCAGGTACAGCTGCAGCCAGTCGGCCGGCAGCAGGAACACCACGCCGTCGTTCAGCGACCACTTGAGCGCCCCCGTCCGCGTGAGCGCGTCCAGCACCGCGGCCAGGGGCGCCTCAACGAACTCGGCCGAGAATGAGACACTGGGCGAAAGCGAGGGATGCAGCCGGATCGGCACCCGCGCCTGCCGGCTGATGGCCTTGACGGCGTCGCCCAGCGGCACAGGCCTGGTTCGCGGGATCGAGAGGTTCACCGGACGCCGCAACTCGGGCGCTTCGACCTCCGCCACGACGGCCTCCACAGGCTTGCCCGGACCGGCCGCGCGCTCCTGTGCGCCGGACAGCGCCGGCAAGCAGAGCAGCACGACCGTAGCCGCCGCAGACCGCCAGTGAGCCATGCGCCGAGCCATGGGCGTTACTTCGGCGTCCTGTCGGGCACGACGGCCGACTCGTCGCCCTCGGCCTCGGCGGCTAGCCTGATCACCGACAGCCGCCCCTGGGCGTCCCATCCAGCCTCCGCCGAAGTTCGAACGCGGCGGCGGCCCACCTGCAGGCTCCCTTCGGACGATCGCGTCTCGTACACCGGCCGTCCGGGCACTGCGAACCTGCCCGGGCGCCAAGCGGTGGAAGAGCCGGCTCCATCGCTCCCCATGCCCGCACCGGTAGATACGGAAGGCCCGGAACTACGAAGCGCGGCCATGATCTGCCGCGCAGAGCGGCCCGACGCGTCGCGCACATCCATGAACGAGGCCGGCATGGGATTGACGACGCGATGGGTACGGGTACGCCGCGCAGCGGCGCGAACAGGCGCCGCCGATTGCGCTGAGCCGCTGTCCGGTTCGTACGGAGCGGCCGATCCCGGTGCGGGGTCAGCGCCAGGTGGGCGCACTGCGGCCTGCGGCAGAGCCGGGCGCAACCTGACGCCCTGAACGGCCGGCGGCTGCACCGGCGACAAAACCGGCTCAGTGGTGGTGATCCGCCAGCCCGGCGCGAACTGAACACAGGCGGCAGCGGCGGCGGCAGCCGCCACGAGCCCACCGGCTTGGGCCCAGCGCAGGGGCGCCCAACGCCTAACGCGGACGACCCGCGCCGCCTCGGCGATGCGGCGATCGAGACCCGGCGGAGGAGGAGCCGGCCGATAGGCTGACAGCGCGCGATGCGCCCGAACGGCGGCATCGGCCTCGGCGCGGCATGCCGGGCAAGCGGTTAGATGGATGCGGCAGGCATCGGCCTGGGTCTGCGTCACTTCACCCGCTGCCAACCGGGGCAGTAGCGAACGAACCTGGCTGCATCGATCAGAGACTGGCATCGGCATCTCCGTACATGGATCGGTACTTGTCCCGGAAGTGAATCCGCGCCCGGTGCAGACGGACCTTGGCGGCATCTTGCGAACAGCCGAGCACGTCCGAGATCTCCTCGATCGACATCTCCTGGAAGTACTTCAGCACCAGCACGTCCCTGTGGTTCGGCGCTATGGCCGACATCGCGGACTGCACACGGTCGGCGTCGCTCTGTTGGGTGGCCGCGGCCTCGGGACCGATGGCGGGATCGACGATATTAAGCGTCTCGGCCGCGAAGGGCACCCATCGGCGGCGGCTGAGGGACCGCGCCCGGTCCAGAGCCCGGTTCACGGCCACACGATATAGCCACGTGGCGAACCGGGAACCGCGGCGGAAGGAACCGAGTTTGCGGAGGACGAGTAGGAAGACCTCCTGCACCACATCGGCCGCTTCGTCCGCATTCCCGACAACGCCGTGGACGATGTTGTAGACGAAGACGTGGTGGCGCTCAACTAGCCGATCGAACGCATCCATGTCCCCACGCAGCACCAGATCGACCAGATGCTGATCCGGATCGACGTCCGCCGAATCTGTCCTGGTCACCGGTCGACTCCAACGTAGCGGATAGGCTTGCTGCACCGGTTTGGGTCCTGTCGCGCACTCATTGCATGGCAGTATACGCCCGTTTGACGACGTACACCGGGTCGGCGTTACGCGAAGGCGCGCAGACGCCCGCTTGTGCGTCAAACTTAAGGGCGGAATTCGCCGCCGATCGGCGGCATGGAGGCGCTGATGCGAGGGTTTGCCGCGATCGTGATGCTGTTGGGCCTGGGCCTGAGCGCGCAGGCGCAGTCCGAGTGGAGCCACCGGCTCGTCGGCCTGCCCGCCGAGGTGGTGGAGGGCAAGCCGGCGCTGATCCGGGTGGCATACAGGGCTCCGCGCCCCACGCCGCTGAACATCCAGCTCAAAGAAGGAACGTCGCCGGTGGTACACGCAGGCGACGTTCGCACGGTGAGCGGCGCGGGCGTCGCCGACTTCCGGATCGTGATCCCAGCCGGCAAGATGCCGAGCGGCATGACGGCCTCGCTCTGGTGGGGCGAAGACTGGCAGAACACGCCGATCCCGATTGTCGTGAGCGCCCCCGTGATGGTGTTGACGCCGGAGCGCGCGGCCAAGTTGGCAGCCTCCGATGCCGGCGCGCCCGCCGTCCGCCGGCGGCTGGGCCTGAGCGAGGCCAAGCCCGGCGTACTTGTGCTGTCCGGAGGCTGGGCAGGCAGGAGCGCCGCCGGATCGGAGCGCGTCGCGAGGGCGCTTACACAATCGGGCGTACCATGCGTCCTCGCAGGGCCGCAGGAGATCGCGGGACGCCACGTGCTGGACCCGCGCTACGTCCGCATGCTCGTGATCCCCAATGCCGTCACCTTCCCCGCGGCTGCCGTGGATACGCTGAGCCGCTACCTGCGTTCTGGCGGCCATCTGATGGTACTCGGGGCGCCGGCCCTCGACCGTCTTGTCTACCCGTTCAAGGGCTCGTGGCTGGACTCGGATGAGATCATCGCCCGCATCCGAAACACCCCCGCCCAGCGTCGCCTGCTGCGCGTCTCGGCGGCGCTGTGGAAGCGGACGAGCAACGACATGGCGACCACGACCACCTGGCAGCCGGACCCGACATCGGGCGACGCCATATCTGTGAACATCGCCTCGCTCACCAGTTGGGACACGCTGCTGACGTCGCTCGAGCAGGCACCGAGCCCGAAGGAGCGGTACATCACCTTCCGGGCCAAGGGCAGCACGACGACCACAGCGCTTGCCATGGAGATAACAGAGAAGGACGGCTCCCGCTGGATCGCCACGGTGCCCCTCACCTCTAAGTGGGAGCGATTCGCCTTGCCGGACACTGCCTTCGCGCTATGGGACCCCGACCGACGCAGCGGCAGGCAAGGGCCCGGCGACCACCTGAACCTTACGCGTGCAGACTCTGTAAGCGTGGGGCTCGCATTGACGCATACCCGGGTCCCGGCCGGAAGCCACGCTTACTCCATCGCCGATCTCGGCTCAGCCGTGGGCCCGTCGGTGCCCGAGATCGTGCAACCGCCCGTGCTGGATACCGTCTCACCTATGTACAAGGTCTACCCGGTGCGCGGCGCCCGATCTCTCAGTGCCACCAAAAGCTCCGCGCTCGTTTCGGCTCCGATACCGGCGCTACCGGCAAGGATCTTCTCGACGCATCCTCGGCCGGCCACCGGCTACGCCAAGCAGCGCAAGTGGAGATGGCTGCCGTTGCTCGAGGTAACGGGTGGCGACGGCGTCGCCGGTACGGCCGCCACTCTTCTGGTGCACCGCGACGACGGATTCGGGCGAGGACGCTGGGCCTCCTTCACCGCTGCCGACGCGGCATGGTACGCACGCCCTGCGACGCTGCGCTACGTGGCCGCCACAGCCAGAGCCATGCTCACGAAACCACTGCTGCTGGAGGGCGGATGCGAGTTCTACGGCGTCTTCCCCGAAGACAACCCCAGGCTTGGCGCCGTTGTGGACTGGGGCGCCGCGCGCAGATCCACCCTACAGGCGAAGATCACCGTTGCACCCCTTCGTGGCGGCCAGCCGGCGACCGTGCGCACCCTCGGGCTCAGACGCGACGGCCCGGAGACCGGCGCCGAGACCGCCTGGCGCATCCCCGCCGACCGTTCAGACGGGTACACCGTCAAGGTTGAGTTGCAGGAAGCGGGCAAACCCATCGACGGCATGGCCCATGAGGTGACCGTCCGCCGAGCTAAGGCCACCCCCTCGTTCATGACCGCGGGCGATAACCAGTTCCTGTTGGACGGGAAGCCCTGGCGCTGGCATGGCGTCAACTACATGCCGTCCACAGGCATCGCGCTGGAAGATGGGCCCATGTTCGAGCAGTGGCTCTCCCCGGCATCCTATGACGCCGAGGTGGTGGAGCGCGACCTGCGCCGGATGCAGGCGATCGGGTTCAACATGGTCAGCGCGTTCATCTACGTGGACGTGCGCAAGAGCCGCAACCTGATCGACCTCCTGAACCGCTGCGACACCCACGGCCTGAAGGTTAACCTGTCGCTGCGGCCGGGCACGCCGCTGGACTTCGCCTGGCCGGGCATTGGCGAGATCATCCGCGAGAACCGGTTGGCACAGGATGACACCATCATCGCCTATGACCTCGCGTGGGAGCCTGCCTGGGGCGGGCGCGAGTCCCGGAAGCGATGGGACAGGGAGTGGGACGCCTGGTTGCGCAGCCGGTTCGGGGGCATCGCCCAAGCCGAAGCGGCCTGGGGCCATACGATCCAGTTCGCGAATGACGTCGCCACGGGGGCCTCAGACGAGGACCTGCGCGCCGGCAGCAAGCGCCCCGCCATGGCGATCGAGTACCGCCGCTTCCTGAACTCGCTGCTCGACCGCACGCACAGCGAGGCGCGACGGCTGGTGCATACCATCGACCCCAACCACCTGCTCTCGTTCCGGGGCAACATCTCCGGCGATCCCACGGCGCCGGCCGAGAGTATGGGCTATGAGTTCGAAGGCCTCGCGGGCAGCATGGACTTCATGAGCCCCGAGGGGTACGGGCGGCTGGGCGCCGTTGAGCGGGTCCGGCCAGGTTGGTTCACGGCAGCCTTCTCCCGCCTCACGGCGCCCGGCAAGCCCGTCATCTGGGCCGAGTTCGGCTATACGCTGTGGGACCGCGCCGTGGGCCGCAGGAACACCTCTCGCGACTTCGCGGCGGAGTTCGAAGGCCGGGTCTATCCGCCCGAAACGCGCCGCTATACGGAGGATTTCTACCGCGCGTTCTATAACATGGCGCTGGGTAGCGACGCCAACGGCACGGTCTGCTGGTGGTACCCCGGTGGCTTCCGCACAGGCGAGAACAGCGACTACGGGATCATCGACCCCGACGGCACCTGGAGGACGATCACGCGGATCATCCATCAGGCCGGTCGTCGCCAGGCCGCCCTCGGCGAACCAAAGGCGCCGGACGTCTGGATTGATGTGCCCAGGGATGCCTTCCCGGACGGCGTGTCAGGGATGTATGAAGCCACCAAAGACGCCTTCTGGCGCGCCGTCGACAGCGGCCGGTTCCCCGGACTGCGGTGGACTGCGGCCAAACCATAGGAGCCCCCATGACCCTCCTGATACTGATCGCCCTGATCTCCCTGGCGGCGCCCCCAAGGGCCGTGACGCCCTACCTGCGTCCCCCGGCGCTTACCGAGTATGCCAGGCACGACCCTTCCGGCACCACGATCCTGCCGAACGGCAGGTTCCTGCGGCCCTCGGGACGACACCTTGCGGTTGCCCAGAACCCGCACGGCCTCGCCATCTCGCGGGACGGCTCGCGGCTCTTCGTGGCTTCCGAGGGCATCGGAACGCTCGTTGATAACCCGTTCGGCGCGGACCAGCGTGTCCGCCAGTTGGCGCCCATGGTGGGCGACACGACGCGCAAATCCAACGGCGGCGGTTGCGCCTTCAGCCCGAACGGGAAGACGCTCTGGTGGAGTTCCGGTGAGACAGGCGCCGTCTACGCCTTCGACACCGAGACCGCGGCCAAGACCGCCGAGGTCTCGCTGAATGTGCCGATCGGCGGCAGGGAGTACAAGGACAGCTTCGTCATGGACCTGGCCTTGAGCGCCGACGGCGGGACGGCCTATTGCGCTGACGTCACCAACTTCCGGGTGGCCGTGATCGACTGCGCCGCCAAGCGCGTGGTAGGCTCCGTGGCGGTCGGACGTTACCCGTACGCATTGGGTCTCGATGGTTCCGACCTCTGGGTCACCAACATCGGCATGTTCGAGTACTCGGCCATTCCGAAGCCCACCGACGGAAAGAGCGATCCGCGCGGCCTCACCTACCCGGCCTTCGGCTACCCGAGCAAGGAGGCCAGGGATGGCGTCGAGGTCGAAGGCCGCAAGGTGCCGGGCCTCGGCGAGCCGAACGTGCCCGAGGCCTTCTCGGCGTGGTGCATCGATGCCAGGAGCGCCTCGGCGCCTCAAGTCACTGCCCGCGTGAAGACGGGCCTGCTGGTCGGCGCACCTTCGACCAACGGCAAGACGGTGGGCGGCAGCGCTCCCAACTTCGTTCTGGCACGTCGCGGCTCTGTGTGGGTCTCCAACGGCAACAACGACATGGTCGAGCGTCTGGACCCGCGCACGGGCAGGGTGGTTGCCAAGATGCGCATCGTGCCCTCGCCACTGGCAGAGCGACTGCGCGGGGTCGGGCCGGCCGGCATGGACCTCTCGCCGGATGGGAAGCGCCTCTACGTGGCCGAGTCCGGCATCAACGCAATCGCCGTAATGGATGCCAGGTCGCTCCGTGTGCTGGGACACATTCCAACGGCGTGGTACCCCTACCGCGTGGCCGTGATGCCGAGCGGCAGGGCACTCGCGGTCATCTGCTTCAAAGGGTTCGGCAATGGACCCAGCGCCGGCCAGAACCGGCCCACCGATCCGTTCATGGGGATGCGTGGCGTGCTGACCCTGGTCACAACGCCGCCGGACGCCTCGCTGCCGATCCTGACCAAGCGGATGCGGGAGTGCAACGGCCTCGTGGATCGCTCCAGCGAGCGCGCCGCACTGGCCAGCCCCATCGTCCCGGGCGTTCCCGGTGCGCCGTCCCCACAGATCAAGCATGTGGTCTTCATCACGAAGGAGAACCACACCTACGACGCCATCTTTGACCGCATCCCAGGGGCCAACGACGACCCGTCGCTGCTGCGCTGGGGACTCAAGCAGAAGATCACGGGCCCCGGCCAGCCGACGCTGGAGAGCGCAGCGGTGATGACCAACCATAATGCCCTCGCCCGGCAGTTCACCGTCTCGGACAACTTCTACATGGAGCCCGAAGCCTCAGGCGTAGGCCACCGCTGGCTCGTGGGCGTGCAGCCGAACAACTTCTGCCAGATGACCTACACACTTGGGTGGGACTTCAGCGCAGCATCGACCGCGCCGGGCCGGCGCGCCTCGTTCGGATCCAATGGCTCCATCGCTCCAGAGGACTACCCCGAGGCCGGTTCCATGTGGGAGCATCTTGCGAGGAATGGCGTCCGCTTCCGCAACTACGGGGAGGGCTTCGAGTTCGCCGGCGTCGGAGAGGACGAGGACGAGGCCCCCACAGGCGCCCGCGAGGTGGTGAACATCCCCATGAGCAAGGTGCTCTTCGACAACACCTGTCGCGAGTTCCCCATCTTCAACATGAACATCCCCGACCAGTACCGAGCCGACTGGTTCATCAAGGACTTCAGCAAGCTCTTCCTCGGCCCTTCGGCGGCTCCCATGCCCTCGTTCGTAAACATCGCGATCTGCAACGACCACGGCGCCGGACCCAACCCCGACAAGGGCTTCCCGTACCTGGCCTCCTGGATGGCCGACAATGATCTCGCCCTGGGCCGCATCGTCGAGTTCCTCAGCGCCACGCCCTACTGGAAGAACATGCTGATCCTCGTGACGCAGGATGACGCCGGCGGCGAGCCCGACCACATTGACGCGCAACGAAGCGTCCTGCTGGCGATCTCGCCTTGGGTGAAGCGGGGCTACGTATCGCACAGGCACACCACGATCCCCAGCATGCACAGGACGCTCTACGAGATCCTCGGCCTGCCGCAGCTGAACATGTTCGACGGCCTGGCGAACAACTTCTCGGACTGCTTCACCACCGAGCCGAGCTTCGCCCCATACAAGGCGGAGGCCGTCGACCCGCGCATCTTCGACCCGGCAAAGGCCCGCGATGCGCGCGACCCGGAGTTCCGCAAGGCGCTACGGTCATCCAGCGTGCGGCTGGACGATCCCGCCGAAGTGGAGCGCGTGGCCCGCGACGGCGCCACGCAGAGCACTGCCATACGCTAGGCACGGCGAGGCGCCCGCCACTTACGCAACACACGGCGCAAGGGAGGTATCGATGGCTTCTATGTCGTTCTTTGATGCGGTTCATAGGCTGTGGGCTGAAACCATGGCGGGTTTCTGGCGCGGCGGCGACCTGGGCTCACTCCTGGGCGCCGTAAACCATGACCAGCAACTGAAGCGACGGTTCGTGGAGGACCCCGGCGCCGTTCTGGCCGAAAGGGGCGTCCGGCTTCCTGAAGGCATAACCCTCAAGGTTCTGGAGAACACCTCCACGACGCTGCACCTGGTCCTGCCGCCACTGGTGACGCTGGACGAGAGTACGGAGGCCGCCAAGTGAGAGCCAATCCGCTACGAGCCGCTATCACTCGCGCCTGCACCGACGCCGCGTTCAGAAGCAGGCTGATCGCCGACCCGAAGGCCGCGTTGGCCGAAGAGGGCCTCACCGTGCCCGAAGGCGTCGAGGTCGTCGTCCACGAGCCGCAGGACGATGCCCTCATGATCGTGCTGCCGGCCCAGAACGAGGCCCAGTTGCAGGCCCGCGAGACCATACCGCCCGAGGGGCCGGTTGCCGGCGTGCCCACAGGCCTGACGCTGACCTGGTGCGAGCGGGAGCTCACCGCTGTGGGCCGCATCGACAGCGCTACCGCGCCGGCCCTGCGCCAGGCGCTGACACGCTACTTCGGCGATATGTGGCTCAACCTGGCAGATGTCACCTACCTGAGTTCGGCAGGCATCGCCGCGCTTCTGGCCGCCCACAAGCACCTCGCCGACCACCAGTCCACACTCTTCCTTGTCAACGTCCCTGATCCCGTCCGCAACGTGCTCGACCTGGTCGGGCTCTCCGATGCGTTCGAGATCCTCGAGCCCGTATCGCCATACATCGTGCCCGCCACATTCGGGTATCCGATCGTCTAGTCCCAGGAGAAGCAGTCCATGAGTGATCCCATGCAGACCGTTGCTATCGTTGCTACAGCCAGCCGCTTAGACTCGACATCCACGCCTCAATTCGAGAAGGAAATGAAGGACCAGATCGACGCGGGCGCCACGCAGATCGTCTGCGACCTGTCGGCATGTGAGTATGTCGCCAGTACGGCCCTCCGTGTGATCCTGGCCACCGCCCGTGCGCTGTCCCGCCAGGGCGGCGGCCTGGCGCTCTGCTGCGCACGCCAGTACGTGATGGAGGTACTGGAGATCGCCGGTTTCACGACGATCCTCCACGTGTATGATTCCGTAGATGGAGCCGTCGCGTCCCTCGCCGGCACAGGCGGTTCCACGCAATGAGCCTGACATTTGGCGATGTGATCCTTCGGCATCTGGAGGCCGAGGGCGTCGAGTATGTCTTCGGCATTCCAGGCACCACTGTCGTGCCGCTGCTGGCCGCGTTCAACCGCACCGACGCCGTCAAACCGATCGTGGCCAAGCACGAAGCCGGCGCCGCGTTCATGGCCGACGGCTACGCCCGGGTGAAGGGCACGCTGGGGGCCTGTTTCGCCACCGCCGGGCCCGGCGCGACGAACCTGATCACCGGCGTGGCCACGTCGCACATGGACAACGTGCCCGTGCTGGTCCTTACAGGCCAGGTCGACACGAGCATAGCCGGCAAGGGCGCCTTCCAGGACTCCTCGCAGGACGGCGTCGACTCCGTTCGGATGTTCGATCCTGTAACCCGCAGGTCATCCATGGTGATCTCGAGGCATCGGGCCGTTGATGACCTCCAGGCCGCCCTCCGCGCCGCCCTCACCGGCAAGAAGGGCCCGGCGCACGTGAGCCTGCCGCGCGACATTCTAGGGTCCCAAGTCGATTTCGAGGCCGTGGCGCCCGCCACCTACCGCTTCGCGCCAGAGTACTTCGACCGGCGCCTGGTCATCGATGCGGTCCAGTTGCTTGCCGAGGCCGAGTGCCCCGCCATGCTTGTCGGCTCCGGCGCCGTCACCTCCGGTGCGTGCGACGAAGTACTCGAGTTGGCGGAGATGCTCAGTATTCCCGTGGCCACAACGCCCAAGGCCAAGGGAGCCTTCCCCGAGGATCACCCGCTGGCCCTCGGCGTGCTGGGCCTGTGCGGGTCGCCGCTTGCAGACCGCTTCCTGAAGTCGGGCAAGGTCGACGTGCTGCTGGTTGTCGGCGCCAGCATGAACCAGATGACCACGCTCTCCTGGGACCCCAAGCTACAACCCTCGAAGGCGCTGATCCACATCAACATCGATCCGTGCGAACTGGGCAAATGCTACCCGACACAGGTGCCCATGGTTGGCGACGCGCGCACCATCATGGCGGAGATCGGCTTCCGAATCCTTCGTTACGTAGTGAAGAACGACCAGACGTGGAAGGTGCGCGAGAAGGCTGTGGCGGCCATGCGCGCCGAGGTCGGTACGTGCCTCGAGCCGCACAAGCTCCTATCCGACGCGATGCCGCTCAAGCCGCAGCGGTTGGTGGCAGACCTGCAGAAGGCCCTGCCCGACGACGCCATCCTCTTCGTCGACGTGGGCAACTCCATCGCCTGGTCGATCCACTACATGACCGTAAGGAAGCCAGGGTCGTATGTCACCCCGTTCGGGATGCTCACCATGGGCCACGGGATCGCCGCGGCCGTCGGAGGCAAGTTGGCCGCGCCGAACCGGCCTGTCGTCTGCCTCGCCGGCGACGGCTGTTTCCTGATGAACGGCATGGAGATCGCTACCGCGGTGAGCCACAACATCCCGGTGGTCTTCATCATTGCGCGGAACAATAAGCTGGGCCTGGTCAACGACCTGCAGACCTTCACGCTGGGCAAGAAGACCGTGGCCACGCGGTTCTCGCCAATCGACGCGGCCAAGGTCGGCGAGGGGCTGGGAGCCCTGGCATTCCGGGCAGACAACCCCGGGGACCTGCTCAGGATCCTTCCGCAGGCCATCGCATCGGGCCGCACCACGGTGATCGACTGCTTCGTGGACCCCGAGGAGATGCCGCCGTTGGCGCCGTTCGTCGACGGGGCCCAGCAGTTCATGGAGCGGCTCGATTTCGGATAGGGCAGTGCTGCCGGGGGGCGACAGGCCGGTCTCGGCGCCCCCCATTCCCCTGCCGGGCCGTGATGGCGGCATCACACTGGTCACAGGGCCGCGCGGCTCCGGGAAGTCTAGCCTCTGCATGCGCTGGGCAGAGGAGGCGCGGCGTGTCGGGATGGACGTGGCCGGCCTGGTCACCCTAGGCATCTGGACCAGCGCCGAGAAGACGGGGCTGCAGGCGCTCGACCTTCGCGCCGGCGAGCGCCGCGGCTTGGCGCGCCTGGCCGCCGGAGCGGGCGGCGTCGCCCCCCTCGGTCGGTGGGCCTTCGACCACGAGACACTGGAGTGGGGCGCCGACGTGCTTCGTGCGGCGTGCCCGACCGGACTGCTGGTCATAGACGAACTGGGCCCTCTGGAGCTACTCCGCTCACAGGGGTGGCACTGCGCACTGGAGGTGCTGCAGGCCGGCGCGTTCGGTGCTGCGGTGGCGGTGGTGAGGCCATCGCTGGTCAAGGCGGCACAGTCGGTGGTACCGGCACGCTGCGTGATCAGGCTGGGTGGGGATGGAACGTGGCAAGCCCACCTGCCGCTGTGATCAGCCTGGAGCGTTTCAGCGTCGCCTACGGGCAGGTGGCCGCGCTGAACGACCTATCTCTCACGGTGGCGGAGGCAACCGCACTGCTCCTCGCAGGCCCCTCAGGGTGCGGCAAGTCAACCCTGGCCCTGGGCCTCGGCGGCTTCCTGCCCGGCAGCATCCGCGCGCAGACCAGCGGCCACATACGCGTCGCAGGTCTGGACCCGTGCGTGCTCGGGCCGGCGCGGCTGGCGCCGACCGTGGTGTCCCTGTTCCAGGACCCCTCCTCGCAGCTCCTGTGCCCAACCGTCCGCGATGAGGCGATGTCGGGCGCGCTGAACCTGGGCGTACCGGCTGACGAGGCCATGCGCCGAGCCGACCAGTCACTGGCTGAGCTGGACATCGCCGACCTTGCCCATCGGGAGCCGGCGCGGTTGTCTGCCGGGCAACAGCAGCGTGTCACGCTGGCCGCAGCGCTGGCCATGGAACCCACCGTGTTGGTTCTCGACGAACCCACAGCCTACCTCGACGATGCATCATGTGCAGCGCTGGGTCGGATGCTGGCCCGGGTGCGGTCAACCGGCGCCACCGTGGTCATCTCGGAGCACCGCTGGGACCGCCTGCCCGGCCTATGCAACAGGGCAGTTCGACTTGACCGGGGCCGCCTGGCCGCACACGGCGCCCCCGACGTAGTCCTGCCGCGCCTCCACATGCCCCGTTGCTCTCCGAGGCAACCGGGAGGCGTGCTCCTGCGCGCTCAGGGTCTCCATGCCCACGCAGACGGGCGGCATGTGATCCGCGGCGTCGACTTGGATCTGCGCGAAGGCGAGCGCGTGGCCATCGTCGGGCGCAACGGGGCAGGCAAGAGCACACTGACACGCCTCCTGGCAGGCCTGACGCGGCCTGCGAACGGTTCGGTGCACGTGTGCGGCAAGGCGCCACGGCCCGGCGTCGACGTGGGCCTCGTGATGCAGAGCCCGCGCAACCAGCTCTTCTGTAACACGGTGCACGAGGAGGTGGGCCTCGGCCCGGCCATGGCGCGGACCCGGCCCGATGGCCGTATCGACGCGCTGCTTGAGCGGCTGAACCTGGGCCGGCTGGCGTCCCGATCCCCGCACACGCTCTCGGGCGGCGAGCAACAGCGCACCGTGGTGGCCGCCGCGCTGGCCCTGGATCCGACGGTCCTGATCCTCGACGAGCCGACGGTGGGCCAGGACTGGCTCCATCTGGCCCACCTGCCGGGCATCATGGACGACGCAACTGCTACGGGGCGGGCCGCGCTACTCGTCACACACGATGCGACGCTGGCCATGGCAACGGCAGACCGCATCCTGCACCTCCGCGACGGAAGGCTGACCGAAACGTGAGCGTTCGTGATGTGGCCCGGCTCGGGCTGTTAGGCGCTCTCTGGGGCGCGGTAGAGATCACCCTGGGGGCGGCCATGCAGGCGGCCCACGTGCCGTTGCGCGGCGCCTTGCTCACGACGATCGGGATCACGATCGCCCTGGTCGGCGCCGCCTTCGTTCGCCGCCCGGGCGCGGCATTCGCCATCGGGATGGTGGCGGCCGCGCTTCGACTGGTCGGGCTCTCCGGCTTCGCGATCAGTTCGGTCGCGGCCATTGTCATCGAGGCGGCGCTGGCTGAAGCGTGCCTTGCGGCGTTCCGGTACCGGATCGGCGCGCCGGCGTTCTGCACGGCGGGTGCGGCGGCTGTGCTCTGGGATCTGGCGCACCCGGCGCTTGGCGTGTTGCTCCTTGGCGGCGCCGACTGGCTCGGCGCGTTCTGGCGCGCCGCGCACAAGGCCTCGGCGGCCCTGCACCTCCCGCCGGCGAGCCCATTCGTGCTCGTGGCGGCATTGGCGCTGATGCGCATCGGGCTCGGGTGTCTGGCGGGGCTCGCGGCCTGGCGCCTCGTGCGGCGGCTCCAAGCGCGGTTCGGTGTCGATGGCGCCTGACCCATCACTTCGGCGCCCCCTGCCCGACGTCACGGCACGAGGCGCGCTCCACCTGGCCGCGGCGACCCTCGTTGCCGCCCCGTGCGCCCAAGGGAGAGCCCTCTGGGCCCTCCTCGCCGGCGTGGCGGTCCTGGCGGCGTGGGTCGAACCTCACTCATTCCGCAACTTGCTGAGCAGGGGCTTCCTGACGTTGGCTCTGACGATGGCGGCTGTCACGGCGACCGGCGACGGCCCGGGCGGCTCCTGGGCCCCCGTGGTGGCCCGTGCCGCCGTCCTAGTGCTTGCCTTTGGCGTACTGGGCCGGCGAGCCTCACCCTCCGCGCTCGCGACGCTGGCGTCCCGGCTACGGCTCGGCGACTTCGGACTGGCCTTGGGCATCGCTGTCAACTCGCTCGATTCCGTGCGTCACACGGCCACCGGCACGTGGCATGCCCTGCGCCTGCGCGGAGCGCTACGTGCGGGACCGGTCCGATGCGCTCGGCTCTACGCCGTCACCGTACTCGGCTGCATACTGGCAAGGGCAGACACGGTGGCCCTGGCCGCAGAGTCCCGCGGCTACGGGCTCTACGACCGACCCGCGCAACTACGGCCCGCAACTGGCGCCGATGTCCAGCTGGCGGTCGCCGCGTGGACGCTGGCGGTTACAGCCCTGGCAACACGGCTAGTTGAAGCCTGATGCGCGACCAGGGCCGAGCAGGTCCTCCAACTCCGCCGGGGTATTGGCGCCCAGGGCGCACTGCGGGTCGATCGCCGCCGCGACGAACCGATCCTCCCCCACGGGCGCCCACTCGATGGCATTGAGCCATCGCGATACGCGGATCTCACCGGCCGTCACGAGGCCAGGAAGCGCCTCCATCGCCCGGCGATCGTAGAGCGCACAGACCGGCTGCGGCCGACCGGCGATCACCGGGACGGCTGCCATGCGGCCTCCCAGTGCGCTGATCAGCAGGTCAACCAGCCGCGCATCGAACCGGACCAAGTCGCAGGCAGCCACGAAGACGAGATCACCGCGGGGCTGGTAGCGCGACAGGGCGGCCAGGACGCCCTGCCCTGGCACATCATCGGGGAGGAAGGCATGGCCGACCAGCGGTTCACGGCCCAAGACCGTTACCGCGGCCCCTGCGCCAGACAGCGCCCCGGCAATTCGCCCTGCCAGGGGCAGGCCCTCCACGGACAACCTGGCCTTGTCGCGACCCATGCGGCGGCTATAGCCGCCCGTCAGCAGGACGGCCTCAACGCCGATGCGCACGCCAACCCCCAATCGACGCCCTCAGAACGCCGCGGTGGCCTCATCGACCGTGGCGAAGGTCGGGATGCGGCCGGCGATGCCGGACTGCTCCACCACGGTCTGCGGAAAGCCGTTGAGGCATGCAAGGTGCAGGCCGCCACCGGCCATGCCAGCGAAGCGATGTGCTGCGATGATGGTGCGCAGGCCCGCGCTGGCCAGATAGCGCAGGTTGGTCAGATCCAGCACCAACCTCGTGCTTCCCTCCTCTACGAGCCCGTTCAACCGGCGCTCCAGGCCCGGCGCAGAGACGGCATCCAGGTTGTCAATCACAGGAACGACGACGGCGGACGGGGATGTGGCGGCCATAGGTCTATGCTCCTTGCGGCGCGGCTAAGCGCTTGGTCAGTGTCAGTTCGTTGCCGCCCGCCTCAGTGATGCGGTGCGCAACGACGTCCATGTTGTTGCGGATCAGGTGAATGCCAAGGCCGCCGATGGCGCGATCTTCGATGGGCGCGCTGATGTCCGGCGTAGGCGCTTGGGTCGGGTCATACGGCGGGGCCGTGTCAGTCAGGCGAACCACGAGGCTGCCGTCCACTACTGAGACCTGTAGCTGGACGTCGCCGACGCACTGCCCGTAGCCGTGCATGACGACATTGGTCGCGGCCTCGTCCACGGAGAGCATCACGGCCATGGTGAAGTTGGGCAGCTGCCCAAGCTGGTCGCAGAACGTTTCCACGCAGTCGCGCAACGATGCCAGATGCTCGACATCGCCCGGCACAGTCACCTCCACACTCGTTGCCATGGCCATACGTGTTTCCTCGCGGCGGGCGGGCCTGCGCAGCCCGTGGCGCCGGTCGCTCTCTGCTAGCGGTCGTCGTCCCCTGCCAGCCTAACCTGCACGGCCGTCACCTTGAACTCCGGCGTCTTGGATACCGGGTCCAGCGCGGCCTGCGTGAGCCTGTTGGTGGGCGCTTCGTAGAAGTGGAACGTCATGAAGGCGGTCCCCGGCGAGACCGCGTCAGTGATCCACGCATGCAAGTTCAGGCTACCACGTCGCGACGACACAGTCACGAGATCGCCGTCCGCCACGCCGCGCGCGACTGCGTCGTCGGGGTGCACCCAGACCAGTTCCTCCGGGTTCAGCTCCATGAGGCCCTCCACATGGGCTGTCATGGCGAGATGGAAGTGGTAGAGGCTTCTTCCCGTGGTCAGCACCAGTGGGTAGCTCTCGTCCGGCGCTTCGGCAGACGGGCGGTAGGCCAGCGCGGCGAACCGCGCTTTTCCGCTAGGCGTGGCGAACCGGTCCACGTGCAGGCGCGGCGTCCCCGGATGCTCGACCGATGGGCAGGGCCACTGGATGCCGTCGCCCGCAAGGCGGTCGAACCGAATGCCCGCGAACGCAGGCGCCACCTCCGACATCTCGTCGCGAATCTGAGAGGCATCGGTGAAGTCGAAGCCGCCGGCGCCCATGCGCCGGGCGATGTCGCAGACGATCTGCCAGTCCTGCCGCGCCTGCCCCGGCGGCGGCACGGCGGCGCGGACACGCTGAACGCGCCGCTCAAGATTCGTGAACGTGCCGTCCTTCTCGGCGAAGCCGGCGGCCGGCAGCACCACATCGGCCAGCTCCGCGGTGCCGCTGAGGAGGATGTCCTGCACCACGACGAACTCGGCGGCGCGGATAGCCTCCTGGGCACGCGTGGTATCTGCGGCGGAGTAGGCCACATCCATGCCGGTGATGTAGAGGGCGCCGATGGAGCCCGAGCGCGCGGCGTCCAGCATCTCCATCACGGTGAGCCCAGGCGTATCGGGAAGGTCCACGCCCCAACGGCGGCCCACGGCCTCGCGGCTGGCCGGATCCCGCACGGGCAGGCCGCCGGCAAGGCTGTCGGGCACACAACCCACATCGCAAGCGCCCTGCACGTTGTTCTGGCCGCGCATGGGCATCACGCCGGCGCCAGGCCTCCCTATGTTGCCGGTGAGGAGCGCCAGGTTGGCGATGGCCAACACGTTGTCGGTGCCGTGCGTATGCTCAGTGATGCCCAGCGAGTAGACGATCATGGCCGGGGCAGTCGCGGCGTAGAGCCGCGCCGCCTCGGCGATGGTTGCCCACGGGACGCCGGTGGTCTCCTCGACCCAGGCCGGATCCATGGCCATCACCGCCTGCACGAACGGCAGGAATCCCTCGGTCCGCTCCTCGATGAAGGTCAACTTCTCCAGCCCCGCGTCCAGGATGGCCCTTGCCATACCCATCAGCAGGGGCACATCGGTGCCCGGTCGCAAGCGCACGTGGATGCGCGCACGTTGGGCCAGGTCCGTCTCACGCGGGTCAACCACGATCAGCGGCACCCGCCGGGCCGCTCGGCGGATGTGGGCCCCGACGACCGGATGTGCCTCAGTGGTGTTGGAGCCGACGACCAGCACGCAAGAGGCCTTCGCAATGTCTGCGATGGGGCTGGTGCCGCCGCCGGTGCCCAGGCTCTGCTTCAGGCCGGTAACCGTGGGCGCGTGGCAGAGGCGGGCGCAGTTGTCCACATTGTTCGACCCCATGACGGCTCGCGCGAACTTCTGCGTGAGGTAGACCTCCTCATTGGTGCAGCGCGCTGAGCCAATGCAGGCGAAGGTGGTCCCGTGACACGCCGCGAATCGGTGCGCCACCAAGTCCAGCGCCTCATCCCATGTGGCCGGCGTCAGGGCGCCATCCCTCCGGATCATGGGCGTGATCAGGCGCTTGTCGCTGTTGATGAAGCCCATGCCGTAGCGGCCCTTAACGCAGAGCTGGCCCCGGTTGACCGGGCCGTCGGCCTCGCCGCGTACCGAGACTACCCTGTCACCGCGGACTCCCAGCAGCAGAGAGCAGCCGGTCCCGCAATAGGGGCAGACAGTTCGAACTTCGCGGGCCGGCGGCCGCGGTTCACGGTGCACCAGGGCGCCCGTTGGGCAACGGACTACACACTCGCCACAGGACTCGCAGATTGACTCCGTGATCGGCACATCGCTTCCGGCCACGACCGCCGTCGCGGCGCCGCTGTAGCCCACCGCCAGTGCGCCGCGCCCCTGGACCTCATCGCAGGTTCGAACGCAGATGCCACAGAGCACGCAGCGCTGGGGATCCCGGAGGAAGAATGGGTTGCTCTCATCCTTCGGCGCCGAGTTCGTCAGCGACCGCAATCGGCCCAGCCGCGCCTCATCCACGCCAATCTGTGCGGCTACCTGCTGCAGCTTGCATGCATGGTTCGATGCGCACGTCAGGCACTGCATGGGATGCGCGCTCAGGATCAGGTCCAAGGCCGCCTCCCGCGCCTCACGGACCGGCCCGGTGTCGGTGGCGATGCTCATCCCCTCGCGAACGGCGAGCTGGCAGGATGCGCTGAGAGGGCCGTCGTCCACCTGCACGACGCAAAGCCTGCAGTGGCCGCCCGGCGGCAGGTCGGGGTGGTGGCATAGGTGCGGGATGTCCAAGCCGACCGCAAGGGCAGCTTGCAGGACGGTCTGGCCTTCAGCGGCGGCAACCGGCATCCCGTCGATGATCAGGTTGGGCACGTCACATCGCCTCCATGGAACACCAGTCAGCCGGACATCGGCGCTCCACCGCGTGGGCGGCGAACTCATCGGCAAACGCCCGCATGGCCGAAAGGACCACCGATGCGGCCGAACGCCCGTACGCGCAGAACGATGACGAGCGCATGGCGGCCTCCATCCGAACGACAAGGTCCAGGTCCGCCTGACATGCGCCAGGACCCATCAGACTGCGCAGTGCCAGCACCACCTGCTGCGTGCCCAGTCGGCAGGGCGCACAGTGGCCGCATGACTCTGCCGCGGCGAACTCGGCGAAGGCGCGCGACGCGGCCACCATGCAGGTACGGTGGTCAACGACGATGAGCCCGCCCGATCCCAGCGGTGACCCGGCGGCCTTCATCGCGTCGAAGCAGATGGGCGTATCCACCGCGTCAGCCGGTAGGAACGCGCCCAGCGGGCCACCGGTCTGGATCGCCTTCAGCTCGGCGCCGTCGGCCATACCTCCACAGCCCTCGTCGATCACCTGGCGCAACGTGGCGCCCATGGGGACTTCGACGACGCCGGGGCGGCGCACAAAGCCACTGACTGCCAGGATAGCCGGACCCGTCGTCGCTGGAGTGCCTTTTGAGGCGAACCACTCGGAGCCGTGGCGCATGATGAGCGGCACGAGCGCCAGCGTCTTCACGTTATCCACCACGGTGGGACGGCCCCAAAGACCGTGTTCCGTGGGCAGAGGCGGACGCAGGCGCGGGCGGCCCGCCGCCCCCTCCATGGAGTTGAGCAGGGCCGTCTCATCGCCGCAGACGTACCGTCCGCCGCCGTTGAAGACCTCGACGGTGAAATCGGAGCCGAGTGCGCCGCGATCGGACGCCTCACGCGCCGCACGACGGACCGTTTCACCGGCGTCCTCGTATTCCGAACGAATGTAGACGATGCCCCTGGCGGCGCCCACGGCGTGCCCGGCGATGGCCATGCCCTCGAGCACGCTGTGCGGGTCCTGCTGTAGGATGGCGAGGTCGGCAAACGCGCCGGGGTCACCCTCCGCGGCGTTGCATATCACCACCTTGTCAGGCGCAACCACGGCGCGAGCGTGGTCCCACTTTGCCGCCGTTGGGAAGCCGGCGCCGCCTCGTCCGCGTAGGCGTGCGGTCCGGATCACCTCGACCACCGCCTCGGCAGGCATCGCCAGCGCGGCCTGTAGGCCCGCATAGCCTCCGGCTGCCCGGTAGTCGTCCACCGACTCGGGCCTGATGCTACCGCAACGTGCGAGTGCGCCGCCAGGCCGACCATCGGGCGCAGCTATCCCCCAGGATCGGATCGCCTCCGGAGCCCGCTCGGCGCCCATGACGGACTCGAGCGCGGCATCCAGAGCCGGCGGCCTGGCCTTTCGGGCATCTCCGGCCAGCGTGAACGACGAGTAGAACGTGGCTGCAGCATAGGCCTTGCTCTCTGGAAGGCCCAGAGAGCGCGCCAACGCAGCGATCGTCCCGTTGGCGATGGAGCCGTGCCACCGCTGCAACAGAGCCAGGGCGGGCATGAGCAACCCCGGCCGCTCAAGGCGCGGAAGGGTGTCCGCCCTTAGCTCAGCCAGGACGGCCTCGACGACCGGCCGGGCAGCACGCTCCAGTGGGCCGGCATCGTTTGCCGGTCGCCCTCCCGAGGCCCAGCGCCTCACAACTGCTCCGGGCCCAGGCGACGGACGGCCATGGCCGTGATGTCATCGCTCTGCAGGGCGCCGTCGGCGAAGGCGTGGACATCGTCGAAGACCGCCTGCACCAGCCCGTCCGCGTCGAGACCGGCGTTCCGCTCCAGCGTGGCCGCCAGCCGCTCCGTGCCGAGCATGGCCTGGGTGCGGTTCTCGGCCTCCGTCACGCCATCCGTGTAGAGGAACAGGTACTCGCCCGGCTGCATGGTCCGAGTGCCTTCGCGGTACGTGACGCCGTCGAAGCCGCCGAGGAGCGGCCCACCCACGGTGCGCAACTCCTCCGCCGAGCCGCCGGGCGACACCAGCATGGGCGGGTTGTGGCCGCCGCTGCAGTAGGTCAGCTCGCCCGTGGCGAGGTTCAACAACCCGTAAAAGAGCGTGACGAACATGCTGGTCGGGTTGTTGACGCAGAGCATGTCATTCGCTTCCGTGAGGCACTGCGACGGGCAGAGGCCCTGCAGCGCTCGACCACGCACCAGGGCCCGGCTGAGCATCATGTAGAGCGCGGCGGGGATCCCCTTGCCGGAGACATCGGCCACGATGATACCCAGGCGGTCCTCGTCAAGCATGAAGAAGTCGTAGAAGTCGCCGCCCACCTCGCGCGCCGGTGTCATCCTCGCGAAGATGTCCAGATCGGTCCGCTCCGGGAAGGGCGGGAATGTGGAGGGGAGGACCGACTGCTGCATGTCTGCGGCAATCTGCAACTCACGCTGGATGTTCTCCAGCTGCGAGTGCGTCGCCAACGCACTCTTGACCTCCTCAACGTTGCGGATCGTCTTCTCAAGCGTGACATGGAGGTCGGCAAAGTCTATGGGCTTGGTCAGGAAGTCAAACGCTCCGCGGTTCATGGCGGTCCGGATGTTGTCGAGGTCGCCATAGGCGGAGACCACGACCGAGCGCAGGACGCGGTCGAGCTCCTTGAGGTGTACGAGGAGGGTCAGGCCGTCCATCTCCGGCATGTTGATATCCGTCAGGACAATCTCGATGTCCGGCTCTGCGGCGATCTTGGCCATGGCCTCGACGCCGTTCCGCGCGAAGCTGAAGTTGATCTCACCTTCCCGGATCTGCCTGCGGAACCGCTGCCGGATGAGCAGCTCTACATCTTCCTCGTCATCGACAACCAAGACCCTCATTGCGCTCGCTCCTGCCCCTGTGGCTTCCTGGGAAGCCTGATGATGAACTCTGTGAACGTGTGCTCCTCGGACTCAATCAGAAGCTCGCCTTGATGCTCCTGAACGATGATATCGTACGTGATCGACAGGCCCAGACCCGTGCCTTTGCCGGCCGGCTTCGTCGTGTAGAAGGGCGTGAACACCTTCTCGCGCACTTCGGTCGGTATGCCCTCGCCGTTGTCGCGGATGCGAATCTCTATGCGGTCGTCCACAACCTTTGTGCGCACGCATATGGCCGGCTGGAAGCCCGCGGGCCGCTGCTTGCGCGCATCGTAGGCCGCGTAGCATGCGTTGTTCACGATATTGAGGATGGCACGGCTGAGGTCCTGCGGCACCACGGAGACCCGCCCGACCGCGGGATCGTACTCGGTCTCGATCTTGACGTTGAACTCGGCATCCACAGCCCTCAGGCCGTGGTACGCCAGGTTGACGTATTCGGCCACGAGCGCATTCAGCTCGGTCTCCTGCGCCTGCCCCGGCTTGCCCCTGGAGTGGAGCAGCATACCGCGCACGATGCTGTCGGCCCGCTTGCCGTGCTCGTTGATCTTGGCCGCGTTCTGCCGAAGGTCGCCCAAAATGTCATGGATGTCGGACAGGTCGTCGGGGTCAAGTCGCTCGGCGCTCTTCTGCACCAACTCGGCGATCTCGTCCAGCAGGCCCAGAGAGAGCTCCGAGAAGTTGTTGACGAAGTTCAGCGGGTTCTTAATCTCGTGGGCGATGCCCGCGGTCAGCCCACCCAGCGCGGCCATCTTCTCCTGGGTAACGATCTGGCGCTGCATCTCCTTGAGACGGTCCATGGCGGAAGCCAGGTCGTCGTTGCGCTTGCTCACGTCGGCCGTGCGCGCGGCGACCAGTTCCTCCAGGTGCTCGTTCTGGCTCCGCAACTGCTCAAGCAGGTTTCGATGCTCGCTGAAGATGTGCGAGACCGTGTCGAACCAGGACCGCCATGCGTCAGGCACCGGCGGTATGACAGCGTCGGGCGTGCGGCTGGCAGCGTCGATGTGCGTCACTAGCTTCTCGGCCGGCTCGATGAACTCCCGTCGGGTGAGCGAGTTAGCCACGAGCAGCATTAGCGTCATGCCGACGAGGAGCACGAGTAGCGGACCGGCCGACTGGGCCGCAACGGAGCGCACCAACGTCGACCTCGGTGTCAGCATCACGACGCGCCACGGGGCGTTCTTGAGCTGATGACAGACGACAACGTAGCCGCCGAACACGTGCTCCTTCCCCGGCGCCAGCGCCGCCAGCTTCGCCTGCGTCAGGCCCGTGGCGGAGGGTAGCGCGAGCTTCACGTTCTTCACGTCAGCGTCGGTGGAGCGAACGAGGCCGGGATGGGCCAGCATCTCACCGCGATCATTCACGATAAAGAGCGTCGAGGCCTTGTAGGGGTAGCCCTTCAGGTAGGTGTTCAGCAGGTCCAGGGTGGCGTCGGCGGCCACCGTTCCCACGAACTTATCGCCGGCGTAGACCGGTGCGCCGCAAGTGACCATGAGGCCCTTGCCGCACTGGTCGACGTAGACGCCGGTCCAGAACCGCTCACGCCTGGGGTTCACGTCCGCCTTGCCGAGCGTGTAGAACTCGCCGGAGTGGGTGATCTTGCTGTAGTGGTACTCCGTGTACGGCACCCACGGGTACATGAGGATGAAGTCGTCGGCCGAAGTGTAGTAGGCCCAGACCACGCCGGGCATGTTTCGCAGGGCCGCCCCGAACTGCGTGTTCATAGCAAGGGCGACGCGAATGCTCTTAGCGAACGATGCCGGCCTGCCTGACAGGCGGCCCGCACCGGTGATGTTCCCCGTCTCCGATGCACTGAAAGGAGCCTTCACGGGCTCAAGGGCGAAGGCGCCCTTGCCGGGCAGCTCGCGAATTTGGCCCGCAAGCGCTCCGTATGGGCAGGATCGAGCGTCCTCGCGCCAGTAGGCCTCGGCGCCGGCGCGGAAACCCTCGACGTGGTCGACGAGGCTCTTGACGAGGAAGTCGATGCTCTCCGCGGTCTGCCGGAATCGCTCGTCCATCAGGCTACGCGTACTCCGGTATTGCGTCCGAAGGTTCATCAGAAAGAGCGCCACCGATATGGCAAGCAGAACCCCATACGTTAGCCGCATGAGTCGCCTGTAACGCCCAAAGAACGCCATCGAACCCCTCCGGATCAAGCGCCGGTGCGCTGGTGACGCTGGTCTGCGGGATCAACAGGAAATCAGAGCGACTTTGCCGCCGCACGACGACGACGGGCCTAACGTAGCACAAACGGCCCAGCCTGTCTCCAGGAAGGGCCGTCCCTATGGTGGGCAGTACTGGATTTGAACCAGTGACCTCCTCGGTGTGAACGAGGCGCTCTACCACTGAGCCAACCGCCCGCGAACGCTCACACTTAGCCGATGGCGCCATATTCGTGCTCCACCAAGCCTGTGTGAGCGCATTTTACCTCGGCGTAGCCCGCCGCGTCAACGCGTTGCGAGAGGGTGAGTCATACTCACACCCAGCGACTCCTGCCAAATAACTACGCCGTCGGCGACATGTCCGATCAAGAACCGGTCTTGGGCGTCGCATACTGGACACACGGCGACGGCATCGCTACTCCGCCCGTCGCAGGTCTTCTAGGGTCAGAACAAGGTTCGCCTTGCCGCGGTACTCATCCATTGTCAGCGAGTAAGCTGCATCGACACTCGCGCCCACGGGGCATTCCGCGATTCGCTCCCCCTGTCGCCACAGGATGGCGTCAACCGGCGCACCCGTGGCATGGTCGACGCGAAACCGAAGCTTCAAGTGCCGACCTCCGGGTCCCATCCGGCTCGCATGGGCGACGCGCAGCCCGCGCGTCAGGAAGGTCGGCGTTCGGTTCTGTTCGCCGAAAGGCGCCAAACACAGGAGCGACTCGTAGGTGTTCGTCGTGATGTCTGCGGCTGGTAGCTCTGCGTCGATCGCCACCACTGGTGCCAAGCCGTTGGCGTCAATGACCCCAGCCGCGTAGGCGGTCAGTTGCTCCGCCAAGAGCGGGAGCAGATCACTGCCGATCGTGAACCCGGCTGCATACTCGTGCCCGCCATAGTGGCTGAAGAGCTCCCATACCGGCTCGGAGTCGAGCGCCTTGAGGATATTGAAGGAGCCGAACGACCGGCATGAACCCTTGGTTGTCCCGTCATCGCCGACGGCGCATACAACAGCAGGGCGGTGGAGCCGCTTAGCCAGTTCGCCGGCGACCAAGCCGATGATCCCGGCATGCCAGTCGCGTGACCATACCACGATGACGGGGTGCGCGGACATGTCCGGCGGAAGCATGCTGACGGCTTCGGTGACAGCCTGCTGTTGCTGGTACTGGCGGGCTCCATTTGCCTCATCGAGTCGGTTGGCGTACTCACCCGCCCATCCGAAGTCCGACTCCAGCAGCAGGCGTAGTGCGTCTGTCGGGTCGGACAACCGCCCTACAGCGTTGATGCGGGGTCCCAGCGCGTACCCAATGGTGACCGGCGTCACCCTATGCACTTGCGCCAGCCGCAGGAGCTGCTGAACGCCAGGGCGCATTGATGCCGACAGCCGTTGGCACCCAAGGGTTACGAGCGAGCGGTTCTCGTCCACCATCGGCGACATGTCCGCCACGGTGCCCAGGGCGACCAGATCCACCACAGAGTCAACCGATTCGGACCCGCTGACCCCGAATTTCTCACCCACAGCCTGCATCAGTTTCATGACGAGACCGACGCTTGCCAAGCCGCGGAACGGATATGCGGAGTCGGCTCGCTGGGGGTTCACTATGGCGGTGCACTCGGGCAAGACGCCCGATGCGGCTGGCATATGGTGATCCGCAATGATGATGTCGACGCCCTGCAGGCGGGCTACAGCCGATGCGTCGTGTGCCGTGGTGCCGCAGTCCACCGCAAGTATCACATCGGCGCCATCTGCGGCGCATCTCTCCACAGTAGCCGGATGTAGCCCGTACCCGTCCGTGATTCGGTTGGGGAGCTGCCAAGAGACCAGTCCGCCTAGCCGTTGCAGTCCAAGCACGGCGACCGCCGTGGCGGTGATGCCGTCCACGTCATAGTCCCCAACTACCTTGATGTGCTCCCGGGTTCTGATGGCATGTTCTAGCCTCGCGGTAGCCGCGTCGATGTCGGGCAACAGGCAAGGGCTGTGCAGCTTGTGCATTCCCATGTCGGCGTAGTCTCGCAGCTTCTGAGGCGTGTCGAGCCCCCGGCTGAGATACACATGCGCGACCGGACCTGGCACCCCAAGCTGCTGTGCGAGCGATGCCGCCGTAGCACTGTCGCCCTCGGCAACCTGCCATCTCGCAGACCGTTCTCGTGTCACGTCGCATCCTCCAATGGGAAACCACCCCTACATATACGTTCTTTATCAGTCTGCATGATGATTATTCTGCATCATCATCACATGAGTTTTAGACTCTCGTATATAGGCGGAGGACACTAGCATGATCGACAGAGAGCTACTGCTGCGACCGTTCCCGCCTGGCGCAATCAAACAGCGACCGGGGCTAGGCGGCAAGACCTTCGACTACGTCTCCGGCGGCGACGTGACGCGACGCCTGCTCGACGCGACCGGCAACGAGTTCACGTGGACGATCACCGAGACGACGCTCTTCGCCGGCGAGTCCGGCAAAGGGCACTGGCTCGTACGCGGCACTCTGGACATACCGGAGCTCGGGTGCCGAGACGGAGTGGGTACCCATCCGGCAGAGGGCGCCGATGCAGCCAAGGCAGCGGAGACCGACGCCTTCAAGAGAGCCGCGATGCGTTTTGGAATTGCGCTGCACCTGTATGAGGAGGACGCCACACCCGCCAACGGCACCGACCATGCACAGGCGGAGGTCCCTATGAGCGGCTACCGGTCAACGACCCGCATCTCCGGTGGTGCTGTCCGTGGCAACGGCAACGGCAACGGGGCATGCCCTGACTGCCACGCCCCTGAAGGGCGTCCGCATGGAACGCGATGTAGGCTCGTAGGAGCGCGGAGCTAGTCCATGTCCATCCGGCGATATGGGTCTCGGTACTGGGCTCTCTACGACGCTGACGGCGACCTCGTATGTGTGACGGTGTACAAGAAGGGCGCGGAAGCCGTCAAGCGGAGATTGGAGCAGATCGGCGCACTGTCAGACGCCGGTCCGGACTAAGTGGCAGTAGGGGCGAGCTACCTCATACGGTTCGCCCCGCATCCCCGGAGGACCCTGTGACCAATACCGCGACGGACCATACCAGCAATGACACTGCCGGGAACTTCACGATCTGCGACGAATCCTCGGCGAACTGGCTCCTCCGGAAGCTTGGCAATATCGCTGCCGAGCAGGCGCGCGTGAAGGCTCAGGCAACCGAGATCCTGCACGGGTTGGAGTCCGACGCCTCAGGACTGCTCTACCTCTACGAGCGGCAGTTGCAGGACTACATTCGACTCCAGCTAGAGGCGAAGCACGGAAGGAGCCGGACGCTCCGGCTGATCCAGGGGACGTGCTCGTTCCGCACTGTTCCTGAGCACCTGAGGGTACAGAACCCGTCGGAAGCGATCCGCTATGCCGACTCAGCGGGACTTCCATGCATCGTCGTCCGGCGCGAGTTGGATAGCCGAGCCTACCTACGTGATGCGGAGGCTGCACTCCAAGCCACCGGAGAGATTCTGCCAGGCATGGAGATCGTCGAGGAACGGGAGAGCTTCTCGATCCGGTTCGGCGGCACCAAAGAGACGGAGACTGGTTCCCCATCCTACCGCGAGCCCTGTTCTGAGCCCGGTGAGGTCGGCGAGACCAGGACGCCGGTGGTAAGCGATCCGTGACGGGTTCAGCATGGTCCTGCTCTGAGACGGTGCTCTGTGCCTCGACGTTGCTCGGACAAAATCGGCACGCGAAACACGGATGGACACCCCCCCAATAAAGAGAAAACTTAGGCGGGACTACGACGCGCCGTGGAGCTACGGCGCGCATCCTGTCACCAGCCCACATAGGAGGTCGAGATGAGCAACGATTCCGATTGGCAACGACAGCAGGACGCGGTCGTGATCTGGCGGTGCGCCTACTGTGGTCAGACCATCGTAGCACGCGAGGGCGACCCGTCCCACGGCTATCCGAGGATGGGCTCGTGCCCTCAGCACCTTGGCGGCAAGGGCGACCATTCCTGGAGTCGGCGATAGGGTGCATCTGTGCCCCAAAACCGACCGGATGCCCGCAGTCTCAGCTACGATGCAGCTGCGGCGCGACGGTTCCCCAACGCGATCTGATGTTTGCACGCGATGCCCCTAGGCAGGCATCGAAACTGGTAGTCAGGACACGTACATCGGGTCCGGCTGACCTCATAGCTCGCGCCCGAAGATGAGTAGCAGAGCGCCATCTGGTCGTGCATTCCGGTCTCGACGAAAACGTATTCCGACCCCTCCGACTCCGCCCGATTACAACGCTGATCGCACATACGGGCGACCCGTTCGCCATCGGGAACGGGCTGGCAGGGAGCAAACATCACGACATGCCCGTCCTCCCGGCTCAGCACGGTTACCGAATCGAACCCTCCGGAAGCCATCATGGCGTTCGCCAGCTTACACGCGGGCTCCTCATCGTCCATGGGTCGTGTCGAGTAGTAATCCATCCTGCACCTCGCACAGTTGAGTAACAATATACGATATTCTGTTATTACAGTGATGAAGTGCTGAATCATCACGGCGATATCAGGTCCGCGTATGGCAAGCGGAGGACAGCAATGGAGGTACCGTCATTCGACGAGATATTGGACGCCATCACGTCGCCGGAGGAGGTGGAGCTAGAGCGCTGGGTGGCGTCGCGGATCGGGCAACTTGTGCTGACCACGATAGCGGGTCGCCGAACCCTAGCGCACCAGATTGGGCAGGTTGAGCGACTAACCTCCAAGCGGCGCCTACTCCAGAACCCGTCGCTGCATGTGCTGGACGACATCGATGAGCTGGAGACCGTCCTCGCGCGGATGTATGCAACGATGGAGAGAGCCCAGGACGTCAGCGCCCAAATTCAGCAGATCACGGAGACTGACTGGCTATCCTACGTGTCCCGATTCCTAGAGGACGATGTGGTTGGCATGTCGAACGACCAGTGCGACTGCCCTTTGCACCGATTCCTCGCTTGGCGTTTCCCTAGGGATTCGCCCAACCTTAGCGTAGGTCGGCGCCGGGTGGTGTACTGCCACGAGTTTGGTGGCGAAGCGAGTCGGGTAGCGCTGCCGGAGTGGGCGACTTCAGTCGCATGTGCCACGAGAGCGCCTCAGATTCGGGGACGTAAGCCCATAAAGCTGAGGCGCCTCGGTCGCCTGTTGAGAGTCACGTCTGATTCTCTTTCCTGGTCGGGCAAGAGGAACGTGGGACCCGAGGTACGCATCGCTGTCCACGTTTACCGTGGCGGCACTGCGGATCCGAGCCCTCAACCGCTTACTTTCGGATGAACACCACTTCGCCCCTGTCGTTGCTCATCACCACATGGGCGCGATCTGTGTCGCGGTCGACATCGATCTTGAAGCCCTGTTGCCATAGGTAGAACACCAACCCAGCCCTGGTCTTGCACCATTCGCCGGCTGGAGCGCCCTTGGGAAGAACATCGTTCATGTACGGCTTGGGCAGGTCAACCCAGTGCACCACGACATCGCCGATCGTTTGCTTCGTCCATCCAATGTGCTGCTCTATTGTCATCCCATTTGTCTTAATGTACATTCTCTGTACTACTTATGAGTTGTTCCGCGAGTTACCTCGTCAGGTAGCAGGTACTCATCCTGCTACGACGCAGACGCGCTGCGTTTCGGTAGGCTTCTCTGCTGGGCGACACCAATCGCACCCACGTTCCATCGGGCGGCTCCGGCTCAGGACCAAAGATGCGCGAGTGCCGCCACCGTGGGCGGAACCCAACACTGCAGCGGGCGCTGCCACGGCGACCGGTACTCACAACGAGCTCCCGAGGCTCTGCAGCTCGGACTCCACCTGGCGCTTAAGTATCTCAGTCAAACCATCGATGATCGCGCCGGGCTTCTTGCCTTGGGGCACGTCCACTTCCACCCCGACGTGGTACTCGCGGGACTGGTAGTTGCAGCTGCGTTTGCCGCCGTAGCTGATCGTCAGGCTCTTTACACGCACCAACGTCGCGTCACCGGGTGCCGAATCCTCCTGCACGAGGTACCCTCCAGTCGCGAGGCATCTCTCAGACTCCGCCTCCTGCCCTGCCATCGTTCTTAAATCCATTATTTATCTCCTTTGTGTTTTGTCTTCACGCTATGTCAATCATTACGACCAAGAGTGGCACGATGGTTCCAATGATACACATCTCGTTCACATTGACCATCGACAGACTAGCTCAATGGACCGCCTGTTGCACCAATGTAGACCATGCATATCTTTATACTGTTATTATAGTGTAATCTAGCGCACTTGACGACGCTAGTTTCACAGACACCGTCGTTAGTGTAAGAGTGCTGCTATATGCACTGCTGATGTATTCATTATCGTTCCGCCAGGGCACGGCGGGCGGGTGTGTTATGAGCTCGGATGAATCCGGTTGGCAGGACTCTGCGCCATGCGTGACTGATAGTACAAGCGAGCGGGTACCGTCAGGTGGGTCATGGGGCCCCCCAGCCATCGCTCGGATGGATGCGCGTTCCCGGAATGCGAGGTGCCAGGTTGGCAGGCCCGGAATACTACAAGTCGTGGGCGGACATCCCCCAAGCCGTGATAGACGATCTGGAGGACTTCCTTCGCGAGCACCCATACGAGGACTACACCTACAACGGTGTTGCGCAAGCCCTCGGATGGGACTTCAAGGTGGCGTCGCAGGTGCTCCGATGCCGTGCACACGACCCGCAGTCGGGCGTACTCGCGTTCACGCGACACCGTCTGCCCAAGGGCGCGAAGAAGCCAGCCGCCGGCGAGACCCTCGGGAAGAAGATGGAGTCCACAGACCTGTACAAATGGTCGCCCCTGCGAAAGCAGGCAAACGCGGGCTCAATCACGATGCGAGCTGCGATTCGGGCAGCCATAATTCAGGCTCTACAGGACCATCCACTTTCGTCGCACCGGCAGCTCACCGAGTGGGTCAAGTGTCTGCTCGGCACGGTTGATCGTATGGCGGTGGAGGAGCGCATCAAATCTGGCATCGCAAAGGGTGTTCTGCTCGCGGAACCCGGACCTCGGGGTGCAGAGCTAGTACGCCTAACCAAGTGATCTGGTCAGCGATCTGGTCGGGAGCTCGGAGTGATCTGGCGACTGATCTGGTCGAGCGACCCACTGATCTGGCGACTGATCTGGGTGCCTGATTGAGTGATCTGGCTCGGCTTCACTCTTATCCTTTTGTATTCAATATAGCATACTTTGCTTACTATTCGAACATGCTCTGTAGCATACAGAGCATGTGTCAATACTTTTCGACGCCAGATCATGCTCCTGTGCCCTTACGGACACAGGACGGGCTCCAGGCACGGGCTTACGCCCTTAGCTGGAGCCGCGTCATAGTACAAACACAGATTGCAAGCTATCACATGTCGATCTTGAGACAACCAGCAGTATCATTATCGATACGCTTATATAGTGCCTATAGATGATCATATCTCGGATTGTGTCACGGTGCCGAGCCCAAGCAAAGCGACGGGCGACGGCGATAGGCTGACGGCTTGGGCTCCTAGAGCGCCATCGCCGTCAGCCGCCCCAACCCCCCACTAAGCCCCCTTCCCCGCGCGGCGTTCCGGCAACCGGACGGACAACCCACGATGGCGGTCGCGCGTGCCGCTCACCAATGCCCGCCAATGGCTCGACGTTGCCCTGTGTGATTAGGCATTTCCGGGCAGGTCTCCGAAGGCGCCCGGACTATATCGCAGCGATTCAACGAGGTCCAGTAGGTTGTGCCCGAGTTGCTCTGCGACGTCGATGCTCAACAGCGCCGCCGGCTGCGGCGCGCCGTTGCCGATGAGCACGCGGGGCTTACCATCAGTCGTATGGGCGACAATAATTGTGCTGGCGATGGTCGTCGGCTCGGCTTCGGTTGGCACGGTGATCGGCCTGGTCATGGTCACATCTCCTTGTCGGTGGGCTACCCCACCATCATATGATTCGGAGATACCGGCCCGTCCGCCTGCGTAGTTGCCACACGATTCCAGCGTGTTGTTCCCGGGCATTTCATGCTCTGCGCACCGGCATGGTCTCGGTCATCTGTTGGCTCTCGCATGCGATCCGGTCAGAGTCAAGGCTTCGGTCCGCGAGATGGAGACCTGGTCGAAGGGCTGCAGCGGATGCTTGAAGACCACAAATCGTGCGTTCCGCGGTTGCCCTCACGCCCATGTCTTGAATCCGCTGCACTCGCACGTCGTAGTCGAGATTAACCCGCACCGCCACCGAGGAAACGGCGAGTTCTGCCGCGCGGATTCCGGCGGCGGAGCGCTCTAGGTACCTCGGGATTCGAGGAGGGTGTGGAACCCCCCTTCCTCGGATGGAACCATGAACTCGAAGACGGGGGGGGGGCGTACTACCAAACCGGCGCATCGGTGCCGGATGAATGGGCCCATCCTATGGCGCCGCGCTTAGGAGCACGCGGACGCGCTCCCGGCTCTTGCCGACTGCTATGGGATCGACGTCACACCCAATGACACGCCTGCCGAGGGCGACGCCTGCCGCCGCAGTGGTGCCGGACCCGAGGAACGGATCTACAATAAGGTCATTGCACTGGCTGTACCTCTCGATGAGTGTTTGCGCCTCGCTTTCGCCTTGCTGCCAGTCGTGGAGGTCCTTCTCGGGACCGTCACCCAGCAAAATGTCCGACACCCACTCGGCACACTCAAGTGGGGGCTTGGCGAACACCAGTACGGGCTTCCAGTTGACGTGGATCCGTCGCGGATAGTACTGGTACTTCGCTCCCTTGCCGATGGCCGCGGTTGTCCAGACGTACTCGAGCCTCTCGGAAAGTGCAGCCATGACCTTGGGTAGATAGGCTTGGCCAGAGTAGGTGACAAGAAGCCCACCCGGACGGAGCACCCGGGCGGCCAGATCACCGAGATCATCCCAGACGTGCAGGTACTCCTGGCCGTATGGTGGATCGGTTAGGACGAGGTCGACGCTATCATCGCCTATATCGCTAAGTACAGATGTCATATTCCCAAAACGTATATCCGCAACGCCAATCGCCATGCGCCCAACTGGCGTGACTGCTGCCTGGTTCGAGGCTATAGTCTCACGTCGGATGCGCTCGAGTCTCTTCACATCGACCGCATGGCAGGGCAGTGCATCAACGGCTAGGCCGTTGAGCGCCTGCAACGCGCGCTCTGTCTCGCGGCTGTTCTTGGTAAGCACCGACGCGGAACTGAGCCGCCGCTTCGTCGCAGGCTGGCGGCGTCCGATGGCATCGGTACGTGTGTCCAACGTGGACACGTCACCGCGCGCCTCGAGGTCGCTGCGGACGGAGCCTACGGTTGTGGGGCTCATGCGCATCAGGGTCGCAACGCTGCGATTGCTTTTATCGGGATTCTTTTTTATATAATCGGCAATAAGATCGCGGTGTTGCTGACGCGACAAATGTCGTCTATTCAAGTTGAGACGCATGGACAGGTCATATTTGGCACTCTGTGACATTCCAGGTACTATAATAGAGTTGTATTCGACCGCGATACCCTCTGACTGCAGTTCTTCAGCGATACGCCGCCTATGGTGTCCGTCCAGCACGTTGCCGGTTTCATCGCACATGATCGGCACATGGATGCCATGGACCCGGATATCGGCTTTGAGAGCTGCGTACTCTAGCTCTGTGAGAGGTGGGATCGCCGCGAGTGTCTGGTCGGGCTGATCGGAATCACTCGGTTGCCCGAGAGGCTCCGGGGCCCATCCATTGTTGTCCAGAGGCTCGCCTGGCTGACCATGCGGGCCCGTGCTCGCCGTCACCGATGGCATCGCGGAGCAGCTTTCGACGACTTCGAGGGTCGCCAGTGTCTTGCTTGATTGGTAAGTATCGTTCATGTTGTTTTCTCCTTATCATTTTACGACGTACCTTATTGTAGTGTCTTTTTGTCGGAAAACTTGTACATGCTGTGAGTATTCCTACGTTTAACATATACTCATATGTACGTAGATGCTATATAGATATTCATGCAACTATGGTAGGGCGAGCATTTTGTCAGGTTCTGCAGTCTTGTCGTGCCATATCGATGCGATGGAATTTTACTAAGTCAGAGGATTCGGACCTGGTACGTCGAACTGGGGTATGCGGTCGCGACGGACGAGCGAGTTCGCACGGGAAGGCTGTACTCCGAAACCTGTTGCTTGGCCGGAGTCGTTGCTGGTACCGCCATGGCGCGGTCATGCGTGCGTACAGCGGGCATCATTTGCGGCCAATCCCACCCGGACGGTACCGGTGGACAAAGCCAGGGACGCAATGGCATGCGGCTACAAGGCTCACCAGGCATCGTGCCATCCACCTGTTTGCCATCCGCCCGATGCCGCAGTTGTAGCCGAGACGCTGTGCTCGCGCCGTTGGCGGGTACCTGATCTCGGCACGACATGGCTCACTATCTCACCCGCACTGCGTCACGTTGGCAACGCGGACCCATGTGCCAGAGGCAAGCAGGTTCTGGTAGAGCGCAGGCGAAGCCCGATTCGGAGCCCGTTCCAGTCGCAACGGAGTCCTGCGCGCGAGGTTCTATCCGAGGCCGCAACGGACTATCACATAGTCGTCCAGCCTGAACAGGGATAGTTACCGCATATGCGCGCGACGCGCCGAGTGCGCCGCACCGGCCGCCCTGAGGCACTCTCGCGGTAACCACCGACCGCGCCATTCCAGCGTTAGGCGACCGGCCAGACGCGGATCGCGTGAGGGGCGACCCGATTCGGTCGAACTCCGGGTAGGCACTTTGCGGTTGGGTCGTTGGGGGGAGCATCTGATCGCCGATGCTGGGTATGCTGACCGCTATAGGCCAGTAGCAACTCGCGCCGCGGTAGAGCAACGAGTATCAAGCTCGCCTACTACTGCCACTCAGGCCCGGCGTTAGGCCCGAATCAGCCAACCACCTACGTGGGTATTCACGGACCTCGTGTATGGACACGCAAGTGCATTGACCATGCTGGCTGCCGAACTGGACCCCGGCAGCGGAACCTATCCCGCGCCTCGGTGGCACGTCAAGGGGATACTATGATAAGACCCGACCCGCACGAAGGCCACTCGCGGCGAGCCGTCGTCCTTCTCAGCGGAGGCTTGGATTCCGCAACCGTGCTCGCGGTCGCCAAGCACGAGGGGTACGAGCCCTACGCGTTGTCGTTTCGGTACGGCCAGAGACATTCCGTGGAACTGACAGCCGCGCGAGGCATTGCCGAAACGATGGGCGCGGCGCAACACGTCACCGTTGCCATCGACCTGAGGCTGTTCGGAGGCTCTGCCCTGACGGCCGACATCGATGTCCCAAAGAACCGGTCAGTTGATGAGATGGGCGGCGGCATTCCCATCACCTATGTGCCTGCGCGCAACACCATCTTCCTTTCGTTCGCGCTCGCCTGGGCGGAGGTTCTCGGCGCATCTGACATCTTCATCGGGGTCAATGCACTCGACTACAGTGGGTATCCAGACTGCCGACCGGAATACATAGCCGCCTATGAAAGCATGGCCAACCTGGCCACCAAGGCAGGCGTTGAGGGCACCACGTCCGTGCGGATTCACGCACCGCTGATGTACATGACCAAGGCCCAGATCATCGCACGGGGTTCGGAGTTAGGGGTCGACTACTCGCCAACGACTAGCTGTTACGATCCGTCGCCTGATGGCCTCGCCTGCGCCCAATGCGATTCCTGCCTGCTGCGGCGCAAGGGCTTCGCCGAGTCGGGCGTGCCGGATCCCACACGCTACCGCGCCAACTGAGGGGCACCACTATGGCCTATCAGGTCAAGGAGATCTTCTACACGTTGCAGGGGGAGGGCGCACACACTGGCCGTCCGGCCGTGTTCTGCCGGTTCGCCGGGTGCAACCTCTGGTCTGGACGTGAGGCCGACCGGGCACAGGCTGTCTGCACATTCTGCGACACTGACTTCATAGGCACAGACGGACCAGGTGGTGGTCTCTTTGCAGCGGCCGGGACGCTAGTTAACGCTGTCAAGGCGATCTGGCCGGCCAACTCGGGGGGGGTACCCTACGTGGTGTGCACAGGAGGCGAGCCGTTGCTCCAACTCGGCGCCGGGTTGGTTGATGCGTTCCACTCGGCTGGTATCGAGGTAGCTGTAGAGACGAACGGAACTCGCCTGCCGCCGAACGGTATCGATTGGATTACAATGAGTCCAAAGGCCGGGGCGCCTCTCCTGCTCACTACTGGGAACGAGCTGAAGCTCGTCTACCCACAGGCTGCCGCTCCGCCGGAGATGTATGCTGGGCTGTGTTTTGGCCTGTTCTACTTACAGCCGATGGATGGCCCGAAGCGGGCACAGAACACGCAGATGGCCATAGAGTATTGTATGGCGCACCCGCAGTGGCGGCTTTGCATACAGACGCACAAGGTGATCGGACTGCGCTGACCGGAGGAACGCAGATGCCAATGGATGTCTTCAGGGTCTTCCAGGTTGAGGCCGCGCATCGACTACCCAACGTCCCGGAAGGGCACAAGTGCGCCCGCCTCCATGGCCACTCCTGGCGCATCGAGATCCACGTCACGGGCCCGGTCGATGACAAGAGCGGCTGGGTGATGGATTTCGCGGACATCCGTGAGGCGTTCCAAGCCCTCTACGACCAGCTTGACCACCACTATCTGAATGAGGTCCCGGGCTTGGAGAACCCCACTAGCGAGAACCTCGCACGGTGGATCTGGGTGCATACCCAACCGGCGCTCCCCACGCTCTGCTCTGTGGTGGTGAGCGAGACGTGCACCACAGGCTGCGTCTATCGTGGTGAGGGCTAGTCTGTGCAAGACGTGCAGAGCAGCCATGATCCCCGCAACGTCCCCATCGACCAGGTCGGCGTCAGTGACCTCCGGTACCCCATCTCCGTCCTAGACAGAGCCCAGGGCAAGCAGCACACCGTTGCCCGGCTCACCATGTCGGTGAACCTGCCCCACCACTTCAAGGGAACCCACATGAGCCGCTTCATCGAGGTGCTGAACAAGCACCGAGGTGAGGTGACAATGAACACGATCCCAGCCATGCTGACCGATCTGAGGCAGGTCCTGCAGGCCGAGAGCGCACGCGTTGAGGTGACATTCCCCTACTTCCTTGAGCGCACCGCGCCTGTATCCCAGGCCAAGGCATTGATGGACTACGACTGCACCTTCGTGGGTGAGGCGAACGGTGGAACCGAGGATTTCATGCTGGGCGTGCGTGTGCCGGTCACCAGCCTCTGCCCCTGCAGCAAGGAGATCAGCGACTACGGCGCCCACAACCAACGGGGCCAGGTCAGCATGCAGGTTCGGGGTACGCGCGGAGTAGATGGGAGACCAGCGCTGATCTGGATCGAGGAGCTCGTTGAGATCGCCGAGCAATCCGCATCGGCGCCCGTGTACCCACTATTGAAGCGTCCCGATGAGCGCCATGTGACAATGCAGGCGTACGACCATCCGCAGTTCGTGGAGGACATCGTACGGGACGTGGCCGTCAGGCTTCAGGATGACGTGCGGGTTGGCTGGTTCTGTGTCGAGGTTGTGAACCAGGAAAGCATCCACAACCACAGTGCGTTTGCTCGGATCGAATGGAACCGATGACATGTTCTTTTCCTTGCTCATAACGAACATGCGCTCCGCACAAGTCGGTGCGGCCGATCGACGTCGTTGATGACCAAGAGGGCCATTCCGGAGGGGTGCCTTGTCGCGCCGAGAACACGCCCCCGGCACATCGGCAAGGCCATCAAGGTATGCGGTCACAGTGTGACCGTCGAGTGGTTTCTTTCGGTGGCTGACCGCGCTACTGAGCGCTTTTCCGCCGCGGAACTGGCGCGCGCGGGTCTCGAGCCCCAAACACGCTGCTACGTCAGTGATGAGTATGGTTCGCAGTGGCGGATGGGCCGTGTGATGGGCGTTAGTGTCTGCAAAGACGGAACGGGGCTTGAATACCAGGTCGACTTCCCCAATGGCCAAGCAGCGTATGTCGGGGAGGAGAACGTGTATGTCCGGGTCCCCGGAGCCAGTGCGGACCCCGTGGACACCCTGATTTGCAGAGGACAAGAGACCCCTTATTTCCACGAGCGGCGTGGTGCGTTTGTGCGCTCTCTGATCGAGCAACGTGCCGCATCGGCCGGCCTATCTGCGTTGGTCTCGGCCAGCATTCGGCTGTACCGACATCAGGTGGAGGCCGTCCGCAAGGTCCTGCAGGATCCGGTGCTACGGTATCTTCTCGCTGATGAGGTGGGTTTAGGCAAGACAATCGAGGCCGGGGTTGTGATCCGCCAGGTCCTGCTGGACGACCCAGATGCTCGGGCTCTGGTTCTTGTGCCAGGTGCTCTTGTGTCCCAATGGCGTGCGGAGTTGTGTGGGAAGTTCCGGTTGCGCGAGGATGACGGGCGTCTGACAGTCGGTCCATACAGCGATGCGCATCGGTACGGAGATGCAAGCCCTGCCTTGGTCGTTATCGACGAGGCACATCATGTGGCGGCAAGTGCCAGGCATCCAGAGGGGCGGGCGCTGTTCGATCAGTTCGCATGTCTGGCTCATCGATCTACTGGTCTGCTTCTGTTGTCGGCTACCCCTGCTCTTCATAATGAGCAGGACTTCCTCGCGATGCTCCATCTCCTGGATCCAGCCACTTACGCACTCAGCGATCTCGACGGGTTCCGCCGGATGGTGGACTCCAGACAACCGATCGGTCAGCTCCTCCTGGCGTTCCGTGAAGGGGTGCCGCGTGTTCGGGTCCGGCGCATGCTATCCCGCGTCCGGGAACTGCTATCCCATGACGTAGCAGTTCTCGAGTTCTGCCAGCAACTAGAGGCTTGTTGCGCCCAGGAGGAGTACCCGGAAGCGTTGGCCGACAGCCTGGTCCGCGCCATCCGCGTACGGGTCTGTGAGACGCACCGTGTGTACCGGCGGATGGTGCGAACCTCCCGTGCCCAGTTGGCCGACGATGTGCTCTGTGACCGAGCGTCCGATCCAAAGCGAGTGCCGATTGTGGAGGAGTACAGCACCGACGAACGGTATGCTGCGGTCCATGATGCCCTGGAGGAATGGCGACTCGCAGCGGTGGCACACATCCTATCGTTCGACGAGAACGCTCGGCCGGGCATGGAGAGTGGGCTGGCGATGGTGCTTCAGGCTCTCGCGGAGTGTTCCGCCACCTGGTTACCAATGCTAGTGGCCGCTGCAGACTGCAGATTGCGTGGAGACCCGTTCTCCGAGCGTCACCTTGAACTCCTTGGGGCCGATCTCCTCGGCGCACTGCTGGGCACTCCTCTGTTCCCAAGCGAGGACGTGATTCTCTGCGCTATGCGACGCGAGGCCGAACGGGGTACTGATGGGGAGGACCAGATTGAGATCCTGGTCCAGAGCGTACGCAACAGCCGGCACTGGCGGATCAACCGATGCGCCGTCATGACGAGTCACACGGCTGTAGCCAAGGAGATAGTCCGTAGACTTGGGGCCGAACCCAGGTCGGCAGACGTCCTAACGCACCTAGCTACCGATGACCGGGAGGCAGCGCAGGACCACCTTGAACGGTTATCGACCGAAGCAGGACCTGTGTGCTTGGTATCGGACTTCACCGGCGAAGAGGGCCTGAACCTCCAGAGCGTCGAGTTGCTGTTCCACTTCGATCTGCCATGGGACCCCAATCGGCTTGAGCAGCGGATCGGAAGGCTGGATCGTATTGGCAGGACAGCCGAGGTTAGGGCCCGTGTCCTCCTCGGCTACGAGGGGGACGATTCCCTGCACGAGGCATGGTACCGCGTGCTCCGGGACGGCTTCAGGATCTTCTCAGCATCCGTTGCCGATCTGCAGTTCTTCATTAACAGGGCGATGCCAGGATTGCGGCGGCGGGCGCTTTACGAGGGAGCGTCGGGCCTGCAACTGGCGATTCCGGAGCTTCAGGCGGGCATCGAGCATGAGCGCCAGTTGCTGGCAGAGCAGTC
>CAJBBX010000067.1 GCA_903951425.1 uncultured Chthonomonas sp.
CCATGGGCCGCCATGCAACCCGCCCATGGTGGTGAAGGCCTGGTCTCAGGTCCGCCCGCCCTTCCCGATCCCCAGCTTGGAGACAGAGAGCGTTGCCCGGCCCGGGCAGGAGCGGGCGCCGCCACCGGCGGCGCAGCAGCCGCCAGCGCGGCAAGGACGAGGAAGCCGTTAGGAAGAGCGGTCCACGCGGGCATCGCCTCCACGGAGCGAAGATGGGAGAGTGTGGCCGATGAGGAGGAGTGGCGGGCGCCGAACGGGCGGGCGGTTACCGCCCGGTACTACCGCCGTGCGCGTGCGCACCCGGCGCCAGGGCGAGCTACTGCGCTCTCGTTAGCGTCGAAGCACGCGGCGCTGGTGCCCGGGAAGACCTCGCGCAAGCGCCGTCGCATATCGGCATCGCCCTCGAAGACGGTCCACCAGATGGAGAACATGCCGCGCTCGGCCGCCAGACAGGCCACCATCTGTCGGAGCTGCTGGGAGCTGCCCGACGCAAGTTGGCGCCTGTAGTGCTCCGCCTTCGTCCAAGCTTCGTTGCGTTGTTGCCAGCGCCCATCGGCAGTCGTCGGCTGGGGGCCGGGGCCACCAGGATAGCGATCAAGGCCGACCATCGCGATCAGTGCGTCGGCCCCCGTCCGGGTAGCCGTGTCAACGTCGGGTCTGACTTCCACGAGGCCGCCACTGATGTATCGCAGCGCCAGCAGTGGGTTGTCAGTATCGGGCCAGAGCGTTGCCGCCGCCGGTTGGCGCGTACCCTTGGCGGAGTTGCAGTTCACGCAGGCAAGGAGCAGGTTGGACCACTCAAGGGCAAGGTCGCGGTCCTTCGACTTGGGCCTGGCGTGTTCAACAGCCAAATGCGTGGTGACGTACCGCTCGCAATAGCTGCAGAACCTGCCGAGCCGTGCTTCGAGGTCCGGGCGAGCCTCCTGATAGCTGCCGTAGGGCCTCGGGGGATCACCCCGCTCAACGGGCCGCATGCTCGGTCACCATCCGCTGGGCCTCCCGCTCAAGCTTCAGCACGGCCTGGAACGCTGGATCGTCGCTGTACGGCAGGCTCAGTTCCTGGAGCCTCAGGTTTGCTGATTCGCGGTCGGCGACGCTTGCGGCAGGCGCTCGAAGGAGCCGAAGGTAGGCCTCCGCCGCAGACACCATCTGCAGGTACCGCTCGCTCTTCTGTGGAATGGGCACTCCCATCACGTTCTCGGCGATGTCCTCAATGCTGCGATCGGCGTACTCACCAACCTCGTGTGCGCTGAGGTTGACGAGTTCGCCGTCGCGGACGGACTGAATGACAAAGGGCGAGTGGGTTGTAGCCACGAACTGAATGCTGGGGAAGGTGGACCTGAGGTCGCCGACGACCTTGCGCTGCCACTGGGGGTGAAGGTGGAGGTCCAGTTCGTCGATGAGCACGATACCTGGCGTCGCGCTAATGGCTGCATGGGTCAGATCGGGGTTCAGCACAGAGCACTTGTAAGCTATGTCTCCAACCAGGGCGATGATGTTCCGGTACCCGTCGCTCAGTGCGCGGAAGGGAACAATGGAGCCATCGGCAGTGCGTGCGAGTAACGTCTCGTGGCGCATGCTATAGTGCAGCCCCTGGAGCGGCAGGCACTGTTGTACAGCGTCCAGTACCGCGTGAAGCGCAGTCGACTCGGTGCCCTCGTCTAGCTCGATCAGCCGTTGCAGCCGAATCCACCGCATGAGGTCCCTGTCGCTGCATCGCGGGTCCACGCTGTACCGGTAGCCGGACAACCGTCGGGCGAACACTGCTGCGTCGCCCTCGCCGGTGGAGGGCTCACCATCCTGTGGGGCTACGGCGCGCCGACGCCGGCCGGGGCGGTGCCGCGACCAGTCGTTTGGCTCCTGCCAGAGGCGGCCGGCGCCGTAGTAGGACAGGACGGGCAACGTAACGCCGCTACCCGCCATCACGGCGTTCGCGGCGCTCTCGGCTGCGCGTCGTATCGCCGTCGCGTGCCGGCTGGTGGTCCGACCGTCGCGCCCCTCCAGCGTTCGCGCCCACCGCAGCAATGGACCGCCGCCACCCAAGGCGCCTTCGGCCAGGACTTCAACGGGATACTGCTCCGCGATACTGAGTTGGCCAGAAGTGCCCGATGTAACGAGTCGCACATCCTGTAGGCGTATGTGCCGCGTCTCGCCGACGCGCAGACCGGCCAGCCAGCCGCCCATGGCTACGGCAAGGGCCTCCAGTACGGTGGTCTTGCCGCTTCCGTTATCACCAGCGATCACCGTGAACTGACCGGGCAGGTTCACGGTGAGGCTCTTGAAGCCGCGGAAGTTGGATAGATCGATCCTGCTGATGTGCATAGCTGTGCCCCTCGGACCTCCGCCACTCCTACTCATCCAGAGTGGATCACCGGGCGGCCCATCGCCGGTTCCGAACCTCCTGCTACGGTACCCCATGTGGCCGTCTGAGCCGTCCCGTCATACCAGCGAGGTGGCCATCATCACTCGGACCGCCCAACTTGGTACTAGGATGGACGCCAGAAGACACGGCGAGATTCAGATCATCATAAGAACGAGCCTGACTTCGTATACTAGCGACATCTGAACTATGGTGTACTACACAGAAAGGAGTCGAGATAATATGATAACTGAATCAGTGACGGACATAGTGACCGCGGCAGGTACGGTCGCTTTGGTTGTATTGGCGGTCTTGGCCGCCCGCCGAAGGAAGTAGTGCGACCACAGGCAGGGCCGGCCCATTGGCGCCGGCCCTGGCAGACCAACCCCAACAGGCGGTGCCACTTCCGGCTCGGGCCATCAGGCTGATGCTGGTGTTTGGAGCACGCCGCCAAGCGCTGAGGCTAGAAGGCGATCCGCGCCAACGTTGCGAGTGGCAGCCTCTGACTGGGTTTCGCCAATCCTAGCACCAAGCTGGAGCGCGATCCTGGCCACCTTGGCCTGATCACGGATGCTGAGGATCGGTACGGGTAGGCCGGCAATCTCCCGAAGCACAAGGTGCCGGATCATGTCGCCACGGGCGCACGCAGCCATTCGCCTCTGCAGGTACGGAGTACGCAGCACCGCAACGAGGAAAGCGCCGTCCAGAATGCCGCGCTTGGGCTTAACCAGTGCGACACTCACGAAGAAGCTAAACTGTCGGTCGGTGTCGACCAGGCATGTCTGGCCGATCGTACCGTCTTTGGTGATGAGGACGTCTCCGGACTCTGCCACTGCTCGCCGCTGGAATGCTTGGTGGTCTGCCTCCGTGATATGCTTGGCGCCGAGGAAAGTCAGCTTGCCTGGCGCGACATTCAGGGCGGTAACGAACGGTATTCCGTCCTCCACGTACCTCGGGGTAACGTGCGGACGATCTGCGACGTCCGTGACCAACTCCCCCAATGGCACCCACCGGCTTGGTTGCATCGATCCGGAGACTCCGAGGTCCGGCTCGCCGAGTAGTGCACCGACGTGCCCGCTGACGATATCGGCGGCTTGTGAAGCGCTTGCTGCCGCCAACCCCTCCACCTTCCGCACCGTCTCCGCGATCGCATCCAGCCACGCCACTATACGACGCTGCTCCGAGAGCGGAGGGAGGGGGATGCGCAGGGCCAAGAAGTGCGGCTCCTTGAACCTGTTGCGCGTTAAGGGCGTGCTGCCAGAACAGGTCGCTTCGACCGCCTGTAGCGTCTCGGGCCGCTGCAGCCAGTCAAGCAGGAACGCTGGGTCCAGGCGCTCCGGGTCCACCGCGAACATTGGGAACTCACCTGAGACGTGGCATCCGTCGTGCAGATCGCCAAGGGTGCCGAACGCACCACGCCATGCGAACAGCCGGCTGTAGATGAAGTCGCCGGAACGGACGCGGAACAGAGTCGTGGCCGCGCTTTGCGAGCCCAGCTTGGTTTCACGCAGGAAGGCCCCACCGAAGTCCAGCCTGACGCCCAGCAAGCGGTACTCGCGGTCCGGCTCGACACGCTCGGGCCTGGCTACCGGGCGCATCAGGTCTCCGAGCACGGTCAGAGGCCACCGGCTCACTGCGCGGCTCCCTCAGTTTCGGGCAGGTCCATGCCCTCGGGACCGGCCGCCACCAGCGCCTTGATCTCCTCCATAAGCGCCAGGATGCGGTGCTCCTTCTCGATGATGCTCTCCACGATCTCCATGGGCGAGAGGGTCTCGGCCTCGGTGGCGGCGTGGGGGTTCTTGATGTCCAGGTTGTAGCTGTTCTCCCGAATCTGGTCGGCGGGCACGAGCCAGGCTCGCTCGGTCTCGGTGCGGTTGCGCCACCACTCCAGGCAGCCCTCGAACTCGGCGTACTGCACGGGCTGGGTCTTGGTGTACTGCTTGCGGCCCTCGGGCAGGGGCTGTTCGTAGTACCAGACCTCGCGCGTGGGGCCGCCGCGCCGGAAGAAGAGCAGGTTGGTGGGGATGCTCGTGTAGGGCGCGAAGACGCCGTTGGGCAGGCGGACGATGGTGTGCAGGTCGAACTCGCGGAGCAGCTCCTCCTTGACCCGTGCGCAGACGCCGTCGCCGAAGAGCAGCCCGTTGGGCACCACCACGGCGGCGCGGCCGGGCCGAGGCGTGCGGCGCAGCTTGCGCATGATGAGCTGCAGGAAGAGGAGCGCGGTCTCGCGGGTCCGCTTGTCCTCCGGGAAGCCGGTGACGATGCCGGCCTCCTCCTCGCCGCCGAAGGGCGGATTGGTCAGCACGATGTCGACCTGGTCCCGCTCGCCCAGTTCCGAGAGCTTGACGGCCAGGCTGTTGCCGTCGCCGATGCGGGGGTTCTCGCAGCCGTGGAGCAGCAGGTTCATCTGCGACAGCAAGTAGGGGAGCGGCTTGGCCTCGCCGCCCAGCACGCTGCTCCGCTGAAGCGTCTCGCGGTCCTCCACCGTGACGCACTGGGCCTGCAGGTGGTTGAACGCCTCGACCAGGAAGCCGCCGGTGCCGCAGGCGGGGTCCAGCACGGTCTCGCCCAGGCGCGGGTCGGTGACCTCGACCATGAACCGGACCACGGGGCGCGGGGTGTAGAACTCGCCGCTGTCACCGGCGGCATCGCGCATTTCGCGGAGCATGGATTCGTAGAACGTGCCCAGCGTGTGCATCTCGTCGGTGGAGTCGAAGTGGATGCCGCCCACCTTGTTGATGACCTCGCGGAGGAGGTAGCCGCTGATCATCCGGTTCGAGATCCCGCTGAACACGCGGGAGATCACGTCGCGCCGGTCGCCGCCGCCGTCGCCCTGCAGCGCCCGCAGCGCGGCAAAGAGGCCGGGGCCTTCGGAGCCGTCGGGCAGGCGGGCTTTGTCCTGGTTCACGAACGCCAGCAGGTCGTCGCCGGTGATGCCGTCGGGCGCGGCGGCCCAGTCGCGCCAGCGGTAGGGCGCCTCGATGGCGGGGACGAAGGGGAGGTCGGCCAGCTCTGCCTCGGCCTCGCGGAGCCGCTCCATGTCGTCGAGGAACTTGAGGAACATGACCCAGGTGAGCTGCGGCAGGCGGTCGGCGTCCCCGCTGAGGCCCTTGTCCTTCCGCATGATGTCGCGGGCCGACTTCAGCAGGCTGCCCAGGCGCTGGGCGGTGGTAACGGGTTGTGCGGCGCTTCGGGTTCCTCGCGGCATAGCTCTCCTCTAGTTGGCGTACAGCAGGTTCTGCAGCTCGTAGACGGCGCCCTTCAGCTTCTCGGCGCTGCCGAAGAGGCCGGCGACCTCGCCCACGTTGCCGTACTGCAGCAGCGGCGGCACCTTGAGCACCTCCGGGAAGGAGAACTGCGTGGTGCCGGCCTCGATGTACTTGTCCAGCAGGTCATTGAGCAGCGACCGGGCTCGGGGCGAGTAGCGGGCGAAGAAGGCCTGCTCCTCGCGGCGGAGCCGGTCCGCCCGTTCGCGGCGTGTGCGGATGGGCCCGTCGAACGCCAGGTGGCAGAGCAGGTCGATGGGATCGGCGTCGGGCTGGTGCATCTGCTCGGCCAGCGCGGCGAAGGAGATGCCCCGCTCCTCCAGCATCTCCAGTACCTCGCGCCGCATGGCCGGGTTGGCCCAGCGCTTGCGGAACTCGGCTCCGTTGACGAAGAGCCTTCGCACCCTCTCGGCGGCGTACTGCGTGTACTGGACCACGCGAAGCTGCTTCCCCTCGGCGTCCAGCTCGTAGACCAGGTGCGCGGCGATCTCGCAGGCGCCGCCGTCGACGATGTACCGCTTGCGCTTCTCCCGAATCTGGGGCTCCGGTTCCGGCTCTACGGGATCATCCCCGCCCGGCGTGGGCTCGGGGTCCGGTACCGGATCGGGGCCCGCGCCATCGGCCGGCCCCACCACCACGCCGTCGTCATCGACGATCTCCTCGATGATGCGCTCGGGCTCGCCGTCGAACTCCGGGTCGGCGAAGAGCCGCGTGGCGCTGCCCGTGTAGTCGACGATGGTGAAGAAGAGCTTGCCGTAGTCGTCGCGGACCCGCGTGCCCCGGCCGATCATCTGCTTGAACTCCACCATGGAGTTGACCACCCGGGCCAGCACGATGACCCGGCAGGTGGGCGCGTCCACCCCGGTGGTGAGCAGTTGCGAGGTCGTGAGAATGACGGGCGTGGAGGTCTCGACGTCCTGGAACCGGCCCAGGTGACCAATGCCCACGCCGCCCTCGTCTGCGGTAACCCGACAGACGTAGTCAGGGTGCTTGGCGACCAGGTCCTGGTTCTGCTCCACCAGCGCCTGGCGCATGGCCGCGGCGTGGGGCTGGTCCACGCAGAAGACGATGGTCTTGGCGAACCGGTCGGTGGCCCGCATGACCGCGGTCAGGTGCCTGGCCATGGCCGCCGTGCGTGACTTCAGCGCCACGACCCGCTCAAAGTCGGCCGTGCCGTACTCGGCGTCCGGTATCTCCTGGCCCTGCTCATCCAGTTGCCCCTTGGTTGGGCGCCAGCCGGCGGCATCGAACTGGGTGATCACCCTGTGGACGCGGTAGGGGGCGAGGAAGCCGTCCTGGATGCCCTGCCGCAGCGAGTAGGTGTAGACCGGGCTGCCGAAGTACTCGTAGGTGTCCACTGTTTCCGCGCGGCGCGGGGTGGCCGTCATGCCCAGTTGGACGGCGGGGCCGAAGTAGTCCAGGATCGCGCGCCAACTGCTGTCATCGCGTGCGCTGCCCCGGTGGCACTCATCGACCACGATCAGGTCGAAGAAGTCTTGCGCGAACTGGCGGAAGAGCCCCTCACGGCTCTCGTCCTCGGCCAACGACTGGTAGGTGCTGAAGTAGATGTCGCGGGCGGTGTTGGCGGTCTGGTTCGCGATGCGCTGCCGGGCTTCGCCGAAGGGCGCGAACTGGCGTTCCATGGGATCATCCACCAGCAGGTTTCGGTCGGCCAGGTAGAGGACCTTGGGGCGCTTGGCGGCTCCGGAGCCGCTCCACCGGGCGTTCCAGAGCCGCCAGCAGATCTGGAAGGCCACCTCGGTCTTGCCGGTGCCGGTGGCCATGGTGAGCAGCACGCGCTTCCGGCCACCCAGGATCGCCTCGAGGGCGTTGTTGACCGCCGCATCCTGGTAGTAGCGGAGCCGCCGGGTAGTGTGCGCGTAGCCGGGCGTCTCCAGTTGCTTCGCGGCGCCGGCTCCGAGCCCGCACCGGTCGATCTTGCGCGCCCATAGCTCGGTGGGCGTCGGGAACGCCGCCACCTCGGCCTCGGCGCCGGTCAGGAAGTCGTGCTCAACGATGGACTGGCCGTTCGTGCTGTACGCGAACGGAAGGCCGAGTATCTGCGCGTACTCCATGGCCTGCTGCAGGCCTGCGCCCGGCGTGGCGGTGTCGGGCTTGGCCTCGACGACTGCTATTGGGATGTCGCGCGAGTAGCGGAGGATGTAGTCCGCCCGCCTGCCCGGCTGGCGTCGAGCCGTGCCGCCGGTGACCACGATGCGGCCATCCGTAAAGGTGACCTCCTCATGGTACGAGTGCGGTTGCCTGTGCCAGCCCGCGGCGCGCAACTTCGGCACAATCAGCTCTCTGCGGGTATCAGCTTCGTTCATGTGAACATGGTACCGAATGTGGGCGCTCGCGCACGCAGAAAGTGGCGCGGTACCGTCGGAGTACGCCGCTGAGCCTGAGGCGCTGCTTGCCGGGGACCTGCAGTATAATCGTGTTATGACGCATTCTGGAGGTGCTGCATGCCCCATCCTCTCTACAGTGGCGCCGAGATCACCAGGCGCGGCAAGGACCTGTACGAGAACCGCATACGGTCGTTGGTGGAGACGCCTGAGAACATCGGCCGAATAGTCTCCATTGACATCGACACGGGTGCCTATGTCGTGGGTGACGATCTGGTGTCTACAGGTGACCGGTTGTTCGCTCTTCATCCCGGTGCTGCGCTCTATGGCGCCCGGATCGGCTACAACGCAGTCTATGCGGTGGGAGGCAGTCTCTTGCGGACCGACGCATGATCACCGGAATGGTCGTCGACCTTCGGCCGGTGGTGTGCCTTGAGGTGCGGGCTCCAGGTCGACCGTTCGCCAGTGTCGAGTGCGTTATCGACACTGGGTTCGAAGGCGCATTGGCCCTGCCGACGGAACTCGTCGCCAGTCTTGACCTGCCGTACCTGACCGGAATTTGCGCCAACCTGGCGGATGGCACCGACGTGAGCGTCGACGCGCACCGTGCCGGGGTGCTGTGGAACGGCCGTCACATGGAGGTCGCCGTGCTGGCGATGGGCCATCGGCCGCTGTTGGGCTCGGCGCTGCTGGCTGGTACCGAGGTCGTGGCGCGGTTCGTGGACCATTGACTTGTGACCATCGATGCTGTGTGATCCCTGGATCTAGTCGGTGAGGTTAGCGCTGGTGACATCCAGCCCTGTTCGGCCCACATGCCGCCACGCGCTGAACCGCGTGGCTCCGGAAGGCGTGTCCCGGCCGATGCCGGCACCCGAGGCAGCGTCCAGGGCCGTTACGTGCCCGCTTCAGCGGGCAGTCGCCGCTCGAAGCGCCGGGGTTCAGCCCGGCGTCGGCGCACCCACGACGAACGCCGTCCAAGATCACATCCCGGCGTTCGCACCGGGCAGGCGCCGCCGCCGGGCCATCCGGCGCCCGATGTTGGCCGAGTTCACCACGGCCCGGTCCACCAAGCCCTCGGCCGCGATGCTACCGACGACAGCCAGCCACTCGGCGCCAGGATGCGTTAGCTACCGGACTGACGGCTGCGCGGCCACCGGCGGATCGCTGCAGCGAACCCAGGCACAGGCCCAGTATCTCAATCGCCTGCGCAAAGGTCCCGGCGATCTCGGGCACGTAGATCGGCACAACAACGCTGTGTCTGGGCGGCGGACCGAGCAACGGACTCGACATGCCAGGATTTGCGCCATCACGCGTGAGGGAAACCCCGAACGCCTTCACCCGTCGTCAACTGCGCGGTCGTTCGCTGCGCGCCCACCTGGATCCACCAGGATCGGCGCGTAGTCTCGGTAAGCCGCACCAAGGTTCGCCGGCGTGCGAGTAGCCGCGCCACCCTCACCGGCTACCTATCCGCCCTCCATATGGCCTTGATCGTCTCCTCCACGCCCATGCCGTCGGGGCAGGCGGCGGACTTCGTGTTGCCGTAGCACCAGGCCTTGCCGTCCACGGGGTCGGCCAGGCAGCGGCTCATGGGCATCTGGAGGAAGCCGCTGGCGTCGTGCTCTCGGACCCACTTCCAGGCATATCCGAGCCACTCGTTGCGGTAGGCCTCGGGCTGGTGGGCCAGCCAGCAGATCTCGTCGTAGCCCCAGGTCCAGTAGGGCATGCCGCCCTGCCCCGCCTTGCCGCTGGAGCCCCAGTTGTCGAACTCCACGAGGTAGGGCAGATGCTCGCAGGTCCATCCGCTGGGCGTGATGCCGCCGCGGCTCCGGCCATAGAGCGTGTCCAGGTAGCCCATCTGGAGCTCGCCCTTCTGCGGCTGCCCTGCCGTCTCCTTGATCCGCAGCGGGAAGGCATGCACGTCGAAGAGCAGCTTGCCTTCGTAGATCGGGCCGCCGTCGGGCGTGTGGGCGTCGCATAGCGCCAGATGCCTGCGGGCGTGGGACCGGGCGTAGCGCCGAACCCGAGCCAGGATGTCGCGCCAGCCGACCCAGTCCTTGTCCGTCGCGCCGATGAGAGCCACCTGGCCGAAGTGCATGCCCTCCATGCCGGCGTCAATGTAGGCGGTGGCCTGGTGGAAGAACCACATCCGGGTCTCGGTCCGCGTGATGTCGGGCACCGACTGGTCGGGCGCCCAGTGGTTCCGGAACTTGCCGTCCGGGAAGAGCATGTCGGCGTAGCGGTAGGAGCGCCGCTCGACCGGCAGCCCGAACTCGGCGAAGACGCGCGCCGGCACCTGCACCTGCTCCACCTGCTTGGTGACGATCTCGAAGACGCAGCCCTGGAGGATCACGTCGGGGTCGTCGCGGTGGATGCGTTCGGCGATCGCCTTGGCGCGAGGCAGGCTCGCCTCGAAGCCGCCCTCGCCGCCCCAGAGGAAGAGGACGCGGCCCGCGTACTTCACCCCCATGTTCCGCACCATGCGCAGGTTGTCGTCCACATTCCCCTGGCCCATGCAGAGCGACATGGCCGTCACCGAACGGGAGAGGTAGTTCTCGAGCACCTTGCGGCTGATCTTGCCGTCGAAGCGGTAGTCACGGGCGGGTGCGGCGGCGGGCACGGCGAGCGCCACCGCGGCGCCGGCGCAGATGAGAAGCAGAGCGGTCATCCCAAGCCTCCTGGATTCGGTGCGACACGTCACCCGATCAGCATACACCGCGGGCGGGGCCGGCTTCGCGCGGCGCCACCCGTTTCACGGCGCCGGCGCCGGGTCAGCCGCCTCATGCGCCACGAGCTTGGCCAGTGCCGCGCTGTATCCGTCCCCGAATGAGACGCAGGTGATGTCCGAGTAGGGGTACCGCAGCGTTCGGCCCGGCCTTGCGTCAGGCCCGACCGTGTCCAGCCTCAGCGCACGCTTCCCGAGCTTTCGGATCGTGCCGATCCGCAGGCAGCCAGGCGCCTTGAACTCGTCCTCGATGCCGAGGAGGGGGTATCGCGCGGCCGCCCATCGCAGGAGCGACGGCCAGTCGTCCAGTTCGACGCCGTCCGGCGCCACCGGGGCCCGACCCAGAAGCCGGAGCGCGCGGCTCATGAAGCTAGTGTCCGGCCGCCACCACCGGATGTCGCGGCACCTGACGACCGCATGGCCATTCAGCGTCATGGCGTGGTCGTCAAGGACATGGAGCATCGCCAGCTCAGAACCGACGCCGACGAGGAAGCCGTCGAGCAGGTCCGCCGACTTCGGCCGGCGCACGAGGCGAACCATGGTGTCGGCGCAGATGTAGTCGCTATAGTACCGGCGGTCCTTCGGCATCAGGTTCCTCCTTGGCGTACCGGCGCCTCAGCTGCCGGCGCTCGTTGTCCGCACACGCACCAGGATGTCGTGTCGGAACTCCGGCAGGGCCACGGTTGTGGCGTTGCCTCCCGCGACGGTGACGGCCGGCGACCACTGGCCCGCCTCGGGCGACAAGCAGGAGACGCTGTACGATCCGTCGGGCAGGCTCAGCGTCAGGGCGCCGCGGATCGGCTCTCCGGCGCCGGGCTCCCCGAGTTCGCGCTCGTCGGCGACGTAGACCGAGATGTCGCTACCCGCCACGCCGAAGGCCGCCTCCACGGTCTGCTCAGGGACCGATGTGACCACGCCGCGCAGGGGCCGCGCCGCCACGAGGTCAAGCCCGTGGATGAACCGGGACAGATGCCGGAACCAGGTTCGGATGCAGCGCTGCGACGCCTCCGTGCCGGTCTCGCAGTAGTTGATGATCGAGAAGTCGATGTAGTCATAGTGCGCGCCGCACATGAGCGCCATCCAGGCCCGCTTGCGATGGATGGTCCAGCCGTCATAGTCCTTGTACTGGCTGGCCACGTTGTCTTCGTCCAGGTTCAGCGGCTTGCCCTCGGCCGCTGCCGCCAGGCAGTAGTCGCGAACCGCCCGGAGCTTGAGCTGCTTGGACATGAACTGGCCCATGTCGTACTCCACGCCGTCCAGCGTGGTGCCCGGCAAGGGGTGCATGTTCACGATGTCCAGCGGGAAGTCCCGGAACGAGAGCGTGGAGCCCTGCACGAAGGGGTGCCACTGGAACGCCTCCTGTCCGGCGATGAGGTGCCTCTTGGGCAGCGACGCCTCGGTCTGCCGGATCTCGGCGGCGATGGCCCGCTCCCACTCGTTCACCGCATCGACGCCGGGATTGCCCTCGCCGGGATGGCAGCCGCCGGGCTCGTTGCAGATCTCGAAGAAGAGGTTGTCGTAGGCGTTCACCTCGCGGACGATCCGCCGCACGTGCTCCATCTGCCGCGCGACCAGCTCCGGATGCTGCAGAGTCATGTAGGTAGGCCAGGAGATGGGCTGCAGGCCGTTCACGTTGTTGGCGCTGTTGAGCGGGTTCAGCGCCCAGATCCGGTCTTCGTAGGTGTTGCTCAGCAGCACCAGTTCCACGATGATCCCCAGCTCGGAGGCCCTGGCCATGAAGGCGTGCAGCCGCTGGTAGAACTCGGGGTTCGGCTTGTCCAGGTCGAACTTAGGTTCGCCGTCCTGGGCCCGGCCCGGCCCGGTCCGCTCAAACGGGGCGATGTAGTCCGGCGACTCGGGCTTGCAGGTCGAGTAGGGATTGCAGGCGCTCTGCAGTTCGCGGAATAGCACGAAGAGGCGGGTCAGGGTCATGCCCTTGTCGGCCGCGTCCTCCAGATAGCGCTCGTACCGGAACGGCCGGTTCATCACGGCGCCGTAGTGCTCCGTTGCCGTGAGCAGCACGAGCGGCTTGCCGCGGAACTCGAACAACCGGGGGTTCTCGGGATGGATGCGGATAGGTTGTGGCATGGCGCGATCTCCTGGCCGGCGACGGTCTGCCCGTCAGTTTACGCCACGCCGGGCACGCAGCCAATGGTGCGGCGCCCAACGTCGTGCGAGCCGATCGAGAACGCGCGCCGGGGAGTTGGTCCGTGAGCGGCTCAGAGACGTACCGCGGAGAAGGCGCCTGGCGCTACTCCGGTCGGGTCTTGCCGGCGCCTGTCCTCGTGGCCTTGTCCCGCCCCCCGCCCCCCGCCCTTGGCTCGATCTGCATGTTGGGCTTGAGGTCGAGGAAGAGGACGGCGTGCTCCTCGCCGTCTGTGTTCCGGACCTTCAGGCACTCCTTCGTGTTGGTGGCCGTGAGCGGGCTGGAGCGTATCTCCTTGGGCAGGCCCCAGACGGCGATGGCGTAGTCGGTGAACGGGGTGTCGCTGCGGAGCGTGAGCTTCAGCACCATGTCGGCGCCCTGGCGCTCCCAGCGGGCGGCGGGGATGTGCACGTCGGGCGTGTCGGTCCGGGCCACGGCGCTGCCGGCGGGCGTGGAGGTCTGGACGGAGTAGTCGAACCGCCAGATGGGGTTCGGGCATTCGCGCTCGAAGCGGATCGACCACCGGCCCTCCTCGACCAGGATGAACTCGTACGACAGGGGGTCCTTGTAGCCAATCCGGGGCACCTTGGAGACGCGCGTGAGCCACGGCAGGCGCTCGCGGGTCACCAGGAAGTACCGGGCCATGTCCCACTGGTAGGTCCACCAGATGTCGTACATGACGTGGTCGGTCTTGCTGACGAAGAGGGTCCGAGGTGTGGTCGGGAAGTGCCGGCGGTAGTAGTCGGCGACGTCGACCGATCGAGCGAACACGACTTTCTGCTTCTTCGGCAGCTCGAAGGCCAGGAACCGCTGGTACCGATCGATGAAGGCCTCGAAGGCTCGCCTCCGCCCGGCGTCCGGTACGCCCCGGACCCAATCGCCCATCCGAAGGCCGTCGGTGGCAGACGGGAAGGGCGCCTCGGTGGGCGTCTCGCCATGGACCACCGGCCTGCCGTTGAGGTAGAGCGTCACGCTGCGCCCCTGGCGGACCGCGACGAGGTGCTGCCACTCATTCGCGACAAGCTGCACGCCCTCGGTGCAGAACCAACCGTCACCCGAGCCCGCGATCAGGCGGAACCGGTTGTGCTGGTCGGACTCCTGCTCGAACGAGATGCCGCGGAACGGCCCGCCGCCCGTGTTGTGGCTGGAGAGGATGTTGGCCCATTGCCGTTGCTGCGCGGCGGGCCTCACCCAGCATCCGATCGTGAAGTCGCGCGTGTCGGTGCCCACGCCCGGCGGAACGATCACGCAGCCGGCCTTGCCGTCCAGCTCCAGGGCCTGGCCGCGAACGCCCGGCGCCCGGCGCGCGCCGTTGGCCAGCTGTCCATGGCGTCCGTTGCCGGAGAGGTCCGTGACGGTGGGTCCGGAGCCGTCGAAGGTCCAGGCGGCTACCGCGCCCTTGAGCTTGGCGATCCCGTCGCGCGAGACGTCGGCGATCTCCGCGGCGCTCATTGCGCGGGGCATGAGGAACGGCTCGTCGATCAGCCCGGCGAAGTTGCGCGGCTCTCCGACGCCGGTCTCGAAGTCCGGGTTCGGGTAGCCGATGCCGACATCGAGCGCCTCGTACAGCGGGTTCACGAAGGCCGGATGCCCCGACATGCGCGCCAGGTTGCTGATCTCCGCCGCGCTGGTGAGCATGCACTTGCGGGCCTTCGCCCAGTCCCCCTCGGATACCTTGAAGTGCCAGCTCACGGGGCCGAGGAAGTGCCAGCTTCCGCAGAAGTCCCACTGGTGGCTCACCACCGCGGAGGGCGCCTGGGCAGGCTTGCGGCAGTCCGTCGGCGAGGTGAAGTAGGGGAACTCCGGCATGCCGAGCCATGGCTTGGCGTTGGCGCACCAGAGCCCGCAGTGGTCGTTCACGCCGACCTCGGCCAGGGCGCGGGCGTAGCCGGGGTCCAGCTCGTGGTTGCACTCGATCCATGCCGACCGTCCGTCTGCCGGATCCGGCAACAGCGCCCGCGTCCTGCTCATGGCCTGGCCGTACTGCGCCACCCGTTCGGCGTGGCTGAGAGCGGGCGTGTCGGGCAGGATCGGGATGACGCTGTCGCCATATGATCGGTTGTAGCCGAGCAGCCGTGCGCAGAGCGGGTCATCAGCCCGGATGCGGTCGGCCGGGATCCGGTAGTCGAGCGGGATGCCGGTCGCGTGGAGGGTCGGGTCGGGCTCCAGGGGGCAGAACGGGCTGAAGCTGAGCACGGTGTACTCGTCGTCGACCACGGCGAAGTACCGCGTGAGCGTGACGTCGCCCGAGTGCAGCACGGCGAGGTAGTTGCCGGTCTGGCGCGGCGTGTACCGGATTGCGCCGCCACCGGCCGCCAGCCGCACGGTCAGCTGCTCGGATGGAAGCCTGTTGACCCAGTTCAGGTCGCCGCCTGCCCGGAATGCCCTGCCGGGCTTGGCCTGCTCCAGGTATCGCGGGAACACGCGGAGCGAGGTGAGGTTGGCGCCGGGTATCCCGGAGAGGCGCAACTCGATCGACTCGCCGAGCTTCAGGAGCCGTGCAGAGGTCGTGAGCAGAGGCGTGGACGTGATCGTCATGTTGTTCCGCTCCCTGGGCCTTGCCTGCGCGGGGTGCGCCGGACCCGCCGAGATCCCGACCGCCATGGCAACGATGCATGTCAGCAGAACGCCGTGGCGCATGGTCGCGTACGGCCTCACCGTGCTTTCCTCGGCTTCGGCCTTCGCGTAGGTCCTGCCATGGCGGTTCCTCACTCCAGCGGCAACAGCAGGCTGGCCGCGCTTGGGGTCAGCGGAGCGTCGCCTGCCAGTGACAGCAGTGCAGCTTGCGTCGTGGGCTCAGCCTCCAGGGCGTCCGTCAGGGCGGCGTGGCGCGCGAGGAGCGGCAGGTTGCCGAGGCCGTGCTGAGCCGCCTCGGCTGCGTCGCGGAGGTCGGCGGGCCAAAGGCGCGTGGCTGATGAGAAGCATCGGATGGGATCGATCGCCGGGTAGAGGCGCCGGCCGGCCAGTTCGCCACTGAGGGGCACGCGCCAGGTCAGGCCGCCCAGCGCATACTCCACCAGCCGGAGGTAAGGGTGCGACTCGCGCTGCTCTTCCTCCTCGTTGTCCACCGCGATGTGCCAGGCCGAGGCCACCAGCGTCAGCGATCCGCCGAGCCCGCCGCCGAAGAGCCCCTCGCCGCCGAACCAGCCCGGAGCCTGGAGCCACTCCGTCATGCGGAGCCGCGCGGCGGACTGGTCGGCCTCGGCCTGCGCGTCGGCGTTCTCGGCCTCCAGCATGGCGGCCCAGCAGGCGGTCAGCGAGTCGATCAGCAGCAGCACGTGGCGCCCCTGCTCGGTCCGGCGTTGGGCGGCGGCGAGGACGACCTCGGCGGCGAGGGCCTCCTGCTCGGCGGGAACGCCCTCCTCGCGCGAGGGGGTGGTCACCACCTCCACGCCGGGGAAGCGCCGTCGCCAGTGGGTCGCCTCCTCGCTTCGGGCGCGGCAGAGGAGGGCGATTGTCTTCACCTCACCGGAGGCGGTTGCGGCCTGGGCCACGGTCTGGAGGCACCGCGTGAGGCCGGAGCCGTGCGGCCCGTAGACCAGCCCGGCGGCGCCGACGGCAAGGGGGGCGCAGCACTCCAGCACCTGTCCGGTCAGGCCGGCTCGCGGAACGTCGAGGGGGATCAGCCGCTCCAGCGGCGACCGGTCGTAGGCGGAGCGCTTGCGCGGCGTGGGGCGGTCGGCGGCTTCGTCGGGATCGATGCCGTTGATGGCGGTGATGCGCACGAGGGCGCCGTGCTCGACGACGCCGGTGATGATGTCGCCCGAATCGATCCGGCGCTCGGCCAGCACGCGGTCGAGTACGGGGGTTCGGTCGAAGCCCCATCGAGCGCCGAAACGCAAGACGGTCACCGCTCCGTCGGCCGGGCGATGGGCGATGCCGTGGATGGTCTCGCCTGGTTCGAGCCGCATGAGCGGCGTGCCCGAATGCGGCATCGCACTCCTCCCAATGCCGGGCCCTGGGAGCGCCGGCGCGGTTGAGTATGGCACGGCGCTCCACAATCGGTCCAAAATCGACACTCGCGTCCCTTGACAACCGACCGCCATGCCGTTATCCTAGAGTAAGCGGTTGCTAGTACACGGTTACTGGCATCGTGCGCGTCCCATGGCCCTCCGAATGCGAGGCAGGTCAGAGCCCATGACGACCATCAAGGACATAGCGAAAGAGCTCTCGTTATCCACGGCCACGGTGTCCCGGGCCCTGCACGACTCAGACAGCCCTTACGTGTCCGATGGGACGAGGTCTCGGGTGCTGGAGACGGCCCGCATCATGGGCTACACGCCCAATGCACGCGGCCGGGCCCTGGCCACCGGTCGGACGCATCTGGTGAGCCTCTGGATCAACAATCCGAACACCGCGTACTACGCCATGGTTGCCGGCGACCTGTGCGACAAGTCCGAGCGGCGCGGCTTCCATCCGGTGGTCCGCGCAGCCAGCGCCCAGAGCTCCAAGCCGCTGGCCTGGCAGGCGCAGGATGGCCTGGCCGACGGCGTGATGGCTGTGGACGTGGGGGAGCCCCTCGGCGCGCTGGTGCCCCAGGGGCGCGCGCCGTTCCGGCCCATCGTGGCGTTGGGAGCCCTCTGCCTCACGACCGTGGACCATGTGGGCGTGGACCTCTACACCGGTGCGGTTGCGGCCATGCACCACCTGGTCGCAACGCGTCCCGGGCGCATCGTGGGCCTGATGTACCGCGAGGACGACCCGCGGACATGCGCCTACAACACCGTCATGCGGGAGGCCGGACGGGAGCCGGAGGTCGTCATGATCCCCGACGAGTCCCGCCGGACCAACCGTGCCCTGGCAGCCGCCTATGTCGCTGAACACGGTTGCCCCGCCGCCTTCTTCTGCCAGAACGACGACGTGGCCATTGCCGCCTACCGCGGCTTGCTGGATGCGGGCCTCCGTATCCCGGACGATGTGGCCATCGTCGGTTGCGACGGCATCGAAGATGGCGAGTACCTGGACCGACCGCTCTCGACCATCACCCATCCGGTGGATGAGATGTGCGAGATGGCCTGGCAGTTCCTGCTCTTACGCATGTCACAGCCCGAGGCTCCGCGCCAGGAGGCTGTACTGCCTTCGAAATTCGTGATACGAGCGTCATCAGCGTGATGCGCTACCGAAGGGGGTGGTAGCCGATCCTAGTCGGCCTGACAACTCTGAACCGTGACGGTCTGCCCTGAAGGCATTCCCACAAGGGGCCAAGGGCCCCGGAGGTATGAGCCAAATGCAACGTCGAGGTTTCACGCTCATCGAGCTGCTGGTGGTGATCGCGATTATCGCCATCCTCGCAGCCATCCTGTTCCCGGTCTTCGCACAGGCCCGAGAGCAGGCCCGAAAGGCCAGTTGCCTTAGCAGCCAGAAGCAGAACGGTCTGGCACTGATGATGTACGCGCAGGACTATGACGAGGCGTACTCGCAGATCGGCGACTGGAACCAGCGCATCCCGCCGTACCAGCTTGGCGTTCGCAACTGGACCGCTCTGATCCAGCCCTACGTCAAGAGCTACGAACTGGTCGAGTTCGGTTGCCCCAGCGCCAACTACAAGCGGTCGCCCTGGGGTGAGAGCAACGACCCGAATGACGGCAACAAGCCGGCCAATCCGGCCCGCGGCCCCGAGTACTCGGCCAACCACATGGTGCTTGGGCTGAACGGACCGGCGTGGGGCTCACTCATGAACGTCGGCATGGCCGACATCCAGGAGCCGGCCCAGACCATCGCCATCTCTGAGTGCGGCACGGTCGATACCTACACGCGCTTCGGTACCTACTGGACGCCGTACTGGCACACCTACTACTACTTCGACATGGAGCCCTTCTTCGGCGCCGGCACATGGTGGAGGCCGCCGGTTGCCCACAACAGCTCCAAGAACGACGGCGGCATGAACTGCGTGTTCGCTGACGGCCACGCCAAGAACATGCGGCTCTCGAGCTTCATCAACATCAGTGGCTCGACCTACTCCGTCAAGACGTACTACTGGGAGCAGAACAAGGCCGGCCTGTCGCCCTAGCCGACCGCCTTCCGACGGCCGCGGGCCTTGCGCCCGCGGCCGTCTGCATTACACGAGGTGCCTATGAAGTCAAATGTGAACCCGGTTGTTGCGGCAGTTGTGATCGTCCTGATGCTGGCCGTGGCCGGGGTGCTCATCTACACTCGGATGGCGGGCACCGGCCCGAAGTATGGAGCCGAGATCCCTGACGTAGTGAAGCAGGACGCCATCAAGAACGGGCCGCGCCCCATGCCGCCCATCCCCATGCCCAATGGCGGCACGATGGCTCCCCGCGGCGCCGCTGTCGGTCCGCCAGGAGGGGCCGGCGGCAAGTAGCCGCGTCGCCCAAAGTCTGTATCGGGGGCCGGCGATGCCCGGCCCCCTCCGCCCATCAAGCGAGGATCGCCGCGCCATGAGATTGCCCATCGTTCCCGCATCGGCCGTTGCGCTCCTCGCCGTCCTGGTTGCGCACCCCGTGGAGGCCTCCATGACCGAACAGGATCGTTCGCTTCCCGTGGCGGAGTATGGCGTGGCGGCCGCGCTCTGGTCCGCCGAACTCGGCCACCACCGCGCCCTCGTTCAGGTGGCGGCCCCGGCGCCGGCGGTGCAGGTTCGCATCCCGTGGCGGCGACGCGATGTCGATCCCGGCGCCAAGGACATCATCGTCCACGACCCGTCCGGTAAGCGCGTGGCCAACGTTGCGCGCATCGAAGTGCGCCGCGAGTACGGCGACATCGCCTTCGAGGCGGCCCAGGCCGGCGTCTACGAGGTCTACTACCTGCCCTACGAGCCCGAGCCCACGCAGTTCTACTACGCCAAGGGCTACACGCCGCCCTCCAACACCTCCGACCCGGCCTGGCTCGCGGCCCACGCGCTGAGCCCCGACCGGCTCTCCACGGGCCAGTGGCGCGGCGCCCCGGCGGCGCGGGCGCTCAAGCTCGAGGCACGATCAGCTTTCGATAGTTTTTACCCGATGGAAGTGGTGGCCACTCCGGACGAGGTCGCCGACCTGGCGGCTCGTGGCGGCAAGCCCGTGCTGCTTTTCCCCGAGGACCGCAAGCTCCCCATCCGCATGAAGACGGACGTGCCTGTGCGCTGGGTAGAGCGCGGCCCGCAGGCGGCCTTCCACGGCGAAGCCCTGCGGAACGAGTACTACGCTTTCCAGATCGGCGTCTTCGCGGCGCGTGCGCCCATCTCGAACCTGGCCGTTACCTTCGCCGACCTCCGCGGTCCGGGCGGGGCCCGGATACCGGCCGCCAACCTGCGCTCCATCAACATGGGCGGAGTGGACGTGAACGGGAAGCCCTTCGCCAAGCGCGTCGACGTGGCTCAGGGCCATGTGCAGGCGCTCTGGATCGGCGTGGACGTGCCGGAGAAGGCCGTCGCGGGCGACTACTCAGGCACGGTTTCCGTCTCCGGGCAGGAGGGCGTGCTGGGGACGGTCGCGGTGACGCTCAGCGTCGGCGCAAAGGCGCTGGCCGACCGGGGCGACAGCGAACTCTGGCGCCACTCGCGCCTGCGCTGGCTCGACTCCTCGGCGGGCATCGACGACGACGTGGTTCCGCCCTACACGCCGCTCAAGCTCACCGGCCGCACGGTGAAGTGCCTGGGTCGATCGCTCCGCTTCGGGACGGATGGCCTGCCTGCGGGCATGAAGGCCGGCGTTACGGAGATGCTCGCCGAGCCCGTCCGCTTCAGCGTGAAGACCGGCGGCGCGCACGTGGCATGGGCGCCGGGCCGCGTGTCTGTGACCAAGTCCAGGCCCGGCTTGGTGGCCTGGGAGGCGCAGCGCACGGCCCCGGGCCTCACCTCGACCTGCCGCGCCGAGATGGAGTTCGACGGCCACGTTCTCTACCGGGTCTCGCTGAAGGCCGACAAGGATATGCGGCTCGACGAGGCCGCGCTGGAGCTACCCTTCCGGCCGGAGGTCGCGCGCTACCTCATGGGCGCGGGGCGCAAGGGCGGCTCGTTGCCCGCGCAGTTCGATTGGCGCTGGACCACGCCGCACGACTCGTTCTGGATCGGCGACGTGCCCGCCGGGGTGCACTGCGAACTGCGCGGCGGATCCTACAACGGCCCGCTGATGAACCTCTTCCACCCGGCTCCGCCCGCCACCTGGTCCAACGGCGGCCAGGGCGGCGTCACGCTGGAGCGCGGCGGCTCGGCCGTGGTGGCCCGGGCCTACAGCGGCGCGCGCGACCTGAAGGCCGGCGAAGAGGTCACCTTCGAGTTCGCCCTGATCCTGACGCCCGTCAAGCCCATCGACACCGCGAAGACCTTCGCCACGCGGTACTACCACGGCGGCGATAAGCCGATCATCAGCGACTACACGGTGGGTTCGGGCATCAACGTCATCAACGTCCACCATGCCAACGACGTGAACCCTTACATTAACTATCCGTTCATCGTGGTGGACCCGCTCAAGCAGCTCGTGCAGACCTGGCAGCAGCGCGGTATGAAGGTGAAGCTCTACTACACCGTGCGCGAGCTGAGCAACTACATGACGGAGCTATGGGCCCTGCGCAGTCTCGGCACCGAGGTGCTGGCCGGCGGTGGCGGCGGCGGCTTCCCCTGGCTCCGCGAGCACCTGGGCGGCGACTACACGACGCAGTGGTACGTCCCCTTCAAGGACGGATCGGCCGACGCCGCGCTCCTCAACAGCGGCGAGTGCCGCTGGTACAACTACTATATCGAGGGGCTCTCCTGGCTCTGCGAGAACATCGGCATGGACGGGCTCTACCTGGACGACGTCTCCTTCGACCGACGCATCCTCAAGCGCATGCGCAAGGTGATGAACGCCGCGCGGCCGGGCAGCATGATCGACCTCCACAGCAACACTGCGTTCTCCATCGGCCCGGCCAACCAGTACATGGAGTACATGCCCTACGTCGACAAGGTCTGGTTCGGCGAGAGCTTCCGCTACAACCAGGAGCCGCCGGACTACTGGCTGACCGAGGTTTCGGGCATCCCCTTCGGCGTCATGGGCGAGATGCTCCACAGCCCGACGAATGCCTTCCGGGGCATGATCTACGGCATCACAAACAGGATCACGTGGGACGCGCCGGAGAGCGGTGATGATCCGCGGCCCATCTACCGCCTCTGGGATGCCTTCGGTATTGCGAAGTCGAAGATGCTGGGCTACTGGGACCCAAAGTGCCCGGTCCGCACCGACAATCCGGACGTGCTGGCCACGGCCTACGTGCGCAAGGGGAAGGCCCTCATCGCGCTGGCCAACTGGGCCCCGCAGGCTACTCAGGCGCGCCTGAAGATCGACTGGAAGGCGCTGGGCCTCGACCCGGCCAACTGCGTGCTGAAGGCGCCGGCGGTGCGCGGCGTGCAGGAGGCTCGGGAGTTCGCCCCCGACGCCGTTATACCTGTCGAGCACCTGAAGGGGTGGATGCTGGTGCTCGAGCACGTACGGAGGTAGTCAATGCCCGTAGCGCGGCACAGCGCTCTTCGTGCGGTCGCGATAGCGCTGATCGTGGCGAGCCCCTGGGCGGCGGCCCGTGCGATGTCCGACTCGCTCAGGCTCGTACCCACCCCACGAACGGTTGTGCGGCAGACTGGGAGCTTCGCGATCGGCCGGCGCACAGTCGTGGCGCTGGCAGCGGGCGCCAGTGCGGATGACCGGTTCGCCGCCCAGCAACTGGTCGAGGAGGTGGCCACCGACCTCGGCATCCGTCTGCGCACCATCGAGGCCGTGAGTGTCCCAGCCAGAGACGCCATCGTGGTGGGCCGGCTCGGGCGCGATCGGATCGTGAACCAGGCCCTGCGGCCGGTGCAAGGTCGCACGGTGTCTCAGGTGCGCCGCGAAGGGTACGTACTGAGCATCCGGCCGGAGTGCATGTGTATCGGTGGCAGGGATGCAGCGGGCACGTTCTATGGCGTCCAGACCGCGAAGCAGATGGTAAGGGCGAACGCGAACGGGCGCACCGTGCCATGCGTTACCATCACGGACTGGCCCGTCATGCGGTACCGGGGGTGGCAGGACGACATCAGCCGCGGGCCCATCCCCACCCTGGCGTCGCTCAAGCAGCAGGTTCGCACGCTCTCCGAGTTCAAGATGAACTTCTTCACGATGTACACGGAGACGGTGTTCCGCCTGACGAGCCACCCCTCGCTTGCGCCTCCCGACGGCATCACCGCAGAGGAGGTCCGGGATCTCTGCGCCTTCGCCCGCAAGCACCACGTGGAAGTCGCCGGCAACTTCGCGTCGTTCGGGCACGCCAACTTCGTGGCTCGGCCCGACTACCGTCACCTCGGCGCGTTCATCACACGAGAAGGGCTACGCAAGGGCGACGTCTGTGGGTTCAATCCGGCCGAGGAGCGGACCTACGGCTTCCTGCGCGATGTCTACGACGAGATCGCGCCGGCCTACGACAGCCCGCTCTTCATGGCCAATTGCGACGAGGTCTTCTACCTGGACGGCAGCGGCGACCGGTCGGGCAAGCCCGACCGACGCTTGGAGCGTATGGTTGCTGATCTTGGGGTGGGAGGGGTCTACGCCCGCCACATCAACAGGCTGGCGGAACTGCTCGCGCGTCATGGCAAGACGCCCATGATCTGGGCCGACTCGGAGACGGTGACCGCTCCGCCGCAGTGGGGCACCGGCCCGGAGAAGACCGCGTTTGGCGGCAACCGGGACCAGGCGCTTGCCTCCATGCAGAAGGACGTCGTCCTCATCGCGTGGGAGTACGAGGCCGACTACGACTTCGCCGGATACCTGAAGCCGCTGGTGGCGAGTGGACGCCGCGTGCTCGTGGCGCCCGGGGTATACGCGACCGCGCAGATCTTCCCGTACTTCGGCTTCGCCGCGAAGAACATCGCTGACTTCACGGCGGAGGGCGCCCGGACCGGCGCGATGGGGATGCTCCTAACCACCTGGGACGACGACGGCGACTCCCTGATGGGGTACCAGTGGCAGCCGCTTGTGTGGGGCGCCGAATGCTCGTGGTCGCCGCCCACGTACGCGAGTGCCCAGACCCGAGACGCCGTCCGCGGCGCACGCCTCGCGGCCTTCCGCGCGGCGTATCCAGCCGTGTTCTACGGGCTCACCGGGGGTGCCGCCGATGCCGCCGGCATAGAGTTGTCAGGTCTTCGCGAGGAGACGCTGTTCAAGACAGCGCCCCGCTACAGCATGTCGGCGAGTTACTACTGGATGGGGGCCGGTGAGTCGGCGGACGAGGGTCGCGACGATGCGGACGTGGGCCGGCACGCCGCCGAGGCCGACCGGATCACGGCGGGCCTGCGACGGGCCAAGGGGCTGGCGCGACACCACGCAGGCAGCCTTGACTACGTTGTCCTTGCCGCACGACGCTGCGCGTTCATGGCCCGCCGCATCCAGGCTGCGCGGCTCTCAGCGTCTCCCGGCTCGGCTGCAGAGGCTGCGCGTGCGTTCGAGGCACTGGCGGCTGATGCTGGAGACCTCCGGGCCGAGTACATCCGGCTCTGGGGGGTGGAGAATCGACCGTCGTCGCTCGCCAACGTGGTTGCTCGGTACGACAAGCTCATCCAAGAGATGCAGAGTCGGGCGAAGGCGCCACGCAGTGGGTGATCCGCCCGGATGCGCCTAATGCGACGCGAGCCCATGCGGTTGGCGGCATCGGCAGGGCTTGGCGTGACAGCGCGGGCCCGCGCACGCTTCATGCCTGATCCGAGCCACGGCTTCATCATGCTCGCAGCCGGCGCTCACACGCGATCCCGCGCTCAGGAGTCGGTTACTGCGCCTGCCGCACCACAACGATGCGGGATGACCACACGAGGTACTCGCTAATGCTCACAGCCTTCATGTTGGCTCCGCTCATGGGCATGTCCTCTCCAGGCGCACAGGAGCCGCCGCTGCCCTTGCCCGGCGAGCGTTTCCATGTCGCGGGCCGACCGGCGTTCGTCATCCCACCCCAGGCGTCGGGCAAGCACCGCGCGGTCCCCTGGGTCTGGTACGCGCCCACGCTCCCCGGCCTTCCAGGCCCGGAAGAGAAGTGGATGTTCGAGCGGTTCACGCGGGCCGGCATCGCGGTGGCGGGCATCGACGTGGGCGAGTCCTACGGCAACCCTGCCGGCCGCAAGCTCTTCACGGCGCTCTACACCGAGATGGTCAAGGTCCGAGGCTTCTCGCCCAAGCCGATCCTGTTCGGCCGGAGCCGCGGCGGCTTGATGACCATGAACTGGGCCGCCGAGAACCCGCGCAAGGTGGGCGGCTTCGCGGGCATCTACCCGGTGCTCGACCTGGCCAACTGGCCCGGCCTTCCCACCGCCGCACCGGCCTACGGGCTCACGGCCGACGGACTGGCGGCATGCCTGACGGAGCACAATCCCGTGGACCGGCTGGCCGGCCTGGCCAAGGCGGGCGTGCCCCTCTTTGCGCTCCACGGCGACCTGGACCAGATCACGCTGACCGCCAACTCGCAGCTCATGCTCCGGCGCTACGAGGCGCTGGGCGGACGCATGAGGCTGGTGGTGGCCCACGGGCAGGCCCACAGCATGTGGCAGGGCTACTTCCAGTGCCGCGAACTGGTCGACTTCGTCGTCGGCCGCGCCAACGAGTTGTCGCCCCCGGAGAGCGCCCGCCCGGCTCGCCGTAGCCGCACCGCCGACCCAACGTCCGGCGTCGGGCAGGTGCGGCCCTGGGCCGAGCGGCCCTTCACGTTCCTCAGCTATGCCGGCGACTGGTCGAAGTCCTACCAGCGCTTCGCCCACGAGTGCAAGGTTCAGGGCCTGCTGACGCCGACCTGGGAGGACCCTGCCTACCCGCACCCGCTGGAGTCCGCCGCCACGGAGTGGGGCTGGAGCGTGGAGCCGCAGGGCGCCACCCGTCGCGAGTGCTACGACTGGATGCGCCGCCATTACCTTGAGAAGATCGCCCCGGCGCAGGCGACCGGCCGGCCCTTCTACTCGCTGACGGGCCATGGCTTCTACTCGGTCTACGGCGCCCAGTGGGGCTGCGACATGCTGGGGCTTGAGACAGGCGAGAACATCCTTGGCATGCAGGCGCAGATCGCCTTCCTGCGCGGCGCGTCCCGGCAGAACCGGCTTCCTTTCTATGTGCAGCCGTCGCAGTGGTTCGGCGGCACCGTGCCGATCTTCGCCGAGGGAGAAGAGGAGGGGACGCCCCACGCGCTGGACGAGGCGAAGGTGCGCGAGGGCATCTCCAAGGGCGGCATCGGCATCCCCAACGGCGGCCACTCCTCGTCGCTGCTGTCGCGCATGTGGCATGTGGCATGGCTCGCCGGCGCGGCCATCGTCTGCCCCGAGGCCTGCCAGTCGATCTTCTTCACCGGCGACCAGCGCGCCAACGAGGCGCTACCGCCCGAGCGCCGCATGGCGCTGTCGCCCATCGGCAAGCGGGCGCAGGGGTTCATGCGCCTGACCGACGCACACCCCGATCGCGGCGTCCCTTGCACGCCCATTGCGGTGATGCTGGACCAGTACTGCGGCTTCAACGGCTTCCAGCTCACGCAGCCCCGACCGTGGGGCGTGCTGAAGCCGACGCTGGGCGACCGGGAGGTCTCGCTCTTCTTCAACACGATCTTCCCGAGGTCGCTCTGGCTCGATGTGCTTCCGGGCGTGGACGACGAGCAGGAGCAGTTCCGCCTGGTGCGCTCGCCCTACGGCGACACCGTGGATGTGCTGCTCTCCAACGCCTCGGATGACGTGATGCGGAGCTACCCGGCGCTGGCCCTGCTGGGCGATCAGGAGTTCCAGCCCGACCTGCTCGTGCGGCTGGCCGGGTACCTGAAGGCCGGCGGCAAGCTCGCCATCACCCATGCGCATGCCCGGCAGCTGGGCGAACGCTTGGCCGACCTTCGCCGATGCGGCACGGTGACCCTCTTCGGCCTGCGGCCCGAGGAGACGCCCGCCCAACTCGACACCGAGCGGTGGCTGACCCCCGCCCACTGGGGAGCCGACGCCGCCACGCTGGCCCGCCGTAAGGAAGGCTCCAGACTGCTCCCCTATGAGGCGCGCTTCGTGGACGAGGTGCATCGCCTGATGAAGGGGTGGTCCTCCGCGCTACTGCCTGTGCGGGTCTCGGGCGACGTGGAGTACCTGGTGAACCGCACGGCGTCGGGCTGGGTGGTCGGCTTGGTGAACAACCAGGGCGTGAGCAAGGGGATCATGTCACCGGTGCGTGTCGACCCGTCCGCCGCGCAGACCGTGACGGTGAAGCTCAAGTCCGGTCAGGCGATCTCGGCGGTGGAGTGGTGTACCGGCAAGCCCGTCGAGGTGCGTCGGGGCTCCATGACGGTGGAGGTGCCCCCCGGCGAAGTGCGCGTGCTCGCGGTGACGGGGCGCTGAGGCCGTGGGCAGGAGCGGTTGCCGCCATGGGTGATCCGGGCCACAGCGGCACGCTGGCGAACCGGCGCCTGCGGCTCGACTTCAGTGATCGTGCGGGCCGTTGCGCCGCCGTCGCGCTGCACAACCACCTCTCCGGGCGGACGCTACCGCTGGACGAGGATGACTTCCGCATCGAGGCGGAGGGGTTACCCGCCCTCACGGCAGCGAGCTTCAGGTGGCTCAAGCCCGACTTCGCCGGCGAGCGGGCCCGCCTGGAGGGCTCGTGCGCCGAGCGGGGCGTGCGGATCGCCATCATCTATGAGCTGGGCGCGGGCGACTTCTTCGTTCGGAGGCGCTTGGAGCTGACGTCCGCCGCCCCCCTGCCCATCCGGCGCGTAGACGCCTGGACCGTGCGCGTGCCGGGCATCTGCTGGTCCCAGGAAGAGGGGCCGCCGGAAGAGCTCCGCATGAACGTCTGGGGCATCGACGACAAGTCCGGCTTCGGCAAGCCCGTGCTCATGGAGGACACGTTCTGGGGCCTCGAATACCCGGCGGGGCTGAACCAGTACCGGGACGGCCGGGTCACCCTCACGCACCGGCCGGGGCGCACGGTGTCGGGCCTGTTCCGGACTAAGCCGGCGGTGGTGGGCGTCGCCCCGTCGGGCGAGGCGGCGTTCTGGTTCCGCGACTATATCGAGCGGCTCCGACCGCAGCGCCGGACACCTGCAGTACACATCGACTACAACACATGGACCACGGTTACTCCGGCCACCGAGGCCAACAGCCTGGATCTGATCTCGAGGTTCCGGGCTTGCCTCTTCGATGCCCATGGCGTGGGGCTGGACAGCTTCACGCTAGACGATGGCTGGGACAAGAAGCGCAGCCTCTGGGACGTGGAAACCGGCGGCTTCCCGCGCGGGTTGGCGCCGCTGTCCGCGGCACTGGCGCCCACCGGCGCCCGCCTGGGCCTCTGGCTATCACCCTCCAGCGGCTACGAGCACGCCGGGTGGGGCTCCGAGCAGGGATGCGCCCGCAACGCCACGTTCGACTGGTTCCTCTGCCAGAGCGACCCCGGGTATCGCCGCGAGATGTGCCGGGCCATCGTGGACCTGGTACGAGCCAACAACGTGGGCTTCCTGAAGATGGACGGCTTCTGCGCCTCCTGCGACACCGACCGGCACGCTCACCACCTGACCGGCGACTATGCGCGGGAGGCCAACGTCGATGCGTTCATCGAACTGCTGGCCGCCATCCGCCAGGCCCAGCCCGACATCCATCTGGACCCGACCAGTGGCATGTGGCTCAGCCCCTGGTGGCTGCAGTACGTGGATTCGCTCTACTGCGATACGTACGACGGCACGGCGCCCGCCATCGTGCCGTCGCCCAATGGGCTGGACGGAGCGACCACCAGCCGCGATGCGCTCCTCCGGCGCCGCTTGGACGAGAACCCGGGGTTCGACCCCGCGGCCGTCGAGACGCTGGGCATCTACCTCGACCCGACGCTGACGGTGGACCCGGGCAGCTTCTTCGACAACTGGCAGGACAACGCCATGATGGTGGCGGGCCGGGGAAGCAGGCTGCTGACGATGTACATGAACCCGGACCTGCTGCCGAACCCGGAGCAGGACTGGCGCTTTATGGCCGCCATGTTCCGCTGGGTGCGCCACAACGCCGATACGTTGGCGCGGTGCCGCCCCATCCTGGGCGACCCCTATGCGTGGGAGCCCTACGGCTACGCCCACTTCCGGGGCCGCCGGGGCATCACCGTCATGCGGAACCCCTTCATCGAGCCGCGCCGGGTGCGGCTGGAGTTGGGCCACTCGATGGGCTGGTCCGCCAACGAGGCCGGAGACGCCTGCTGCGCCGTGCGCGTGGTCTACCCCCACCGGGAGACGCTGGCCACGGCGGTTTGCTTCGGTGACACGGTTGAAGTGACGCTGGAGGCGTACCAGCTGCTGCTGCTCCATGTGGAGGAGGGCGAGGAAGCCCTGCGCCCGCCCGCGCCGCGCGCGCGCGCGCCACGTATCGGCGATGCCCGCGCGGAGCCGCTCAGCCTCGTGCGCATGGCCGGCGCGGGTTTGCACCTCGCGGGGCAGTGCGCCATATCGTCACCCGGAGGCTCGGATGCGTGGGTCTACGTCCTCCTCGCCGGCGACGCGGCGACCGAGACCTGGCGATGCGCGGTATCGGTGGACGGAGCGGCGGCGGAAGCAGCCGAGATCCGCAGTCCCACCGCGGCCTCGATCCCGGTGCATACCCGCCATGAGCTGCCATTCACACCCTGGGTGTTCCATCGGATACGTGTCCCCGGCGGGCGGCACGTCCTTGAGGTCGTCGTGGAGTGCGCCGCAGACGCGCAGACGGGCTCGACGCTACGGGCGGGCTGGTGGCTCTGGATGGAGCACCCGCTGGAGGCCACCGACGGCCATGCGTGCTCGGACCCGCTACCCTACTCATCCGGTGCCGGCACCCGGCGGCAGACGGTCACGCTTCAGGGCCTCACGGAGTTCAACCTGCCATGACGACCACCCGACGGCGCGGCATCGGGGCCGCGATCAGGCGCATTGGGGCCGGGCTCTTTGCCGCGGCGGCCATGGGCCTCAGCGGTTCGCAGGCCACGCCGGCCGTGAGTTCCGTGCGCGCCCAGCACCCCTTCGGGTGGGACCGGATCGGCGTGGAGGCCCGGCCCGGCGGCTTCTGGTGGTGGCTGGGCAGCAGCGTCAGCAAGCCCGAGATCTCCCGGCAGTTGCGCGTCCTGAAGGGGGCAGGCTTCGGCGCCATGCTCGTCTGCCCGCTCTACCCGTACAAGGACCCCGTCCTGCCCAGCATCCCGTACCTATCCGACCAGTGGATCGAGGTGTTCCGGCATACGCTGGAGGAGGGCCGCCGCCTGGGGATGCCCATCGACATGACCATGGGCGGCGGCTGGCCCATGGGCGGACCGTGGGTGACGCGCGCCAACGCCGAGCGCGACTGGCGCTTCGAGACCCTCACCGTCAGCGTCGATGCCGCACATCCGTGTGTCGTGCAGGATGCGCCCGGCAAGGACCCCATCGAGTGCGTGACCGTCTGCCGCGACCTGAAGGGAGCCGATCCCGCCCTCGTCGTCGAGCCGAGCATGGTCGACGGCAAGCGCGCGTGGCCACTCCCGGCGGGGCAGTGGCAGGTTCTGGTGGTCCGCATGGGCTACACCAACTTCGACGTCTACGTCGGCGGGCCTGGAGGCGTGGGACCCGTCATCGACTACTGGTCGCCGGCGGCGCTGGCCAACCTGGTTGAGCCGCTGGACCGCATGCTGGCCGCGCTACGCCCGCTGCGTCCGCGTGCCGCCTTCTGCGACTCCTATGAAGGCCGGCAGGGGACGACACCCGGCTTCCTGTCCGAGTTCCAAAGGGTGAACGGGTACGACTTGCGGCCCTACCTGCACCAGTTCCTCGCCGAGACCGGCACGCCCGAAAACGTCCGCCTGTGGCACGACTACCGGCAGGTCTGCGCCGGCCTGCATATCGATTTTGTGAGGCGATGGACGGCGTGGGCGCGGGGCAACGGGATCACCACGCGGTACCAGTACATGGGCGACCCGGCCAACCCCGTGGATACCTCTATGCAGGCCGGCATCCACGAGGACTCGGCGCCGTTCAGCTCCTCGGCGGCGCACCTGGCCGGGCATCGGCTGGTCTCCCACGAGACGTTCACCTGGGGCGCCGGGCAGAACTTCATCGGCTCGCTCGACTGGTTCCGCAAGCGCGGCGACGGCGACATCCTGGCCGGCACGAACCACATGGTCTACCACGGAGTGCCCTTCACGCCTGCCGCGGAGCCCTGGCCGGGCCCCATGTACTACGCCGGGGGCAACTTCAGCGAGACGCAGCCCTGGTTCCCGCACATACGGAGCCTGAACGACTACTTCGCGCGGCTGCAGCACCTGAGCCAGTCGGCCGAGCCGGACCCCGACGTGCTGGTGATCTGGCCCGAGCACGACATGTGGAACAAGCCCAACCTGGGGGGCTTCAAGTGGGGCCAGCCCTTCGTCTGGCGCAACACCAACTCGGGCCTCGAGCGACCCACCGCGGCCATGTCCGCCCTCTTCGAGGCGATGGCCGGGAGCGGGATCCGGTATGACATCGGCTCGGACCGCCTGATCTGCGAGCAGGCGCGCGTGGCCAAGGGACGCCTCCGCGCCGGCAGGATGACCTACCGCGCCCTGGTCCTGCCCGATGTGGAGGCGATGAGCGCGCGAGCCATCGCCCGGATGGAGCAGCTGGCCCGACAGGGCGCCACGATCGTCTTTGTCGGCCGCATTCCCTCCGCGGCGCCGCACGGGTTGCCGCTGGTCCAGGAGACCTCGGCCGCCTCGGCAGGGCTTCGAAGCCTGGCGGCGGCCGGCGCCGGTGCTGTCCTGCTCGCGAAGCCCGAGGACGCACCGCGATGGCTCGCGGCCCACGGCCTGCGGACCGAGGGGACACCCGGTGTGCTCACCCTCTGGCGCGGTCGGCTCGGCGGCGATGCGATCTACTTCGTGAAGAACCAGACGAACCAGGCGCAGGGGCTCTGGGTGCCGCTGGCCCGCTCCGGTCGGACTGCGTGCGTGGGCAACCCGCGCACGGGGCAGGTCGCTTCCGCCGCCGTGCGCTCGCGTCCGGGCGGCGGGTCGCTGGTGCGCCTGTCGCTGCAGCCCACCGAGATGCTCACCATTCGCCTGAGCGCCAAGCCGCTGCCCGACGCCCCCGTCCAGCCCGAGGCCGAGCCTGCCGAGGTCCGCCCGTTGGCGGCGGCCTGGCGCATGGCCTGGACGGACACCGACGGCCGGCCGCAGACCCGCTCCATCACCGGCCTCAAGTCGTGGACCGAGTGGCCCGACCTGGAGCTATTCAGCGGGGTGGTCACCTACACAACCGAGTTCGACCTGTCCGCCGGCGACGCCCGCCAACGGTGGCTGCTCAACGTGGGTGAGCTCCGCGAGTCCGCCGCTGCGACCCTCAACGGGCGGCGACTGGGCGACCTCTGGACGACACCCTTCCAGGTCGACCTGACGCCCGCGCTGCGGCCCGGCCGCAACCGGCTGTCGCTGGCCGTGGCCAACCTGGCGCAGAACCGCGTGGTCGGGCTGGTACGCCGGGGCGGGCCGTGGCAGAAGTGGAACCTTGAGGAGAACGACTTCCAGGGCTACTGTGGGCCACTGCGCCTGAGCAGCCTGACGCCGCTGCCCTCGGGACTGCTTGGCCCCGTGACACTGCTCCGCTTCGCGCAGGTCCGCGGGAAGTGAACGGAGGCAACCCATGCGCCTGACACGCCGCCACCTCGTGCAAGCCGCCGCCGGCCTCGGCGCAGGCGCGAGCCTGCCGGCGCCGGCCCTCGACACCGGGCCTGAACCCGAGCCGGAACTGGCCGCGCAGGAGGTGACCGACGACCGCCATCGCTGGCGGGTCACGGTCTCGCCGTCCGAGGGCATGGCCTCCCTGGGCCTCGACTCCGAGGGCGGCGGCCGCGACAAGACCAACCTGCTGGCGGGCCCTGTGCGCCTGCTCTGGTCCGGGCACGCCGCAGGCGCGGCGACCTGGACGCAGGTCGCGCCGGATGCCTGGTCAGGCCGAATGCCGGCCGCGGGTTCGCGTCCTGGGATCGAGTGGAGCATCTTCCGCGATGGCCAGGACCTCGTCTGGCGTTTCACCGTCGAGGTCGGCGGGCCGGGTCTGCTGACGGTGGAGGCGCCCTTCAACGCGCTGGTCGCCCCGGCGGTGGTGGTCCCGGCGCAGCTATCGGCCGACCACGCCGGGGCGCCGCCGTGGCTGCTCATCGCGCCCGACTTCGGGCACCTGCGGATCAGCGCCTCGCCCGAGGGCGCCTGGACGGCCCTGATGGACGGCGTCCGGGGTGGCTCCGCCCAGAACGCGCCCATCACCGGCGTCGACCCGCGCCTCCGGGGCCAGGCCTGGCTCGAGGCCTCCAAGATCACGGTGTACCGCCCGGGCCTGCTCACGCTCTCGCTCCGGTGCGTTGTGCCCGGCAACGCGGGCGGCGCCTTCGAGGTGCGCTTCCGGCCCGAGGCCATCGCCGCGCCAGCCGGGCTGGACGCCGAGACGTGGGCGAAGATACGCCGGCCCTACCTGAACCACTGGCAGCCCTGCGGCACCTGGTGCGGACCCGAGCGCACCATGCTGCTGGCGAACAACGTGTTGTCGGACCCGGCGTCGATCTCGCTCTGGAGCTACTCCGAGCCCATGCTGTTCCTGCCCGAACCGGTCCCCGGCATCGACCTGCGCGTCCTCCTGCGGCGGTCGCTGGACTACTACCTGGACGAGCAGACCAGCGCCCAGGGCCATGTGAACGCCTTTGGCAAGATGTACGACCTGTATGTCAGCACCGGCGCCACGCTCCTCATCGCCGCGTGGGACTACTGGGTCCTGAGCCGCGACGAGGCCTGGCTGCGCCGGCATATCGACCGCCTCCACCTCATCGCCGACTACCTGCTGCGCCGTGACGTGGACGGCGACGGGCTGGTCGAGAGCTACGGCAGCGGCAACGCCGGGAGCCTCCGCGACCCCGACCGGGCCGACATCTGGTTCGAGATGATGAACTTCGGCCACAAGAACACGTGGACGAACTGCCTCGCCTACCGCGCCTTCCTCTGCCTCGCCGAGATGCTGGAGGCCGCCGGCAACGCGGGCGGCGCCGGGCACTACCGGGACAGCGCGCAGCGGCTGCGCCAGGAGTACGTCCGCCGGTTCCTGAGCGCCAGGAGCGGGTGGTTCGTCAGTTGGATCAGCATGGACGGCCGCGTCCACGACTACTGCCACACCTTCATCAACGGCATGGCAGTCGCCTACGGCATGGTTCCGCCGGAGCAGGGACGGGTCATCCTGTCGCGTGTGGCTGCCAAGTCGCGCTCAATCGGCTTCGAGCGCTGGGAGCTGGGCATCCCGGCCAACCTTCTCCCCTGCCGCCGGGCCGACATGATCCTGCCGCCGCTGGGTTCGGACGGCCAACCGGTGAAGGACCACTGGGGGCACTGGCCCAAGGGCATGACCGAGAGGAGCGGCTTCGGCCACAGGTACCCCAACGGCACCCTCCACCCGGCCCTGACCTGGCACTACCTCCTTGGTCTGCAGGTGGCCGGCATGGACGCTGAGGCCGACCGAATCCTTTCGGCCATGGTGCGGTCCGCGCAGAAGGGGATTTTCCAGAACGGGATCGTCAACGTCGGCTATGGCGGCGCCGAGCACTTCTATATCGACGGCATGACATGCGGCTATGAGGGCTACCTGCCCGAGAGCTACAACTTCCTTATGGCGTGCTTCACGCGGGACGCCGTCCTGCGCGAGACGCTGCTGCGGCCACTGGCCGCGCGGGCATGAGGCCAACGGAAAGCGAGGACGAGGCGATGACCGAACCGAAAGCCGCACCGCCGCAGGTCTGGGTGCGGCCCGTCAACCCCGAGGAGTACCCCGGCTTCTCGTCGCGACGCGCGACGCCCGTGACGCGGGCCGACCTGGGGAACCGGTTCCACACCGTGGGGCTCCGTGGCTTTGAGTTCGACCGCGCGCCCGCGCCGCCGCCGGAGAGCTTCCGCATCGTCAAGCTCAAGGAGACGCTGGACCTCTGGACGCGGAGCTTCGACTTCGGCGATATCGTCTGGCCCATGTGGCCCTGCTTCTACGCCGAGAACTGGCGCGAACTGGTCGACGAGCTGGCCGCGCGCGAGCTATACCTCTTCGATATCTGGGCCTACTGCCCATCGGGCGTGCTGGAGAAGTACGAGTGGTCCGAGTACCAGGCCTCCGACGAGCTCCACGCCACGCTGCTGGAGAAGCTGGGGCCGCGCTTCCTGGGCTACGACAACGGCGAGCAGGACGGCCGGTACATCGGCAACTATGCCAAGCAGGTCTGCCCCGCGCCCATGACCCGCCGGGAGGGATACGAGGCGTTCAAGCAGTACTTCGACCAGCTAGGCAACGACCTGCACAACTACCTGGTCGCACTGAACAGCCTCACCTACCCGCACACCTTCGCAGCGTGGGATAACCACAGGATGATCGGCACCGAGAGCGCGCAGGCCCTCCCCAGCGTGCCTATGTGGTACGCCTTCGTGCGCGGCGCGGGCAAGCAGTACGGGCTGCTCTGGTTCGGCAACGCCAGCGTCTGGAACCGGTGGGGCGCCAAGTCGCTGGCCGACCCCGAAGCCGAGGATACCGATGCGCCGGGCTTCCGCACCGGTCCCACGGCGGGTACCAGCCTGAGCCTGCTCAAGCGCATGTGGTACGTGCTGGTCATGTACGGCAGCGTCATCATGGGCTTCGAGGCGGGCCATATGCGGCACACCCACCCGGCCATCGGGACCACGGAGCCAGGCCTGCCGCAGGAGCCGACGGAGATCGGGCAGATCCAGCTCGACGGCACGCGCTGGTGCGCCAAGCACCCCGACCGCGGCCAGCAGCACACGCCCGTGGCGCTACTCTGGGATGTCCACGCAGGCTGGGCGCCCTCGCGGCACCTCTACACGTCGGACACCTACCTGGTCTGGGGCAACATGCCCTACGAGAAGGGCGACCACCAGATCGACCTCCTCTTCCGTGAGCTCTACCCGCACTACGAGGACGCCGGCTTCTGCCACAACGAGCGCGGCTTCCTCACCGCCACGTCATGCGGCGACAGCTTCGACGTGCTCCTCTCCGACGTGAGCGCCGACGTGCTGTCGCGCTACCCGCAGGTGGTCGTTCTGGGCGAGACGCGACTGGAGGGGGAGCTACTGGCCAGGCTGCAGGCCTATGCGGAGGCCGGGGGAAGCGTGATCGCCTGGGCCGACCACCTGGGCGATGGCGCCGCCGACCTCTTCGGCGTGTCGGTGGGCGAAGGCGCCACGGCAAACCACGCGATCATCCCGGGCCACCCGTGGACCGTCAATGAGCCGGCCTACTCCTACCGCCGCCTGGAGCCCGCCGTCGGTGTCGAGGTCCTGGCATCCACTCGCCAGGGCGCGGCGCTGGCCGTTCGGCGCTCGATGCCCGGCGGCGGCTCCTGTACGCTTTTCGCCTCGGAGTACGGCCTGAGCAACCCGCTGCCGGCAGCCGACCGGATCGTCAACGAGGTCGACCAGCCGCTCCTCTCACCCTACGCGATGCTGGAGCACGTGAAGGCCATCCTCCTGCCGATGCTCCGTTCGTACAGTCTTGTCGAAGTCGAGGGGCTACCCATCCAGTACATCGTGAACGTGGATGAGCGGACCGACCGCCTCGTAGTCACCCTATGCAACAACACGGCAGAGGCGTGGCGCGGTGTCGTGCGGCCGAAGGGGGCCACAGTCGTGTCAGGTTCCAACTGGATGACCGGCGAAGCGTTGCCGGCAGGGGATGCGGCGACCCTGACGGTTCAGCCGCTCGACGTTGTGGTGGTCGAGCTCCTCCTGGATCGGCCCGTCTTCCTCGCGCGAGGTATCGCATGACCGGAGAACGTTTCCAGTACATCCTACGCTGCACCATCGAGCCCGGGCACCACGAGGAGGAGCGCCTCGATAGCCTCGTCGCGTTCTGCACCGATGCCACCATCGACGACGTGATGCTCTTCATCCTTGGCGAGGAGCTTAATACCGGGCACCCTACGATGGCTGAGATCGAGCCCTGGATGCAGTTCATCGCCAGAGCCAAGGCGCGCCTGGCAGAGATAGGGGTGACCACCTCCATCAACCCCTGGGCGACGCTCCTCCACGCCGACCGAGGCCGCATGCTCAAGCCGGGGCAGGCGTTCGAGCGCATGGTCGACCCTACGGGGCGACAGGCAGGGGCCGTCGCGTGCCCGCTGTGCCCCGCCTGGCTCGACTACATAGCGGAGACCTACCGCCGCTACGCCCAGGTTCAGCCGTCGGCGCTGTGGGTCGAGGATGACTTCCGCCTCCACAACCATGCCCCGCTTGCCTGGGGCGGCTGCTTCTGCGAGAGGCACATGGTCGAGTTCAGCCGCCTGGCAGGCCGTAGGGTCGAGCGCGACGAGTTCGTCCGGGCGGCGCTGCGTCCCGGCGCGCCGCATCCCTACCGGAGCCTCTGGCTCCAGGCAGCCCGGGACGCCATGGTGGCGGCCGCCACTCGGATCGGCGACGCGGTCCATTCCGTCTCTCCGAAGACGCGTGTCGGCCTGATGAGCTCCGATCCGGCGGTCCACTGCGCCGAAGGGCGGAGCTGGGAGGGCATCCTCCGAGCGCTCGCGGGGCCCACAGCTCCGCTCCTTCGTCCCAACCTCCCGGCCTACAGCGATACGCCGCCGCAGCAGTACCTGTGGGGGCTAAGCGCCGCCTCACGCCAGTGTGCCGCCTTTGTACCGGGCGACACAGACCTGCTCCCGGAGGTGGAGAACTCGCCCTACCCCCGGTTCTCGAAATCGAACCGGTTCGTAGCCTTCCAGGTCGAGACATCGGCCCTGCTCGGCTCGGCCGGCATCACGATGAACCTGTTCGACATGATGGGGAATGGAGTGCTGAACTCCGAACGGTACCAGTACACACTGGCATCCATTCGCCCGTTCGTCGACCGCCTGCATGCGCTGGGGCTGCGATCGGCCCGCGCGACCGGTGTGCAGGTGATGGTATGTCCGGGATCGTCATGGACGCTGCGTACCCAGCACGGCCGGTCGATGGCAGAGCTGTACCCGTCGGAGACGTTCTGGGCAGGCCTGCTGACAGCCTATGGCATCGCCAACGCCTTCTGCACTGACGGGAAGCCGGACCAGCCCGCCGTCGCCGTCTCGGGCCAGTACGTGCGGAACCTTGGTCCGGACGCCGTCGCCGCCCTCTTTGCGCGGTCCGTAGTCTTGCTCGACGGTGATGCGGCTGACACGCTTTGCGATATGGGTCTCGGCCACCTCGCGGGCATTGAGAAGCTGGAGTGGATCGATCAGGGCAACGGCCGGTGTTCCTACGAGCAGGTGGTGGACGGCCGGCGCTATCTCGGCATCTCCGGGGCGCGGGCCTCGTGCCAGAACCTTGCCGGCGACGCGGCCGCGATCAGCTATGGACCCGGAGCTGAGCATCTGACACAGGTATGCGGCCCCGAGGGACGCAACGTCTGCCCCGGGGTCACGCTCGTGCGCACCCCATCTGGAGGTCAGGACGGCTCCCAGAGGCACGTCGTGGTCTGGCCGTACGGCAGGTTCGGGGGGCGGCCGCCGGGCCAACTGAACCCCATCCGGCAGGCGGTACTGCAGGAGCTGCTGTGGCGAACCATGGGCGCCTCTGCACCGACGATGGTGACGGACGACCCGCACATCGGTCTCTTCACGTTCTCCATGCAGGACCGCCGCGTGATCCTGCTCGTGAACGGTTCGGGCGACGACCTTGCAGCCGTCCGTATCCGGGGCGCCGGCATCCGGCCTGACGGCGCCTACGAGTTGTGTCGTGATGTACCGACACCGGTACGGGGCACACTCGTCGACGAAGGGCCATGCGTGGTCGTGCGGAGCGGCCTGCGCAACATGGAGACCAAGGCCCTTGTGCTCGCTTGAGGTAGGCGCCGGCAGGGCGGCCAGGCTGATCGCGTGCCTGGCAACAGCAATTGGAGGTGTCATTGTGGGTATGGAGGCAACGGGCGCAGGGCTCGACAACAGGGCGCCCGCCGCGGCCAGGGCGGGGGATGCGCCCGCCGCGGCCAGGGCGGGGGATGCGCCCGCTGTATCCCGCCTGCTCCCGCGCGGCCGGATCGCCGATCCCCTGTACGCCGGCCTGGCGGCGGGTCCACTGCGCGTTCGCCTGCTCAAGGGCACCCAGTCGCCAGCTTTGAGCCACTACGCGGTGGCGAGCGGCGCGTCGATCCAGAACCTGATCGCCCACGCCAAGCGCACCGGGATCGGCGGCTCGTGGCTGATCATGGGCGGCGCGGGCCGTGCAGCCTACGACGAGTACTTGGCTACGGGTTGCCCGGTAGTGGTGTCGCAGTTCGTCGTGCCCGTCAACGAGAAGCGGCTGGATGACGACCCGGCGCACGCCGAGGAGGTCCGAAGGGCCACCGCCGCGGCGCCGGGGTACTTCTCGTACCTCATGGCCGAGTGGGAGAACTACGTCTGGGCTTGGTGGACGACCGTCGACCCAAAGCCCACGCTGGGCAAGACGGATGCGGAACTGCGGGCGATGGACCGGCGAGGCCACTACGACGCGGTCATCGCGGCCCTGCGCGAGTGGAAGCGCCGCGCCGGCGGGCACCTGTCGCTCATGACCGGGCACGGTCTCCAGAGCCATGTGGCCGAGATCGGGATCGATGCGGTCTGCATCGAGACCTCTGAGAACATAGCGGCGACGCAGGTGAAGAGGGCCTACTGCCGGGGCGCCGCACGCCAGTTCGGCATCCCGTGGACGGAATCGGTGTCGGTATGGTTCGGCCCTTCGTTCACGGCGCCCAACCGCGTTGCCAAGACCAATCCCGCGTGGGAAGGGGTCGCCATCGGCGGCGAGGCCGGCCACTCGCTAAGTCACATGGAACGGATGTGGCACACATCGTGGTTTGCCGGCGCGGCCGACGTCAACCAGGAGACGTCGACGCAACTGCTCTTCGAAGACCAGGCTGACATGACAGGCTTCCGGCCCGAGCCGACGCTGTCCCGGTTTGGCGAGGCGGCCGACCGGTTCTGCCGGCGTATGCGCTCGATCAACGTCGGCGTCCCGTACACACCGTTCGGCGTGATCGTCCGCAAGGACCATGGGCGATGGACCAACTGGAGCGATCCCTGGGGGCGGTACCCGCAGACCCTCGGTGACAAGCTCACCGGCCGGTTCTTCGACCAGCTCTTCCCGGGGCAGTCGAAAGGGCCCGGCGACGAGGAGCGCTACCTATGCCCGTCTCCCTACGGCGATACGTTCGACGTGCTCGTCGCGGATGCCGACCGATCGGCGTGGGGCGCCTACCCTGTGCTGATCGCCGTCGGCGACGTGCCGTGGACCCCGGACGACATCCGTGAGCTCACCGAACACGCCAGGCGCGGCGGGGTGGTCGTGCTGCACGAGGTGAACACGAAGGGCTGTGACAGGGAACTGATCGGGCTCCAGACGGACGGGTTCCAGGCGGCTGGACGCGCGGAGGTGGCGCTCAAGCGCCTAGACGGCTCACCGGCCCTGATCAAGCGCAAGCTGGGCAAGGGTTGGGTGTTCGTGGTCGGGACAGGGCCGTCGGAGGCCGAGGCCTGCGCCATACCCGACGCGCTCCTGGGCGAGCTGGCGCGGCGTTACCTGCCGTTCGAGGTGACCGGCGAGGTCCAGACGCTGATCAACCGCACGCCGGACGGGTGGCTGATGCTGCTGGTCAACAACGGCGGCATCAGCAAGAAGTTCACCCAGCGCGAGGCGATCGATCCGGCCTGCACAGCGCCGGTTCGTATCCGCATAGCCGGCGGCAAGCCGCGCGTCGAGGAGCTGATGCAGGGCGGCGCCGTGCCGACGGAGGCGGTGCGCGGCGCACGCTCGTGGGATGTGCGGCTCAGCGTCCCGCCCGGCGAGATGCGCCTGCTGCGGATCGGCGAGTAGATGATCGGGGCAGGCGCGGCGATCGTCGCCGGCATCCTGCTGGGAGGGCTGGGCATGGGACCGTCACAGTCGGAGGCCGGTTCGGTGACGCTGCAGCACGGGGGCATCCGCCTGGAGGCCGACCGCGCGGCGGCTCGCATCACGACGCTGGGATGGGATACGGAGGGGACCGGGCGAGAGGGCGTGAACCTGCTCAAGTCGCCTGTAGAGCTCCGGATGTGGAAGGCCGGAGCGCCCATGGCGGCGGCCTCGCACCTGGCTGCGTCGAGCGGGCATGGCGTCCGGTACGAGCTGACCGTCGGCGAGGCCGGCCGGCTAGCGTGGGAGGTCGACGCGCGCTCCGACGGCCTCCGCATGGCGGTCTCCTGCGCGGCGGACGTCTCGCGCTCCATCGACAAGCTGGAGCTTGTGTTTCCCTTCGAGCCCACCGCGGCCATGACATCGGTCGTCAGCAGCAACTGGACCGACGACGGTCGGTTCCAGCTACCCGCGATCATCAGCGCGCCGGACCTGGGGCAGATGCTGGCGACCTCGCCGGACTGCCCGGGCCTGTCGGGGCGCGTGGAAGGGAGCCGTCTGGGCAAGTGGCTCGTGGTCACGCTGGAGCTACCTGTGCCGGCCCAGGGCGCTCGGACCGAGTTACGCATCGCGCCCGTGGTCCTGCCCAGGCCCGCGGGATACCGGGACGCAAAGCGTTGGCAGGCCGCCCGGCGAGGGTGGTTCAACCTCATCCAGCAGAGCTGCGGCGCGTCGGGCGGCGGCGTGGAGGTCCACGGCGTCTGGGCCAACAACGCGCTGAGCGACCCCGTCAGCAGCGTCCTCTATATGCTCGTCGATGCGACGCTGCTTGTGCCCGACCTGGCCCCCGGCGTGGGTATGGCGCCCATCTTGCGCAGGTCAGTGGACTACTGGCTCGACCACAAGACCGCCGCAGACGGACTGGTCGCCTATACCGCCGGCGGCACGGGCCAGAACGTCATGGACGCCAACCCCGCCGTCCTCATCGGGGCCTGGGGAGCCATGCAGGCGACCGGCGACCTCGACTGGCTACGCGGGCGGATCAAGCGGCTCGAGTTCATCTCTCGGTACATCGAGCAACGCGACATCGACGGCGATGGCCTGGTCGAGTCGAAGCAGAGCGGCAACAGCGGCTCCCGGCCGCCGCGCGATCCGGACTGCGCGTGGGACTGCTACGTCAGCGGCCACAAGAACGCCTACGTGAACGCGCTGGCCTATCGGGCCTGGATGGGCATGGCAGACCTGGAGCGCCGGCTGGACCGCGGCGAGGAGGCGCAGAGGTATGAGGCGCTGGCCGCCCGGCTGAAGGAGGCATTCCTGCCGGCGTTCCTGAACCCCGAGACCGGCTGGCTCGGCTTCTGGCGCAGCCGCGACGGAGTCCTGCACGACCTGCACATGGACGCTCCCACGAGCATCGCCATCAGCTATGGCCTGATAGAGCAGGAGAAGGGACGTGAGATGCTCCAGGCCTTCTGGAAGGCCCTCATGGCCGCCGGGTTCAGCCGCTTCGACCTCGGCGTGCCGCTGAACCTGCGCCCTGTGCCCAGGGAGGAGATGGAGCACTACACGGAGTTCCAGCACTTCCTCAACGCTGGCTGCGGGGTGAGCAACACCTCCTACCTGCTGAACGCCCTGTACCAGGTCGGCATGCGGCGCCAGGCGGACATGATCCTCGACGCGATGCTCAAGCGCCAGGCCGACGGCGCCTTCCCGAACGGCGGCGGGTTCCAGAACGGGTTCGTCGACCAGATGGGCGGCGGCGCGGAGGTCTTTGACTGGAACGGGAAGCCGGAGGGCTACGAGGGCCACCTCGTCTACTGCTGGGCCTTCCTGCACTCGATGCTTGCCCGGGAGCCCTCGCTCCGCGCCCGGGTCTACCCGCCCGCACCGACCACGCGGCAACCACGAGGGACCAGCAGATGACCGCTGCCGAACGAGTTACCAGTGCGATCCGCTTCAGATGCCCCGACCGCGTACCCGCCGGTCTCTTCGGCACCTGGAAGGACTACGAGCAAGGCCTGGCGGAGCACATGGGGTGCAAGACCATCGAAGCGATGTACGACACACTCGAGGTCGACGTCTGGCACACGGGCGGCATCCGTTACGCCGGAACCGGGGTTCAGTATCGCGGCAAGGTTGTCGACGCGGTCGGTGGGCTCTATAGCGAGCACAACCCGGAGCCGCCGTTTCGCGACATGGCCGACGTGGCGGAGGTCGAGGAGTTCCCCTTCCCGGGCATGGACGCCTTCGACACGTCGGACCTCGAGCACGAGGTGCGCACACATACCGACTTCGCTCTGTGCACAGGCATCAATGCCGCCATCTTCCACAACTTCCTCTATATGCGCGGGCAGATGGACGGCCTCTGCCTCATCAAGGCCAACCCGGAGCTGGCTGCTGCCATGGTGCGCCGGATCACGGACTACTGGGTGGAGTTCCTCGAGCGCACGCTGGAAGTGGTTGCCGGCCGCGCCGTGATGGTGGAGAACTGCAACGACTTCGGCACTCAGCGGAGCCTCTTCATCTCCGTGGATGCCTTCCGGTCAATCTTCAAGCCCCAGCTGGCCCGGCTTGTCGAGGTGGCGCATCGGCACGGCATCGCGTATATGCAGCACTCCTGCGGAGCGATCCGCCCACTGATTGATGACTACATCGACATGGGCGCGGACCTGCTGAATCCGATCCAGACGATGGCGGACGGGATGGACTTGGCCGGGGTCCAGCGTGACTATGGCGGCCGTATCGCTCTCTATGGGGGCATCGATACCCAGCAGTTGCTTCCGAACGGCCCGGTGGCCGATATCCGCCGCGCGGTGGTTGAGGCCGTTGCCGCCACCGGAGGCAAGGGTGGCCTCATCCTCTCCGGATCGCAGGGCCTCATGAATGACATCCCATACTCACATGCGGCGGCGATGCTCGATCCGGTGCTACGAGCATGACGCAGACGCCATGAGCAGAACCACGCCGACCGGCCAGCTTGGCCAACCTGCCGAAGACGACTGGAGCGAACCATGTACCCCACCTTGAACCCCCAGCTTCTCACGGGCCGCCCCGACGGATGGCCCCTTGCCGAGCTGGCAGCCATGGGCTACGGCGCCCTCGAGATACCCGTAGCCGCGCTGGAGCCCGGCCTCTCGTGGCAGGCCGAAGCCGAGCGGCTGGGCCTGCGGCTTGCCGCCGTCAACGCCATGGACGAGCTGCGGCCCTACCTCACGGGGAGCCTGTCGGACAACGTGGCCTGGCGTCGGGCCGATGCCGTGGCCCGGCTGACCGGCGCCCTCGCGCGCATGGCCGCGCTGGGCATCCCGTTCCTCATCGTGGCGCCCAGCCGGCTGGCCGAGATCTACCAGACCCCGGACGAGGCCCGCGCCCTGCTGACCGACAGCCTGCTCCGCCTCTCCGACGCGGCCGGCGACGCGGCGACCGTGCTGCTCTGCGGCGCGCCGTTCCGGCTCTTCGGGGCCGCGCAGGAGGTGGCCGAGGTGGTGGACGGCGTGGGATGCGCCAACGTGGCCGCCGCCCTGAACCTGGGCCACGCCCTCCTGCTGGGCGAGGCGCCGGCCGAAGCGGCGCGCACGCTGGGCGGCCGGCTCCGCTACGTGCAGGTGAATGACGCCGACGCGCGGCAGGGCCTGCCGAAGCTCGACCGGCACCTGTCGCTCGGTGCGGGCAGCCTGGACCTCGCCGAGGCCCGCCGCGCGCTGGCCGGGGTGGCCTGGGCGCTGAACGTCACCGCCCCGGACGACCCGCTGGGCGCGGCCCGCAACGGGTTGACCCTGTGGACAGAGGAGCGTCGACGAGGCTGATACCGGTGGTCGCCTTGGTCCCCGGCCTGATCGTTGCACACACAGGGGTTGAGGGAGGCGCGAGTGCTGGTTTCTTGGAGCGAAGCGAAGCGCCCCGACACCTGCATCGCACCCCCGTACTGCGGCGCGAAGCGCAGGCCTCCAGACAAGCCGGTGCAGCGCTGGAGTCGGGGCCCTTCACTTCGTTCAGGGCGACGTCATGGGCAAGGGCCGTGCGGGTCAAGGGGATCACTTCTCTGACGTAGGAAAGTGAGCCCCTTGCGCGTGGGACATGGTAGCGCTTGACATCTCCCGGCAAACGGCCTATGATAGGTTCTGGTCTCACCGTTGCCATCCGACGGAAGCCGGATAAACAACTCTGACCTGTAGCAAGTCGCCTGAGTGTCCGCTGATACCTGAGTGGAGAGACGTCATGCATCGCTTCCATGTCCTGCTCCGTGCCGCGGCCCTCGTCCTGCTCGGCGCGGCTTTCGCGCCGCGCCCCGCTGCGGCGCAGAATCCCGTTCCGCTGCCCACCGACACGAACCTGGCGGCCACCATCAGCTCAACGGCGAACTACCTGAGCCGAAGCACCGGCGTGACCGGCTCGCAGACGATGACGGCGTGGGCTGCGGCGTTCTCGCCGTCCGAAACCTTCGACTTCTCGGCCCTCGTAGGCCGGGCGTTCCTCCAGCTCGGCCTGCCCGATCACCCCGACTGGGGCGCCATCCTCATCTGCCAGGACGATAACCTGAGCATACAGGTCAACGTCACCGATGCCCTGAGCCGGCTGGGTTCGGTGGCTGTCTACGACTACGGCTCCGGGCAACTGGTCACCACTCTGGCCGCGTCGCAGGGAGGGAGCCAGTGTCAGGGCAGCTTCGCGAACGACTCCGACGTCCGCGACTACCGCATGGTCATCAAATCGACCGGCGGCGCCACACTGGCCGCCCTGGCGGTTGATCTCGGCAAGTGGGACACGGTGGCCTGGTTCACGAAGTCGGGCGGGTTCGAGCCCAAGTGCCCTGCCCCCATCGCCTGCTCGCGCTACACTCCGAGCACACCGACGGACTACTACCGCACCGTCGGACAGCCAATCTCCGCCGTAGGCGTCATCACGTACCCCAACACGGGTGGCAACGGGTCTGCCGGTTGCGCGACCGCCGACGTGGCGAATGACACGAACACCTCGATCACGAGATCGGCTCCGCCCCCGTACGAATCCTATATCAAGAAGGACCTGGCCGCCTGTACGGTGGACCTGATCTCCTTCAAGATGGCTGATCCGGCATCGGCGGCCAACCTTTCGAACCTGGTCGGGTCACTGAGCCAGAAGGACACGACGCCGGTACTGGGTCTGGCGACGTTTCCGCCGTATTGCACGGGATATGGTTACTGGCGTCTTGTTTTCACCGGCAGCGCGACCGCCATCCTGGCCGTCCCCTACGAGCAGGTCCGGAGCGGCGGAGCTGTGGCCACGCTGCTTTCGGCGATCAGTAGCGCGCTTCAGCCGGCCACCGACTTCCTCTCTCAGATCGTGAAGACGGCCGCCAACAACTACCTCACGGAGCTCGCCCACCGGCAGCAGACCAAGTTCAAGCAGGGCGCCGTCATGGCGCTCGGCGACGTGTACACCGTCACCGCCCACCAGACGGCGGCGGAGGCGAAGGGTCTGGCGGGAATACTTCAGGACGTCACCTTCACCCTCGCCCCCAACATCGCGCCCCCGGCCGGCATGAACGCCATCGGCAGCGGTAGCATCACCGACTGGGCCGCCACCACTACACCGCCGCCGCCGGCGATGGCCCTGAACGCGACGCTGTCGTTCTCTCCGTACAACGCCGTCGTCACGAAGGCCCTGCCGAAGGGCTATCAGTACAAGGCGAACGGCAACATCACGTTCCCTGTCGGATACCAGGGCGGCACGCTGGGCTTCTTCACCGTGCCCGGTAGTTCGGCGGTCACCATCCCCTGCACGCTTACGAAACTGCTCACATGGCGGATCGTCACCGTCACCCAGTCGCCTGCGCCGCCGCTTCCGCCCGCGCCCGAGGGCGCTGCGTACGTGGTAGTGAAGAGCGCGGCCGGCGTGCCGGTCCTAGACGGGTACAGCGCGTTCGTGAACGGCCACTACGTCTGTACATTCCTGACGCTCGAACCGGGCGCCTACACTGTGGAGGCCACGCGCACCATGGTAGGAGCCCCGCCCGCCACCTACAAAGGCAGTGTGACTGTGCCGCTGTCCATCGGCGCCGAACGGGAAGACACCGTAACGCTGACGCGGCAGTAGGTCTGGTGGGGAGGCGGGCGGCCGGGGTTTCGGTGCGCCCTCTCGTCCACGAGCAGGCCCGTACCCATCTGCACCTCAGGCGCTGTGTACCG
>CAJBBX010000068.1 GCA_903951425.1 uncultured Chthonomonas sp.
ATCACCGCTGCGCCGGGATGGCGCGTGAAGACGCTGGAGTGGTTCCGCAAGCGCTGGCCGTCGGCGAAGGTGGAGGAGGTCAACGCCACCATCGGCGGCACCGGCTCCGACCTGGCGGCCTACCGCTGTGGGCAGGATGTGCTGAGCCACAAGCCGGACCTGGTCTTCGTGGAGTTCGCCGTGAACGACGGCGGCGCGCCGCCCGAGCAGATCGTGCGGACGATGGAGGGCATCGTCCGGCAGACGTGGCGGGCCAACGCGGCCACGGACATCTGCTTCGTCTACACCTTCGTCAACGGTTTCGAGGCGCCCCTGCAGCGCGGCGTCTGCCCGCCCTCGGCCTCGGCCGACGAGCGTGTGGCGGAGCGGTACGGCATCCCGGCGATCAACGTAGCACTGCGCATCGCCGAGATGCAGCGCGACGACAAGCTCGTCATGGCGCCGGAGTTCGACGCCGGGGGTGCGCCGAGGCCCGACCCCAAGGGACGCATCGTCTTCTCGCATGATCGGGTCCACCCGCTGGACGCCGGGCACGCCATCTATGCCGAGATCGTGCAGGGCGCGCTGGAGGAGTGGGCCGCAGGCGCGAAGGCGAAGCCCCACGCCCTGGGCAAGCCGATGAACGCCGACAACTGGGAGGACGCCACGTTGGCGCCGGTGCAGGCCTCTATGCTGAGCCCCGGCTGGCGGCAACTCGGCGCCGGCGAAGACCTGGCGAAGTGGTTCGGCGGCAACATGCCCGGCATATGGGAGGCGCGCACGCCCGGCGAGACGCTCACCTTCCGCTTCAGGGGCGTCGGCGCAGGCGTCTACGACCTGATGGGCCCGGACGCCGGGCGCGTGGTTGTGACCGTGGACGGTAAGGAGTGCGGCCCGATCTCGCGTTTCGACGTCTTCTGCACCTACCACAGGCTGGCCAACTTCCCGGCGGCGGGCGGCCTGGCTCCCGGTGAGCATACGGTGACGGTCCGCATCGATGCTGCTCAGCCCGACCGGAGCGCCGTCGTCAACGCCGAACGCACCAAGCCCGGCTTCGACGCAAACCGCTACAACGGCACGGTGATCCGCGCGGGCGGCCTGCTGCTGCGTGGGAAGCTGCGGCCGTAGCGAACGCCCGGGTAACACCCGGCGCCACCATTGCCCGTACTGATTGGGGGAGGCCGGGTGAACTGTAGCAACGAACCAGCACGAAGGCCGGCACGTCGCAGGTTCGCCAGTTGGCTGGCGGGATGCCTTGGCGTACCCGCCGCGGTGGGCCTGATGCTTCTCCTACCGGTCGCCGAGCCCCTGAAGTACGGCATCTGGGCCTGGCTCGTCCTTTCGCTGCCGCACAGGGGGCATCTGGAGGAGATAGCCGTACCGGCGCTGTCCATGGGCCGCGGCGCGACCCGGCTGTGCTGGCCCTACACGTCGCCGGACCTCCAACGCTGATGACGATCGCAAAGGCGCCGCGCCGCACGCCATTCTGGCTCTGGTCCATACCCATAGCGGCGCTGGGCATAGGCCTCTGGCTGGCCTGGCGAAGCGCGCCGGTGACGCCTTCACAGTTGCTGCATCTCGCGAGCCGAGCCCAGGTCGGCTGGCTCGCGGCGGCGGTCGCCGGACAGATTCTCCACTTCGTCGGCTACAAGATGCTCTTTGCCGGAGCCCTCCGCGCCGTAGGCGTCCGGAACTCGGCATGCCGCTGGCCACACCTGATGCCGCGCGTGCTGGCTTGGACTGCTGCCGATCGCATCATGCCGCTCGCCGGTCTGGGCGGCGGCGCCGCGCTCGTGGGCCTGCTCGCTGCCGACGCGCCTCCAAACCGGGTTGCCCCATCGCGCACCGTTGCGGCGATGACCCTCGTCTACGCACTCGATTACGGGGTGTTCGCCATACTGGCTGTGGCGACGCTGGTTCCGTTGGCGGCAGCGCACGCATTGACGCGCGGCGAGGCGATAGCCGTGATAACGCTCACAGGTATTGTCGTCTGCGTGGCAGTCGGGCTGGCCCTTGCCCTCCGCCGCTGGCCGCGGGCGTCAGGCCGGCTGCTTCGGTTGCCGCACTTCGCGGCGACCATGGCCAAGAGGCGGCCCAAGGTCCTTCTCGGTTCGGTGGCCGGATGCCTGGTGCGCGAAGCGGGCGACGCGTTCGCCCTTGTGGCGGCGTGCCGCGCGTTCGGCGTTCAGGCGCCGGCGCTCATGATCGCCGCCATGTACGTGATCTCGGGCGCGATCGCGTTGGTATCGTTCGTGCCGCAGGGCATCGGCGTCGTGGAGGCTTCGATCACCATCCTGCTGCGCGGGTTGGGCGTGCCGCCCGGCTCGGCGCTGGCCGCGTGCCTCCTCTTCCGAGGCGTGTCGTTCTGGTTGCCCATCCCCCTGGGTATGGCAGTCGGAGCCGCTATCAGGCGTGGCGCCGTGAGCTGACCCGCCCATGCGGCCGGAGTTCGGCGGCGCCTGGGCGGTCGCATCGCCGCCATCCTGGCTGCCGCAGTGGGCATCATGAACCTGGTGTCGGCCCTCCTTCAGCGTGTCCCGTGGCGCGGACGGCTCGTGGCGGATGTGCTGCCGGTTCACGTGATGTACGCCTTCCGGACGCTGATGGTCTTCATCGGCTTCGCGCTCATCTGCTCTGCGGTGCAGCTCTGGCAACGCAAGCGGCGCGCGTGGCAGTTCGTGATAGGGATGCTCGCGGTCTCGCTCGCCATGCAACTGCTCCAGGGGTCCGACTACGTTAAGGCGTCGATGTTCCTCCGCGGCTTGGCGGCGCTCGTTACCGCGCTGGTCGCGCTGTCGGGTCCGTGGAAACGTCGGTGGACCGCCACCAAGCCGGGGCGGCGCGAAGTGCAGCGGGCGCTCTCCCGGATGACCTGCACAGGCCTGGCGCACTGCTGCCGAAGGTGGTGACGGCCGTGATCCGCGCCGACACCAAGGGAAGCCTGCTCGACTTCCTCAAACCGTAGGCCTGCCGGCGGCCAGACCCTCCACCAACTCCATGTCCAACGGGCCGATCCGTACCGGCCGGCGCACGCCGCCATGCCGGAGGGTGATCTCCACGGGCTGCTCCTGCAGGTTCCAGAGCAGGACGGCCCGGGCGGTGGGGTACCAGGCGCAGACGACGGGTAGCTCCTCCTCCACGTGCGGCACGGCCGCCAGCTTGGGGAGTAGGCTGCGGCGCAGGGCGAAGAGCACGTCCAAGTCGTCGGCCACGGGGCGGCACGCAGGCCCATCGGCCTTGCCGGGGCGGCAGATGAAGGCCGTGCCGGGCGACTTGAGCCGACCTGCGGCGGCGGCCTGTGCGTCGGCGTCTGAGAGGAAGGTCCAGCCGCCGGCCGAAGGCTTGGCGGTCACCTCGAAGGGCACCCCCAGCGCCAGGAAGAGGCTGTAGGGCCAGTCGCCGCCGACCAGCCGGCTTGCGTCGCCGTAGAAGTGCTTGAACGGCCCGCGCGGCGTGTGGCCCGCCACGGCCTGGTGCAGCCGGGCGTGCTTGCGCATGGCCGATGCCATCAGGCCGGGACTGCGGCGCTCCCAGTCGGCCAGGTTCATGCACATCATCATGGTGTTCCGCACGTCGGCCAGGGTCGAGGTGCAGAGCTTGGCGGCGCCATTGCGCGGCGAGAGGCGCTCGGGCGGGTAGGCCGTGGTCTCGCTGTAGGCCATGTCGGGCCGGACGAAGCGGCGGTGGAAGAGTACGCCGTAGAGCTCGTCGGTCTTGCCCTTCACGGGGTTGAAGCCCGCATCCTCGAACATCAGCTCGCCCACGCGGAACGGCACGCCCCGGTAGTCCGGCAGGCCGATGCCCGCGCGCTCACATCCCAGGTACATCACCATGACGCCCATATCGACGCCTTTGCCCGCCGCCGTCCGCATGCTCCGGAAGCAGCCCGTCAGCTCATCGCAGGTGAACTCGATCCACTGCTTGAGCAGCGCCGTCGGCTGCCGCTTGGCGACGGCCTCGAGCAGCTCGGGCCAGCGCCCTTCGGCCAGGCCGTAACGCTTGAGGAAGGTCGCCTGATGCTGCGGGCAGAAGCAGCCGCCGATGTCGAAGGGCGACTGCGCCACGCGGAAGTCGTCGTCCAGGAACCAGCGCCGGAAGGCCGCCGGGCGGAAGCGCTCCAGAGCCGCCGCCGTGTCGCGCAGAACCGGCGGGTGGAAGGCGGTGCCGGCGTACGTGGAGCCGTCGGGACGTACGCCCCAGTGGCCGTCGACCGGAAAGCGGGGCTGCTTCGGCCCCTCGCCGGGATGACCCAGCGGGACCAGGATCATGTGCGCTGCCATGCCCGCCGCTTCGATCCGCGACTTCCAGCCGGTCATCAGCCTCATCTGCTCATCATTCGGCGGCGTTGCGGAGACCCACCAACCAAGCCAGAGGTCCGTCACGCCCGAGGCGCGCAGATACGGGAGCATGGTCGGCTCCGCGTCGATGAGGGCGCCGTCTACACTGTAGTGGAAGCGCCGCACCGCAGCCGACGCGCCCAGCCCCTCGCCGCCCGCGGCCAGCATCAGCCCCATGCCCGCTGCCCCGGCCAAAGCCTCGCGCCTCGTGGTCGCCATTTCGTCGCTCCGATCCGGGCCGCGCGGCCCGCCCGCCGATCAGTCGCTCTCGGTGTCCACCTTGAAGGCCTTGAGGCCCCGCGCCTGGTAGTTCGCCAGGGCGGCGGGATGGTCCTTGTCGCACGTGTGGACCCAGACGCGCGTGGGCCCGCACCGCCAGGCCTCCTCCAGCGCCCGCGTGAGGAGCGGACCGCCCAGCCCCTTGCCTATGAAGGCCCGTGCCAGCCCGAAGTGCCAGATCTCCACCTCGCCGTCGGCCTGCCGAAGCTCGAAGTAGCCCGCCGGCGATCCGTCGTAGAGGGCGATGAAGGTGTGGAGGTCGCCCGCCTCGGTAAGGGCGCGCCACTCGTCTTCAGTCTTGCCCAGGTAGGCGTCCCAGTTCCACGGACCGCCCACCAACTGGTAGAAGAAGCGGTTCACCTGCCACTGCGGCACCCCGGCGCGGACGACCTGGAAGAGGGGGTCGGCGCAGTCCTTTGACCGGATCTCATCGGGCGAGTGCATCTCCAGATGGGTGGTGGTGACGGGCATGGGGCGGCTACTCCTTTCGTGCGGCAGGCGAGGGCCTGCGCCCGGCCTCGATGCGGAAGGCTGTCTCCAGTATGACCTCGCCCTTGCGGTACCGGGCGGGCGTGTCGCGCTGGGGCGGGCAGTCCAGCACGTCGTAGTGGATGCTGCCCCAGGGCCCGTTGCGGCGGTCCGAGACGCGCAGCGCGAAGCCACGGGGCTCCGGCGAGAGGTCGGTGATGGTCAGCTTGCCGTCGAGGCAGACCCATGGCCCAGGCATGGCCACCTCGCGGAGTGTCTCCTTCTCCGGCCACGGGCCGCGCAGGTCGAAGCTCAGCGTCCGGCGCCCGCCGTTCCACTCCCAGCGGCGGCGCCCAGCGTTGAAGAAGTCGTTCGCTACGTGCAGCCGCAGGCCCTCCACGGCGCGCACCTCCAGGCCGCCGTCAGCCACGAAGCGGCTGCGCACCTCGGCGCTTCGTCGGGCCGTGTCGACGCTGTAGGTAACGGTCAGCGTATAGCCAGGCGAGCCGTCAGCCTTGCGGTATGTCACGTCGCCACGGCACTCCAGGCCCGCGGGCGTCAGTCGGTCGTCGGTGGAGAGGGTCGCGCCCTTTGCGCCCACGCCCGCGGCGGCGATGCGCCCCACCAGGTTGCCCGGTCCCCACTCGGCCATGTCGTCGCAGCCCGCAGGGATGAACCAGGCCGAGGGCGTCAATCCCTCCAGCCGCTTCCAGGCGAAGGCGGCGAAGAGGTCGGGCGTTCGCACCGTCGCAAGGTGCGCTTCGGGGCTGATGTGCGACCCGGCCAGCCGCTTGCCCAGCACTCGCGGAGCGATGGGCTTCGGGGCCGGCGCGCCCTTGCGCAGCAGGTAGCAGAGGCCAAGGTTGGCGTACGCGTCGGTCTCATACTCCAGCAGGCGGTCCATCATCACGTTGCGAGTGAAGCGCTTGCCGAAGAAGGTCCCGTCTCCGTTGGCGGCCTGCTCCATCTCGAAGGCGCGGAAGCGGGCGGCCTCAATGGCACGCGCCTCCTCGTCGTCGAACCGTTGCGAGAGGGTGACCAGCGCCGGCATGATGAACGAGAGCCCATAGGCGTAGCGGGGCCAGTCCTTGCCGGCGATGTAGGCAAACCGGCTCTCCAGGAAGGTGGGCGCCAGGCGGCGCCAGACGTCCCGGAAGTGGTGGAACTGGGCCTCGGGCGGCTCCAGCCCCTCGCGGCGGAAGGCGTAGGCGCCCCACGCCAGCGAGTGGAGCGGGCAGGCCATGTAGCAGGCGTGGTAGCTGCCGTGGTTCTCGATGGTGAAGTCGGAGTGAATGTTGGTCGTGGTCACCTGGTCGCGGAGCGGGCCGCCGTCGACAAGCGCCTCGGATGTCCGATCCTGCGGCGCCGAGAGCGAGTTGAGCGCGAAGTCGATGAGCTTGGCCCGCCAGGCGGCGGCTTGCGGCGCGTCCGGAAAGAGCGCGCAGGCGGTGGCCAGAACCTCGGTATCCCAGGCGTTCTCCTCCGACTTGGTGTCGGCCAGGTCGCCGCCCGGCGGCTTGCGGGCCAGGTGTCGGTCGGCCTCGAAGGTGACTACGCGGCGCACGGCATCGCGCTCGGGCCCGGTCAGGCGGTCCCAGACCAGCCGCGCGCCCAGCGCCATCTTGGCTGTCCACCACGCGCTTTGCCAGTGGCGGCCCCACTTCTTGCCGTCGCCGCAGACGATGTCACCGGTCACATGGGCGCCGGTCATGTACCGCAGGCAGGCGCGGCAACGCTCCAGCAGCGTGGCGTCGCTCACACCAGTGACCCGCGGATCGTAGCTCGGTTCTGAGGCCAGAAGCGCGGTGACGAAGACGAAATTGCCCATGGAGCGGAGGCCCATCTCCGCCGAGTCGGGATCGCCGAAGAAGCCGAGGTCGTCGCGCCCCAGATACCGCGCACGCCAGCCGCGCTCGCCGAAGGCCGGGAAGCGCTCCAGCAGGCGCATGTAGTCGGCGGCATCCGGCGACGTGGCGCGGGACCGCGCGGGCTTGATGACACGGAGGCGCGACGCGGGCGAGGGCGCCATCCACGCCTTGCGGTCGATGGGCGGCCGTAGCTCTTGCCCCAGACATGAGGACGAAGCGACGGCGGCAAGCAGGGCAGTCGGCCATAGGCGCATGGGGGTCACCTCCACAGGCTCGCGGGCGATGCGACGAACCGAGTATGCCACCAATCGCGGCATGATTCCACGCCGTCGCCGCCGAACCTACTCCCGCCTGCTTAGCGGCGCCGCCCCTCGCGCCGATAGGGCAGAGGCAGCCGCACGGCAAGGCGCGGCCGCAAGGGAGATACGCCGATGTCCAGCGCCCCAACCGAGTGGGTCCACTTCTTCAGCGGCCATGCGCCTGTGTACGACCAGAACTGCTTCACGCTGAACACGGTCGCGGAGGTCGACTTCCTGATCGAGCACCTGGGCCTCGCGCCGGGCGCCGCCGTGCTCGACGTGGGTTGCGGCACCGGCCGCCACTCCGTCGAGCTGGCCCGCCGCGGCTACCGGGTCACCGGCATCGACGTCTGCCCGGCCATGCTGGCCCAGGCCCGCACCAAGGCGGTCGCGGCCGGCGTTGAGGTGACCTGGGTCGCCGCGGACGCCCGCAGCTTCGAGCTTCCCGAGTCCTTCGACGCGGCCATCTGCCTCTGCGAAGGCGCCTTCGGTCTCCTCGGCTCCACCGACGACCCCATCGAGCAGCCCCTGGCCATCCTCCGGCGCATCTGCGCTGTCCTCAAGCCCGGCGCGACCTGCCTCTTCACGGTGCTCAACGGTTACCGCATCGCCCGCAAGAGCACCAACGCCGATGTGGCCTCCGGCGCCTTCGACCCGCTCATGCTCGCCGAGGTGTCGCTCGCCTCTGCGCCCGACGGCTCCTTCGTCGTGCGTGAGCGGGGCTTCGTGCCCACCGAGCTGCGCCTGCTCTTCACGGCGGCCGGCCTCCGCGTCGACCAGATCTGGGGCGGCACCGCCGGCTCCTGGAACAAGCAGCCCATCGACCTCGACGAGTACGAGATCATGGTCCTGGGAGGGCGGGAGTGACCTGATCCGCCAGCGCTGTCAGCAGGGCCGGCGCCGTCGGCCCTGCTGAGACGACCAGGAGGGTCGTAGCCAACTGCCCAGCCTGTCCTGCTGGGTACATTCAGGTGTGGCAAGCCGCCGCGCGGAGGGCATGGAGACGCATGGCGTCGTTGTACGGGAAGCCGAGATGACCGGAGAGCCCGTCGCGCCGCGACCCGCCGTCGGCGCCCCGACGCACAGCCCGGATGGTGTGGACCTGGGCCTCGTGCGGTGGTTCCTCGGACTGACGCCCGAACAACGGCTGGAGACCCTCCCGAGCTTCATCGACTTCGTCGTAGAGGCCCGGAATGCACGCGAATCCGGCACGATTCGCTGACCTCCTGCGCCACCTGGAAGCGCACGGCGTCTAATACATCCTCGTGGGGGGCGTGGCGGCCGTCCTATAGGGAGCTGCACTCTCGACCTTCGATTTGGACATTGTCCATCGCCGCGACCCGGCGAACGTCGCGCGGTTACTGAGCGCACTTCTGGCGATCGATGCCTACTACTGGGAGCACCTTGGCCGGCGGCTAGTGCCCGAGGAGCAGGCGCTGTTACAGCCCGGACGCCACCTGCTCGACACAGACCTGGGCCACCTCGATGTTCTCGGGACCATCGGCTCAGGCAGCGATTGTGAGGATTCAACGTCGCAGACGCTGGCCATCACCATCGGCGCCGACCTCCATGTGCGGGTCCTATCCCTCGACGCCCTGATCCGCTCGAAGCGGGAAACGGGCCGGCCCAAGGACTTAGCCGCGCTACCCCTGCTGGAGGCGACGCTCGGAGGGGATTCGGCCGACGAGCAACCGTCCGACACATGCCCTTGATGGCGCCACGGCCCGCACCCTCCTGCGCCCCCTATCCGGCGTTTGCCGCTGCCAGTAGCCGTTCGGCGTTGCCGTGCAGGATGGCTTCGGCTTCGGCGGGGCCGTAGCCCAGGGCCTCGCAGCCGTCGCGGATGCCCTTCAGGTCCTCATACATCATCAGTGTATAGCGGGCTTCGACCTCGGCGGGCTCGCGCTCGCGGTTGAAGTGGAAGGGGAGGCTGGTGCGGTTGACGTAGCTCGAACCGTGGGTCTGGCGCCAGCCTCGGAGGTATAGCACCGGGTTGTCGGAGCCGTAAAGGAGCCGCTTGGGGCCGATGTGCTGCAGCGCCAGTCGATGGACGTCGGCGTTGACCACAGCGGAGGTGTCGAAGTAGAGCCCCTCGTCCTCGGCCAACGGGAGTAGGCCCTGCAGCGCGTGCGGCTCGGTGTAGCAGCGGCCCAGATGGGCGATGACGAGGATGATGCGTGGGTACCGGCGGCGTATCTCCCGCACCTCGCGCAGGTTGTCCGGGTGGCCCAGGCGGTCGGCCTTGGGGACGTGCAGGGTCACCCACGCTCGGCGCTGATCGAGCACCTCCAGCTGGTGGTGGGGCAGGTAGTCGAAGATGCTCGCCTCGATATGCCGGTCGCGGCCCGAGCGATCCAGGCTGATCATGGCGTAGTAGGGCTTCACGCCCTTGACGCCGGGTTGGCTGAGGAGCCAGTCGACCTGCTCGGCGCGCCAGGAGGGGCGCACCACGGCCAGAGAGCGCCAGCCGCGCGCCAGCGCCTCGGTGCGGACGTACTCGTTGCCGCCCTCGATCTCGCACCCGAGGCTGGGCCAGCCGAAGCAGAGGCATGAGACCTCGCGGCCGGGGAAGACCGTGCGGTAGCAGCGCTCCGTGGCGGGCGCGTCCTGCATGTCCTGCAGTTCCATCACCCAGTAGGAGCGCTTCATCTCCTCCGTGATGGTCTCCAGCCGGTAGTCCGGGTCCAGCACGTGGACATGCGCGTCGGTGATGGCCGGCGGCGCCCAGCCCTCCAGGTGCTCCTCCCAGAAGGCGCGGTCGACATCGGTGTAGACGTGCGGGCCCACCAGCGGGACGGCGCTCATCGGCCCGCCTCGACCGGCCAGAACTCCAGCCCGGCGATGCGCGCGAACTCGGCCAGCGCCTCGTGGCGGATGCCCGGCATCAGCGCGCAGTGGTGCGTTCCGCCCAGTTGCGAGTAGGTCTCCAGGAAGCGGGCCACCGGCGCCTGGGGTCGGACCCAGGAGCGGATCCAGTCGAGCCGGGCCGCGTGCGTCCCGTCCTCCAGCACCTCGACCTCGGCGGCGATGAGCCGGAAGCTCTCGTCGGGTCCGGGGCTCAGGTTCACCAGCGTGGCCGGGCCCGGCCGGAGGGCGCAGGCGAGCGTGGCCGGGTTCTGGGCCGGGCTGAAGGGGTAGGCCTTCTCGTAGAGGCGCGGGGTGGCGGCCGCAGACGCGGGGTTCACCTCGCCCATGTGGCTGAGGAAGAGGCCGTCGCCCTGCCAGTCCGCGCAGAACATCTCGGTGAAGGTGACGCCTTCCCAGCCCGCCAGCAGCGCGCCTACCAGCGAGGCGGTGAGCAGGTCGCCCTCGCCCGCGTAGCCCACGTCCCGGGCCATGGCCTTGCAGCACTCGAGGAAGGGCACCGTACAGACCGGGCCGTCGGCCTGCACGAAGGCCTGGAAGTTGACGCTGAACGCGCCGTAGCCGCCCGCCTCCAGCGCCCTGCGGAGGCCGAGACCCACGCGCACCGAGGTGCGATGGACGTCGGCGGGCAGGTCGGCCTGGAAGGCGGCCCGGTCGGCGGCAACCTCGGCGTCGATCTCCTCGTCGGTCACGGCGGCCGCGAACGGCGCCAGGGCGTCGGCGGCGATCTCGCTCGCCTCGATGCCGAGGCGTCGGCGGAGCGTCTCCTCCTCCACGGCGAAGTCGCCCATGCCGGCGAAGGGGAAGCCGACCCGCAGCGCGCGCATGGACCCGAATCGCCGTGCCGCCAGCGCAGCGCGGGCCAGCTCGGCGGTGCGCCGCAGGGGCTCGGGGTCGCTCAGGTGGCCGGCGACGACGCGGTAGGCCGCGCCCCGACGCCGCAGCATGGCAGCCAGGTCCTGCACGCCGTGGATGCCGTGGTTGGCCAGCAGCAGCGCCGGGTCCACATGGCGGCCGAAGTCGGCATCCGGCGTGGTATCGAGCATGACGATGGGCTTGCCGCAGGCCGCCAGCGCGTCGACCGACTCCAGCGATGGCGAGTAGGCCAGGTGGAGCGTCACGACCAGGGCCACGTCGGCCGCGACCAGATCCGCCAAAGCAGCCTCGAACTCCGGGCGGACCGTGCAGATGGGAGCCTCGCTGACCCGTAGCCCGGCGCCGCGGAGGGACTGGGCCACCTCGGCGGCGAAGGCGGCCACCTGGGGCCGCAGGTCCGGGAGGCACTCGTCGTAGAGGGCGAGGTAGAGCGGCAGCAGGCCCGCGTGGGGAGTGGCTGACATGGGGCTTAGCCTTTCTGGCCGAGGGCGGTCCGCAGCAGGCCGATGAACCGGTCCATGACGGCCTCGTCAGCGATGAGCGGGAGCTTCGTCAGCACAATGGGCGGGCAGTCGGCCTTGTAGGCCTGCACGCTCAGGTCGATGCCCAGGGCCTCGGTGCGCGCCACGAACGCCTGCGCATCGGCCAGGTTGTGGAAGCGCAGGGCAGACATGTGGCGGCTCCCCTCGACGCCGGCCAACGTGCTGGGGTACTCGGCCACCAGCGCGCGGAGCCGTGCCTCATAGGCGTCGCCGCACTCGCGCAACCGGGCCTCGTTGGCCATCACCCACTTCAGGCTCACGAGGTAGGTGAGCGAGGCCAGCTCCTCCTGACCGTTGGTCACCAGCGCGCCGAACTGGCAGAGGTTGTCCATGGCCGCGCTGAAGAGGAGCCGCGACGCCGCGTACTCGCCGTTGCCGAAGCCCTTGCCCAGCACCACGAAGGTCGGCTTCAGCCCGACCTCGCGGTAGAGCAGCACGCCCGGCGCCCAGAGGCAGCTCTGGATCTCGTCGCAGACGGTGGGCACGTCGTGCGCGGCGCAGAGCTCGTAGGCGCGGCGCAGGAACTCGGGGGTCAGCACCCGGGCGCCGTAGTTCATCATGATGATCTCGTGGAAGAAGGCCGCGATCTTCGTCTCGCCGCCCTCGTACCGCGCGAAGGCCGCCTCCAGATCCTCCACCCGGTTGGGCCGGATGGCGCAGACCTTCATCAGCCCCAGCTCTTCCATCTTCGCCGAGAGGCCCGGCCAGAGCCCGCGTAGCGCCTGCACGAAGGCCGTGGTGCCGTGGTAGTTGCCGCAGGGCTTGCCGTCGTCGTCCGCGATGACGAGGAAGACCGGCGTCTTGCCCGCGTACTCCGGCGGGCGCGCGCCCTCCTGCGAGAGGTAGAAGCGCCCCATGCACATCTTGAAGGCTGCCTCGCCGGCCAGGCTGCCGGTCTGCAGGTTCAGGACGCGGTTGATGACCTGTGGGTCCTCGCTGGCCAGGATGGCCTCCAGGTCGTCGTCGCCGAAGGGGTCGAGGCCGTTGGCCAGGCGGACCAGGCGCTCCTCCAGCAGGCGGGTGATGTGGCCGCGCGTGTTGTTGTGCGTGGCGTTGGAGATGCCCAGCGTTCGGGCCACGTCGAGCAGCGCGAAGCCGGGGAACTCGTGGCCCAGCGGCACGTGGTAGTGCTCGGACTTGGTGGTGAGGTAGGAGCGGCCATCCTCGCCGATGCGCACGCAGCCCAGCGTGGAGACCGGCGCGGCCGCGGTGCGCGTGGCGGCGTTGAAGCCCCGCGTGGAGGCCCCTCGGGCCGAGGAGGCGAGCGCGGGCAGCGGATCGCCGGAACCCACGCCCGCCACGGCATCCAGCACCAGTTCGTGGTGGTCCGTGGGGTAGAAGTCCACCGGACCCAGCGCCAGGTCGGCCAGCTCTTCCGGCTCCTCGCCGGTCAGGCGGCAACGCCCCGCGATGGCCGCGTCAACGAACGCGCGCCCTACCAGGTCGGCCAGTGAAGCCGACACCTGCACAAACGGATCATCCCTGCGACCGGCCATGGCGGCGCCTCCCTCTCGCATCCCCTACTTCGTCGCGGCGTCCACGGTGGACTGGTCGACGACCTGCGTGTCGGTCTTCACGATGGGCCCTACGGCCTGGCCCTTCAGCTTCGCCTCGATGGTCTCGATGGACTTCGCGCCCATCTTGCGCGGGAAGACCACCAGCGTGGCCGTCAGGTCGCCCTTCTTCACGTCGGCCAGCGCGTCCGGATTGCCGTCCAGCCCGATGGTGAGGAGCTTCTTGCCCGCCTGCTTGGCCGCCTGTGCCGCGCCCTGCGCCATGGCGTCGGAGCAGCCGAAGACCAGGTCGAGGTCCGGGTACTTCTGCAGGAACTCGCTGGTCCGGTCCGCGCCCTCCTTGCGGAGCCAGTTGGCCGACTGCGATGCCACCACCCGGATCTGCGTCGCCTCCAGCGCGCTACGGAAGCCGCCCGCCCGCTGGTCCGTATGCGTGCCCGCGGTCCCCTCCAGGATGGCCACCTTGCCCCGCGCCGCGCCGCCGTACTTCGCCTTCAGCAGCTCCACCGCCTTCTCGCCGCACTTGCGGCCGCCGGCCGGCTCCTCGTAGCCCACGTAGGCCTCCACCTTGCCCGATGGCACCGCCGAGATGGAGTTGTGGACGAAGATGGGCACGCCCGCGTCGTTGGCCTTCTTCACGGCCTGGGTCAGCGCCTCGTCGTTCACCGCGCAGATGGTGATGGCGCTGACGCCGCGCTGCAGGCTGTCCTGCACCTTCGCCACCTGATCGGCCGAGTTGGTCTCCTTGTCCGGCTCCAGGTGGCTGAACTCCCAGCCGCGTGCTTTGGCGGCCTCCTCGGCGCCCTTCACGAACTCCTGGTGGAAGACGCTGGTGAGCGCCGGCGAGATCACCACCACCGAGACCTTGCCCGCGGGCCTGGCGCCGCCGGCGGGTACGCCGTCCTCCTTGCCGGGCTGCCCGCAACCCGCCAGGACCGCCGCCGCCAGGAGCGCAACCGGTACGAAGAGCCGCTTCATGTCAGACCCGCCTCCTTCTCTTCTGGAACATGTCGATGGTGACCGCGGCGAAGATGATCCCGCCGATGGCCACGCGCTGGTAGTTGGAGTTCACCTGCATCAGGTTGAGGCCGTTGCGCACCAGGCCGATGAGCAGCGCCCCGGCCAGCGTGCCCGGCAGGTTCCCCTGCCCTCCGCTCAGGCTCGTGCCGCCGATGACCACCGCCGCGATGGCGTCCAGCTCCAGCCCGTCGCCGATGGTCGGCTCGGCCGCCCCCACGTAGCCCGTGTAGAGCATCCCCGCCAGGCCCGAGAGGAAGCCGCAGAGCCCGTAGCCGAAGAGCTTCACGCGGGCCGTGGGAACGCCCGAGAGCCGCGAAGCCTCCTCGTTGGCGCCGACGCTGTAGAGGTACCGCCCCAGCCGCGTGCGCTGCATCACCAGGTGGCCCGCGGCGTAGAGCAGGGCCATGAGCGCCACCATGGCCGGGAGCTTGAGGATGAGCGGCACGCCCTCGGCCACGTTCCCGCTGCCCGGCCAGAGGTAGGCCGCGGGCAGGTTGTAGATGGCGCCGCCGCCGCTCACCACGAAGGCCAGCCCCCGCGCCATGACCATGAGCGCCAGCGTGGCGATGAAGGGCGGCAGGCCCACGTAGGTGATCGCCGCGCCGTTGAGGAGCCCCAGCGCCGTGCCCAGCGCCAGGGTCAGTGCCACGCCGGACGCGCCGCCCCAGCCGTGGTGCGCCATCAGCACGGCGGGCACGCAGGCCGCCAGCGCCGCCACGGAACCCACCGAGAGGTCGATGCCGCCGGAGATGATCACGGCCGTCATGCCCACGGCCACGATGGCCACGATGGCGATCTGCGTCAGCACGTTGCGGAAGTTGACCCACCCGCGGAACGAGGGCTCCAGCAGGGCGATGGCGACATAGAGCCCCGCCAGCACGGCATAGACCCCGACCTCGCGCCAGAAGGCGTGCGGGGCCGGCGTGCGCGGGGCGATGGAGGCCTGTTCGGAGGTCCGCTGCATAGCGCCCATAGTGTACGCCGCACG
>CAJBBX010000069.1 GCA_903951425.1 uncultured Chthonomonas sp.
GTGCGGCGTCACGCCCTCCTGGGCGCACCACTTACCGACAGTCTGACGACCAACCGCGAAGCGCTCCAGACGCTCCCGCCACGCAGTCTCCACCAGAGCCCTGCTCGCCATGCCAACCTCCATGCAAGTGATGGAGGCATTATCCGGATGCGAGACGACGAAGGGAACGTGGGGATGGTTTGACGCTTACGTAGATATGCGGCTCGAAGATGGCGCCGGCAGCGTTCGTTAGCTGCCTCGTGTGGCCCTGGAAGTCGGGGAGCAGGTAGTAATGGTCCGCGCCTCTGCGGTAGGAGAATGCCCCGCCCCAGATTCCCGGGAGCTGCGTGTATATGGCCCGCCTCACCTTGGAGCTGTTCTTCTCCAGCAGCACGTTCTGCCCGTCCAGCACAAAGTAGACCAGGCCATCCGTGTCCTCGTGGCTGCTGCGCAGGCCGTCTGCGCGGTACGTATTCGTCTCCCACGTGCCGTCGGGCTTGTCTATCCGCAGCAGCCTGTTGTCCGTGTCCCACGTGTGCGTGGTGAGCTGCCCACCCGTGTTCTCCACCGCCAGGTTGCCGTCGGCGTCCCATGTGCTCGTCGTCGGAGCGCCCGTGGGAGGAGTGGTCAGCACGAGCTCGTTGGCCGCGTTTACCTGGTAGCTGGTGGTGCCCGTGGCGTCTACCTTGCTGACCCTGTTGCCTACGCCGTCATACTGCATCGTGCCGTCGATCGGGTGCGCGCCGCCGCGCTGCTCGCGCGTTAGCTGGTTGGCCGCGTCGTGCGTGTAGGTCACCCGGGTGCCGTCCAGCTCCAGCACCGTCAGCCTGTTTCCGACGGGATCATAGGTCGCCGTGTAGCCGCTCAGCGCTGCGCCCGCGGCGTCCACTGCCTGGAGAGTGGTCTCCCGGCCCGCCGCGTCGAACGTGCGATTCACCGAGACGCCGTCGGCCAGCACCCGCTGTACTTCCCGGCCCAACGGATCGTGCGTCAGCGTGGTGGTCTGGTTGTAGCTGTTCCAGACCGTCCGCAGACCGCCGTCCGCGTCCCACTCGTACGTCCAGTAGTGCCCGTCAGGGTCCTTCATGTACGTCCGGTTGCCCACCGGGTCCAGCGTGTACGTGATGGGCGTACCCACCCAATTGTTCACCAGGACCTGGCGGCCCAGTGTGAGTAGAGCGGAGGGAGGAAGTAAGAAGGAAGGGGCGCGGCAGCCGCCGGCACACTCGGCGGCTGGGCCGGGCACGCGGCCTCGCAGCGCCCCGGTACTGGACCGCCGCACCCGTCGTGTCCCTCTACCTGCACCCGTCATGTCGCCTGCTCCCCGCCACCGCGGTGGCGGACATGGTCCCCGCCCACATCACGCGCCGCACGGACCCATCTCATCATTGATAATGCCCCAACGTAACTCCAGTTCGCTGCGTTTCCGGCCCGCGGTAGCTGCGGGTAGCAGCACCGGCGCGGCGCGGGCCAATGTGCGGTGTGCGTACCGACCGGAGGGCACCGCAGAACCCATCGCTTGTAGTATAGGGAACGACCACCGGCACTAGTGAATCCCACGGGCACCGTTGGCCCCGATGCTCCTGCGATCCGGTGCGAAGACGACACCTCTCGCTGTTGCGTCAAAGCGTGCCGGCCATCGAGTCCCTGCATCAATAGAGGCCATGGCTAGCCTTGCGCCTGTAAGGCGGGCTCCGCGGAAGTCGGCGCCCGCCAGGCACGCCTGGGTTAGGTCGGCCCCGTCGAGGTTGGCCCCACGCAAATCGGCGTCGGTCAGGCAGGCTAGATGCAGGTCAGCGCCGACCAACTGACTACCACGCATGTTTGCCCCCGTGAGGTCTGTGAACGCCATGCTGGCCCAGGCCAGATCGGCGTCTGAGAGCTTGGCACCACGGAAGGAGCTGTAGTCCAACGTAGCACCCTTGAAGACCCTACCACGAAGGTCCGCGCCGTCGTGGTTGGCCGGGCCGGACACTGCACCCGGCTGGCGCACAATGCAACGGTCATATCCCAGGTTCATGGCAACCATGATGGCGAGGGCCACCATCGCGGCGAACCACCGTGGTCGCAGAATGACGCTAGCGCTCATGGTCTGTCCGCCAGGATCACCCGTGGAGCCGTATGGCAGTCTGCGCCCACTGCACGTTGTAGTCCCATGCCTGTGCAGGATCTCGCTCGCCAGTGATCGGGCAGTGCGGGTCACACCAGTTTGCTGTGCTAGCTGGTGTCGGGGCGGCGGAGCGTGCCCAGCCGTTGAACCCAGCGTCGGCCCACGCCCTCGCGATGACATCGTCGTTCGGCCCGTAGTTCCCTGGGTTAACGAGGTGACCAAGCTGCTTGAACAGGGCAATCATCCAGTCCATCTCACGCTGAGAGAACATCTGTGCGATGTTGTACGTGGCACCGTTGTACGTCATTGGAGGCGGGTAAGCTGCTCGGCAGACATCGAACAGCGCACCAAACAGAACATAGTTCACGGCCCAGGTAGGGTGGCACTTGCCGTCTGTCATTACGGTGTGGCGACACCCTGGTCGAAGCGCACAACGCATCGGATCCGGCCGGAAGTACTGCAGAAGGCCGTCGTCGGTCGTCGCATCGTAGAGCTCATAGACATCCCAAGCATTCCACGGTTGTACAGTGTCAAACATGCTGCCAATGAACACAAGGTGGTTGCAAAGCTTGCGCCTTTTGAAAACCGTAAAGCGAGCATATACAGCTGGTAGACCCCGCAACGCTCGCCGGAGCGATGGGCCGATCTCTGGTCCACAACGGGCGGGGCACGACTCCAGGCCCGATGGATCAGGGCGGACGCACGGTGCGCCCGCAGCGTAGCGGTACAGATCCCAATCCCCACCCTGGAACCCAAGTGGATCCCTCGCCACCCACCTCCCCATATCCACCCTCAAATGCCTCGCCCTCACATACTCCCTCGTCGCGGTGTCCCTCCAATACCCCCACTGCCCGAAACCACGCAGGTAGAGGCCCGTCGTCACTATGGGCCAGATCTCCCGGCCCCACGCGTCGTAGATGAACGTGTGGGTGACCGCTCCGGCCGCGTTGGCCAGGTGCCGGGTGTGGCCCTGGAGGTCGGGCAGCAGGAAGTAGTGGTCCGCGCCGCGCTTGAAGCTGAAGGCCCCGCCCCAGATGCCGGGGAGCTGGGTATAGATGGCCCGCGTCACCCTGGAGCTGTTCTTCTCCAGGAGGACGTTCTGCCCGTCCCAGATGAAGTAGACCAGGCCGTCGGTGTCCTCGTGGCTGTTGCGCAGGCCGTCCGCACGGTAGGTGTTTGTTTCGAGGGCGCTGGTGAGAGCAAGGTCCAGGTGCTCGGAGCCGGACGATGGAGGAGGAACTAAGCAGGACGAAGTGTGGCGCGGCGGCCGGGCAGTCGAGCGCATCCCATGGCCGCGGTTGCCGAGCGTGCCAGACGTACCATTACTCATGGCCGCTACGGTCAAGCAGCCATCCCGATGGCCCCTTCACGAAAGTCCAGCAGTACAGGCCGGTTGCTCCTTCGCCCCTGGCGGCGTCAGCCTTCTTCCAAAGCCAATGCCAATCACCGAGATCGCGAAAGCCTGGGCCGATCCCCTGCCAGATCCGCAACGCTTCCTTAGCGGTACCGCCACGGGTTAGCTCAGACCAACCGCGTGCGGTGCATCGGCTCCTAACAGTGGCAGTGTCGCCGGTATGCAGTGCTGCCCACAACGCGTCCGGCGCCGATTCGAGGTCGGCCGCACCATGCCGGCCTGGAGCCAGCCAAGTGCTCCAAGCAACGCCAACCGCGACGCATGGGCCTAGTATATACACGACCAGGACCGCAATTCTCATGCGCTGGCCAGTCATCCGCCGGACACCAAGAAGTCCCCGCCACTTGCACGCGCCATATCGCACTGCTCTTCCAGTAGCCTTACTGCCGCTGGCTGCAAGCCAGCCCCACCTTCGAGCATCAGGTTGTTGCGATGCTTGGCATCACCGGGAACGTGCCCGGCCTTTGTAAGCATGTGCCCCAACTCATGCGCAAAGGTATGCTCCGGAGTCAGTGGGTAGCCCGGATTGCCGGTTCTGAAGCCCACGAACACGGCCGGGTACAGAAGCATGGACGAGACCGGCGCCGAGAAGCCCGATGCCCAATCGAGTACCGGCTTGGGATTAATCTCGTACACGAAGTACGCGTTCACAACAGGATTCCGGTGTTGCGCTCGCGTCAGTCGCCGAACCTCAGAGCTCCATTGGAAGCCGTCGTAGACGTTCAGGATCAGGTCGTTGCCCAAGACCGCGATCGTCTCGTCCCTCAGGAAGACAGACAGAGCGTATGGCCTAACCCGTATGCAACACTGTTCCCAGATGGCGTTCGCCTTGCTCCGCGCTCGGTTGGCAGTGTCGTTAAGCCCAGGAAACGTGATGCCGCCCGACCCATAGAGTTGATGCAGCCATACGTCGACAATCTTCCAGTCTGGGTACGGTCCCAGCTCATGCGCGTGCTTGCAGCATCGGTACTTGCCTTCACCTGGTACCAGGCCGGTCGGATCCGCCCATCGTAGGGGCGCATCCTGAACGTATCGGTAGGTACCCTTGAGATGGTGAACGCGAATCGGATCCCTGCTCACCCACCTGCCCAACTCCACCCTCAGATGCCTGGCCCTTACATACAGCCTGCTCGCCGTATCCCTCCAGTACCCCCACTGGCCGAAGGGCCGGAGGTAGACGCCGGTTCCGACGATGGGCCAGATCTCCCGGCCCCACGCGTCGTAGATGAACGTGTGGGTGACCGCTCCGGCCGCGTTGGCCATGTGCCGGGTGTGGCCTTGCATGTCCGGCAGCAGGAAGTAGTGGTCCGCGCCGCGCTTGAAGCTGAAGGCCCCGCCCCAGACGCCGGGGAGTTGCGTATAGATGGCCCGCGTCACCCTGGAGCTGTTCTTCTCCAGGAGGACGTTCTGCCCGTCCCAGATGAAGTAGACCAGGCCGTCCGTGTCCTCGTGGCTGTTGCGCAGGCCGTCCGCACGGTAGGTGTTCGTTTCGAAGGTGCTGTCCGGGTGGTCTATGCGCACCAGCCTGTTCTCGGAATCCCAAGTGTAGTCGGTCTTCTGCCCGCCGGTGTCCTCCTGCGCCAGGTTGCCGTCGGCGTCCCATGTGCTCGTGGTCGGCGCGCCGGTGGGCGGAGTGGTAAGGACGAGCTCGTTGGCGGCGTTGAGCTGGTAGGTGGTCGTGCCCGTTGCGTCTACCTTGCTGACCCTGTTTCCGACTGCGTCGTAGCTCAGCGTCTCGTCTATCGGGTGCGCGCCACCGCGCTGCTCGCGCGTGAGCTGGCTGGCCGCGTCGTGCGTGTAGGTCACCCGGGTGCGGGCTGCCGAAAGCACCGTAACGGAAGGTGGCAGCGAGATCATGGCTCGCCCGTCACTTCAGTGGGATGACGTAGACGCCCGCGAGTGACGTGAACCACAGAGCCTTCCCGTCAGGTGTCCATCTCAATCGAGTGCCCAGCCAACCTCCGTCGCTACGTAACGGGACAATGGCGCGGTATACCTCCCTCGACCTGCCGCTGCGCACATCGGTGACACCGAATGAGACAAAGCCAGGGACCTCGGGCCCGTCAGCCTCCGTGGACCACGGAATGCCCCACATGTCTCCGGGGCCAACACCCCGCCACCATGCAACGCTGTTCCCGTCTGGCGAGAGGCCGTAGGAGTGACCGACGTCAGCATCGTGCGGAATGCTGTAGCGCCTTTGGCCAACAAGGCGGCCAGACTGGCGCAGGTCGCGCGTTATGATCGATGGTCCTCTATGCTCGCAGTACGCAAGCCAGCGCCCCTCATTGATCACGCCAATAGCCACCTTAGCCTCGTCGAAGTCGCTCTCTTGCGGCAAACGGCTCTCCCAGAGCCGGGCACCCTTGGGCAAGTTACGAGCTACCGCTACGAGATCACTACCCGATGCCCCTCCCTCAACCAGCACGAACACGTCCGGGCTGGCCCAAAGGACGTGATGGGCGGGCGACCGCCATGACTGCAGCGTGTCTCCTGCCTTGTTCACAGCGAACCAGCGATCAAGGCCAACGACGCTAGGGTGTCCGCTAACCCAAACGAGCCACTTTCCGCCGGGCGATAGGAAGACCCACGACGTGCACGCGCTCTCGCGGTTAAGGTGTTCGGCCCATGCGGAAAGTGGCCGGACCACGTTACGCTTCAGGTCATGTTCAAAGACCTGCCATGAGTGTCCGAACTCGATCCCGACATGCCTGAACTCGACGATCGAGGACGCTGAAGCAGGCAAGAAGATCAACTCCTTCTCGGTGTGCCGTGGTACCCGCGGCTCCAGGCGGCGCACTGCCGATGGTTCACGGGGACCCGAAAGCTGCCCAGCCGCCGCGCCGAAACCACCGTGCAGAACGAGTCGCAGCCCGGTCAGGGCCAGGAGTGCTACCAGGGCAGGCATGGCATGGACCTCTCCTTTGGTACGGGATTGACCACGCTGACTGTGCTCCAGTCAGCGCTGTCGTCTTCTGGACAACAGCACCAGTCCACGTTGGCCGTGTGGTTCGCGAACTCCTCGAGAACGCGGAGCTTCGGTGACTGCCACGACGGGGGCTCACTCGTGCGGCAGAGCAGGGTGCCCTGTGGATTGGTCGGAGCGCAGTTGGTGTAGCTCCAACCGCTCTCCCCAAATGGTTCGTTAGGGTGGTCAGGGTCACAC
>CAJBBX010000070.1 GCA_903951425.1 uncultured Chthonomonas sp.
AGGCCTGTACTGCGCCTGCCTAACGGGCTTTGGCGGCGCAGCGATACTACTCACATGGGGTGATGTCCGCTCAGCTTCAGGTGCCACGCTATGCTGGTTCGTGTGTTCCCTGCTTGTTGCGGCTGGGCGTGTCTGGCCCCCGCTTCTGGAAGACCCATGACCGCCGCCCGTTTGCCCATGCGGGAGACCGATGCGAACGGCGTCTCGCAGGCCACCTACCTGGCGGGCCTTCGCGGCCCCGAGTACCGCCGCGATGACGTGAACGGCGGCATCAAGTGGTATGTGTTCGATGGCCTGGGTTCCGTGCTGGCCGAGATGGACGGCAGCACCGGCGCCCTCACCGCCTCGCGCAAGCTGGACGTCTACGGCGCTCCCCGCGCCACCCAGGGCACGCCCAGCAGCAAGCACGCCTTCGTGGGCAACCTGGGCCACACGACGGAGCCCGACACCGGCGGGCTCGTCTACATGCGCGCGCGGTGGATGGACCCGGTGACGGGCAGGTTCCTGAGCGAGGACCCGGCGCGGGACGGGGCGAACTGGTTCGGGTATTGCGGCGGGGACCCGGTGAACGCGGTGGACCGGGATGGGCGACGGCACCTGAGGCCGCACGAGCAAGATCACTTCTGGTTGGGTTGCCTGCTCGCGTGGGAAGCATTCGGCTTTGCCGCTTGTGCAGCAATGTCACCGCCCGTTGCCAGTGCGATCTTTCAGGCGGCAGCCGTCGCAACCTTCCTGGCCTCCGCGTACCAGAGCAGCCTAGCTCTCGGCCTGAACGATGGCCGTGGGCTGATGTTTGGTGGCGCAATAACTGGGATATGCGGTACGCTTGCCGGTGTCGTGGTACCGATGATAATAAGTGTCGGCAAACTTGCCAGTTTTGGGGCTGCAGGGGCCGTCTGCGGCGGGGCCGTCCTGTCCTGGCAGTCCGGCGTAATCGCGGCCGTCTGGATGTGCGAGAATCTGAGTTGACTGATCGCATCTTGATGGGTTTCTGGCCTTTCATGGCAGCATGGCTCGTGGGGTTCGGTTGCATTCTGGCCAGCACCATCCGCCAGTCTGCTCACCAGCAGCAAGCGGCCGGGAAGGCTGGGCCTCGACCCGGCCTCAACCTGCTCGTGAGTGTGTGCCAGGCAACGCTGGCCGCAGTTGCCACTCAGGCAGCCGCCGCAGTAGCCGCGCCACACGGAGGGGCCGAGTGGCTCTCAGCCGTAGGGCTGACCATCTGGGCAGTGATCGTGGCCAGAAGCTTCACATCATGGTACCGTCACGCCAGGGACGCAAAGCTCAGCGACCGGACGGTGTCGAGGAAGCGCTCAGGTGCTTCGACGATCCGGCCCTGAGACCGACAGTGGTTCGATTGTGTGGGGAACTCCGTCATGCGCTTGGGTACACGGCAGGCACAGGTTGCCCGCACGCCGACAGCGTGGGGGCGGTATCCGGGATGAGCCGCGAAATGTGGGTCTACCTGCGCGTCGCGATTGCACTGGCCGGCGCGTGTGCCGCAGCTTGGACATTTGCCCCGGTACCCCCGTTGGTTGCGCCTATCTGGGGAGCCCTCAGAATGGTGGCGACCATTGCTGCGGGTGGCGGCATTGTGTTGTGTCTGGTCCTCGCGATCGTCGGTCAAAGAGCCAAAGACATGCCGTGATCACCTCCGCGAGTTGCCGCCGCATGCCCCTGCGGTTGCGCTG
>CAJBBX010000071.1 GCA_903951425.1 uncultured Chthonomonas sp.
AGGTCCCAAGGGTCCGGCTGTTCGCCGGTTAAAGCGGTACGCGAGCTGGGTTCAGAACGTCGTGAGACAGTTCGGTCCCTATCCGCGGTGGGCGTAGGAGTTTTGAGGGGGGCTGTCCCTAGTACGAGAGGACCGGGATGGATCGACCTCTGGTGTACCGGTTGTACCGCCAGGTGCAGACGCCGGGTAGCTATGTCGAGAAGCGATAAGCGCTGAAAGCATCTAAGTGCGAAGCGCGCCCCGAGATGAGAACTCCCACAGAGTTAATCTGGTAAGGTTACAGGTAGACAACCTGTCGATGGGCGGCAAGTGCAAGCGCGGCAACGTGTTCAGCTTAGCCGTTCCAATCAACCGAGGGCTTGCAATCAAGAGCTTGCGTCAGCTCCATGACGCCCTCAAATCAAGCATATCCCAACAACAACACACACATCACCCACGACCCTATGCGATTGGCAACGTCCCACGAAGCCAACATGATTCCTGGTGGCCATAGCGACGGGGTACCACCCGTTCCCATTCCGAACACGGTAGTTAAGACCGCCAGCGCCGACAATACTTGGGGCACAAGCCCCTGGGAAGATAGGACGCCGCCAGGATTACCCGCCAAACGGCCCCGCCAACATAACGGCGGGGCCGTTTGACTTTGTGAGCCGCGGAGACAGAGGTAAGCTTGAGCCGCCGAGCCCTGAGCCGGCGAGATCGACACTGCCCCGGCCAAGGGCCGAGGGGATCGGATCGAATGCCATGACCCAGTCTGCCGGGCGGACGGCGTGCTCGAAGTGCGGTTCCAGCAACTTCACCACGGTCAGCGTCTGCTGGAAGTGCGGCACCCCGCTGGTGGGCGGGTCGCCAACGGCCCCGGGCACGGCTCAACCACCGCCTACCGTGCCCTACGACGTGGTGATCGGTATGGCGCAGGCTCAGCAGCAGCAGCGGCCGGCGGCGCCCCCCACGCAGGTCGGCGCTGCGCCCGGCGTCGCGCTCCCTCTCCCCTACCCATCGGCAGTAGTGGATCCAGTTCCGATGCGCGCCGCCGTCTCCCTTGGCCTGCTGGTGCCGATCGTGGGTCTGCCCGTGGCCCTGATCTTCATGATGCTGCCCGATCGCCGCCTGCAAGACGTCGGCCGCATCTGCCTGATCTGGTCGATCGTCGGTAGCGTGATGCACGGTGTTGCCTTCGGGGTCAGCGCCATCGGCATGAGGGAGGCTATGATGGGCCTCGTGGGCGGGGCCAGGGGTGCGCTCGGACGATCGCCGCTCGGTGACCCGGGGCTGTAAGCCGCTACAGGTAGTCGCCGCCAGGCTCGTAGAGCCGCCCGCAGTTGGGGCAGGCATCAAGCTTGGCGTCGGCGATGAACTTGCAGCGAGGGCAGAGGTGGAGCTTCACCGGGAACCGGCGGCACTGAGGGCACCTGCGGGTGTCGGAGAAGACCAACGCCCCACAGTGCCCACACGCACGTTGCCCCGACCCGCCTAGCGGTTCAGGGCGCGGAGAAGCAGTCCGCTCCATAGCTTGGGGTAGAAGTAGGTGCTCTTGGGCGGCATCTTGCCGCCGACCGCGGCAACGTCCCGTAGCTGCCCCGGCCGAACGCCGCGCAGCAGGAGAGCAAGGTCCCAGCCGCCGCTGTCTACGGCTGCGCCGGCCTCCTCCACGTCGCGGACGTACCCTATGCGATCGGTGGTGGCAAGGTCGGCAAGAGTGACCCCGAGGTGCGCCTCGATGACGGCCTTGTGCAGCAAGCTCACATCAAGCTGGTTCCATTCGGGGCTCTGGCCGGCGTCGTAGATGCGACCAACGTCACCGGCACGCTGCCTTATCCAGTAGGAGCCCGGCCGCCCGATTAGCCCAAAACCAACCTGATCGTCGGCCGCGGACGCCGCCAGCCGCTCCGAGAGCGCTGAGCGGTCCATGGGTTGCACATCGAACGCACTCCCAAGGGCTTGCGCCAGCGCTTCCGCCGATGCCCCGCGCACCAGGCGGTGCGTAGGGAGGACCACCAGGCCCGCATCCTCGAAGGCCGACAACACGACCATCATCCGCCCCGCCGCAGACAGGCCGCTCTCGGCGGCATAGGCCAGCGCGGTCTCGTAGCGGTGGTGACCGTCGGCGATCCAGATGCGTCCTTGGATGGCCGCGGAGATGGCGTCCACACCCTCAGGGTCGTCCACGCGCCACACCTCGTGGCTGTCTCCATCAACCGTGGCTCTGAGCATGGGCTCACGCTCCGAGACCGCCGCCAGCAGACCTGCAGCCCGCCCCTCGGGATCCTCATAGAGGCAGTAGATGGGCTCTGTGTTCACCTGCGTGGCGCGCATCAGTTCCAGGCGATCCTGCTTGGCCTTCGCGCGTGTCTCCTCGTGCGGGAGCACCTTGCCCTCGCCGTACGGCGACAGGGCCAGTGCGCAGAAGAGGCCCGTTCGGCTGATGTAGCGATCGGCCCCGGGCACCGCAAAGGTCTGACGGTAGACGTAGTAGGCGGGCTCCGCGTCCTCGATGAGGGCGCCCGAAGCCAGAAGCCGCTGTAGCTCGCCGGCGGATCGGGCGTAATCGCCAGGCGCTCCCACGTCGCCGTGGTCCACCGGTAGGATGACATGCACAATGCTATCGGCATGCCGGGCCAGCCGGGCCAGCCGATCATCGTGCGTGACGACGTCATACGGAGGACTGATCAGGTCAGGCAACGCGGCCGCAAGCTGCGCACCGTAGTGGATGCCCCGAAACGGGCTGATGTTCGCCACCTGTCACCTCCCCAAGCGCCCGGCGTCGGCGGACGAGTGCGTGGTCCGGACGGTGGTCTATAATACCGCAGCATCACCGGCTTGGCTGAGAGGTGGCGGCATGGATCTCCCCGGGCATGTGCCTGAGAACCCAGACTACACGATCCGTGACAGCGCCCGCGACTCTGTCCGGTTCGCCCATCGGTGCCTGGAGCCGACGGCGGCGGGCCGCTGGCGTGCACGGTCGAGCTTCGTCAATCCGCAGGGCGAAATCATGCACTGGCACGATTTCGGCGACCTGGAAGGCCCCGGTTGGGCGGCCAACGCCATGGGTGGTGCTCTGCTCCTCTACCTCTGGGCGCGCTTTGACCACTGCCACCTGCTGGAGCATGTCTCGCTGGGCCTCGCAGACCATGTTCTGGACGATGGCTTCGTCCAAACTGACGGCCTCATTGCGGGCTATCGCTGCACTGACACGGACCGTCTCTGCCTGAACTACAAGCACAACGACGAGTGGTTCTGCCCAGGCGGCATGGCCCTGACCGCACTGCAAATGCTACGCCTGTCCGATCTGCTGGGTCCATGCGACCGCGCGGCGAGACTGGTCCATGCTGCCGACCGGGCCACCGAGTGGCTACTGACACACGTGGAGGTCGGCGCGGACGGCTGGTACCCAAGGCGGGTCCGGCGCGACGGTACGCCCTTTCTGGGCAGCCCCGAAGGGCCTGTCGATCCATACGCCTACGGTAGCGCCGACGGGCTCTACCTGGTGTGGCTTCTGCTTGAGCAGGGACGGCGCGGCCACGCGGACCTGGTGGCGCGGGCGTCAGGTGGCCTCACACGGTTCACGCGCGACGGCGGCATCTATGGCAGCATCAACCACGACACCTACGACGCCGACGAGTGCGTTGCTAGGGCTGTGGCCTGCCGCGTGACGCTGCGTGCGGCTGAGTGGCTGCATGAGCCCGCCTGGCTTGAGTTCGCGGCCCAAAGCGCGATGCCGGGCTTGCAGCGGTTCCTCATGACCGAGGATCGCAACGGCGTGGCCACCACAGGCCTCCTGCGCATGGAGGATAGCTGGGACACGGCGTACCTGTGGGAGAACGCGGAGGTGGCTCTGGCCTATCTGGAAATGGCAGAAGCCACCGGCGATCATCGCCTGTCCGCCCGTGCCGTGCACATCCTTCGAGCCATCGCGAAGCATCACCACGGCGACCACGGCTTCCTGACCGAGGGCGTCGACTGGAACAACCATGTCGGTCGCGAGCACCACATCGACGGCGCCGAGTTCGGCGCGATCCGCTACACGGAGCCGCTACTGAACAACCTCAACCACATCGAACCCGCGATGCGATGCCTGAGCAGGACGACGGGCGGTGATTGATCGCCGGTGCGACGTCGTGGTCCTGGGCGGCGGCCTCGGTGGCGTCGCTGCGGCACTGGCCGCCGCCGAGGCCGGAGCCGACGTCATCCTGGCAGCCCATGGCCCATGGGTTGGAGGCCAACTGACGGCCCAGGGCGTCTGCACACCGGACGAGAACGCGTGGGTCGAGGCCGGGGGGTGCACGCGAAGCTACCAGCGGCTCCGGTCCGCTTGTCGGGCCCACTACTCGCAGCGTTACCGGCTATCCGCCGCCGCCGGCGAGCAACGGCACCTGAACATCGGCGGTTGCTGGGTGAGCCGCATGGCGGTCGAGCCTCGCGTGGCTGAGGCTATCCTCACCGAGCAGCTACTGCAAGCAGGCGTCCGGGTGCTGCGCGGGGCGCCTGTGGCATCGATCTCACGGGCGGCCGAGGCCGTCAGCCATGCCACACTGGCCGATGGCTCGACGGTCATCGCCGGCATGTATCTTGACGCCACCGAGACCGGCGATGCGCTGCACCTGGCAGGGGTTCCCTACCGCCTGGGCGCCGAGGAGCGCACGGAGACCGGCGAGCCCGGTGCACCCGATAGGGCGCGACCTGGTTGGATTCAGCCCTTCACGTTCCCCTTCGCACTGGAATTGCGGCCCGCCGGCGAGGTCCACACGATCCCGAAGCCTCCGGACTACGAACGACATCGGGACACGCAGCGATACCATGTGCTGGACGGCGCCATGGCGAGCATGTTCGGCGACTACGGCTGGTGGCGCTACAGGCGGACCATCAGCGCCGGTTGCTTCAACGATCCGGCCTTTCCGTGTGATGTGGCCATGATCAACACCGGCTCCAACGACTTTTTGGGCGGCATCTATCCCACCGCAGACCCTCGAGCCGACCAGCGGACGCTACAGAACGGTCGCTTGGCCTCGTTGGGGTACGTCTACTGGCTCCAAACCGAGTGTCCGCGGGAGGACCACCCAGGCGCCTTCGGCTACCCGGAACTCCGGCTGAGGGGGGATTGGTTCGGCACGCCCGATGGATTGGCCATGGAGCCGTACATCCGTGAGTCGCGGCGCCTGTGCTCCCTGAAGACCGTGACCGAGCGCGACATTGTGGCGACATGCACGCCCGGCCCGCGTGCGGTCCATCAGGCCGACTCGTGCGGCATCGGACACTACTGGCTCGACGTCCACGCGGGCGCAAGCGCTGAGCCCGGCAGGTTCATGGAGACGCACCCCTACCAGATCCCGGCCGGCGCGTTGGTGGGCCGGCACTGCCCGAACCTGATTGCGGGGGCAAAGAACCTGGGTGTCACGCACCTCACCAACGGCGCCTTCCGGTTGCACCCCGTTGAGTGGGCCATCGGTGAAGCGGCGGGCACGCTGGCCGCCCTGAGCCTCCAAATGGGCGCAGAGCCTGCGACTGTGGTGGCGGAGGGGAGCACGTCGCTCCTGCGCCTTCAGGCGGCGCTTGTGGCCCGCGGAGCGCCCATCTACTGGTGGGGCGACATCCCGACCGAGAGCGCGCTCTTCGAGCCCGCGCAAAGGCTGGGGATGCAGGGCGACTGGCCCGGAGGCGGCGCCATCGAACTCCAGCCAGACGCCCCGTGGGTGCGCAAGGAGGCAGCCGAACTGAGCCCGCGCGCCCAACGGGCCCTTCAGGCCATCCCATCGGGCCTCACCAGGGGCGAGGCCATGCTTGCCGTTGCCGACGCGCCAGCCTAGTTTGGGATCCAGGGACGACCCACCTGCCGCTTGGCCAACTGGTACACCACGGCCACGGCGATCGGCGGCGCCACCTCGTACAGCCTCGGCGCAACGCCGAGCAAGGCAACCAGCGGAAAGGCCAAGACAATGTGCGTGAGGAAGCAGTAGAGGCTGTTGCGGCCCATGAGGGCCATGGCTCGAAGCGGCCGGACGAGGAGGGAGTACCGAGTGGCGGCCTGCGCGGCCAGGTAGATGGCGCCGATTGAGATCAGGAAGTACCCCACACGCCCGGCACGGAGAGGATGCCGCTCCCATAGCGTTGCATCCCAACGGACATGGTCGTAGAACTCAAAGCCTGGAACCTGCACGTTGACCGCGATGATCAGCGCTACGCAAGCAAGCCCCATGCCCCACCGCCATGTGGTTCGGTGAGGCGCTACGAACCGGTTGCGCATCCACCGCACATGGTAGCCTCCGCACATGCCAAGGACGAAGAGGAACTGCCACGCCACGACTGGGAACGCATCCCCGCCGCTGGATTCGTGCACCAGGCTAAGTGCGCCGGGCTGGTACTGCGTCCAGACGAACAGGGCTGACGATGCCGCCAGCAGCACGAGCGACATACGCCGGCGCATCAGCTCGAACGCCAACGGAGCCGCGCCCAGCAGGATCACATAGAGAGGAAGGATGTTCATCATGTGGCCCGGCTGCAACTGCAGCGACAGGGTCAGCCAGACGAACATAGCCCAGCCCATGTCGACCGGCTTGGGCAGGTCTGCATACCGCCAAACAAGCCCATTGGGGCCGACGATGGCAAGGACCATCAGGCAGTGCGTGACGTAGAGCAACCGGGCCCTGCGCAACAGCGCCACATAGGCCTTGGCCCGGCTCCCGGTCTCGATCTTGCGCCGGTAGACCATGCCTACGACAAAGCCCGCGAGGAACACGAAGCCCTCGGCGCCGCTGACAAAACGCAGGAAGTGCAGTACCTGGTTGACCCAACTCTCGGCTGCCACATGGCTGCTGACCATCAGGATGATGCAGTAGCCACGCACGACGTCGATAGCCATGTTGCGCCGGTTCCGTCCTGCGTCGCCGGGCGCGTGCATGGGCGCATGTCCGGCAGTTGGCGTACCGGGAGGCATGGCGTGGACGGTTGATGCGTCAGGATGTAGGGGGCGCAATCGATGACCTGCCGTGGGTGGCGTAGGTGGCGGAATCGCTGCTATGATACCTTGGCCGGTACACGGCGCACAGGCGGATTCATCCAAGCGAGGGGCATATATGGCGTACATGGACCGCGACAGCCTTCTGCAGCGAGCCCGAGGCTTTATGGAGAGCAGGATCCTGCTCAGCCTGGCTGACCTGAGCATTGTAGACGCCCTTGCCGACGGCCCCGCCATCGCGGCCGATCTAGCCGAATCGCTTGGCTTCAGCGAGCGCGGGATCACAGTCCTCCTCGATGCGGCTACCGCACTCGGTGTCTTGGCCAAGACCGGTGGCCGCTACTCGGCGCCGCCCGAAACGCAGGCCGTCCTGAGCTCCGGCTCGAGCGAGTCCATGCTGCCGATGTTGCTGCACATGGGCAACATGTGGTGCAGGTGGGATCGTCTCTCCGACGTAGTGCGCACCGGAAAACCCGCGGGCGACGGCGGGGGCGTCCCCATGGACATGGAGGCGTTCATCGGCGCCATGCATGTGATCGCCGGCCGCGCCGCCGATGAGTTCGCGGCTATCGTCTCACCGATTACTGAGAAGCGGCTACTGGATGTCGGCGGCGCCTCCGGTACCTATGCTGCGGCGATGCTATGCACCTGCCCTGAGCTTTCGGCCACGATCTTTGACCAGCCCGTCGTCGTCCCAATGGCACAGCGCCGCATGGCTGAGATGGACCTCGCTGACAGGGTGGCTGTCGTGGGCGGGGACTTCCTTGTCGATCCCCTGCCGGAGGGCCATGACCTCGCGCTGGTGTCAGACATCATCCACTCGCTCTCATACGACGAGAACGTCGGCCTGTTCACCAACCTGCGACGCGCAATGGTCACCGGGGGCCGCGTACTGGTGCGCGATCACGTGATGGAGCCCGGCAGGACGGCTCCGAAGCCAGGCGCCATCTTCGCCGTCAACATGCTCGTCGGCACACGGGGCGGGACCTGCTACACGCTGGCTGAGATTACGGACATACTGCAGCGAACGGGATTTGGCCAGGCCAAGCTCATCTATGACGACCAGCAGATGACCGGTGTGGTTCAGGCGGTCGCCGAGTAGCAGCGCGCCGGCACGGACGGCGCAAGGGAGAGCGCAATGAAGTGGTGCCCCTTCTGCAAGCTGATTCTCACGAGCGTCGAGGGCGCTCAAGGCATCTCCACATGCTGCGGCTGTGGAGGCGCCTGGTTCGCCGCACCGGCCACGGCGAGCGGCGCTTCAGTAGCGCTCGCCGCTGTCAGCCCGCGGCAGTCCTCAGCCCCGCATGCAGCATCCTACGCCGGCCTGATGCAGGCCTGCCCGGTGTGTCCTGGCGCGACGCTGGTCGCCGACCCAGGGGTCGATCCACACTGCGCGAAGTGTGGCGGCACATGGCTCGACTACACCCGGCTCCTGGCGCTTGCTCCCGAACCCGTGACCGAGTCCGTGCCCGCCGAAGACCGTCCGCCCGCTGATCCGGGCGCGGCTTCTGGGCCTGCGCCGCCAGCCCCAGAAGCCCAGTTGCCTGACGCCCGACCGCAACCCGCCGCCACCGGGACGCCGCCGATGCTATCTACCCCGGGTTCGATAGCGCCGAGGCCGGTGTTCCGGTACCCCGACCCTCCGGTCGACCCGTCCCTGCGCTCTGATCCTGACCGGGCCCTGGCCTGGCTCATGGAAGGAAACACACGGTACGCTGCAGACGCAGCATTGGGCCCGCGCCGGACTCCGCAGACGCGATCCCACACGGCCACAGGTCAGAAGCCGGTCGCAGTGGTCGTCACCTGCTCCGACTCGCGTGTGCCGGCGGAACTGATCTTCGACGTAGGGATCGGCGATATCTTCGTCATCCGGTCGGCAGGCCATGTCCTAGACCGAGTCGGCCTCGAGAGCATCAGCTATGCCCTGGAGCACCTGGAGGTCCGGTTGGTTCTGGTCCTGGGGCACTCGGCCTGCGGCGCCGTCCGGGCTGCGCTGTCGCCTGGAGGACCTCCGGCCGGCCTGGACAACCTGATGCGTGTGCTACGCCGAGCCACTGAATGGGCGACATCAGAAGGCGCCCCTGATGAGCAACGGACCATACGCCTCCACACGCTGGTGACTGCTGCCATCATCTGCAAGCATGTGCCGTCCCTCGCCCAGTCAGCCTCGCAGTCGCCCTGTGTGGTCGCCACCGCAGTGTACAACCTTGACACCGGGCTCGTCGAGATCGTACCGCATGAGGAGCCGCCGGCGCCCGCGCCCTCCGCGCCGGCCCCAAACCCTTCAGCACGACAGGCCCCGCGGTCGCGCCAGGGTCACAGTAACAAGCCCCCTGGGCAAAACGAATCTGGCGACCGAAGCGCCTCCAACGCCGGGCAAGACCTGCAGTTCGCCGTGAGCTCTGGCTCCGAGCGATGGTGTACGCACTGCATGACTGCAGCGGGCGGGGACCAGGAGTTCTGCACCAGCTGTGGGCGCGGCTTGGTGGAGCCCTGGTTCAGGATCGTCTGCCCGAAGTGCCGTAAGGAGAACCTCATAGGCACGCCCCGGTGCTGGCAGTGCAACGCCGACCTGCACGCGGCGCCCACCACGCCCGCGCCGCCGGAGCTGCACGTTGGTCGCACTGCAAAGCGGACCGAGCCTTCATGCACCGGCGTGATCGCCGCGTTCGCCGCAATGGCTGCGGCAATCAGAGTCATCCTCAGCAGTCAGTAGCGGGTGGTGACCAGGTCCAGCATCACTCGGTGCTCGAACGTGGAGTACGACAGCATCACGTCCCGGCCACCCAGGCTCCGTGAGATGCCGACTTCCAGATCGCTGTAGTTCGCCGCAGCGAAGCGCTGGACCGTCGCATTGGTGTAGAGCCGCCACCGGCGCACAAACTGGTAGTCGGCTGACGCCACAAGCCCCGACTCAGCTGCGTCCAACGTGTAGTTGCCCAGAAGCGAGAGGCTGCTTCGTGACGAGTACGAACTGAGGCTCGCACTGGTCCGGTGGCTACCTCCGTACGAGGTACCGGCTCCCTGCTGCGAGTAGTCATAGGTCAACTGCAGCGAGGCCCCGCTGCCCAGTACACGGGTCCCGATCAACGAGCCTACTGCTGACGCACCCGAGCGACCCTCGGAGGACCACTGGTGCCCCAGGGCCAACGAGTTGCTGACGCTCGTGACCCGATCAACTTGCCAAGGGCGGCTCATGAAGCGAGCCTGAAGCCCTCGCGTCGTGCTTGATGACCGGATCAGGTCAGACGCCGTCGTCGTGGTGGAGAGGTTCGCACCCACAGCCATCATATATCCAGTCCGGCTCACCTTGACCGGCAACGTCTCCAAGTAGGCATCGCCCTGGCTTCCCGAAGTGGAGAGCCCGGTCAGGCTCCGGTTGGCGGATCCGCCAAGCCCCAATTGAAGCCCGCCGATGCGCTGCTGGAGCGTCCCTCCTCCATAGAGGCCCCGATGCTGGGGTAGGTCCATGTAGAGGCTCGTCCGCGTATCCGTTGAGAACTCCTGGCTATGGTTCCACCGCATACCCCAGTCGCCTCGGTTCGCCCCAAGGAGCGTGAACTCGCCCGTGTACCGACGACCGGCGCTGCTGTTCGTGTAGCTCCGCACCATATCCAGCGACCAGCCTCCGCGGCGAGCGTAGGACGTCTGCGTGGTCCGCTCGCCGTAGCGAACGCGGAACTGGCCCATGTCTGACGGCGTGAGGGAGTAGTAAAGCGGAACATCGATCCCAAACCCCTGCGAGCCCACAGACAGGAACTGGTCGGTGAAGAGCATCCGCGAGGAGTACGACAGGGAGTAGAACGGAAGGCTGAACACCTGCTGACCGTCTTGGAAGAACCGTGGTCGAACGAACTGCAGTTTCTCGCCTGCGAAGTAGCGCACCTGTTTCGCCACGACGACCAGGCTAGCCTCGGAGAGGTCGACGAACTCGAAGCGTGCACCGGCGATACCGTTGGGTTCCGGCTCCGTTTTCAGGTCTGGGCCCGAGACCTTGACCGGGCTCCACCGAGCGCCCTGTTCTGCGATAGCGTAGCCCGTGCCGGTCGGAAGTACATACCAGAGGCTGCCACACTTGAGCTGCTTCCCGCCGCGCTTAACGACGACAGCGCCCTGGGCGCGCACCGTCATCGCCGCGCAGTCGAGTTGGGCCCGCATCGCCTCGATCGTGACAGCCCTGTACGTGATGGTGACGCCAGGCTTGCTCTCACGGCCTGCCTGACCGGACGTGGCCTCAATGGTCCTCTCTCCAACACTGTAGACCACAGACCCGCGTGCCTGTACGCGCACATAGGCATTGCCCTGGTAGGTCTCGGCAGGATCATCGGTGAAGGTGATGTCCGTCCGCTGGAAGCCGCCCCCAGGGACCGAAGCGGTCACGGTGGCGACGCCCTTCTGTTGGCTCGACACACGGACCCGTGCCGAGCCCGAACGGACCAGCGCTGACGCAGAGACGCCGGACTGAACAAAGACGCCGAGCGACGTGGTGAACGTCACGCGTGTGCCGTCAGGCAGGTAGCTCCCGTTGCTGTCGCGCACCTCCGCAACGACCTCAATGTAGTCCCTACCGTCCGCCAGGGCCGCGGGCCGCATCGCTCTGAGGTCAATAGTCGGCGGACCGGCAACCGCCACTTGCGACAAGATCGCGGGTAGCAGTACCAGTGCAACGCGTCCAGATAACCGCAATGGGGAACTCCAGTACCTGTGCAAAAGGGGCGGGAGATGCTCCCGCCCCCAAACTATGATCTCAGGCCAGTGCCTTCTACGGCGGCGGTGGCGGATTGTCGATCCCGCCGCCCCCCCCGCCGCCGCCGGACAGGCCGAGGCCAACGCCCAGACCAACCGCCAGCAGGCCCCAAATCCAATCATTGCTACGACGCTTCTTGCGGTCCACCGTCTTCGGGGTGTTGTCCACCGGGACCGAGACAACGGCCACCGACGGAACCAACTTGGCAAAGGCCTGTTCGCCCGTCGTCCGGGCAGCGTCCAGCGCCCGGTCCTCTTCCTTGGCGTTGCCGCCCTTGCCGCTCGACGCGGCCAGCGACACGGTCTTGGTGACCTTGCCAGTCTCGACTTCGATGAGCCGAGCGCTTAGCGTCACAGTGGCCACCCTATCTGCATCGGCGTATGAATAATCATCGACGGACGAGACACAGACTACGTCGTAGCCCGCGAGCCTACCCACCTTGAGGGCCTTCCGGTTGTCCTCTGAGAAGGGCGCCGTGACATCGGCATCGCCTAGCTGCCCGTCGTTCTTCAGGCGAACGACGGTGGGGGCGGCCTTGTGGAAGACGGTGACCGAGTAGGCCTTCGAGATGGCCAGTTTCGACGCCGCAATATCCGTTAGGAGGCCCGACACCTGCTCGCCGCCTGCCGACAGTGCGCTCGGTACATCCACCGGGAACACCATGACGGTCTTCTTGACGGCCAAGCCAATGGCCTTGCTGCCCGAAGCCTGGGCAACAGCGGAGCCGGCAAACGAGCCCAGCAACCCCGCCACTACCACAGGAACAAGCACGAGCCGACTTCTACCCAAGATCATCTTCTACCTCGCCTCCTGGGGCCAGGAGGGGACCATCACGGCCCCCTCCCCTATCCAGACGCCGACCCGCACCTAGCGGACCAGCACCACAGGCAGCACCGCAGTGGCGCTCCTGCCTCCATCGTCAGTGCCTGTCAGCTTCAGCAGGTAGCTACCCGCCGGGACCGCGATGCCGCGATTGTCGCGGGTATCCCACAGCAGGCTGTTCGCGCCCTGGGCTGCCGCCCGACCGCTGGACAAGGTCCGTACCACGGCACCTGTGGCGCTGACAATCTGCGCACGGACCGTAGCTTGGGCCGACATGCTGTAGGAGAAGGACATGCTTCCAGCCGCACGTCCCGTGTTGTGTACAGCCGAGATCAGCAGCGAGCTGTTCGCCGCCGCCTTCGACAGAACCAGGACGAACTGCCTCGGAGCAGCCGTGGCCCCGGTGTTGTAGGTGTACGAGCCCGATTGAGCCAGCGACTTCCGGGCTCCGGTCGCCAGGTCTACCAGTGTAGCCTGATACCGGCGTCCGAGCGACGCCATACTCGGGAACTCAACCACCACATTGGCGTCGGCCACCGCTGTGGTCACGTCGAAGGCGTGGATCACGCCGGTTCCAGCCTGTAGGTCCGCAGGCATCTGGACGCTCTCGGTCGGAACGATGCTGACCACCGCATGCTCCGCCAAGTACGGCGGCTTCTCGACGTAGGCAGGCTTGGCGCCGGCGTCGAGCGGCAGGAAGTTGTCAGTGTCCATCGTCGCACCCAACCGAGCTATGACCTGAAGCGCATTGGCGGCTGCATTCACTACGGCCTGTGCAGATGCTGCCTTCGTCGTCGGAGCCGGAAGCACCAGATCGCAGGACTTGACCGCCTTCACCCAGTAGCCGCGTCCCGACTTCAGCGCGCCGCCGGCCTGAACCAGCACATAGCTTCCTGTCGCCGAGTTGAAGCCCCAAGCGTAGTTCCGAACGATCTCGCCCGCCTGGGCAATCGGCAGCGTCTGGCCTTGGTACTTGACCTGAACCGCCGACCATGCAATGTCCTGAAGGTAGACGGAGCCCACCATGTTCCAGCCAGCCGTCAGCGGAATGCTATACGCCTGCGACTGGCTCCAGAGCTTGCCGCGCGGGTTCAGCACAACGCCCTGGTTGGGCTTCGCCCAGTATGCCTGTCCGCCAGATGCGCGAACGTTGTCAGCGTACTGGTAGCCGCCAGTCGGCGCGATCACTGGGTTCCACACGGCCAAGTTCAGCGCCGTGATGGACAGCGGGGAGCCCGATGTGTCGGTTGCGCCGAACGTCAAGCTTGGATCCGGGGAGACCGGAACCAGCGGCAGCGAGATGAGATCAAGCACATTGGCAGTCACGTTGACCGTCACGCCAATGACCTTGAACGGATACTCGGCTGTCGCCTTATCATAGACGCCGGCCACGCCCGGCCACTCAACCTGGACCTTCCAGTCGCCTGTCTGGCCCAACGTTCCGGAAGTGTAGCTGAAGGCTCCGTCCGCCGCCGCAGTGGCGGACCCGGTGGTACCCGAACCATCAGACTCAACTAGCCGGACAGTCACCGGTGTCGGACCGACCACCGTGTTCGTGTCAAGCTTGGCAGTGAACGTGACCGTACCACCCAGCGTAGCCGGAAGCGGTGCGAAGACCGGATTGACGTAGAACGCAGTGTTCAGCGTCGGGCCTCCAAGCGTGCTGTCCGCCGGCAGGGCGGACTCACCGGCGACGAGTGCATCCTGAGCCTTGAACTGGTAGGTATGGGACCGGGCGGTCTCATTGGCTGCGAACCGGTACTTGTACTGGTAGAGAACACCAGCCGAGTAGTCGGTTGCGGCGCCAACCCGCGTCATATCCTTCGCCACACCGTCAATCGCCACGCGAACGTACTGCGGGGCATTGCCGTCGGCATTGGCATACATAACCGAGAACGTAAAGTCGGTCGACGGAGGACCAGCAAGCGGAAGCAGCGTACCGGCTTCCGGAGACGATAGCCCCGCCTTTGCGTTGGCGACCATGGGACCGCTATACGTGGTAGTAGCAGACGGTAGCGCTGTGGATGTGACACCGTCAGTGGTCTCGAAGCGATACGTATGGCCGCCGGCCTTGAGCGCAAAGGCAGCCGTCGTCACCGCGTACGTAATGCCTGCAGCGTAGTTGTACGGTGCAGAGCCAGCCGGCGCCAGCGCAAGCTTCTTCTCAGCGGCTGTACCGGGATCGATCAGCAACTGGATCGTCGACGGCGCAGTGTTGTCGAGATGCTTGTAGGCCACCGTGTATGTGTACCTGGTCGAGCGGGTGCCCTCAAGCGGGCTCAGCGTGCCGTTGTTATCGGCAGGATTGCCCGGCGTCGGCTCACTCAGGGTCGGGATGTTCGTGATCTTCAGCCCGCCGATAGTCCCCGACGTCGGGATGCGGACCGTATCACCAGCTGTGGCATTTCCGTCATATGCCTCGAAGCTAAAGGTCAACTCGCCGGTCGGAGCGGGCTTGGCTATCACGTACTCATAGACCACGCCAGATCCATAGTTCAGCGCGTCACCGGCCGTCGGCTGCATCGCAAGCGGTGCAGCCTGACCGGAAACCAACAACCGGACGTATCCATCTGCGGCAGGCGCCACAGCATCCTTGTCCCCGTACGTCACCCGGAAGGTGAAGTTGTGGTCCAGGTTCGCCACGATCGGAGGCGTCAGGAGACCGTTGGCGCCAACCGTATGCGCGGTGGCGTCACCCTCTACGAACACCTGCACCGCTGCGAGGCTCGGAGCCCAGTTAACCTTCGGCCCTTGCAGAACCGTAGTCTCAGACGGCAGGTACGCGTCCGTCGTGGAGTCCGTGGTCTCGAAGCGGTAAGTGTGCTGGCCCTCGGGATTGTCCCCAGCAGCCGTCTTGTAGGAGTACAGGACACCCGCCACATAGTCCACCGGACCTGCGGCCTCCGGTTGCATGGCGATGGTCCGCTCGGTAGCGGTACCAGGATCGATCTTGAGGCGCAGGTAGGTCGGCACAGCGCCGTCGGCATGCGCGTACTTCACCCGATAGGTGTACTGGGCGCTACGCACCGACCAGACCGGGCTAAGCGTACCGTCGTTGTCGCCAACACTGCCAGGCGTCGGGGCGGACAGGACCGGGATGTTCCTGATCTGCAGGCCGCCAATCTCACCGGCAACCGGGTACCTGGCGTAGTCACCGAAGCCCCCGTTGCCGTCGAACGCCTCGAAGTGAAGCGTCTTGACACCGGCAGGTGCCGGCTTCGGAAGGACGTACTCATAGACCACACCTGCAACGTAGTTGAGTGCATCACCAGGCGCAGGCGCCATGACCAGAGGAGTCGCCTCACCTGACATGTGCAGCCGCACGTATCCGTCCGCCGCCGGCGGCACGCCGTCGGTATCAGTGTACGTAACGCGGAACCGGTACTCCTTCAGCACGTTCTGCACGATTGGAGGCTCAAAGCCGCCGCTCGCACCCACCGTATGAACCGTCGGGTCACCCTCGACCAGAACCTGAACGGTACTCAGCTTCGGAGCCCAGTTAACCTGCGGCCCAGTGCCATCCACCGTCACGGTCTGGAAGCGGTCGTCCGCTTCGAACTGGAAGGTGTGCGTGCCGGATGCCACAACCACCGGGACCGTCTCATACACAACGCCTGAAACATAGTCCAGCGCGTCGCCGGCCTTCGGCGTCAGGGTATGCGACACAGGGTTAGCTGTGCCGGGGTCAACAGTGACCTTGATATTGTACGGCGCGATACCGTTGCCGTGCGAGTACTTGACGCTGTAGACGAACGTCGCCAGCGAGTTCCCTCGGGCAGGCGTCACGCTTGCCTCTGTGAGCGCCAAGACAGCCGGCGCCACTACCGTGAACGTACCAGCCGGATTCGGCTGGGCGTCGGCATTCTCTGTGTCATCGGCCGCCTGGAACTGGAAGTGGCGGGCCGTGGCACTGGCCGCAAAGACCTTGCCCGGAAGGACCCAGGTGTAGACCACTCCGGCCTTGTAGTCGCCGGTCACCGGTGATGCCGGCACCGTCGTCGGAGCCGGAATGCTGAGCGCGGGATCGTCGGCGAGGACTAGGTTCACGAACTTCGGAGTATCACCGAGGATGCTATCCGTGTACTTCACCGAGAAGATGACGTCTTGAGCCTGCGTGCCGGTGGTTGCATCCGGCGGCACGTTCTTGTCAAAGCGAACAAGCATGTCGCTAAGTACAGGTCGGTCGTTAACTGTCAGATCCTGGAACGGTACCCAGTTCTTGGCGTGGTCGGCCTGGAACCCGACACTGATTGCGTGGATGCCAGGGTTGAGCGGAGCAGCGGGCGCGGTCAACTGGAGCCGGAAGCGAACTCCCGTGCGGTAGCTGCCCGGGTTGATCGCGTCGATGGCGCTCATCTTCGAGTACGTGTAGGTATCGTCGGTTGACGACTTCACCCACAGCTCTACATCGCTTGCGGGCGCCTTATCGTCCGTATTCTGGTAGGTACAGGTGAACTCGTACAGCTGGTCGCTGCGCCCCTTCGGCAACGGCACAATTGTCAGGTTGGTCAGTGAACCGGTGCTCACTACGCTGACAGGCAACTCCGCCGGGATCGCATCACCATTGCCATCCACGTCTGCGGCGAGAAGGGGCCGGCGCGACGATCCAGCGCCGTCAGACGCCTCGAAGTGATAGGCATGGTTGCCAATCGGAAGCGTCGAGGAGCCGAAGTAGCGCACCTTGGTCCTGTAGTCCACCGGCAACGGGGTGGACGGATCGCGGCTAAGCGCGATCTTCGTGGACTGATCAACAACCACATAGAGGCCTTCGGTAACGCCGTCATCCAACAGAGGCCGCTGGTTGTCGAGGTCGCTGTAATCGACGGTGAACTTGAAGGAGGTCGTAGGCGAGCCTACTGTCTGAGAGATCGTCAGGTAGTTGCTAGCCTTGTCCTTGTCATCGATCAGGCCAAGCACCGGCATGTTGTTCGCGCCTACGATGGGACCGACGGTCTCATCGTAGCGGTAGGATGCCCAGACCGTACTGCCTGAAGCGAGCCCAGGAATGGTAATCTGGCCCTTCGCACTGTCTAGAGCGAAGCCCCCGGCGCCGAGCAGTGTAGTGGTCCCCGTCGAACCAACCACCCAGATGAACAGCGTGCTGTCACTGGCCCAAGCCCGCGTTCCTGACGGATCGTCGAAGACGTCGCCGCCTATTGAGCGCAGTTGACGCCACGACTTGTAGGTCATGGAACTGGAACCGGTACCAACCGTTACCAAACCGTTGGGGTCGATGCCATCACTGGTCTCGAACCTGTAGCGGTACTCCTGCCCGGCCGGCGCTGAGGCCAGACGGATCATCGCCGGCAGGTGGTACTGGACCCCGCTGGCGTAGTTCGTGCCGCTCTCTGCCGGAACCAGCGACTTGCCTGGGTCGGTCGCGATCCGACCTCCCGTTGCCTGATCGTATAGTTCCACGAACAGCTTGAGGCTCGTCGGACCGTTGCTGTCGGCGTCACGGTAGCGAACGAAGAAGTCGTACTGGGTGGCCGTGTTGTAGGCCGTGTCGATCGCGCTGATACTGACTTCGCGAAGCTCCGGCGAGTTGTTCGTGGTGATCGTCGGACCATCGTTGACCGTCGTCGGGTTACCGTTGTCGTCGCCCTGCGGATAGGTGACCCACTCGCCGAACTCACGCCGAATGGGCCGGTTGGTGTAGGCCCAGTTGTCGCGGAACTGGAAGTAGAAGTTGTACTTTCCAAGAGCGGCGCCCGGCAACTGGTTAAGGATCAACCGGTAGCGGCGTCCCTCAGTGTACGACTTCGTCGCATCCTCCGGGGACTCGGTCATACGGTAGCGATGGTTAACAGGATCGTTATTGACGATGACCCAGGCGTCCATCGGGGGATCGTTGTCAGCGTCGCGGTACGTTACTTCATAGGTATAGCTCTGGCCTACGACGCCCGACGACGGGGTAACCTTGCCATCCGTTAGGGTCGGACGGCTGTTCACCCACGGTTCCAGGACATAGTTGTCGCCAACCACATTGACGGAGCCGAAGAACGCAGCGTCCGTCCGGTTCGGAAGGCCGGCGGCCTGGTTGTCGTCGGTAGGCCGCCGCGGCCAGATTGCGCGGTTCACGCCGTCATCGGCCTCGAAGTACATCGCCTTCCGACCCTCTTGGCCCGAGCCGAAGACGGTGTCGAAGTAATAGATCACGCCCTTGTTGTAGTCGAGCGCGCCCTGGTTCGGCGCCACCTGCATCATGTGCGGTTGCAGGGAGCCGTCAAGGGCAGTCCCGATCCAGACACGGACGGTGAGCGCACCAGATACGCCGGCCTTCGGCACATGGGTCACGCGGCACTGGAACCGAACCTTGGTCTTGATCGTAACGCGAGACCTGCGCGCGTTTGCCGCTACGCTGGTCGAAGGATCGTCGTAGGGAGGGGTCGCCTCACCCGTGTAGTTCGAGGAGCCGCCGGGCGGTAGCTGAAGCGACTTGTTCTCCAGAAGATCGTCCGTCCAGTGCCCGTCAGTCATGATCGGCGTAACGTAGGGGTGGATGTACGGCATCGCCGAGGCCAACGGCCGGGCATCGTCGGACTTCTGGAGGATGTGGTACTCGGTGCCCTGCTTCTTCGCAAGGCCGTCCGTGGTGACATCGGCGCCGAAGTTGTCGCGGTACGATGTAATTGCAGCGTTGTTAAGGCCACCTGCTAGCACAAAGTTGCGCTTCGCAGCCGTATCGCGCGGGTCAGTGACCGATCGGAAGTCAACCGAGGATACGTAGAAGTACTTCCACTGCCCTGCCCGTCCAACGGTGCTGGCGTACACAGGAAGTGTCGGCGGAGGCAGGATGCCCTGCAGCGTGGGATCCAGATCGCCGAATGCAGCATACATGTTGGCGTACGGCCGCCCAACATTGAGCTCCGTGGCAAGCGCGGTCGAGCCGCCACCAAGGAACTGCGACGGAAGACCGTCCGGGATCGTAAACTGCGGCACCATGCTTTGCAGGTCGCCACCCAGCGGGATCGGCAGGAACTGGGTCGGCTCCATCACATACTGGTAGACCACCCCGGCAGAGTAGTTCGCACTGCCCTGAGGTGTCTGGATAGAGTTATTGCTGATGTACGGGTAGATCTGGGACCCGGTCGACCCGTTCGTCGGCATCATCGGACAGATACGGTACTTGCCTGCCGGGTCGATCAACACAAGGTACACGCCCGTGAGCGAGTTTTGCCACCGTGTTGCGAACCGATCGGTGGAGTAGTTCATCGTCTCGTAGGCTTCAGGGGCCAGCAACGTTGCCGGGCACATCCCGCTCGGCGTCGAAACCCTAACGCGCCACGTGAAGCGGTGCGAGCCACCACCGTCGTTTGGCCGAGTAGTGTCCTCGGGGTCGACGCGCAGGCCGTTACCGTTCTGACCAACACCTGGGGCCGTGTCGTCGTTCCCTGCGGCATCCACAGGGGTGATCAAAACGGACGGCTCGATGAGCATCCCAAACATGTTGCCGCGAGCTACAGATGGCCACACCTCTACATAGCCGCCGGACGTGGCTGTGCCCGAGATGGTACCGTCTGTGCTCTCAAGTGCGTGGATGGCCCATTGCCGGCGGTCGCGGCTGATGCCGCCCGAGTACTGGCCGGTAACGGAGCTGAACTCCTTGCCCTGCAGGACCGCAACGAAGTTGTTGCCTCCCCGCGTGGCATCCCGAACCAAGTTCACCGCGAAAGCAACGCCCATCGGGTTCAAGGAGTCCGACAGGTCAAGGGCCTGGTCGTTCCCGCTGAAGATGAGCCTCCGCGACATGACCATGGCCGTATCGGAGCCTGGGTCGATCGTGGCGCGGAAGATGTACCATGTGTTCTCCGTGCCTGCGCTCGTGGAGTTGGGCAACTGCACTGCCAAGCACTCGACACCTGATATCGCGGGCGCTGCGCTCAACCGGGATGACAGCAGGACCCCGGCAAGGCCGAAGAGCAACAGCCTCAGCACGCTGCGAAACGATCTCATATGTAGCTCCCCCTCAACTCCTCGAGCTCAGTACCACGGCCCGCGCTGTGCGCCGCGCGTCCGGCGAGATGGCCTGCAACAGATATCATCTCACCACCACGAACGGAACCAGGACACGGGCGGACTGCCCGTCGGCCGAGGTCGCGCGGACCTCTGCGGCATACGAGCCAGCAGGAACCGCGATACCCTTCTGATCCCTGAGATCCCACGTAACGCGGGTCTCAGAGCCCGCCTCCGATGCGCGACCATGCAGCGTGCGCACCAGGGCTCCCGTAGCACCGAGCACGCGAACGGTGGTCGCTGCCGCCTGGGTAGACTGGTACACCACAGTCGCCGACCGGCTGGCGCGTCCTACCTGGACCGTGCCGCCGATGATCCGCAGGGCGCCCGCCGCAGTGCGCGGCGTCGCGACCAACTCAAGCCGGCGAACGCACGTCTGGCCGGTATTCATAGTGAACGCAGACTGCTGGCTGAGCAGCACCGACCGGCCAGACTCCAGGTCGCGCAACGTCAGGTCGAAGCCCCGAGGCAGCGCCGCTGCACCATCCCAACTCAGCGTAACATCAGTGCCCGGCGCAGTGGAAGCTACGCTGAGCGACCACACCTTGCGGCCAGCCTGCGACCGGACATCCTGCGCGAATGGCGTTCCCTGGGCGTCCACGATCGAGAGGCTCACCCCATCACCAATGGCAGGTGGCTTCTCCACATCGTACCGATCATCGGCATCAGTGGCGCCGGCGAGCATACCCACGTAGTTGAAGAAGTCGCTGGACCCAGAGCCGGTTACACCCAGCCTGAGCCGCCATCCACCGCTCCACGACTGAGCAGTCGAAGCAAGGGCGCTAAGGGCTGCACGGCCGCCCGGCTTGGGCACGATCAGGGAGAGCCCTGTCTTGTAGGCCCTGACCCAGTAGCCGGCGAAGGGCACGATCTCCGTGCTGTAGTCCAGATCCCAAGCGTACGACTTCTGGGCGGTGTCGTACCTGAAGATCACAGGTGAGACCCAGCGCCGCTGGGGCGCGGCAGCCTGGTCAACCGTCAGTTGCCGAAGGTAGTCGGGATCGTTGACATCGGTGTTGATGACGCGTACATCGCTCCAGCGAAGGCGGAGCAGGTAGGGGCTCGCGATCTGGTTCCACCCGTTCCGAAGGGGGATCTCAAACTGCGTGGAGGCCCCGCCCACCGGCGCTGCATTAGCCAGCGTAACGCTTGCCTGGGCGCCGAGGCGCAACCAGTAGCCCTCGCCCGCGTTGAGGTACTGGACTGACTGGTACTGGCTCGTCTTCGCGTCCCAGCGGACGAGGTCAAACAGATACGGATCAAGCCCTAGCGCGACGGACGGCCTCGCATCAGCGAACGCATACGGGAATGAGACCATCTGGATGCCGGCGGGGAATGTCTGCGTCGGAAGGGCCGGGACCTCCACATCACGGGTCACTGAGGAACCCTGGGTGCCCGGACTGGCGCTGACGGACATGGTGTAGGTTAGCCGCCCGGATGCTGCAGCCGTGGGCACAACAGACCAGGAGAACGCCGTCTCACCTCCAGCGGCTACGCTGGTGGCGCTCTTCTGTGCGGTCTCGCCCGCGGCCAGTTCCAGACCCACAGGCAAGGATAGAACTGCTCGCACGTCCGTAATGGCAGAGTCGTTGAGATTGTGTACGAAACCCTCAACCTTCATCGGGTTCGGGGTCAGCTGCTTGCCGGCCACCGCCGTCGGATCGTAGACCAGCGCCGCCGGGCCCGAGAGCCCTGCAACCAAGCGGCGTCCGAAGTCATAGGACCCACGCATGGCGCCGAAGAGCGCCGTGACAGTACCGGACTGCCCGGGGCTGAACTCCGCCGGGCTGTAGTACAGGGCTGCAATACCATCAGTCGTCGCATCGGTGAAGGATGCTGTGGGGTCCGTTACCACATCCCAAACGTTGACCCCAACGGTGCGGCTCTGCGCAAACATAACGGCGTTCGGCGCAGTTGGCGCTACCGCCGTACTCTCGGGGAGCAGTACGCCGCCAACGCTACCAGCCACGGCATCGGCCGTCGCCGGAGCGGGTCCTGCGGCTCGCCAGGCGCTTGGAACGCCTGTAGCATCCAGGATCGTTTCCAGCGTCAGTGTGCCGGCCTTCCCGGCCATTACGGGACCGTCCGGCCCTGCCGGCGGCACTGCAAAGTCCTGAAGGAACCGTAGCCCAACCGAGTGAGCCTGGCTGTCCTTGTTCGTGATCTTGAACGAGTAGTAGACGAGGTCATGGACCAACGTCATCTCCAGGTCTACGGCGATGTCCGGCACAGCCTCGCTAGTATCCGTAGCGTCGGCAGGTACCACATGCCACTTGGCAGTGATCTTGTTGCCGTAGGCGGCCGGCTCCTGGACCCACTCGCCGGTCGCATCCGTTCCATCCGTCTCCACATCGCCCCAGATGATGTCCCATCCACGCAACTTGCCCGTTGCGTCACCTGTCACGACGGGAGTTCCGCCATCGATGCGCACGGTCACGTAGCTGCCCAGGAGCGTGGTGGTGTTGCGGGGTTGCTGCATCAGGACCGATGCGGTGGCGCCCGGCTCGGTGACGCCAAAGCGCCCTGCCAGGTTCACGCTGTTCAGCTGGCCGCTGTTCCCCACCGTGGCTTCGAGATACTGGTTCGAGATGGTGGTCGATACCTGAGCCTGTGCACGCCGCACGCAGGCTGTCCCCGCAACGGCGACAGCCACGCACAGTGCAGTGCGGAGCATGGCTCTGCCGATCAGCCTAAACCCCATCAGATCGTCCTCCCTCAAGACCTGCGGCTCGGCCCAGATTGCCTAAACCGAGCCGCGGTCACACAGAACAGCCTCTTTGGACCTACCACCATCCCGGCCGACCTAGCAGACGTGGATCGCACCAATGGAGCGAGATCCCCGCCTGCGGATCTACCGCACCAACATGAACGGCTGCACCACGCGGACAGACCCGCCGTCGGCAGTGGCCGCCCGAACCTGAACCAAGTACGCGCCCGCAGGCACGCTACGACCTGCAGCGTCCTTGCCGGACCAGACCATGCGCTGGTCGCCGGCTGCGGCCGCCCGGGTTGCCACATTCGCCACCGGACGCCCGTCGGAACCCAGAATCTTGACCTCATACGTGGCGTCGCCCGCCATATTGAAGCCGATTGTGATAGCGCCGCTCGCTCGCCCTGCAGCCTGTCGAACCGTGAGGTTGGTTACCCGCGCCACGTTGGCGGTGGCAGGCGCCGCAGTAATGGTGTAGACACGCGGCGCACCGTCCGCCATGCTGCTGAACGAGAGGCTGGTGCGCGTTCGCATATCGGTCGTCGTCCCCGTCGCCTCGTCGCGAAGTGAGATGCGTCTGTTTCTCGGGAACGTGCCTTGCGGCGACCACGAGAGCGACACATTGCCGTCGCCCAGGTCCGACGCAATGGACACCATCCAAGACTGCGTACCAGCAAGGCTGCGAATATCCCGAGCCAACGGCACCAACCCGTCAGCCCCGGAGACTGAGGCGGAGACGGTGCGGTCCGGCATTGGCGGCTTGGGCGCATCGAGAGCATCGGCAGCGTCCCTCGCGACCGCCGACTGGCCGATGACGTTCGCTCCGTCTCTTGTGCCCTTTTGGCTCACAACCAGCTGCATCGCCCATCCGTCGCGGCCAAGTTGCATCGAGGCGGTCCTACCGGGCGCCAGAGCGTCAATGCGGACCGGCGGGACAACTAGAGCCACGTCCTGCTTGCTCCGGACACCAATCCAATGCCCCTGCCACGCCACGAGCGCACCGTCCGGAAGGGTCCGGAAGGAGTAGCCCTCAGTGCCGTCATACGTGTACAGGTTCGCCAGGATGTAGCCCTTCGTGACGGCGGAGCCTACCGGCATGCGGCCCTCAGGGGTATCCAAGAGCACGGCGTTCCACGGCACGCTGTAGGGGAACGGGCAACCAACCATGTTCCAACTGATCGCCGAGGACGATGAACCAGTGCCCTTAAGCGGAATGACGAAGGACTTGCTCGTCAAGGCGACGCCATGGGTCAGCACGGGCTTGATCGATTCAACATCGGCCCAATACGCAAGGCCTACTGGGAACATGCCGACAGCAGAGCCATCCATATGCGGCACGGTGTCGGTCGGGTTGAATGAGGCGCCTGCCTCCTTCGTGCCATAGGCCGTGTAGACCGCATACTTCGACTCACCCGGCAACCAGCGCGCCAAGCGGAAGTCAGAGCCAAAGTAGGACTCCGGCGTGACTGCGTCCTGGTAGTAGGGGATCGAGATGAGGGTCCTGCCCTGGGTGATCTGATGCGGCCTGACCACAAAGTTGCGGAAGTCGGTGACAACAAGGTCCGGCGGTCCGACCTTGGTGCCCTGGACATCCACGCGATTGTCACCGGGCGCCAGGTCCATGGTGGAGATCACCGCTTCGTAGCGGACTGGAACGGTGGCGCCGTTGGCATCCTTGACGCTATCCTGGATGTTCTCGACGGTCCAGTCGGTCACCGCCGTGCCGTTGATCTTAATGACCAGATTGGCCGGCCAAATCTGATTAACCGCCACACGAATGACGGGCCTCAGCGTCTCGATGGGATCAGGCTGCTGCCCAGTACTACCAGTAGCCGCCTTGCCCCCGGTGCCTTCGGGCTCGGTCACGGTAACGCCCACGCCGGCCTTAAGCAGGGCCGCATAGACGTCAATGATGCCATAGCCAACCTGTGGGCTCGGTACCGGATAGCCGGCTACGCGGGTGGCGGTGGACGTCAGGTACTCCTTGATCTCAGAGCCCTTAACACCCGGCAACGAAAGCAACAGCGCGACCGCACCGGTCACCTGCGGAGCAGCCATGGACGTTCCCTGCATCTCACCGTAGGTGCTGCCGGTAAGCGTGCTCAGGATCTCCTTGCCTGCGTGATCATCGCCGCCTGGAGCGGCTATCGTCGTGTACGGTCGGTACTCCGAGTAGTATGCCCATTTACCAAGATGGTTAGAGGCTCCGACACAGATGATGTTGGGGCTGAGTTGGGCGTTCACGGCAGGCCACTTCGGCGGGTTGGCGCCGTCGCCGTCATTACCCGCCGAGACGCAGTAGACGGCGCCTGCCGCTGCATTCTTAAGCATAGTAAGTGTGAACGGTTCAGTGGCGTCCGGGGTGTCGCTCGGAGCATCCGAGCCCAAGCTCATGTTGATCACGTACTTCTTGTCTGGGTTCGCGGCCATGTGCTTGGCGACATACGCGCTAGACTCAATGAGGGCGGCCGATGTCGAGCCCGCTGCGTCGCCCGCACAGATCGGCAGAAGCCAGACGTTATCCCACGCAATACCGCAGATGCCAACCGCGTTGTTGCCCTGAGCCGCAGCAATGCCGGCCACATGGGTTCCATGACTCGCAGCGGCGGCGACCGGGTTGCCATCGTCCACTAGCGTGGCGCTGTTGTATCCCTTGTACGTCCGCGAGGCAGGAAACTCGGGGTGGCTTGTCTGCACGCCTGAGTCCACGATGACGGCAACGACGCTCGCCTTGCCCTTCTCCATCGACCAGGCCTGCGGCATCTTAACTTGAACTTTGTCCCACTGCTCGCTATACCGGGGATCGTTGGGTGTTGCCGTACCGCCCGCTTGATCGTAGTAGACGATCCTGTTTGTGCCTGCGTACCGGACGATCGCTTTGGCCTTGAGGGCGTCGACCGCCGCCAGCGTCGCGGCGTCCGTTACGTTCTGGCCAGATATGCGCAGGTAGTGCGCGTCGATCGAACCTGCGATATCGATGGACGCCCAGCTGCGCACCACGGCAGCTCCAACGCCGTCGGCAAGCGCGGACACCTGGGCCTCAGACGTGCCGTGAGGAACGGTGATTAGCAACTCACCGCCCACGAACGCTCGGCCGCGGTCTACCGCACCGCTCGGCGCGGCGCCCGCTGCGACGAACACGGCGGCGATTGCCAGGCCGAGCCGCCAGCTAGTCAGTCGGATGCGCATATGCTATGGCTCCTGTAACTCGTTGCACTATGAGGGCGTCCAGCGTGTCCACCGGCCGCCCTCCTAGACGTCACCCACGCGTCGCCGTTTGCCTACGGAGGCGGCGGCGGCATATCAGCAGGAGTGAAGCTCCTGATGCCAGTGTATACCCATCGGTAGGTCCGATCGCCGTTTCCGGCACTGGAGGTGATCCAGTCCACGGGCCCTGGGCGATCGGCGTCATTGCGTGCGCCGATGCGCCAGTAGAGTGTCGGCTTGGCCGATCCAGTCACACGGTTGACGTAGTTGGCAAACGTCGCATCCCTCTTGAGGGCATCGAGGGCTGTCAGGTCGACCGACGCCGGCAGGTTCTGTGTAACGCCTTGGGTCATCACAGCCGTGGAGTAGACTACCGGCAACTGAACGAGTACCGTCTTGTTCTTGAAGGACCTGTCGGTTGAGACCTCGACGACAAAGACATCCGCGCCACGAGTGCTGTTCCAGGCCGGGTTGAACTTCGCCAGGTCAACGTTCACAGCCATGTCCTGGGGCGAGCTTAGGATCGACGGGATGACCGGGGTCACCTGACCGCTGCGAACCGGTTCGGTGCTGACGTCCTCGGTCTCGGTGGTGCCGCCGGTCCCGTTGTTGTTATTGTTGTTAGATGTACTCGTGCTGACCGGGCGACGGATGATCGCGTTCACACCGTAGTTGTAGCTGTTGCCCGGCGTGAAGCCAGGGACCGCACCCGCATCCGGTGTCACTACCTCAGACTCACCGGCGCCGCCATTGTTGTTGGTGCCGCTGCCTCCGGTGGCAGCCTGACGGAACCCCTTCGTACCATCCCAGTATGACCAGGGGCTGGCGAGGTCCGTGTAGATGAAGCCGGTTAGAGCCGCAACCGGGGTGCCCTGGAAGTTGTAGCCATAGTCGGGCTCACGCCAAATCTGATGTTCAAGCGTTGTCGAACCCCACATGTTGTCGCGATAGGTAACCCTCACTGCCGCGGCGCCGTTGAGCGTGGTGGCCTCAGCGACGACTGCAGTGGTTGTAGAGTTCTTTCCGCCCGCTACCGCCGCAACCACTACGCCACCAACCAGCAGCACAACCAAGAGCTTACCAAGAGCCGCGACCGACGAACCGCCATTGCTGGGGGTCTTGCGGGTGACAGCCTTGAAACCTGCGACGTTGGGGAAGTCCGGCATCGGGAAGATGGCCCGCACCTTATCCTCGGGACGAATGCCGAGGGTGTTCTCCAGAACCTTCGCCTCAGAATCGGTCGCATACACGGCCGTGACGGCGATTTTGCCTACGCGCTGGCGGTCGCGGAGGACCAGCATCTGCATGCCCTCACCGACGCCGTCGCGGCTACCCTTGTTCACAAGGATGCCGAGATCGGTACCGACGCGACCATTGCCAACCGAGCTGATGATCGTCCCCTCGGGCAGGACGGTCTGGAGGATCTGCTTTACCGCCAGGTTCGCTGCGTTGTTTGCTGCTTCCTGTGCGAGTTCATCCGTGTCGGTGACGCCGGCCCTGGCATACGCTACGCCGATTTGGGCAGCGCCGCTTGTCAACTGGCCCGACGACGCTTCAAGTATGCTGACCTTCAGCCAGACACTGACGCACTTCGGTCCGGTCTTCGGACCGGGCTTAACCGCTACAATCTCGCCGGTGACGATCCCGGTGGCGCTGAGCGCGCTCGCCAGCTTCGACATGGCCACCATGTCGTAGGGCTTCTTCAGGTTGAGGTCCCGAGCCTGGCGGTCGACCTCATCCCGTCGCAGGGGATCGAAGCGGGCGGAGTTGCCCAGCTCAACCGCAACGGCGTCGGTAGCGGTGCGGGCGAGTAGCTCACCGGGCACGCCCGACTTGTTGGCGAAGTCAACCACGACCACTGTCTGCATTCCGCCCGTAGCCGACGCGGACTGCGCGAACGCAGCCTGCGGGCGCAAGGACTGGCAGACAAGCGGCGTGATCATGGCGACCGTTAGCAGCCAGCCTATGATGCGGGCAGCCCTGCTCTTCCTGATCCGTTTCACTCTGAGAGTTCCTCCCTCGGTGGCGATGCGCGCCGCTCAGGCTGTCGGTCCGCCCAACGTCGGCGCCTGGCCTCCGCGCTACCCTGTCACTCTGACAGCACCAACACCGCTGTACGCTGCGGTTGCGTCCTATTACCGGAAACCCTGAAGGGGCCACGCTACGCTACGCATCGCGTAGCCCCTACCGGTTTTACCTTGTAACGACCAACGATGCGACACCTCGGACCGATTGGCCGTCCGACGATTTTGCCCTAACCTCAATCAGGTAGGAGCCCGCAGGAGCGGCAATGCCCTTGGCATCCCGCAGATCCCACGTCGCCTGGTTCACGCCCGCAGCCCTGGTGGCGGCGCCACCGAGGTTCCGCAGCAATGCACCCGACGATGACAGCACGCGCACCTCGACAGCCGCAGTACCCGAGAGCGAGTACTGGATCGCGGCGGCGGTGCTTCGGCCGGCCTGCCGGGCCGCAAGACCCGTCAGCCTCAGTGTGGCGGCAGTGGCCGGGCTGACACGGACCTCGAACTGCCTAATGGCAGCCTCGTCAGCACCCGTCCAGGAGTAGCCACTGCTGCTGCGCATGTCGCGCACCGTACTCGTAGCGACGTCTACCAGGGTGAACTGGAGGTCCTTGCGGACCGATGCCAGACCTGGCCAAGCCAGGTTCACCTGACCTGCGCAACCTGCGGTCCGAACCGAGAACGCCCACGTCCGGGGGCCGCCGGAGGCGTTACGAACATCCACGCCGTAGGAGCCTGACTTGTCGCCCCAGTCCGAATGATCGAATGCTGCGTAGGCGTAGCTGGAACCGAAGACCGGCGGCTTCTCGACCTTGAAGGCGTCGTAGCCGGCCTTGGCGCTCGTGGCCTCGCCCAAGAAGTTATCCGTATCGTTAGCGCCCGTAGCGGTGACCGCCAGGTTCAGCACCCATCCGGCGCTACCGTTAAGGATCCTGCCGGCAGGAGCGGTACCGGCAGCCGGCTTGGCAGACACCGGCGGCGGAACGAGCAACGTGATGCTGCGGTAGGCCCGCACCCAGTAGCCCCGCCACGGAGACAGCCGGTACTCGAGGACATAGCTGCCGCTCATGTAGCCGTAGAGGGCAGCGCCCAGGGCTCCTGTGGCGATCGCCTCGGCGTAGGTCTTGGTGGCGCCGGCGTCGATGATCGACGTGCGGGTCCAGTCGACCTCAGCCGTGAACGGTGCGCCGACGAGGTTCCAGCCCGGGTTCAGGTTGATGCTGAACGGGCGTGTGGTATCCGCCTTGGCGCCCTCAGTGGCAAGCGGGATGTTGGACTTGTAGCTCATGAAGTAACCGCGGCCCAGGGTGATGGATGCCGCATCCGCATTCGGATACAGGGCGTACTTCCCAAGCGACCAGGTGGCCAACAGGAACTGACCGTTCGTGCGATCGGACGCCGGGATACTCAGCAACTCGCCGGGATCGACAGCCTGGTAGTTGTACGGCATCGACATCAGCGAGAGGGCCGCCGGGAATGTGTAGAGCGGCTGCATCGCGAAGTTGATGCTCTTCGTCTCGGTCTGCGTCGTCACTGCCGCGTTCCGGAACGCAGGCACGGTAGTGAAGCCGGTCAGGGTCGCAGTAACCTTGTAGGTCACCCCGGCCGGAACGTCCGTGATCCGGTAGTTGTACCGGTAGCCGGTTGCGTCCGTAGAGGTGGCACCGGTGACCGCAGTCGCGAGTTTGTTACCCGCGGTGTCCGTGAGATCGATCGTGACGCCGGCCAGCGGCGCCGCATCCGACGTGCGGGTGACAAGGCCGGAGACCATGCCAGGCGCTACCGTCTTGAGGAGGATGTCCTCGACGGTGGTCGCGGCGTTAGATGAAACAGCGGCAGTCACGGCCGTATTGGCCTGGAAGCCGGGCGCCGTGGCGACGACCGACCATGAACCTGCGTCCAGACCGTTCGGCGTTGCATTAGCCTTGTCGAACGAGTAGGCGCCTTGCGCGTCGGTAACGGCCGTTACGGCCTGGGCGCCCAGGGTCGCCGTGACCGTCGCTCCGGCGATCGGCGTCTTATCCGAATCCTTGAGTACTCGGCCCGTCGCTGAGCCCTGTTCGGCCTTGAGCTTGAAGTCGAAGCCCGTGTACGTCTTCGCCGGCTGGACCGTGGTGTCGGCGTCATCAGACTTCGGGACGCTGTAGCTCACTGGAACGCTGGCTCCGTAGCCGGTTGCAACGCAGGTCAGCGTGTACTTGGTCTGCGACGGTACATTGGTGATCGTGTAGGCGCCATTGACATCGGACGTCGCAGTGAGCGTTGCGCCGCCCGGCAGGACATCGACCGCAGTCACCACCGCGCCGACCACGGGCGTCGTGCCATCCGTACGGAGCACCGTGCCGCTGATGACTGCCGGCTGGGCTGCCGTCATTCGGAAGCTCACCATGTTGCGTGTGCTGCCGTGGACCACCGTCGACGAGGGCTTCTGGATCGTGTAGCCCGCCTTCACCGCCGTGATGTCATACCCGCCGGTCTCCACACCGTTGAACTGGAAGCCACCGTCGGGCCCGGTAAGCGCCGTGTACTCGGTCACAGGCCTGCCGGCCGAGTTCGTGCGGCAGGTGAGGCGCACCAGAACGTTCTCGATGGGCCGACCAGCGCCCTCGAGGTCGAGTACGTTACCGGTCACGATGCCTGTCCGGAACCAGCATAGAGTGTTGTGGAACAGCTCCGAGCGCCGGTTCTTGAGCAACACGACCGTCGGGTTCGTGTTCGGTACCGAGAAGTAGTCCGGGTAGAGGGCTTCAATGCCCATCGGGCAGTAGACCAGCCGAGAGCCCGTCGTCGTGTCCTTGTGGTAGAGCACGGCCGCGTTGCCATTGGCGTAGGTGAGTACGTTGATGGCTCCGCCGGCAGGGCGGACCTCGTCGGGATACAGGTTGCTCGGTGCGCCGAACAGCTTCGGGTTATTGGTGTCGTTGCCACCCGCGACGAGGTTTACGTCTCGGGAGATGTAGTCCGCGTTGCCGGGCGGGATCGGCGGTCCAGGATACTGGTGGCCACGAACCGACAGATAGGTCCCCGGCCGGTTCTCCCACGGGTCGTGGCTGATCGGGTTGTAGGTGCCTGCGCCGGTCAGGGCGTAGTTGCCGGAGATGCGGAACAGGCCGAAGACGAAGCCCAAGCGCAGACCGCCACCACTGGCAGCGCTGGGGAAGTCGCGGACGTAGGTGGCATGCAGTGTGTTGGTGAGGAAGTCGCTGCTGACAGCGCCGTCTAGCGTCATCGCCCAGCCCAGGTCCTGGCCATTGACCAGCATGCGGCCGCCGGCCTTCATGAAGGACGATATCTGGGTCTGCACCGACAAGTCAAGAATGGAGCCGGGGCCCACAAAAATGTTGCCGGTGAAGGGTGCGTGCCAGAAGACCGCGCGCTCGGCGACCGTCACCGTCCGGGGCGTCGTCTCGCCGGCGATCGTATCCGCCGGCTGCTGCTCGACGCGAGGCAGATACTGCTGCAGGACGCTGTCAGTCACTGCGCCACGGCAGAGGATGCGCCAGAGGTCGTACTGCTGGGTGACAGGCACATCGACGCCGTCGGCCATGGAGCCGTCCTGAACCGAGCCGTCCGAGTTCCACGCAGAGTAGTTGTCGGTGGGATCGTAGGCGCCGTAGGACTTAACACCCAGGGCATTGAGGATATTGCCCAGCGGGCCGGCACCGCTGTCGGTGGACCAGGTGGTGGGCCGGAGGAGCCGAACGTCAATGTCGGTCATCCAGCTCTCGGTGCCCCAGAAGGTGTGATAGACGTTGTCGAGCACCTGGGTCCCATAGCGCGAGCTGAAGAACTTCTGGCCGGCCGCATGGTCACTGACAAAGAGCAGGCCGTGCGACGGCTGGAATGCCGCTGTGGAGAAACCCCAGATGTTGTCGTAAATCTTCCAGTTGATCGCATCGTTGGTGAACGGGTCCACCGCGTTGTCGTACGCGACGACGTCGATCATGTAGTCCGACGGGTTCAAGGCGTCAGATGTCCATGTTGCGGAATAGGTGCAGACACCGGTGACGGCATCACGTGACTCAAGCTTCAGCGGCAACCAGCCCTCATCGGCCGGGCTCATCGCGCCACTGAAGGCGTAGAAGTCGTCAACGCTCGTCAGGTAGGTTGGGTTGGCGTAGGTGTTGACGCGGGCGTCTGCTGGATCGGATCCGACAAATACCCGCTGAGACTCATACTCATACGGTAGCCCGTTCCAGCGCGTCGTGCCATCCGAGGAGGGGTTCCCGCGATAGTAGACTTTGTGCTCCACGCCATCGGCGGACTGGTACTTGCTGTTCGGGTTCTTAATCTGGATGTAAGCATCGCGAATGCCGGTCTCAAGGTCGACCAGCTTCACGCTGAACTTCACGGTCGAGCCGGGGCCGGATAGCCGCGGGTTGATGTTCACGATCTCGCCGGAGGACTCGTCGAACCGCACCAGGGTAGGCGCGTTGAAGTCGAGAAGCGTCGATGAGAAGATGTCTGTGGGCGTCAACGCACTTGGCGCCGGCGGCTGTGACGTCTCAGATACGGAGTCGAAGCCGGTGCGGTTGGTCTGGTAGGCGACGCGATAGGTGGCGATGAACTGAGGCCAGGTCACATGGCGGTCGTCGTAGATATGGCCGGGATCGCCGGTCGGCAGCTTGTAGGCCGGGTTGAGCGTCGTCTCCGGCGTGAGGACCGTGTATGCAGGGCTGGTGGGGTCGGTGGGATCGATCCCCAGATCGACCTTAAGCCAGTAGACGTCGCTCGTGCCGTTCCCTGATATGGCATCCGGAAGGCCGTCGTTCTTCGTGTCTACGCGATTGCTGGAAAATGCGAGGAGCTGCTGGCCACCCACGTAACCGCCGTAGTTTGCGTCGGGCTTGTTGGTGCTCCAAGCCGGCTCAATGTTGCTCGAGGCAACAGAACCCGCAGAGAAGTTGGTAACCCGACGGGCGGCGATGTTCGGAGTGGTCGGAATGACCCAGATATCCCGGTTGGACTTAACTGTGCCTCCATCCGCCGTGGCCCGATTCGAGTCGAAGGCGATGATGGAGTTGGCCTGAGTCGTCCCGGTAGAAGGGCTGAGGGACGGGTTGCGGTCGTCTGATATGCCCTGGGTGATCTGCGTCACAACGCCGGACTGGGTATCTACGACGTAGAGCTTGTACGGAGCAGTGGCGCTGGCCTTGCCGGCGAAGATCACAGCCGAGTTGAGGCCGGGCCACGCGCCGTATTCAGGTCCGTTCAGCGCGACAAAGCTGAAGCCGCTGGGGTTGTTGCTCAGGATAGCCTTGCTGGCCCGCGTCTCCAGGTTGAGTTCCACCAAGTCTTGCGTACCGGCGGCGGTGGTCTCAATGTACATGACCGTGGAGGCGCCAAGGCTCACCGCGACCTCGGATTGCGAAGTCGTCAGACCTACCTTGACCGCAGACGTAGCGAGCGGGCCTGTGATGGCCGTGATGCCCGTGCCGTCCGGGTTCATTCGATAGATGTGCGAGAGCGTCCCAGCCGTATCGCCCGACAGGGTGGCCCGGTTGGAGTGGAAGAGGATGTACCTCTCATCTCGCGTCCAGTAGGGCGCCCCGTCAACGACGGTGGCTGTCTGGGGCGTCAGGTCCACGGTTCGGGGTGTTGCGCCAGAGGCGCGCGTCTTCCGCAGCGGCTTCCGCGCTACCGAGGCGGGCATCGGCGCCCTGGAATCCGTGAAGGGCGTGCCCTGACGCGCCACACTGGTTCCCGCGAGTTGCGCCCTAGCAGTGAGCGTGGAGGCGGATAGAAGCAGAGGAGACGCCAGTGCGACCAAGCATAGATGGGTCAGCCTCACTCGTTTCAAGACGGATCGTACCTCCTTGCCAGAGTGCACGCAGAGAAACCAGGGGTGGTCTGCATACGGTGGGGCGAACGGACGCCACAATAGGGGCAATCCACCCAGCCGTTGGCGATTATAGCATACGGCCCAAGGGGGCGCAAGAGCGATTTTCGGACGGACATGCCGCCATGGTCCCGGTCTGGGCTTTCGTGGGTCATCTCGGACGTGTTTCTCCCGGGTCGAGGCGGGCCTGCAGTCCCGGCCGTAGCCGCACCAGGGCGGCATGCACGGCGTTGCAGAGGTCCTCAAGTGAGCCTTCGTTGGGGATCACAGCTGTGGATCGAGCCATCTTCTCCTCCACCGGCAACTGGGCGGCCATGCGCCGCGTTGCGTCGCTCGGAGGCAGCCCATCGCGGTCGCCCAGCCGCCTAACCCGCAACTGCGGCGGAGCGGTTACACAGAGCACGACGTCGAACCAGTCGCCCATCCCGGCCTCGAAGAGCAGCGGCGCCTCCACGGCCACCAGTGGGGCGGTCGGGCGGTCCGCTACGGCTGAGTGCATTTGGCGCCGCAACAAGGCCAGAAGACGAGGATGCGTGATGGCATCCAACTCCCGACGCATCGCAGGCTCGGCAAAGACACGACTGCCGACGTAGGCACGATCCATAGAGCCGTCGGACCGAACCGACTGCGGCCCGAAGAGACGGGCAACAGCCAACAGGCCGGGGGACCCCGGCCCGGTCACGGCCCGGGCGGCTTCGTCGGCACTGAACACAATACCGCCCATGCGCCGAAGGCACCGCATCACGGCAGATTTGCCGGATGCGATGCCCCCGGTGACTCCAACAGAGAGCACGTCAGCGCCCGATGAGGTCCGGACGGCCGCCGCGCGTCACGTGCAGCCTAATACGACTCGAAGTCGGGATCATCCCCGTCATGCTTGGCGCGGAACGCATCGCCAATCGTGAAGCGAGGCTCGTCACGGTCGGTCGGCATCTGGAACTCCTCAGCGACCTTGCGCTCGCGGCGGACATCCTCCTCCACGCGGGCCTGCCGCAGGGAGAGGGTCATCTTGCGCTCCTCAGGCCGAACGTCGAGCACCTTGACCTCGACTTCGGAGCCCTGATGGAGCATATCTGACGCGCGGGCGCCGCGGCGGGAGCCGGACTCGGCGTTGGGGATGATGCCTTCGATACCGCCCTCAACCTGCACGAACGCGCCGAAGGGAACCACGCGGGTCACGACGCCGGTGATGAGGTCGCCGGGGCGATACCGCTTGCTGATCTCGGTCCACGGGTCCGGAAGAATCTGGCGCATGCCGAGGCTGACGCGGCCCTGGTCGAGGTCCATCTTCAGGACGACGACATCCACCTCGTCGCCCTCCTTGAGGACTTCCTGCGGGTGGTTGATGCGGGTCCACGACATCTCGGAGATGTGCAGGAGGCCATCAATGCCGCCGAGGTCGACGAAGGCGCCGTAGTTGGTCAGGCGGCGCACCACTCCGCTTCGGGTCTGGCCGACCTGCAGGCTGCCTACGGTCTCGGCGCGACGGCTCTGCCGCTCCTCCTCGTTTGCCAGCTTGTTGGAGAGGACGACCTTGCGCTTGTCCTTATCAACCTCGATCACCTTCAGGTGGATCGTCTGGCCGATGTATTTGTCAAGGTTGGTCTTCAGCGAGCCGCTGCCGACGTGGGAGGCAGGCACGAAACCGCGGATGCCGAGGTCGACCACAAGGCCGCCCTTGACGCGGTCGGTGACCATGGCGGTGATGACCTTACCGCTATCGCGGGCCTCGACGACCTGCACCCAAGCCTGCTCGAACTCTGCGCGCTTGCGGCTGAGGACGACGCGGCCGTCGTGCCGGGCTTCCATGACGTAGACCGGGATCACGTCGCCGACCTTGAGGACATCCTCGGCGGTAACGTTGGGATCGCGGGAAATCTCGCCCGGGCGGATGATGCCTTCGGACTTGGCGCCGACATCGACCATGACACCCTCGCGGTCGATATGGACCACGGTGCCCTTGACGACGTCGCCTTCGCTCAGCCTGGGGAAGCTCATGGAGTACTGGTCCGAGCCAACCCCGGCCATGGCCGCTTCCATTGACATTTCCTCGGCGGCTTCGGGCTCGGGCGCGGCAACTACCTCCGCGGCTTCCGTCTCTACGGCGGGCGCTGCGGCAACTGCTCCGCCAAGCTCCACCTCAACTGCTACTCCCGGCTGGACGATATCATCCGTCATGGCCTTACGGCTCCTCTCGTGATGCGGGGGCTCCAGTGAAATGATCCCGCATCGATTTTCGATGTCTGCGCCCTCAGTCCGGCAACGAAGCGTGGACCGCCCCGATGCCGCCTAACACATGGCGCAAAGGCCCCGCCACAGGCGTACCTAGCCGCCGCGCGTGGGCACGTGGTCCTAATGTTATACTTCGTCCCGCGCCATTCCTGCGTTGACAGGACGCTCCGGAGCGGCAAATGGCGACCGATCTACAGATACCGGCGTCATGTCGGCCCAGTTGGGCCCGCTCTTGGCGTCGACGCGTAGCTTGACGGAGAGGTTGGCGGCCCGCTCCATGGAGGGCACCACGACGGCTGCCATGGCATCCACGGCGCCGGCGGCGACCTCGAAGAGCAGTTCGTCATGGACCTGGAGCAGCATCTTGCATCGATCGTGGTACGGCCGGATGGCCTCCGCAACCGAGATCATCGCCAGCTTCATGATGTCGGCAGCTGTGCCCTGGATGGGCGTGTTCACCGCAGCGCGCTCGGCGCCCTGCCGCACATTGAAGTTTCCGCTCCGCACCTCGGGCAGGTAGCGTCGGCGACCGTAGAGCGTCTCAACGTAGCCGCGCTCGCGCACCGTGGCGCGGATATGGGCAGCGTACTCGCGAACGCCGGGGAACTGCTCGAAGTACTCGGCGATGAACCGCTTCGCTTCCGCGTGGCTGATCCCGAGGGTGTTGGCCAGGCCGAACTCGCCCTGGCCGTAGATCACGGCGAAGTTTACGGTCTTCGCGCGGCGGCGCATATCCGAAGTGACCTCGCCGGGCGCCGCGCCGAAGAGCTTCACGGCTGTGGCGCTGTGGATGTCCTCATCGGCCTCGAAGGCGCGGACCATCTCCGGGTCCTGGGTGAAGTGGGCGAAGACGCGTAACTCCACCTGGGAGTAGTCGCACGAGAGTAGCTGCCAGCCCGCCGGCGCCACAAAGCCGCGGCGAATCCGGCGACCGGCCTCGCTGCGGACCGGGATATTCTGCAGGTTGGGCTCGGTGGATGAGAGGCGGCCTGTGGCGGCCACGGTCTGGTTGAGCGTGGTATGGATGCGATGGTCGAGCGGCGACACCATCCGGGGGAGCGCATCGACGTAGGTGCTCTTCAGCTTGGTGACCTCGCGGTACTCCAGCAGTCGCCGGGCGATCTCATGCTCGCCGGCCAGGCCCTCCAGTAGGTCGGCCCCCGTGGAGTAGCCTGTCTTCGTCTTCTTGCCGCTGGGGAGTTGCAGCTTCTCGAAGAGGATGCGCTGCAACTGCTGCGTCGAACCGATGGCGAACTCCTCGCCGGCCAGCTCGAAGATGCGAGCGCTGAGGCGAGCCATATCGTCGGCCATCTCTGCGGCCAGGGCGGTGAACCAGGCGCCGTCGATGCCGATGCCCTGCTGCTCCACCTGGGCCAGCACCGGGATCAGCGGCATCTCCATCGTGGTCAGCACACCAGTCAGCCCGTTCTCGGCCAGTCGGGTGGCCAGGGGACCCGCGGCACGCGCCTGAGCCAGGCAAAGCGCGGCGGCCATATGCAGGGCATCGGCAGGCGAGGACGAGAGAGTTGCGCCGACATCCCTGGCGACCGTCTCCTGGCTGTAGTCGCTGCGGCCAGGGTTGAGCAGGTAGGCCGCCACCATCGTATCGAGTTGCCAACCGGTAGCGTCCAGCCCCAGGCGGCGCAGGGCAGGCAACATCGCCTTGATGTCGTGGCCTACAAGCGCGCCCTCGCAAGCAGAGAGCGCCTCCTGAACCGCGGCAGGCGAAACGCAGGGGCGATCGCTCTCCGCTACGCCGAAGAGGCCGCCGAGGTCGTCGGCGCCTTCGCCACATCGCAGCGCCCATACCGTGCCTAAAGGGGCCGCCAGCAGCAGGTCGACGCCGCAGGCCCCGGGACCATGCTGTGGAAGCGTCTGAACCGCAAGCAAGCCCTCCGCACGGGCGGCTGCGACAACGGCCGCAAGGCCTGCGGCATCGGTCACGCATACGACGGCCATGGTGGCGCCGAGGGCGGGTGCGGCATCGACGGTTGCCGGCTTCTCGACGGGCGGCGGCGCGGGCACCGAAGCAAGCAGGTTGCGGAACTCCAGCGAGGCGTAGAGGTCGCGAAGGCGCTGCCTGTCCTCCGGTGAAGGCGCGAAGGGACGGATGCATCCGTCAACCGGTACATCGCGACGGATGGTGGTGAGCTGGAGGCCGAGCCGGGCGGACTCGCGGGACGCGATGAGCGCATCGCGCACCTTGCGGTCGGTGACCGTGCGCTGGGGCAACTCGTCGGCGGAGTCCAGCAGGGCCTCAAGCGTGCCGTACTGGCGAAGCAGCTTTGCGGCGGTCACCTTCCCTACCCCGGGCACGCCAGGGATGTTGTCCGACGGGTCGCCGGTCAGCGCCTTGAACTCGGCGACCTGATCCGGCCGGATGCCGTAGCGCTCCTCGACCTTGGCAGGATCGTAGAGCGTGCCGTCCGATGATCCGCGGGCCATCATGCGGACGCTCACGTTGGGGGTGACCAACTGGAACTGGTCCGAGTCCCCTGTGACGATCACCACGTTGTAGCCCTTGGCAGCGCCCTGAACTGAGAGCGTGCCGATGAGGTCGTCCGCCTCGAAGCCCAGTGATTCGACGGATGCCATGCCCAGCGCATCGACCAGTTGGCGCGCTACGGGGAACTGGGCAATGAGGTCGTCGGCAACCGGAGGGCGATGGGCCTTGTACTGGTCGTAGAGCTCGGACCGAAACGTGCGCTCCGGACCGTCCCATGCCACGCAGATGGCCTGCGGCTTCTCCTGCCGGACCACAGCGGAGAGCATGTTGGCCATGCCGTAGACGGCGCCGGTGGGGCGTCCATCGGAGGTGGAGAGGTCGGCCCCGGGGGCCATGTAGGCCCGGAAGAGAAGGCTATAGCCGTCAACGAGCACCAGCTTGGGCGGCGCCGGCGTCTGTCCAGAATCGCTCATCTGCACCTCCTCGGCGCGCCGGGAGCGTGGTGCGCGCCTAGGGTATACTGCGCAAGCTCTGGCCGGAGTGGTGGAATGGCAGACACGGGTGACTCAAAATCACTTGCGGGCAACCGCGTGGGGGTTCGAATCCCTTCTCCGGCATACGACAACCCCGAATCCCACGACTGAAACCCCATAACGACATGAGGGGCCAGGCGCGGGCCCGTCCCCTCATGCTATCAAGACCGATGGTCGTCGATGCCCAACCGTGAGCGCTAGTCGCGCTCCTTCTCGGCGGCCTTCGCGCGAGCGCGCTGGATCTTGCGGATGCTCGCCTTGAGTTCCCGGCGACGCCGGTCGCTGGGCTTCTCGTAGCGCTCATGCATGCGGGCTTCCTTGGTGATGCCGCTGTTCATGACCGCCTTCTTGAAGCGCTTCAGGGCGATGTCGATACTCTCGCCCTGCTTGACGATGACCTGGACCAATTCGGTGTCTCACCCCGTTTCAAAGCTGATTGTCCCTGAGGGACCGCCTGTCGAGTATACCACTCCGCCGAGCAAAGCCCATCGGGCGGCTGTTGCGAGCGCCGCGCGGATGTGGCATACTCCGGAGACCACTTGCCCGGCACCGCCGTGGCCCACCGGAGCGTACATACCCGCATGAGCACCCCTACCGAATCCGAGCCGAGGACCGCCTACGGCACCATCTTTCGTGAGCGCGGCACCCGGCGCCTCGTCATCGCCGCCGCCCTGCTGGCGGCGGCCTGGTTTGCCTTCTCGGCCATCCGGACCCAGCAAATGCGCCAGGTGAAGTGGCCGGCGCTGCAGGCGCTCCCCGACGGCCTCACCGTGCTGGGCCTGCAGGACAAGGACCGGCCCGGCCATCCGAGGCGCTACATGGCCATCGAGGCCAACCGGTCCTGGCAGTTCCGCGTACCGGATGATGCGGTAGACGTGGGCGAAGATGAGTCCGCCACGCCTGAGCGGACAGAGGGCGGCGATGACCGCGGCCAGGTAGCGTCCATCAACAACCGCTCTGCCGGCGGGCGCCTGGTTCCGCTGGAGGAAGTCATGCGCAACAGCCCCGTGGTCCTCACGGGGGCACACTTCACCTCCGCCCAGGTCGAAGAGCGCAAAGACCCGTTCCTCGAGCGCACATACTTCGTCGTTCACGTGGGCCTGACCGATGAGGGCCGTTCGCGCTACTGGCAGTTCTCCCGCGAGCACGAGCAGGAGCGCCTGGTCTTCGTGCTCAGCAACGAGGTCATCACCTGCCCCAAGATGGTCCACATGGATGTGAGCAGCCTGACGATCGACCCGATCTGGGTAAAGGTGGACGCGGAGAAGTTGGCTGAGGCCATCAACAAGCGCGGAGCCGCCAAGGGCTCGTAACGTCCTCGGGCGCCGCCGGTGGCTGCGGCCGGACCCGCATGGCCTGGGCCGAGCCCGGACGCTGTCAGGTAGCATGACTCCCAACGCCGAAGCAGACGGGGCCGACTCATGAGCATGGGCAGCATCATCATCCGGGGCGCTCGCCAAAACAACCTCAAAAACATCGATATCGAGATTCCGCGCGACAAGCTCGTGGTGATCACCGGGCTGTCGGGTTCGGGCAAGTCCTCGCTGGCCTTCGACACGCTCTACGCCGAAGGGCAGCGCCGCTACGTGGAGAGCCTATCCTCGTACGCCCGGCAGTTCCTGGGCCAGATGGACAAGCCCGACCTCGACTCGATTGAGGGCCTCTCCCCCGCCGTCGCCATCGACCAGAAGTCGACCAGCCGGAACCCGCGTTCCACCGTGGGCACCGTCACCGAGGTGTACGACTACCTCCGCCTCCTCTTTGCCCGCATCGGTCACCCGCACTGCACCAAGTGCGGCCAGACTATCGCCCAGCAGACCGTGGAGCAGATGGTCGACCAGATACTGGCCCTGGGCGACGGCGAGCGCATCCTGCTGCTGGCCCCTGTGGTCCGGGGACGCAAGGGCGAGTACCGCAAGGAGATCGAAGAGATTCGCAAGGAGGGCTTCGCCCGCGTTCGGATCGATGGGCGGCTCCTCGACCTGACAAGCGACGAGACGCCCGATCTGGACCGCTACAAACAGCACTGGATCGATGTGGTGGTCGACCGTCTGGTGATCCGGCCCGACCTCGGCCGTCGGCTCGCCGACTCGTTGGAGACGGCCCTGAAAAAGGGCGAGGGCACCGTTGCCGTGGTGGTCATGCCCTCAGGCGAGGACTCCAAGCCGGGCGAGGACATCCTCTTCTCCGAGCATTTCGCCTGTACCGAGTGTGGCATCAGCATGGAGGAGGTGGCGCCTCGCAGCTTCTCCTTCAACAGCCCCTACGGCGCCTGCCCCGAGTGCCACGGGCTGGGGTGCAAGACCGAGTTCGACCCGGACAGGATCGTTGCCGACCCAGCGCAGAGCATCCGTGGCGGGGCACTGGCCGCTGTGATGCCCAAGACGCCGGGCGCAAGCTATGGCGACTATCTGCTGGCCACATTCCAGGGCGTCGCCGACCGCTACGGGTTTGACCTCGACACGCCCATCGGCAAGCTGAAGCCCGACCAGAAGCAGGCGCTCATGTACGGAGTGCCCGGCAACATCTCCGTCAAGTTCCGGAACCGGTTCGGCCGGACGCGCACATTCGATACCGACTACGGCGGCGTCGTCAAGATGCTCCAGCGCCGGTACGACGATACCACCAGCGACTGGATCAAGGATGACCTGGAGCGCTACCGCACCGCCCGCACCTGCCCGGACTGCGGTGGCGCGCGCCTCAAGCCCGAGATTCTGGCGGTGACCATCGAGGATCGGAGCATCTCGCAGGTCACGGCCATGTCCATCGCCGATGCGCTACGTTGGCTGGGCGGCCTTGAGCTACGCGGGCGCGAGCAGACCATCGCGCACCAGATACTGAAGGAGATCCGCACCCGGCTGGGCTTCCTCATGGATGTGGGGCTCGACTACCTGACGCTGGACCGCGGAGCGGCCACGCTGGCAGGCGGCGAGGCGCAACGCATCCGGCTGGCCACCCAGATCGGCTCGGGCCTCATGGGGGTCCTATACATATTAGATGAGCCCAGCATCGGCCTGCACCAGCGAGACAACGCGCGCCTCATCACCACGCTGGAGAGCCTGAGGGACCTGGGCAACACCATCATCGTGGTGGAGCACGACGAGGAAACCATGATGGCCGCCGACCATATCATCGACATCGGCCCCGGCGCAGGCGAGCATGGCGGCTACGTGGTCGCGCAGGGCAGGATCGATGACATCCGAGCGGCCGAGGGTTCGATCACGGGCCAGTTCCTCTCGGGCGCCAGGTCCATCGAACCGCCGCTGGTTCGTCGCCCACCGCAGATGGCCGACGAGGGCGGCCGGTGGATCGAGATACGCGGCGCCACGGCGCACAACCTCAGAAACCTGACTGTGCGCATCCCGCTGGGCCTCTTCGTCTGCGTCACCGGCGTCTCAGGCTCCGGTAAGTCGACCCTCATCCAGGAGACGCTCTTCCCGCGCCTTATGTCGCGCTTCTACGGCAGCCGTGCGACCTGGGCCGCCCATGAGGAGATCGTGGGGATCGACCAGATCGACCGTGTGATCGACATCGACCAGTCGCCCATCGGCCGAACGCCCCGAAGCAACCCGGCAACCTACACCGGCGCGTTTGACCGCATCCGCACCCTCTTCGCGGCCACACAGGACGCGCGCGTCCGGGGCTACGAGCCGGGGCGCTTCTCGTTCAACGTGAAGGGCGGTCGTTGCGAGGCGTGCAAGGGCGACGGCATCATCAAGATCGAGATGCACTTCCTGCCCGATGTCTACGTGCCGTGCGAGGTCTGCAAGGGCAAACGGTACAACCGCGAGACGCTGGAGGCCCACTACAAGGGCAAGAGCATCGCCGACGTGCTGAACATGACCGTCACCGAGGCCTGCGCGTTCTTCGAGGCGGTGCCCGCCATCAGCCGCAAGCTGACCACTCTCCGCGACGTGGGCCTGGGGTACGTCCGGCTGGGCCAGCCCGCCACCACGCTCTCCGGAGGCGAGGCCCAGCGCATCAAGCTCGCGGCCGAACTGGCCAAGCGGAGCACCTCCCGGACGCTCTACATTCTGGACGAACCCACCACGGGCCTCCACTTCGCGGATGTGGAGCACCTGCTCCGCGTGTTGGGGAGGCTGGTGGACGCGGGTAGCACGGTGCTTGTGATCGAGCACAACCTCGATGTGATCAAGACCGCCGACTACGTGATCGACCTGGGTCCCGAGGGAGGCGCCCGCGGCGGCTCCATCGTGGCGCAGGGCACGCCGGAGGATGTGGCTGCCGTGGCGGAGAGCCACACAGGAGCCTACCTGCGCAAGGCGCTGGCCCCGCGATGCTGAGCCCCGCCGTAATCGCTGTAGCGGCGCTCCTCCTCGCCGCGCCGCCGGTCGCACGCCCACAGGCCCAATTCTCCGATGCCGAAAAGGCCACGCTGGTGGCCTACTGGGCCGAACCGGGCCGCTACACCGCCGAGCCGGCCTACCTGACGCCGAAGCGCGAGGTGTGGCAGGTGCGCCTCACCACCCAGGCGTCGCGGTGGCTCTGGGACTATCAGAAGGCTGTGGCTCCACCACTCATTCCGCCCACGACCGACGCCGCGGCAGCACCGGACAGGGCCTCGTGGGAAGCATGGGTGGCGGCCAAGGTAGCCTATGACCGAAGCGTGGCGCAGGCATCCGCCGATGCGGCCAACGGCGTTCAACCGGCACGCACGGCCACGCCCGTGCCACACCCCGGACCGGCGCCGACCGCTATGGTGGCAGCCCTGGGCAATCCTCCGGCCTTCGCCTCAGCCGTGACACCGATACGGCACACGGTCACCTTCGGCGAGGGCGACCGGATCCAGATGGTGGACAACGTCGCCGTCCGACCCCGCTACGCCTACTACCGCTTCTCGACGGGCGTCATGGACCCCGGCATACCGGTGCGCGCCATGCAGGAGGCCGAGCTCGCCGAACTCTTCGACGCCGCGGGTCTCACGGAGACCGAGGCCCGCGTCATGCGGGCGGTCTCGGCGCTGGAGGGCGGCTTCGACGCCATCAACACCTACGACACGGGCTACATCTCGATCGGGTTCATCCAGTTCATCACCGGCGAGAAGGGCGACCGATCGCTGCTGGAGGTGCTGGGCGACGAGCGGTCCGGCAGCCCGGAGGCCTTCCAGCAGGACTTCCGCGCCTACGGTATCGACGTCTCCCCCGCCGGCATCCTGACCGTGATCGATCCGGCCACCGGCGCGGAGCTCTCCGGCGCGGATGCGGTACAGAAGGTGATCGACGACAAGCGCCTGACCGCGGTTTTCGGGCGTTCGGGCAGGAAGAGCCTGGCGTTCCGGCGCTCCCAGCTTCGCGTGGCGAAGGCTCACTACTGGCCCGGCGAGGACGTATTGACCATCGGCCTCCCGGAGGGCGCCGTGGTCGGCAAGGTGAGCGACGTCGTGCGGTCGGAGGCGGGCATGGCGACGCTGTACGACCGCAAAGTGAACCGGGGCACGCTGGATCCGCTCCCCGTGGTCGTCGGCAAGCTGATGCGCGAGAAGGGCCTCGCCACGCCGGCCGAGGCGGCGCGCTACGAGCGCGAGATCATCACGGCCATGAAGTACCGGAAGGACTTCCTGGCCGACCGAACGCTGACTCAGCCTAAGTAGGCCTCCGACCCGAGCCCCGGCAACCCATGCGGCGCCGGGGCCCGTGGATCGGGCTACTCCATCTCGTCGATCTCATACTCCGGCACGCCAAGCCCGGCGGCCGTACATTGGCGCACCTGCTCGTAGGGATCCTTGCCGTGCAGGCGCTCGAAGAGGTGCCCCGTCTCGCCCAGCGGGCGGAACTGGTCAGGCACCGTGCATGCGATCAGATCCTCCGCTCGCACCATGTCCAGCGAGGCCTGCTCGATGGCCACGATGTTGTCGGCCTGCAGGATGCCGATGTCCGGCACAAGCGGCCGGGTGGAGAAGCCCCAGCAGTCACAGAGCGGCGTGACATTCATCAGCAGCGTCATGTAGGTGACGTCGCCGGGCCCAAACGAGCCGAGGACGGAGCGGCAGACGGCGGCCATACCGGCCTGGAACTTCTGGAACTTGCCCTCCGGGTGGTCCATGGTCAAGGCGCCCGTCGGGCACGACCGTGTGCAGTGAAGGCAGTAACGGCAGTGGTGGGCGTTGATGCCCAACTGCCCCTCGCTGTTGAAGGCCACCGCGCCGGTGGGACACCCGGCGACGCACTGCTCACAGTGAGTGCAGAGGTCGGCCTGCCAGTCGAAGTGGCTGCCCATGAGCGCATGGATCTTCCCGCGCGTCCCGTAACTCACGCAGCCCATGGCGATGTTCTTGATGGCCCCGCCGTAGCCCGTGCAGCCGTGGCCCTTGCCGTGGCTCAGCACGATGAGCGCATCGGCGTCCACGATGTTGCCCGACACCTCGATGGTCTCGAGGCCCGGAACCGACGTCTCGCGCACGTACTTGTACTTGTCGTGTTCGCCGCCGGCGCCCACCACGCGAGCTCCCACCACCTCCGGCGTGTAGCCCCGCGCCACGGCGGCGTCCGTCGAGAAGGAGCCGTCGGCCAAGAACGGATGCCCTCCGGCCTTGCGCACGGCATCCACCACCATGCGGACGAAGAGCGGATGGATGGTGTAGAAGCCGATGTCGCCTCCCACGTGCATCTTGATGCAGACGCGCTTGCCGGCGAAGCGGTCCTCGAGCTTGCAGGCGGCCAGCATACGGCCGAACTTCGCGGGCAACGAGGCGTTGCGGTCGATGCGATCCACATGCGCAGAGACAAAACGTACGGTGTTCACCCTGTACTCCCCCTTTGAGGCTGGCCTTCTCCGGGGTATCGTCCCACAGATCGGCGCTTCCTGCCCGGTATTGGACAGATTGGCGGTAGATTCCTTTAGCGGTGGCCGCGCCCGGCGCGATAGGGCCACTGATCGGGCGTCGCTCGACGCATACCGCGCCCGAGTAGAGGGAGGACCTAGCGATGATTGACCGATTCCTCGACACCAGCCGCCAGCCCCGCCTGGCCTGACGCCGCCGCCCGAACAGGGCTCCCCTACGCACCCATTCCGGTCGCCGGCATGTCCGGCGCCGAACGGGCTCACCCCACTGGGCGGCAGCGTCTCCTCGCAGGAGCACGCCGTTTTGGCCAACCCAGCAAAGGGAGAGACCGTTGCCCCACGAACCATACCAGCGCGCCCGCCAGGGCGACCCGCGCGCCATCATCCAGGTAACCGAAATGGTCCGCCCCCGCCTCCGGGGCATGGCGCGCCACTACGCCCGAGTGACCGGCGAGGAAGCCGACGACCTGCAGCAGGAGGCCTGGGCCGGCCTGCTGGAGGCATTGCCCGACCTGGACGTTACTATCGGCAGCCCCGAGCAGTTCCTGATTCGCCACGCCAGGTGGCGGCTCCTGGACGCCGTCCGACGCCGCCGCGTACGCCGCATGGAGCCGCTGCCCGAATCTGACGACACACCCAGTCCGCACGGCAACCCCGAGGCCGTGATCGAGCGCGTCGCCGCCCGCGAGTTCCTCCAGAGCCTCCAGGGAGCCCAGCGCGCCGTGCTGGCGCAACTCATGGCCGGGCGCACCTGGCGCGAAGCGGGCGACGCGCTGGGCTGCAGCTCGGCTAACGTGGCGTACCACATGCGCCGCATTCGCCGCCGCTACGCCGAATGGGAGGCGCCGCCGGTGTAGCCGCCGTGGGGCGGGACGACGCCAGGGCGCCCCCGTTGCCGGAAGCCTCCGGGGGCGCTTTGGCATCCTGTTCGAGTGCGATGCCGCTACGGCGATACGGTCAGCGTGCCCGTGCTGCCCGCGGCTGCAAAGGCCGCGTCACCGGCGAAGGACATGGCCTCTGCCAGGGCGCCGGCTGATGCCGGAGTGAAGCTCCGGTAGGCCTTGCCGCCGCTGTCGGTCGTCGCCGAACCCACGGCCGTGCCTGCCACGTTGAAGGTGATCGACTTGCCGGGGATGGGGATCAGGTCGCCGTTGCGCCGGTAGTCGTACAGGTAACAGGTGAGCCTGGTGGCTTGGTTGCGGGTCGCGCCGTGGCTGTGGACCCAGATGCAGTTGCGGGCGAGGGTATTGACCGTCAGAGCGCCGGCGCCCTGCGACGCCGGGTAACCGCCGCCGCCCGCCCAGTCCACCGTCGTCGTGTGCGCGCCGGCGGCCATAGCGCCGGGGACGGCGTAGGCGTACGTGGCCTTGCCGTAGGCCCCGGCGGTGAGCGGGAAGCTGCCGACAGCGCCTCCATCGACCTTCAGTGTCAACTGCCTACCCGTGAGCCCGCTCATCGACTTGCCGTCCCACAGGTACGCCACGACGACCGTCGACTGGCCGGCAATGGCGGTGGCCGGCAGGACGGTGACCTTGGACGCGACCGTTACCGTCAGCGCTCCGGAGCCCGAGGAGGCCGAATGCGTGGCGTCACCGGCGAATGCGGCGCCGATGGTGGTGTTCGCCTGGCCCACGGGGATGTCCCAGTAGTAGTCAGCGACGCCCGAACCGTCGGTCAGCCTGCCGATGGTAGTTGCGTCCGGCATTGTGAAGGTGACCGTCTTCCCCGGCACGCCGCTGCCGCCCGCAGTAAGAGTGGCAGTGATGTACATCCGCTCGCCCACCTGGCCTGTTACGCCATCCACCGCCAGGGCCGTCGGGGCGATGGTATGAAACGTGAGGCTGACGACGAAGGCGTCGTTGCTGCCGTTCTGCGAGACATCGTGCGCACCGGCGCTGGTGGGGAACCCGGCTGATGCCGTGTAACCGGTCACGTAGAGGGCGCCCAGAGCATCGATGGCGATGCCCTGTGCGAGATCCTCAACATCACCTCCCAGGTATGTGCTGCCGTCCAGGCCTGTCCCGTCGGCGCTCAACCTTATGACGAAAGCGTCATTGCCGCCATTGTGCGTCGTGTCGAATGCGCTTGCGGTAGTGGGAAAGTCGATTGACGTAGAGCGGCCCGTCACGCCGGCAATGCCGGCGCTGTCAACGACGATGCCGGTGGCGACGTCCTTGCCGCTGCCACCCACGTAGGTGCTGTAGACAAGGCTCGCGCCGTCGGAGCTCAACCTGGTCACGACGGCGTCCTCGAGACCGGCGTTCGTTCTGTCGTAGGCGCCGGCGGTCGTGGGAAAGTCGGTCGACGCCGAGAGGCCCGCCACAGTGACCGTACCTGTGGCATCGGCTTCGATGTCGGACCCGTAGTCCGTGCCGCTACCGCCCAGATAGGTGCTGTAGACCAGGCTCGCACCGTCGGAGCTGACTTTTGCGATGAACGTGTCGTCCAGTCCATTGAACGTAGTGTCGAATGAGCCGGCGGTGGTCGGGAAGCCGCTGGATGTCGTGTTTCCGGTGATGTACGCCGCACCGGCGCTATCCAGGGCGATGGCGTTGGCGATGTCAATCCCGCTGCCGCCCAGATACGTGCTGAAGACCAGGGCCTTGCCGTCAGCCCTAAGCTTGGCGACAAAGACATCCGCGTTGCCATTGGCACTCGTGTCAAACGCCCCGACGGTCGTGGGGAAGCCGGTCGGCCGCGCACAGCCCGTGACAGTGGCTGCGCCTGTGCTGTCCAGGGCGACACCGTAACCGAGGTCGGACCCAGTCCCGCCCAGAAAGGTGCTATAGACAAGAGAGGATCCGTCAGCGTTGATTTTTGTGACAATGACATCATTATTACGATTATGACTTGTGTCAATCGCACCAACTGTGGTTGGGAAGGCGGTCGACTGCGTCGAGCCCGTCACGGTGGCAGCGCCGGCGCTGTCCACGGCGATGCCATAGCCGACATCGCTACTGCTGCCGCCCAGATAGGTGCTGTAGACGAGGCTCGCGCCGTCCGCCGCGAGTTTCGTGATGAAGACATCCTCAAGGCCGCCCGATGACGTATCGTACGCGCCACCCGTGGCGGGGAAGTCAGTCGACACTGCGGACCCGGTGACGTAGGCGGCGCCGACGCTGTCGAGGGCGATGCTGCGGGCCTGATCGTCGCCTACCCCACCGATGAATGTGCCGAACTCCACGACCGGGTCCACCACCAGCGGCCGCGTTGCGTCATACCGCGCCACCTGGAGCGCGACCGTGCTCCGCTCAAGCACAAAGGAGCAGGCGACCTGCTTGCGCACGCCGTTGAGGGTCTGGTAGGCGAAAGGCCGGTTCAGGGCAACATCGCCGCAGTCAGTTGAGGCGATGATCCGTCCACCTACGGTGCGGAGCGATCTCGCACCGGAGACGGCCATGCGGATGCGCGACGGGTCGGCGCCGGGCTTCAGCACGAAGTCATACTCCAGGGTGCGGGACCTGCCCGCGCCATAGGTGACGAGGTCGATGCCCGGATAGACGCCGGCGATCCTCACCCGTGAGTAGGTGGGGATGCTCGTGCGCCACTGCTTCGGATCGTTGCCGATGAAGTAGTTGACGATGCCGGGCTGCCTGCCAAGGCCGTACGCGATGGCTCCAGCGTTCGAGCCCTGGAGCCTGAGGCGCAGCGCTGTAGCCCGGTCGCCCTTCGTCAGGGAGAGGACGACCTCGCGGTTCGTCAGGAAGAGCGTGCCGTCGCCGGATCGGGCCACAAACTTCACCTGCGAGGGGAAATGCCCTGTGTTCTGCTCGAACGTCAGGGGAGTATCCAGCATCCGCGGTGCGCGAGGGGCCGCGGTCGGGGCCGCGCCGGCCGATACGGCAAGCGCGAGTAGGGCGGCCGGGCACGCAAACGCGCGCCGACGTTGGGGAGATGAGAGTGCCATGGGCGCCTTTCTCTTACAGAGTATAGGTCGGCTGATGGGAGGTGGCTCTCTGCGCTGAGATCACCCACTGGGGGCCCGAAGGACGGGCTCGCGCGCATGTTCGGCACGGGGCCACCGATCTAGCGGCGCGCCCACGGCGGATATCATACCGCAGCCTACACGATAAGGTCGCACATTCGATTGGATTTCACTGGTGTGCAAAGTGCACAAAAAGTGCAGCTTTGCGGCCGACGCGCCGAGGCCGATGGGCTCGGCGTGAGTGGCGGCGTGCCCGGTCGGCGGCAACGGTGCCGACGCGTCGTATGGGCCGTGTGCGTCCGGCTCTGCTTGCCCGCCGCCTCGCCGATGCCCTATGATAGGCGGGCGCCTACCACGTTGTTGTCCTTGGTTCGCTCCGGGACCACACCGCCGGGATCGATTACGGCAACAACGTAGAGGCCGGTAGCGTCGTCGCCGCGCTCGAGCGGCGCCGCCAGGCCGGCGAGGAACGAGCGACCCTTGGACAGCGCAGGCACGGCCACTTCCTGGAGCAGTTGCGACATGGCGACCACCAGGCGGGGGCCTGAGGAGAGGCAGAACCGCACCAGGCACGGCGCCGACGGCCGCTCGCCTGTGTTGGCGACCTCGAGGACGCCTTCGATGCCGGCCCGCAGGTTTGCGCCGGCGCCTGACGAGTGCTGCTCTATCCCGCGCCAGGTTCCCGCAAGGTCCGCCAGCGCGACCGCCAACTGCGGCGGGCTGTAGGCGCTGATGTTATTGGCCGTTGAGGGATCGGGTTCATAACCACGCACGACGGCCGCAAACGCGAAGTCGTCAATCCGGTTCAGCTGCAGCGAGACCTCCACGGTCGCCTTGGCGCCGCCCGAAGCCGCTGCCCGAGACCGACGACACTCCCAGCCCCCACGGTAACCCCGAAGCCGTGATTGAGCGCGTGGCCGCTCGGGAGTTCCTCCAGAGCCTAAAGGGAGCCCAGCGCGCCGTGCTGGCGCAGCTCATGGCCGGGCGCACCTGGCGCGAAGCCGGCGACGCGCTGGGGTGCAGCTCCGCCAATGTGGCGTACCACATGCGCCGAATCCGCCGCCGCTACGCCGAATGGGAGGCGCCGCCGGTGTAGGCTACGGGGCCCGACAAAACCAAGCGCCCCCGTTGGCCGAAGCCTCCGGGGGCGCTCTTGAGTATGCGGCCGTGCCCGCTGGTGGGCCTACGGCGCGACGGTGAGTGTGCCGCCGCCGCTGCCGGCGTTGTACTCGGCGTCCGCCGCGAAGGTCACGTCAAACGGGAAGGCACCGGCCGAAGCCGGAGTGACCGAAACCGTGGCCTTGCCCGATGCGTCACTGGTGACCGTGCTGTCCAGCACCGCGCCGGCGCACTGGAACCGGAGCGACTTGCCGCTGACAGGCGTCAGCGTCCCGTTCTTCTGGTACCAGTAGAAGTAGGCGATGACGGTGCCGGCCGCGCCCACCTTGCCGGTCCGGTTGATCGTGTAGATGTAGACGTTCCGCTTGGCTGCAACGGTGAGGTTGGCCGTACCGCTGGATGCGGCGTACGAGGCATCGCCGGCGAACCGGGCGTTGATCGCGTAAGTCCCAGAGGTGGCCGGAGCCGTGACGGCGAGGGTGCCCTTGCCTGCGGCGTCGGTGAGGGCCGATGCCGGTGTCCATGCGCCGCCGTGGAACTGGAACTCGAGCGACTTGCCCGCGATGCCCGACCGGTCCTGCAGTTGCAGGTAGGCCGACAGGTTCAACCCGTCGCCGGGACCGGCCGTGCAGTCCTGCGCGAGGACCGTGGTCGCAGTAAGATAAGTGGTCGACAGCGTGCCTGAGCCGCTCGCGGCCGGATAGCCCGCCGCCGCCTCGAAGCGGCAGGCCACCGTGTGAGACCCGGCCGACGGAGCCACGATGGTGAGCGTGGCGTAGCCCGCTACGCTGGTGAGTACCTCCGAGTTCGTCCAGCTGCCGGCGTCGATGCTGAACTGAAGCCGTTGCCCGCCGATGGCCGCGCCGCCCGCCTCGGTCAGCCGGCCGCGCAGCGAGATGCGGCTTCCGGCCGTGGCATTGAGGCTGTCCACAGCCAGCGCGGGAGGCGGTGGGCCGAGGACGAACTTGGATACGAACCCATCGTCGCCGCCCACAGCGGTCGTCCGGAATGCACCGGCGGTCGCGGGAAATGCGATGCCGGCGTTGCCGCAGACATACACCGCGCCTCCGGCGCCGAGAGCCAGACTGCACGCGGCATCCGTCTGTGTTCCGCCAAGGTAGGTGCTGTAGATCAGGGCCGTACCGGTGGCGTTCAGCCTCGTCAAGTAGGCATCGCTGACGCCTTTGCGCACGGACTGGAAGGCATCGGGGGTCGTCGCGTAATCGGCGCTCTGGGTCTCGCCGCATAGGGTGACCGCACCGGTGGCATCCACGGCGGAGCCCAGGAGCTCCTCGAACCCTGTGCCGCCGACGAGAGTGCTATAGACCAGTCCGGAGCCGGCGGGGTTCAGCTTCGATACGAAAACATCGCCCGCTCCAATGATATCGGTCTGGTACGCACCGGGTGTCGTCGGATACCCCGGTTGCGAGGCGTTGCCGCTGACAGCCGCCTGGCCCGCGGCATCCACCGCAAGGCCGACCCCGTAGTCGAGGCCGGAGCCTCCCAGGTAGGTGCTGTACACGAGAGCCGTGCCCTGATCGTTCAGTTTGGTCACAAAAGCATCGCTGCCGCCCCCGAACACGGTCTGGTAGGCGCCCGGCGTCGTCGGGAACGCGCTACTGATGGTGAACCCGCCGACGTAGGCAGCACCAGATGCGTCAACGGCGATTCCGGTGGCCTCGTCGTCGTCCGAGCCGCCTAGGTAGGTGCTGTAGAGCAGGGCGGCGCCGCCGGAGTTGAGCTTCGTTACGACAACGTCGGCCCTGCCGCCGGCGAAGTCGCGCTGAAACGCGCCGACCGTCGTGGGATAGCCCACGTTGTTCGCGTAGCCGCAGACGTACACCGATCCGGCAGCGTCCACGGCGACCGCTTCGGAGTAGTCGCGGTTGACGCCGCCCAGATAGGTGCTGAAGACAAGGGTCGACCCTGTGGGGTTCAGCTTCACAACGAAGCCGTCCCTGCGCCCCCCAAAGGCGCGTTGGTAGGCGCCGGGCGTCGTTGGGAAATCCGAGCTTGTCGTCTCGCCGCAGACGTAGGCGGCGCCTACGGCATCGACTGCGATTCCTTTGGCATAGTCGCCGTCAAGCCCTCCGATGTAGGTGCTGTAGACCAGCCCGGCGCCTGCGGCGTTCAGCTTCGTGACGAACGCATCACCGAAGCCGCCGTCAGCCGCATGGGCGGTCTGATACGCGCCCGGCGTCGCCGGGAAGTCGTCTCCACTGGTCGCGCCGCAGACATACGCTGCGCCGGCCGCATCCACGGCGATGCCGTAGGCGTAGTCGTTGCTTGTGCTCCCGAGGTAGCTGCAGTACTCCAGCGTCGGGTCAACCACCAGCGGGCGCGTCGTGTCGTAGCGAGCTACCTGGAAGGAAACCGTGGTCCGCTCCAGTCTGAAGGAGCAGGCCACTCGCTGTCGCGCGCCGTTGATGGTCTGGTAGGCGTACGGCCTGTTCAGGACGACATCGCCGCACTCGGTGGATGCGATGAGCCTGCCGCCGACGGCGCGCAGCGACTTCGCACCCGAGGCCGCCACGCGAATCCTTCCGGGATCGGCTCCCGGCTTCACTACAAAGTCATACTCCAGTGCGCGCCCATTGCCCGCACCATAATAGACCAGGTCGATGCCGGGGTAGACGCCTGCCAACTTTACGCGGGAGTAGGTAGGCACATTGGTGCGCCACTGCCTCGGATCGCTGCCGTCGAAGTGGTTCACGATGCCTGACTGCTTACCGAGACCAAAGGCCTGGGCCGTCCCCTTTGCGCCATGCAGCTTCAGGCGCAACGTAGCCTCCTTGCCGCACCTCCTCAGTGCAAGGACCGCTTCGCGCCGGGTCAGGAAGAGCGTGCCGCCGCTGGTGCGCGCGACGAACTGCACTTCGCCGGGGTAGTGGCCGGTGTTCTTCTCGAAGCTCATGGGCAGGCTAGTCAGGCGCGGCGTCCGGATCGCCGCCGTTTGGGCTGCGCCAGCCGAAACGGTCAGCGCGAGAGCAAGCGCGGCAGGACACGCGCGCAGGATCCGGGGCAGGCTGGACTGGTGCGGCATATGCTCCCTCCTGGTTGTCAAGATCCGACACGCCCGCCGATTGGGGCCGTGCCCGGGTGCATCCCGTCTCGTCAATCCGCGCAACGTTCCACCCGACCGCAGGCGCCGATGCGAACCCATCCAGCTCATGATAACACTCACGGAGCAGAGCGCAAGCCCCTTTCTTGCTCCATGATCAGCGCGCCGGAGCCTTCAGCACGTCGGAGGGCGCCAACGCCAGGCAGGAACCAGCGCCTCCGGGGGTGAAATGGCTGGCGACAGCGTGACGCCGCGGCGCTACCAGGCGCGGGCAGATGGGAGCGCGGGCATGAGAGGCTTGGCGGTGGCGGCGTTGGCCGCACTGGTTCTGGCGGGATCAGCGGAGGGTCAGATGGTCCTATCATCACGAGGCAAGGCGCGGTGCGTGATCGTGACGCAACCGGGCGCGACACCTGCGGAGCAGACGGCTGCACAGGAGCTGGCAACCTGGCTGCACGCATCAACAGGGGGCGACTTCAAGGTCGTCGCCACGTCGGAGCCGCCGGAGCGGGCGATCATTGTCGGACCGGGACCCGCAGCGGCGGCCGCGTTCCCACAGCATGACCTGGACGCCCTGGGCGGTGAGGAGACCCTGCAGGCCGTCTCCGGCAACCGGATGCTGCTGGCCGGCGGGCGGCCCAGGGGCACGATGTACGCCGTCACCCGCTTCCTGCAGACCCGTTGCGGCGTGCGGTGGTGGGCGCCGTGGGCGACCAGCGTGAAGCAGCGCGCCACACTCGCCGTTCCCGAAGGGGTGACGCAGGGCAAGCCCGCGTTCGAGTCGCGAGATCCGTTCTGGTTCCCGGCCTTCGACGAGATGTGGGCAGCCCGCAACGGCTCCAACAGCCAGCACGCACGCCTGACGGAGAAGACCGGCGGCAAGGTGCTCTATAAGGGCTTCGTGCACACCTTCTTCCCGCTGGTGCCCCCCTCGGAGCACTTCGAGAAGCATCCCGAGTGGTACAGCCTGATCGGCGGCAAGCGGGTTGCCAACGGCGCCCAGCTCTGCACTACGAACCCCGAGCTACGTGCGTATCTGACCGAGCAGGTACGGCGGTGGCTACGCGAGACGCCCGAGGCGCGCATCATCTCCATCTCGCAGAATGACTGGTACGGTGCGTGCCAGTGCCCCAACTGCAAGGCCATCGACGACGCCGAGGGGAGCCACTCCGGCACGATGGTGGCGTTGCTCAACTATGTGGCGCAGAAGCTGGGCCCCGAGTTCCCCGAGGTGGCGTTCGACACGCTGGCCTACCAGTACACGCGCAAGGCGCCCAAGGCTATCAAACCGCTACCCAACGTCATCATCAGGCTCTGCAGCATCGAGTGCAACTTCGCCGAGCCGCTGGGCCACAAGAGCAACGCAGCCTTCGCGCGCGACATCGTGGAGTGGAACAAGGTCTGCGGCCGCCTCTACGTGTGGGACTATGTCACCAACTTCGGGCACTACGTCATGCCTCACCCGAACTACTACTCGCTTGGCCCCAACGTGCGATTCTTCCACCGCAATGGCGTCCGGGGCCTCTTCGAGCAGGGCGCGTACCAGTCATATGGGTCCGAAATGGCCGAGATGCGCGCCTGGGTGCTGGCCCAGCTGCTCTGGAACCCGTACCAGGACGACAGGAAGCTGATCAGGGAGTTCCTCGCCGGCTACTACGGCAAGGCCGCGCCGCATGTGCAGCGCTACCTGGACCTGATGACCACCTCAAGCAAGGGCTTCTACATGGGGTGCTTCGTGGGGACCGGCGCTCCGTACCTGAAGTACAAGGTGCTGCTGAATGCCGAGATGCTCTGGGAGAAGGCGGAGCAGGCCGTGGCAGACGATCCGGCGCTGGTCTGGCGTGTGCGGCAGGCCCGCCTGCCCGTCTGGTACGCATGGCTGGTGAACTGGAGGAGCCTGCGGCTCTACTGCGTGAAGAGCGGAGGAGCCTGGCCGGTGCCATTGTCGCGCAAGGCGCTGGCGGATCGCTGGCTGGCGGAGGCCACGGGTCCGGGGCCCAGGGAGTGGGCGCCGATGACGCACCTGAACGAAGGCGGCCTGACGCCGCAGCTCTTCGTGGAGCGCTTCAAGGTGGATCCCGAGGAGATCAGGCCGCAAGACCTGCCTGCCCGCGCATCACGTCCGGCCCCGCCGACCGACCTGACGGTGACGGCAAGCAAGTGCATCGACCTGCAGGACAGCAAGGCGCGCCTCTGGAACGAACCTGAGGGCGCCGAGACGCGGGGCGACGCCGCGGCTTCCGATGGGCTGGCGGTCTGGATGCCCGGAACGCATCACGAGTGGGCCTTCCAGATGCTCCTCAGCAAGTTGCCGGCATCGGCGCTGGCAGCAAAGTGGAACCTCTACGCAGTGGTGCGCGCCGAACCGCGCCCAGGCGGCCAGCCCGCCACGGAGGCCTTCGCCGCGGGCGTCTACGATACGGCCACGGCAGCCGCCCCGGCGCAGACCAGCGTCCCGCTATCGGCCTGCGGGCAGGGCTACAAGTCGCACCTGATCGGGACCATCACCCCCGCGCAGAGCATGTACGTCTGGGTGGCTCCCAGTGACCGGGGCGCGGTCGCGGCGGTATGGGTCGACCGCCTCTACCTGACCCCGGCAGAGTAGGAACAGCAAGGCAAAGCGCCTGCCGTCGCGTGTCGGTCTGCGACGGCAGGCGCTTCTCCATGGCAACACCGGGCCTGTGCGCCGGCGCTACCGCACGGTCAGCGTTCCTGTGCCCGTGGACGACAGATAGGCCCCATTCCCGCCGAACGCGCACGCGATGGGATGGTCGCCCGAAGCCATGCCCGCCGGCACCTTGTAGAGCTCGTAGGCCATTCCAACGGCGTCGGTCGGAGCCGAGCCGACCGGCGTTCCATCCAGGGCGAAGCTGATCGTCAGGCCCGCTAGCCAGGTCCAGTCGGTCGCTCTACGTACGTAGGCGCGAAGGTACTGCGACTCGCCGATGGACATAGTGCGCGACAGTACCCATATGTTCGACTGGGCCTTGAGGCCGCTGATCTGAGCGGTGTATTCGGCCGCGGCGGTCACTTCGTCGCCGAAGTACTGCACCTTCAGCGGCACACTCCGGAGCGCCAGGCTGTCGGGCATGGTGTAGTTCAGCGTGGCTTGGCCGCCGGCATTTGTGTACGCATCACCGGCGTGGACGCCGTCAATCCGGTAGCGGATACGCCGCCCCTCAAGGCCCTGGGCGCTGTTGGTGAACCAGAGGTACCCACGCAGATAGGTGAGACCTCCGATGGGCGCGCTCCGGTCCGGAGCCCAGACCCGCGACTCGATCTGGCCAACGGTCAGAGTGCCGGTGGCCGTGGCGCCCTGGTAGGTTAAGTCGCCGCCGTAGATGGCCGTGATCGTGTTGATACGCTTGGTGAGCGCCGCCGCGATGGTCAGCGTGGCATTGGCGACGCCACCGGCATCAGTGACGCCGCGCACGGCCTGCGAGCCTATGGTGAAGAGTACGCGACGGTCGGGCAGCGGTGCGCCTCCGGAAGTGAGCATGGCGGACAGCTGTACGGCGGCGCCCAGGCTACCCGAGCTGTCAGTCACCGACAGCTCCGTGGCCGTGGTCGGCGACGCAAAGATCGCCAGGAATCCCGTCGCGTCGACCCCGTTACCGATCGGCAGGTCCGTAACAGGTAGGAGGTACGATCCGTCACCGCCTACTGCAATGCCGCCAGGCACCAGCGCAACCCCGTTGACGTATTCGTTCCCGCCATACGGGGAAGTGCTGACCAGGTAGGTGGACCATGCGAGCGCATCGCCCGCGGGGGTGAACTGGCTGATGAACCCTGCCCAGCCACTACCCGGCCAGGTGGACTGATAGGCTCCCAGGACCGGAAAGTCGTGCGAGCTGGTGACTCCAGTCACGATCGCGCTACCGGACCCGTCGACCGCGATCGCCTTGCCTTCCTGCGACATCGCGCCGCCAAGGAGCGTTGAGTAGGCCAAGGCGGACCCGTCGGGGGACAGCTTGCTGACGAACGCGCAGGGGCTACTGCTCTCTGCTGATGTGAAGCCCTGTATCGGCGTAACGGCTGGGAAGTCCGGTGACCAGGTGTAGCCGGTGATGTATGCTGCACCGGGCCCATCGACAGCGATGGCCGCGCCTGAATCGGTTGCGTCGCCGCCCAGGAACGTGGAATAGACCAGGGATCGCCCATCAGCGGCGTACTTGCTCACGAACGCATCGACGTCCGAGCCTGGAGTGGTGCGGAATGCGCCGACAGTCGTAGTGAGCCCCGTCTGACACACGCCCGTGACGTAGGCTGAGCCTGACGAGTCCACCGCTACAGCCCATGCCTCCGCTCCGGTCGAGCCGCCCACGAAGGTGGAGTAGTCCAAGCCGCCGCCGGAGTTCAGGCGGCACAGGAAGCCCTGGCCCCAGACGTCAGGCATGGTGCGCTGCTCCGCATTGGCCGTCGGGAAGTCACGCGCTGTGGTGAATCCAACTACGCAGGCCCGCCCATCGGTGTCTGCCGCGATGCACCTGGCATACGTGGTCTTGTTCCAGTTGTCGGAGCCGCAGAGGTAGGTAGACCAGACAAGCCCGGATCCATCCGGCGTGAGCTTGGCGGCGAAGCCGCCGTAGTGGTTGCCCAACGTGGCGACCACCGGGTTGACGGTGGGGAAGTCGGTGGAGTCCGTCATGCCGCAGACGTAGACGTTGCCCGATGGATCGAGGTCAACACTCTGGATTTCCTCCAGCTTGGTTCCGCCAAAGTACGTGCACCAGAGCGTCTCGTTCCCGGAAGCGTTGACCTTCATGACGAAGCCATCGAAGTAGCCGACCCGCGTTGTGCGATAGGCGCCGGACGTGCCCATGCCGACGTCCCACGTGGTTCCAGCCACGTATATCTCGCCGGCCGCGTTGGCCTTGACGCTGCTGATCATGTACGCTCCGCCCACCTTGACGCAAGAGATCAACGTAGGGTCAATCACCAGCGGCCGGGCGGTGTCGTACCTGGCGACGCGGAAGCCCACCCGAGGCCGGAGGCCGGGCTTGACGGCGAACCGGGCGGCGACCGCCGTGCGTCGCCCGTTCACCACCTGGTACGCGACCGGTCGCGCCCAGGTCAGTGATCCGTGCGCGGTTCCGATCTCGAGGTTCCCGTTGGTAGCCACCCTGACGGAGCGGATGCCGCGGAGAGACATGTCGATCCGGGCCGGGTCCGCACCGGGTCGGACGGTGAAGTCATAGCGGAGATAGCCGGCATCGCCATAGTGGAGCAGGTCGACGCCGGGGTAGACGTTGCGAGCCCGCACCTGCTGGTACATGGGCACGCCCAGACGCCACGCACGCGGGTCTCGGCCGACGAGGTAGTTCACCTTGGCGGACAACGCGCGCTCTCCGCGCATTGCGCCACCCGAGGCGCCCGTCAGGCTGACCCGAACGACGTCGGGAGCCTGGCCGGGCTGTGTGCTGTTGGGCACCGTGATCGTGAGCAGCCGTGGCGACAGCGCGGCAAAGCCGCCTTGGACACGGGCTACGAACTGGACACTCTTGCCGACCTGGCCCACATTCGCCTCAAAGGCGAGCGGGAGCCGGGCCATCGGGCGCAGAGGCGCGGAGGAGCCTGCGACGGCGCAGAAAGACAGGGCCGCCGCGAGTAGGCACGCTGTTGTCCGCATGGTTACTCCTTGATGCCTGGGAGCGGGCGCCGCCAAACCACGAGAGCCCAACTCAGGCTTTCGGTAGCCCGTTGCGGAAGTCCTGCATGCGGACCATCGATCGCCCCTAGAAACATCAGCCGGCACGGGCTGAGCCTGGGAAACTAGTGCGATGGGTCCCGGGTTACCTGGCGGGCGGACCTACCAGCAGCACGGTCTGGCGCGGCGCGAGGGTCAGGGCGATCGAGGTCGCTGTCACAGCGGCGGCGCTCACATGGCCTGTGGCCGGATCCATCTGGGTCCACCGCCCCTGGCGGCCCACCTCCAGCGCGCCGGAGTAGGCTGAGCGGCCCACGTTGACCGCCAGCAGCACCCGCCGTCCGCCGCGGATGAAGCGCCCCAGCACCACCTGCGACGAGGCCTCGGCAAGGCGGACCTCCGGCTTCAGGGCGGACCGCAGACGCTCACCGGCCAGGCGGTCGGCTGCCGCATCGCGAAGCACCAGGCCGCCCTTCGCCTCGAAACGCGCCACGACGCGAGCCGCCGACGGCGGAAGCGCCACACCGTCGGGCAAGGCGATGGCACGGAATGCGCGCCCCTTGAGCATCAGACGCCCGTCCGACCGCACCGATGCCCCGGCCAGGAAGTCGTGGTCGATGAGGCAGAAGGGCGCCTGGTTGCGCGTGAGCGCCCCGCCCAGGGAGTTGAACGAGCTGACGATGCGCCGTGCCCGCTCGGTCTGGCGGCCCATGTCCAGCGGCTCGGCCACAGGGCGGTACTCGGCCCAGAGGTCGCGTACCGGGTAGTAGAGCAGCACGTCCGGGTCGGGCTTGGCGTCCTTCAGGATCGCGTTGAGCCGGCCCACATGGTCGCAGTAGGCGCGGTACTGCTCGACGGTGCGGCCCTGGATGCCGTAGTAGAGCGTGAAGTCCGTCACGCCGAAGGCCGCCTGCCAGGAGGCGGCACACTGCATCTCGGGTACGCCCGCGTTGCCCGCGCCGGCCATCTGCTCCGAGAAGTCGCTCACCTCGGTGAAGACGCGGCGGCCGCCGTTCAGCAGGGCGGCGGAGGCGGGTAGGGCGGCCGTCATCCAGTGGCCGTTGATGACCGCGTCGGGGTTGGAGGAGAGCTCGTCCAGCCCTGGGATGTCCATGCGGCTGAGCGCTTTGAGCCCGTTGCCGTAGAGCGTGGGATGGTGCATGATCGCCTCTTCCCACAGGTTGTGGCCCGAGGAGGCGACGCGGTTGGCGCGGCACCAGACGCGAATCTGGCCGTAGAAGCGGTCGGCCACCAGGTCCGCGATGAGCGACCAGAAGCGGGTCCGCACGGCGCCGTCGGCCTCGGTATCGCCCACGAAGAGGCTGCGGCGCTCGGCCATCAGGTCACGGTGGTAGCGCTCGCGATAGCGCTCAGGCAGGTCATACACCCAGGGCACGGCGGGCAAGGCCTTGACGGTGGGGTCCAGAGGGTCCTCGATGGGCACGTTCTTCCGGGCGGATTCGGGGATCTGGCCCAGGTTGACCGTGATGAGCGAAGGCTCGTCGGTGAAGAAGGCACGCACGGTGGAGCCGATCTCGGCGCCCAGGCGGTTGCGGTAGGCCTGGTGCGTGACCTCGATGAAGCGGCGCACGGCCCGGTCGTCGAGCAGGTTGATGTACCGGCGGGCGGCGGCGTAGTTGTTGCTGGCGTGAGTGAACTCATAGGCAGGGCGCACGCGGAACGGATCGGCCTGCGTGGGATCGTAGACCAGCGCCTGGGCCTCGTACTCCGGGTGGCCTTCCAGGGTCAGGCCGCCGGCCGACCCCGACGGGTAGCCCGCCTCGTCATAGATCCACGCCACCATGCCCAGCTTGCGACAGGCGTTGATGCCGGCCACAAGCGCCTTCCAGGCCGGTTCGGAGCGCATGTAGTCCTTAAACATCACGTTGCAGACCACGCCGCCCAAGCCGCGATCGGCGTAGGTTCGCATGCCTGCTTCCGCAGCCTCGTCCGCAGTGGGGGTCTTCACCATCTGGGCCATGCCCGAGGGGCCGTGGCCTGAGGGGTCGATACCGTGGATGATCTGCAGCGGGCGGTCGACGGCCTTGGGCCTGCTCCACCGTGCGAGCCAGGCTCCCGGCAGTGCGGCGGCGTCCGGCGCGCCGGAGGCGGCCAGAGAGGCGGCAAGGGCAACGGTCATGGCGATGCTCCTGACGAAGGCGGACGAAAGGCGAGTACTCACAGTGGAGGGCCTCCTGGCGGTCGCAAGGGCGCCCGCGGATACCCGTGAGGTTACCTTACGCCCGCGCCGCCGATCATCGCCGCGCACCCGCCAGCGGCAGTTCCGTGGCGCCGCCGAGGAAGAGGTCCATGCCACGGGCGGCCTCGCGCCCCTCGCTGATGGCCCAGACGATGAGCGACTGCCCGCGCCGCATGTCCCCCGCCGCGAAGACGCCGCGCACGTTGGTCATGTAGTTGGCGTCGGCCTTGACGCTTCCATTCGGGGCATACTCAACGCCCAGATCGTCGAGCAGGCCGCTGTGGGGCGGACCCACGAAGCCCATGGCCAGCAGCACCAGGTCGGCCTCGATGATGAACTCGGAGCCGGGGACCTCGCTCATGGGCCGGCGGCCATCGGGGCCGGGCTCGCCGAACTCCACGCGGACGCACTGCAGGCGCTCCACCTGCCCATCGGCGCCCTCGAAGCGCTTGGTGCTGACGGACCACTCGCGGATGCCGCCCTCTTCGTGCGCCGAGGAGGTGCGCAGGATCATGGGGTAGGTCGGCCACGGCATGGAGGGCGTGCGGCCCTCGGGCGGCTTGGGCAACAGCTCGATCTGGGTGACGCGGGCCGCGCCCTGCCGCAGAGCGGTGCCGAGGCAGTCGGCGCCCGTATCGCCGCCGCCAATGACGACGACGCTCTTCCCCTCGGCGTTGATCAGGCCCTCGGCGGACGGGTCGTCGCCGACGCTCAGGCGGTTCTGGCGGCCCAGGTACTCCATGGCGAAGTGGACGCCGCGAAGATCCCGGCCGGGCACGGGAAGGTCGCGCGGGACGGTCGAGCCGCCCGCCAGGCAGACGGCGTCATAGCCGGCCAGCAACTCGGCTGCCGTCAGGTCGACGCCCACGTTCACGCCCGTCCGGAAGGTTAGGCCCTCCTCGCGCATGAGGTCCAGGCGGCGGTCCAGCACGCCCTTCTCGAGCTTGAAGTCCGGGATGCCGTAGCGGAGCAGGCCGCCAATGCGGTCGGCCCGCTCCAGCACCGTCACGGTGTGGCCGGCGCGGTTCAGCTGCTGCGCGCAGGCGAGGCCGGCGGGACCGGAACCGACCACTGCGGCGGTCTTGCCCGTTCGGCGGCCCGGCGGCTCGGGCACCACCCAACCGTTGGCGAAGCCCGTGTCGATGATGGTCTGCTCGATCTGCTTGATCGTTACCGCCGGGCGGCTGATGCCCAGCACGCAGGCGGTCTCGCAGGGGGCGGGGCAGAGCCTACCCGTGAACTCCGGGAAGTTATTGGTGGCGTGGAGCCGCCGCAGGGCATCCTCCCAGCGTCCCCTGTAGATGAGGTCGTTGAAGTCCGGGATGATGTTGCCCAACGGACAGCCATTGTGGCAGAACGGGATGCCGCAGTCCATGCAGCGTGAGCCCTGCTCCTGCAGCTCCTGCCGGCTCAGGGGCAGGTAGACCTCGCGCCAGTCCTGCACGCGCTCATCGACCGGCCTGCGCGGCGCGGTCTTGCGGTCATGCTTCATGAAGCCCTGTGGGTCGCCCATTCTTCTGTCCCTCGCTCGCCTGCGCCCTAAGCCGCGCTCTCGCCCGCCTGGGCCGCTTCCTGCGCCAACTGCTCTAGCATGGCCCGGTACTCGCGCGGCCAGATCTTGCGGAAGCTCCCCACCTCCTCGGTCCAGCCCTGCAGGATGGCCTGGGCCCGCTCACTGCCCGTGCGCGAGTAGTGATCCTCCACCAGGCGGTGGAGCATGGACCGATCGTCAGGCTCCTCCACGGCCTCCACCAGGATGGAGCCGTGGCCCATGTTCAGTTGGTGCTTCAACTCGTCGGCCGGATCCCAGACATAGGCAATACCGCCGCTCATGCCGGCGGCGAAGTTGCGCCCGACCTTGCCCAGCACGACCACCACGCCGCCGGTCATGTACTCGCAGCCGTGGTCGCCCACGCCCTCCACCACGGCGATGGCGCCGCTATTGCGGACAGCGAAGCGCTCGCCCACCACGCCGCGCAGGAAGGCCTTGCCTCGCGTAGCGCCATAGAGCAGCGTGTTGCCGGCGATGATGTTCTCTTCGGCGGCGTAGGTGCAGTCCAGCGGCGGATAGGCCACGATGCAGCCGCCGGAGAGGCCCTTTCCCAGGTAGTCGTTGGCGTCGCCCTCCAGCGTGAGGGTAATGCCTGGAGCCAGGAAGGCGCCGAACGACTGCCCGGCCGAACCCTCAAAGTGGATGCGGATGGTCTCATCCGGCAGTCCGGCCTCGCCGTGGCGCTTGGCGACCTCGCCGCTGAGCATGGTACCCACGGTGCGGTTGCAGTTGCGGATGGGACCGCTTATCTCGACGGCGGCGCCGCTGTCCAGCGCCTCGCGGCAGCTCTCGATCAGGTGATAGTCAATAGCCTCATCGAGGCCGTGGTCCTGGGCCTGCACGCAGCGCGGCGCAAAGCTCTTGGGCACGTCAGGCTGCTCGAGGAGCATGCTCACGTCAACGCCGGAGGCCTTCCAGTGGTCGACGGCAGCGGCCCGCTCCAACAGGTCCACGCGACCCACCATGTCGTCGAACTTGCGGAGGCCCAGTTGCGCCATGTAGCGCCGGACCTCCTCGGCCACGAACAGGAAGAAGCGGACTACGTACTCGGGCGTCCCGGCAAAGCGCGCCCGTAGCTCCGGATCCTGGGTGGCGATGCCCGCCGGGCAGGTGTTCAGGTGGCAGACACGCATCATAATGCAACCCAGGGTGACCAGCGGCGCGGTCGAGAAGCCGAACTCCTCGGCGCCTAGAAGGGCGGCGATGGTGACGTCGCGGCCGGTCTTGAGCTGCCCGTCGGTCTGGATCCGGACACGTCCGCGCAGGTCGTTCTTCAGCAGCACCTGCTGCGTCTCGGCCAGGCCAAGCTCCCAGGGGATACCGGCGTGCTTGATGCTGGAGAGAGGCGAGGCGCCGGTGCCGCCGTCGTAGCCGCTGATCAGGATGTGGTCGGCATGGGCCTTGGCGACGCCGGCCGCCACGGTGCCGACGCCCACCTCGGAGACAAGCTTGACCGAGATGCGGGCGCCGGGGTTCACGTTCTTCAGGTCGAAGATGAGCTGCGCCAGATCCTCGATGGAGTAGATATCGTGGTGCGGCGGCGGCGAGATGAGCGTGACGCCCGGCGTGGTGTGCCGGACCTTGGCGATGTACTTGTCCACCTTGCGGCCGGGTAGCTCGCCGCCCTCGCCGGGCTTGGCGCCCTGGGCCATCTTGATCTGCAGTTCGTCGGCATTCACGAGGTAGTGGGCGGTGACGCCGAAGCGGCCCGACGCCACCTGTTTGATGGCGCTACGGCGGCTATCGCCGTTGGCCTCGCGCTCGTAGCGGACGGGGTCCTCGCCGCCCTCGCCGGTGTTGCTCTTGCCGCCGAGCCTGTTCATGGCGATGGCCAGCGTCTCGTGTGCCTCGCGGCTGATGGAGCCCAGCGACATGGCTCCGGTGACGAAGCGGCGGGCAATCACTGCTGCGGACTCCACCTCGTCCAGCGGCACGGGATCGCCCTGCTTGATGCGGAAGAGGCCGCGCAGCGTGGCGAGCTCCTCGCTCTGGCGGTTTACCAGCGCGCTAAACTTCTGGAAGGTGGCGAAGTCGCCGTCGCGGACGGATTGCTGAAGTAGGGCCACCGTGTCCGGATTCACCTGATGGAACTCGCCGCCGCGGCGCCACTTGTAGTGGCCGCCCGGGTCGAGGTCAAGGTTCTCGGCCACATGGACCGACGGATAGGCGAACCGGTGCCGCGCGAGCACCTCTTCAGCCAGAGTGTGAAGCTGCACGCCGCCGATGCGCGACGGGGTGTGCGTGAAGTACCGGTCGATCAGGTCCTGATGAAGGCCCACAGCCTCAAAGATCTGCGCGCCGCGGTACGACTGCAGCGTGGAGATGCCCATCTTCGCCATGGTCTTGAGCAGGCCCTTGTTCACGGCCTTCATGGTGTTGGACTGCGCCTGCTCGTAGCTCAGCGACTCGGGCAGGTACTCGCCGTTGCGGGCCATGTCGGCCAGCGTCTCGAAGGCCAGGTACGGGTTCACCGCGCTGGCGCCGTAGCCGATGAGCAGGGCGAAGTGGTGTACCTCGCGAGGCTCGCCGCTCTCCACGATGAGCGCCACGTTGGTGCGGCTCCCCTCGCGGATCAGGTGGTGGTGTACCGCCGAGACGGCCAGGAGAGCTGGAATCGGTGCGTTCTCGCGGTCGACACCCCGGTCGGAGAGGATGATGACGCTGACACCATGCTCCAGCGCCTGACTGGCCGCGCGGCAGAGGCGGTTTAGGGCTGTCTCCATGCCCGCGGCGCCGGCGGTCGGGTCGAAGAGCATGGGTAGCGTGCGGGTGAGGAAGCCGCCGGTCTGCAGGTTGCGAATCTTCTCCACTTCGGCGTTGGTGATGATGGCCGACTCGAGGCGCACCTCGCGGCAGTGGTTCGGCGACTCATCCAGCAGGCTCGAACTGGGCCCGATGTAGTGGATGAGGGACATGACCAACTCCTCCCGGATCGGGTCGATGGGAGGATTGGTGACCTGCGCGAAGAGCTGCTTAAAGTAGCTGTAGAGCAGCTGCGGACGGCTGGAGAGGACGGCCAGCGGCACATCATTGCCCATGGAGCCAAGCGGCTGCTCGCCGCTGATGGCCATTGGCGCGATGAGAATCTTCAGGTCCTCCAGCGTGTACCCGAAGGCCTGCTGGCGGTCGAGGATCGTGTCGTGATCGGGCATATGGACGTAGGGCGGATCGGGCAGATCGCGCAGGTCGATCTTGTTCTCGGAGAGCCACTGGCCGTAGGGCTTGCGATGGACGATCTTGTGCTTGATCTCGTCGTCGGCGATGATCCGGCCCTCTTCGGTGTCGATCATGAAGATGCGGCCGGGCTGCAGGCGCCACTTCTCGCGGATGTTGTCGGCAGGGATGTCCAGCACGCCGGTCTCGGAGGCCATGACGACCAGGTCGTCCTTGGTGACGAGGTATCGGGCGGGGCGCAGGCCGTTGCGGTCCAGGATGGCGCCGATGCGGACGCCGTCGGAGAAGGCGATGGCGGCCGGGCCGTCCCAGGGCTCCATCATGCAAGCGTGGTACTCATAGAAGGCGCGGCGGGCAGGATCCATGCGCTCGTTGCTGCCCCAGGCCTCGGGGACGAGCATCATCAGCGCGTGGGCCAGGTGGCGGCCGCCCATGACGAGTAGCTCCAGCGCATTGTCCAGCGTAGCCGAGTCGCTGCCGGTCTCGGTGACCAGCGGGATGAGCTTCTGCACTTCGTCGCCGAAGAGGGGCGACCGGAGGCGGGCCTGCCGGGCGCGCATCCAGTTTCGGTTGCCGCGCAGGGTGTTGATCTCGCCGTTGTGCGCCACCATGCGGTACGGGTGGGCCAGCGGCCATGTGGGGAAGGTGTTCGTGCTGAAGCGCTGATGCACCAGGGCCAGCGCGGTCACCATCTCCTGATCGGCCAGGTCCAGGTAGAAGCCCCGCATCTGGCGGGCAAGCAGGAGCCCCTTGTACACCACGGTGCGCGTGGAGAGGCTGCAAATATAGAATGAACCGAAGTCCGGTAGCTCCTTGCTCTCCAACACCCTGAAGATTGTCTTGCGGATGATGTAGAGACGGCGCTCGAAGGCGTCCTGGTCGGCAACGCCCGTCCCCATGCCCACGAAGAACTGGCGGATGACCGGCTTGGCGGCCCGCGCGTTCACGCCGATGCGCGTGTCGTCCGTGGGGACATCGCGCCAACCCAGGAAGCGCTGACCCTCCTCGGCAACGATGCCCCGAATGGCCGCCTCGCAAAGGTCGCGCTGGCGGGCATCCTGCGGGAGGAAGACCATGCCCACGCCGTAGGCACCCATCTCGGGCAGGGCGCCGTCCATGGCCTTCTGGAGCATGGCGTGGGGCGTCTGGACCATGATGCCCGCGCCGTCGCCAGTCTCGGGATCGCAGCCGCAGGCGCCGCGGTGCTCAAGGTTGATGAGGATCTCAAGCGCCTTAGCCACAATGTCGTGCGAGCGCTTGCCTTTGATATTGACGACGAAGCCCACGCCGCAGCTGTCGTGCTCCTGAGCGGGGTCGTAGAGCCCCTGGG